>JAFURB010000008.1 GCA_017472065.1 Alphaproteobacteria bacterium | reverse complement strand
TTCTGCAACCTGTTTAATTGCCTTAATTTGTGTCGCGTTAAATACAGTTGCCGTGGCTGATGCCGCCGTTGTTGTCCCGGCCAAGATATTTGATGCAACGTTCAAATTCTTTTCTTTTTTCTTGCCTGCATCAGTGTTGTCGCCACGCACATTATCACTGTTTGCGGATGCAGATGTGATCGTTCCCACCAAACCCGTTGTTGCACCAACCCCGGCGGAAATCGCGGCACCTGTGGCGCGTTTGTTAATCTTGCCCAGGTCTGCGAATTCATATTCGCCACATGCATCGACGATTGATTGTGCTTCGCTAATATCTGTGCCGTTCATGCGTGCCTGCATCATTGCGCCACGCAAATCCCCGACTGCGACCAAACAATTTTTAATTTGTGTGTTCAGGTCTTCGTCCACCTTGTTAGTGCCTGCGATAATTGCCCCGGCGACATTTGTTGCGGTTGAGCCTGCCATTAATCCCGTGCGCCAATTACCCAGTTTCTTGGATTTTGCATTCAGTTGTTCCAGTTCTGTTTCAATCGCATCCGTACTGGCCAGTTCTGTATCATAACCGCGATTAAATTCTTCCATAAATGTCATGATTTCTTTTTCAGTCATCGGTTCCATGTTCTTGGACATTTCATCGATTTCCGCCATAATTTTTTCCAGTTCTTCAATTTCCTGGTCGGTTGATGCCTTGACCACACCGGTAATTGTTGCGCCGGCGCCGGCCGCCGTACCAACTGCGGTAATTGCTGTATTAATTCCCGCCATTTTTTTCAGGTCACTTAATTCATCATCGATTCCGACGCATGCGGTATATGTTGCACGCAACGCATCATCCAGTGATAAAGCGTTCGCCCATGTCGGCAACATGCCGATTGTCAGCAAAAACGGTATTATCTTTCTCATATCGAAACGTTCCTCTCTCTGATACTAGTAAAATAATTGTATCACAAACGACCGCCTAAACAAAGTCCAAAAGAGACTTTTTAGGAAAACGGTCCTTTGGATTCGGCATAAAATAGGTTTGTTTTTGTGTGTTTTTTGTGATACAATTCTGATGAAAACAAACCACCGTTTAGATGCGACACAGAAACCTAAAGGAATTTTAAGATTGCAGATGCAATCAATACACGTGTAAATGCGGCCCAGGCAGAATTACAAAAGCGTGCTGAAAAATTAAAACGAATTGTCGCGCTAGGCAAATATTAAACCGCCCCATATGGCGGTTTTAATTTTATGAATTTGTCACTTTTTATTAAAATCTCGGGCGACACTACCTCGCCTATACTACTTGCCTTGTGTGGCCTGCCACACGAAGCGTCGCAGACGCGAAGTGTGGTTGGGGCGCACACAGGGGTGTGGGGATGTCCCCCACTAGTGTTTTGGGAAATCTGTGATTTTCCGAAACGCGTACAAAACATTAATAATGTTTTGCCGTACAATCACTGAAACTGATTGTACAAGCCGTGCGTATAGCAAAATAAAAAAATGCCCCGATGGGCATTGATTTATTTTGGTTGGGGCGCACGGATTCGAACCATGATAAAGAGAACCAAAATCTCTTGTCCTACCATTAGACGACACCCCAATTGCGAACTAAATTATATATATCTTTGCATCTTTTGCAAGAAAATAAAAATTTTTTGAAAAAAGTTCTTGCAATAAAATCGTTAAAATATATAATAATTAAGATTTTTAATAAACCAAAACGCAAAATTATTATAAAGGAAAATAAAATGTCGCGCAAGGAATTTGTTCGTCTTATGGAATCTAATATTTGGATGCTGGATAAATACGCGGATAAACTACGCGTTGATCAGGCTCATTTATCTGGCTTTCCGCGTCAACAGATGTCTATTTTGGTTCGTCTGCACCAGGGTGGACGTGCGTTATTAAAAGATATTGCGCGTCGCGAATTTGTGTCGGCGCCGAATCTGTGTGCGGTTTTCAGAAAACTAGAGGCGGACGGTTTAGTATTGCGTGTGGTTGATGAAAACGATCGTCGTAACACATGGTATTCTGTGACACCGCGCGGTGCGGAAATCGCAGAAAATGCCTTGGAAACTTTCAGAAATGGTGTTGAAAAAATGTTTTCTGGTATTTCCAAACAAGACGAAGTTGAATTGACCGCGGCATTAAAAACAATGAATAAAATTTTATCAAATATGGAGCATAAGTAAAATGCATAATGTACGATTAGTATCTTTATTTGTGGCGGCATGTTTTGCAGGGTGTGCCACAAACGCATTTGCGTTAGATTTGTCGTTGGCCGACGCGACCCAGCGTATTGTCAAAGAATCGCATGACTTGAAAAAGGCAAATGCTAATGTTGAAAAGGCATCGGCCCAACTGGATGCGGTTAATGCGAACCGCTGGTTCAAATTAGAAGGTACGGCGACATACATGAATATGGTGGATGTTGAAAATCCGTTCGATTCACAAAAAATTACATTGCCGGGTGAAATTGGGGCGTTTTTAACCGGGAACGACAGTCCTTTGTCAATTGAAATGCCTGATAATATGTTTACAGCCGGTCTGTCATTTACCCAGCCTATTTACACATTTGGTAAAATTGGTAATGCGGTCAAGGGGGTAAAATCTGCGATAAAGATGGCCGACGCATCCAAAGAATTAACCCAACGCGAGGTTGTATATGCCGCCGCCAATTTATACTGGACGGCCAAGATGACAGATGAAATTGTTAAAATTTCAGAATCTGATTTGAACAACGCGCGTGCGGCACGCAAACGTCTTACTGCGGCGGGTCGTGCAAACCGCAGCAATTTGGTCAAAATTGAATCTGACATCGCATCCAAAGAAATTAATTTATCCGATGCAAAATTCAATCGTGACACAGCGCACAGAATGCTAAAAATTATGGCTGGGATTAATCTGGACGAAGAATTGGTTTTAACAGATTCTTTCCCAACAAAATTTGGTGAATTAAATGCGCCTGCAAAATTGGAAAGCACCCCAGAATGGGATATTTTATCGGAACAGGTGAACATGTATGAACGCATGGCGCGTTCTGAACGTGCCGGCGCGTATCCTACATTGGCCGCCACCGCCAGTTACAGTTATTATTCCATGGGCAGTGAAATTGGCAACATGTTTGATTCCAAGGGGTCGCAATCTGCGAATTTGGGAATCGCACTTCAGGTGCCAATTTTCAGTGGTGGTATAAATCGTGCCAATGCAACAATCGAAGCAATGAATGCGGTTGCTGCACGCGAAGATTTGGCCCAGTCTAAAAAAATCACATCTGAAAAATATGACAATGCGATAAAACAATACAATCGTTTGCGTGGCAACCTGGCCAAGTTACAGGAAGCGCGCGATCTGGCCGCCAAGGCATACAAATTTTCCCAGGATCGTTTTGGTGCCGGTCAAACGTCGGCCATTGAATTGGCAGATGTTGCCGCAGGCCTGTATCAATTGGATATGGCACTGTTGAATATGAAGTACAATATTTTAATGTCTGAACAATCTGTAAAAAAGTTGGGTGAATAATTATGGAAAAAATAGCAGAAAATTTGAAAACAACAAAAATGAAACGATTTTTCACAATACTGTTGATTGCAGTGTTGGTTGGTTGGGTAATATTCCGTTTTGCCGCGGTTGCATCTGAAAATTCGCGTCATGTGTTCAACGCGGCGCGCGTTGCCATTGACCAAGGAACCCCGATCGAGGCAATCACAGTATCGCGTACAGACGGTGTGTTGCGTGAACCGATTGCGGTAAAAAATAATCGTGCATTGGTATCTGGCGCGCGTGTGGAAAAACTGCGTGCCGGCCAGAAAATTGGTGACGGAAAAATCGTGTCTGTATCTCGCAACATAGACTATGACACAGGGATGCATGTTGTTCGCACATCGGGTGTATCAGACGGGTTACAGTTCGCCGAAATATCTGGTAATGGATACTATGTTCCGGTGTCTGCAATTGAAAATGGTGTTGTTATGGTTGTTGATGGTGATGTTGCAGATGCGCGCCATGTAACTGTTGCCGCCCAAGATGCATCTGTTGCATATATCACAGGTGGCTTAAACGATGGTGATCGTGTGATTTTGTCACATGTTAATCCAGGCACAAAAGTAAGAGTTATCAAAAAATAAATATATGGGGTGTGATATGTTAAAGTTTCTTGTTCGTCGACCAATTACAACATTAATGTTTGTTTTATTTTGGGTGGTGTTGGGTCTTGTATCATTTCCAAAAATGAATATTGAACGTACGCCATCATTGGACTTTCCAATTGTGACATCGACATTTATTTATCCTGGGGCGGCACCGGCTGAAATGGAATCCCAGATTGTAAAACGTGCCGAAGACGCAATTTCCGAAGTATCAGAATTAAAATCATTAACATCATACCTGTATGAAAACAGCGCAATGGTATTGGCTGAATTTAATCTGGGGGTAAATGTTAACGACAAGGCATCTGAAATTAAGACCAAGTTAGATGGATTATTGTCTGAATTTCCGTCTGACATGGAACAGCCTGTTGTTGAAAAATTAAACCCATTACAAGAAGCCGTTGTTGACATCGTTTTGCGTGGTGCCGATGCGCGTGATTTAGAAGAATATGTTGATAATGTTCTGTCTAATAAAATTACTGGGTTATCTGGGGTTGCATCTGTGTCCGTGTTTGGTGGTTTGCAACGCGCTGTACGCATTGCAATGAATCCAGAATTAATGGCGGCGCGTGGCGTGACGGTTATGGATGTTGTATCGGCGTTGGGAAATCGTAACTTGAACGTGCCAGGCGGTAAAATTGAAAGTGGTACAAATTCTGCCAATGTTCGTTTTGTTGGTGAATTTGCATCGGTTGATGAAATTGAAAACCTGCGCCTGACCACGGTCGAAGGACAGAATTTCAAATTATCAGATATTGCAACCGTAACAGACGCGGCGCGTGAAATTGAAAATGGTGCACGCTATAATGGTGAAAATGTTGTTATTGCATCTGTGGTCAAGGCATCGGATGGAAACGCAATTAAAATTTCAAACGAATTGCGTAAACATATGCCCGCATACCAGGCTGATTTAGCATCGCGTTTACCGGGCGCAGAAATGGAAATCGTATTTGATTCGTCGACGGCGGTGTCCGATGATACGAACGATACAATTAATTCAATTGTATTGGGTGTTTTGCTGACTGTATTAGTGCTGTTGGTATTTACCCGCAATTGGCGTTCCACAGTTATCGCAGGTGTTGTTATTCCTGCGTCATTGGTTGCCGGCTTCTTCTTTATGCAAGGATCTGGATTTACTGTGAACGCGATGACATTGTTGGCGTATTCATCTGCGCTGGGGACATTGGTATCAAACGCCATTATTATGATTGAAGCCGCCCTGCAAGAAATGTATGCTGGCAAAACCCCAGAAGATGCCGCAATCGACGGTACCAAGAAAGTTGCCGTATCGGTCTTGGCCGGCGTTGGTACAAATGTCGTGGTGTTCTTGCCATTGGCGTTTATGGGCGGTATCGTTGGTAAATTTATGGTCCAGTTTGGTATGACTGTTGTATATTTAACATTGTTGTCATTGTTGTTCTCGTTCACATTGACACCAATGATGATTGCAAAATTCTTGCGTATTAAAAATGCGCGTCGTGGTGCCAAGACTGTGTCGGCGCGTGAAGTAAAAAAATCATCCAAAGCCGACGAACAATCATCATTGCGTAAATGGTATGATGTGCAACATCGTCATCCTGGCAAGGTATTGTTATTAGGCATCGCATTACTGATTGGTTCATCAATGTTGATGAAGTTTGTTGGTAACGAATTTTCACCATCAACAGATGCAGACGAAATAACTGTGACGGCGCGTGCGCCAATGGGTGCGACATATGAAAAGTCTGAATCGATTGCGATTATGCTTGAAGAACGTTTGCACAAATTTGACGAAGTGACCGCGACATCTGTAAAAATTGGCGAACAAGGTTTACAGAATATATCAATCAAGGTTGAATTGGTTGATGCCGCCGAACGCGATTTGTCTGATAAAGAATTAGCCCAGGCAATGCTGCCCGTTATATCTGATATCCCAGATGCGGAAATTCAAATTCGTGCGGGCCAATCATCATCTGCGGGTGTGTCATCGGACCTGGTATTAAATATCTTTGGCCCGGACGATGCAATCCGCGAAGCATATGCCGCCCAGGTAATTGACATGGTCAATGAAATATCCGAAGTTCAATCAGCCGTCCGCGCCCAGCAAACACCTGCGAACGAATATCGTTTTATCCCAGACGAAGAAAAAATGAATTTCTGGGGTGTACAAAATGCATATGCTGGTACAACATTGCGTACAGCATTGTTTGGAAACGACGATTATAAATACAAAGAAAATGGCGAAGAATATCCAATTGTATTGGAATTTGATGATGCGTTCCAGACGGTTGCCCTGTTTGACAGTGTTTATGTAAATTCACAAAAGGGTATGGTGCCATTATCGGCATTGGGGCGTGTAGAAAGCACTGCCGCCACACCAGATATTCGCCGCAAAGATAAAAATCGTTTGACCGAAATTGATATCAATATTGGAAAATCAACGATGGGTCCGGTCCAGGCCAAGATTCAATCTGGTCTTAATAAAATTGATTGGGCCGACGGATACTATGCCCAGTTTGGCGGTATGTCTGAAATCCAGGGGGATACAACAACAGAAATTGGTAATGCGTTCTTGCTGGCGACGATATTGACGTTCATGTTATTGGCGGCGATATTGAATTCTTTGGCACATCCATTTACAATTGCAACATCGATTATAACCAGTTTTACCGGTGTATTCGTGTTAATGTTCTTGTCGGGTGCATCAATGAACGTCGGTGCGATGTTAGCGTTTGTTATGTTGGTTGGACTGGTTGTTAATAATAACATCCTTGTGCTGGAACCGACAATTAATCGCGTCGCAAATGGTGAAAAACCATATAGTGCTTTGTGGTCTGAATTACAGGATAAACGCGGTATGGTTTTGATGACATCAATTGCGGTTATGGCGGGTATGGTGCCACAACTGTGGTCTGGCGACGGGATGAAGGTTGCCATGGGTGCGGTTATGATTGGTGGTATGTTGGCCAGTCTTATATTCACATTTACATTAACACCGGCATTATATTTCTTGATGGAACGGCTGCGTAATTGGAAACCGCGTTTGTGTAAATAAAACATAACGCCCGATATGGGCGTTTTTTTATTGTTTGCACGTGGCTGGATTCATTGTTATAATCGCAATGAATAAAAGCCCAAAGGGATAAATATGTTAAAAAAACAAGATGTCGTTGTATTTGATTTTGATGGCACATTGTCTGCGCGTGATTCCAACATAGAATTTGCCAGATATTGTTTCAAACACTCAATTCGTCCATGGTTGTTTTTGCCATTGATGATGGTGTGTGGTGTAATTCGTTGGATAAAGCCACATGGTCTGTGGTGGCGCGAAAATATTCGTCGCTTTTTAACACGTGATATGGTTAAAAAGTTTGCGCCTGATTTTATCAAGCAACACAAACGCGAACGTTTCGGCTGGGCCAAAGAACGCGTGCAATACGAACGTGATGCCGGTCGCAAGGTTGTCTTGATTTCGGCCAGTACAGATTATCTTGTCCCACAACTTGTTCGTGATATGAAATTTGATGCAGTGTTGTGTTCGCGCATGGATAAAAAGAAGCCTTGGAAATATGAATATATTTGTTGGGGTATTAAAAAGGTTTACGCCTTGGACGAATGGGCAAAACAAAACAAAATTATTCCACATGTGGTTCGTTCTTATTCGGACAGTAAATCAGACATGCCAATGATGGAAATTGCCGATGAACGCGTATGGATAAATCGCAAAACAGGCATGCGAAAAGAAGCCTAGTGCAATCAGTTTTGTATTTGATAAAATGGTGTTCATGGCAATCATGGACACTTTTTTTGATTTTTTAAGTGCGTCTGGGGGCGCGATTTTAGGTGCGCTGGTTGCGTTTTTATTAAATCGCAAACGCAATCGTCAAATGGCTACCCAGTTGATTATCAGTCGCCAGGCCCTTGATAAAATCAAACTGGAAAATACAGAATTGCTTAAACAAATCCAGGACAAAGAAAACACAATTCTGCAATTGGAAATGCAAATCCTTGGTGACGGTAAAAAAGATAAATTAAAAAAGACCGCCGCATCTAAAAAGAAATAATAAAAAATCCCACTTTTTTATTGTAAAAAACTTATTTGGGTATAATATATAATCGTTTATAAAACCCAAGGAATAAAAATTATGCCAGCAAAAACAGTTAATGATATCGTTGCACTTTGCAAGCGTCGTGGATTTATTTTTACCGGATCTGAAATTTATGGTGGTCTGGGGGGCGCATATGATTACGGTCCGTATGGCGTTGAATTGATGAAGAATATTCGCGACGCCTGGTGGAACGCGATGATTTATTCGCGTAACGATGTCGAAGGATTGGATGCTGCGCTGATTTCAAATCGTCTGTTGTGGAAATATTCCGGCCACGAAGCGGGTTTTTCAGATCCATTGGTTGAATGTAAAAAATGCGGCACCCGCATGCGCCAAGATAAAATGAAAGACCCAACAAAATGTGATAATTGTGGCTCGACTGAAATTACCGAACCGCGTGCATATCAATTGATGATGGGGTTGTCTATTGGTGCGACGGCCGATGGGGCGATAAATGCATACCTGCGCCCAGAAACCGCGACTACAACATACACAAATTTCAAAAATGTTCTGGATGCCAAACCACATAAATTGCCATTTGGGATTGCCCAGATTGGCAAGGCGTTCCGTAACGAAATTTCACCACGTGGATTTGTTTTTCGTATGCGTGAATTTGAACAGGCTGAATTGCAATACTTCGTTCGCCCCGACCAGGATGAACAGTATCATAAAATGTGGATGGAAACCCGTCTGGCATGGTGGATAAATGAATTGGGAATACCGGCGGAAAAATTGCGTTTTATGCCACATGAAAAATTGGCCCATTATGCCAAGGCGGCCGTTGACATTGAATATGAATTCCCAGATGGCTTTGACGAAGTCGAAGGTATCCATAATCGCCAAGATTTTGACCTGGGGTCGCATACCAAGGCGCAAAATGAATTTGAAATTCACGCAAATGTTCTGGAAAACAAAGACAGTACTACAAAATTGTCTTATTCAGATCCCCAGACGGGTGAAAACTTTATCCCATATGTAATTGAAACGGCGATGGGTGTAAATCGTGCCATGTTGGCTGTTATGTTAGAGGCCTATACCGAAGAAGACCTGGGCGATGGTAAATCGCGCACAGTTTTGAAATTGAAACCAAAATTGGCCCCGGTCAAGGCGGCGGTTATACCATTGGCGCGCAATGTTCCAGAATTGTTGGAAATTGCAACGGGTATTGAAAATGATTTGCGGAAACTTGCGATTGGTCGTATTGAATTAGAAAATTCGGGTAATATCGGCAAAAACTACCGTCGTCACGATGAAATCGGTACGCCTGTTTGTATCACGGTTGATCATCAAACGATGGAAGATAATACCGTCACCCTGCGTCACCGTGACAGCATGGCCCAGGAACGTATCGCGATAACAGATGTTCCGCGCCGTGTGCTGGAAATCGTAAATGGTTAATAAAAAAATCCCCGTCCGGGGATTTTTTTGTATCAAAATAAATGTTTTGCATAAATTTTTCGACAAAATGCTTGACTTTTGGTATAAAAAATATAGAATTTGCATAAACTTTTCGACAAAGTGCGAAAAAATAACAACAAAATAACAATAATAAAAGGAAAGATAGATGGCAGAATACGCAATCTTTCAAACCGGTGGCAAACAATATCGCGTTGCAAATGGCGATGTGATTAAGGTTGAAAAACTGAATGCCGAAGGTACTATAGAATTCGACCAGGTATTAATGGTCGGTGACAAGGTTGGTGCACCTTTCGTAGAAGGGGCCAAGGTTGTCGCAGAAGTTGTTGAACAGAAACGCGCTGACAAAATTTTGGTGTTCAAGAAAAAGCGTCGCCAGAATTATCGCCGCACCGCCGGTCATCGTCAGTTTATCACTGTTCTAAAGATTAAAGAAATTAAAGCCTAAGGAGCGAAATTATGGCACATAAGAAAGCGGGTTCCGCAACGTCAAACGGACGCGACTCGGCCGGACGCAGATTAGGTGTTAAAAAATCTGGTGGCAGTCGTGTTATCCCAGGTAACATCATCATTCGCCAACGTGGTACATCTGTACACCCAGGCTTGAATGTTGGTATGGGTAAAGACCACACATTATTTGCGAAAATCGCAGGTATTGTTAAATTCAAGAAAGGTAACGGCGACAGAAGAACAGTATCTGTTGTTCCAGAAACCGAAGCCTAAGAAAAAAAATCCCCAATCGGGGATTTTTTTATATTGTTATTCCTATAAAATACTTGGCGGCTTCGCCAATAAGAAATGCAACAACAGATACGCCTGTGCATATGACCAGCATTTCAATTGTATGTCGCCAAAATGGTCGCGATTTTGCGCGACATATTCCCCAGTTGCATACAAATATAATTATAATCGCAATTATAAATGCAGATGTCATTGCGGCGCGAACATTTGCTGTCATAAAAAATGGAATTAACAAAATACCACTGACCCCCAGGTATGTTAAACCCGTCACTGCACCGGCACGCATTGCGTATTCATCACTGTTTGTTTTATGTGCCAAATAATTCGATGCCGCCATAGACAGCCCGGCCGCCACCGCCGATATAATACCGGTCAGTATAATTAGGTACCGATCTGCCAATGCAAATGCCAGTCCTGCTATAATTCCTGTTTGGGATACCAACGCATCATGCATCCCTAAAACAATTGCACCCGGTAAATAAGATTTTGATTTTGTCATAATAATTGTTATATTAATACCGAGTAGTATAAGTTACAATATGTGAATAATCATAATAAATATCGCGGGGTAAAGGAATGCTTACTTTTGATTTAGAAAAGTTATCTTATTATGATGAGATTACCAAAACATCAATGGTTGTCCCTTATGGTGTGGTTTATAAAAAAGAAAATAAAACATTGATATATTGTACTGTTAAACGTGGAACTGATGTTGCACATAATTTTATTGATTATATGTTTGACAAGTATCGTCCTGAAGTGGCCGTTGTTGAATATGAACAGGATAAGAAAATGCCAATTTCTAAATGTAAGCATGAGGCGGTATATACTGCCTTAAAGGCATCTGCAGAAAACATACCTGTTCTTTTTGCTGATAGAGGATTTGGTTTTTCTGCGTATAATAAATTGTTGGCTACAGCACCGGAATATGTAACCTGTTGTAAGGTTAATACGATTGTAACATATATGTCTAACAATAAGCATGCCAACCTTGAGGATGCCGTGTTTGAGTTTAATCAACGCGCAAAACGCAGTGGTTTTCCGATTGCTAATTTAAATGAAATAAAACAATTTTTAGAATCAGAATATGGCAAAGATCCAATGGTATACTATTCCATAAGCAAGGAATCAAAACGCAATACTGGGAAAAAATTGAATACATTTCTTGCAGAGTTAAATAAACGTGTTCGCGATCCTTTTTTTGTATTAAAAGTAGAAGAAGCGCTTAAGTTGTATGATGTTGTTCTTGTTGTTGCGAACCTAGGGAGGCATATGGCTCAGATAAAGCTGCTAGAAAATACCTTTGGTCCGCATACAGAATACCATGCGTTAGATGATGCAAAAGGTGCACCTAAACTGGACCTGGCTGCATTTATAAACAAATAAGGGATTATTTATTTATAATTTCCATAAAGGCGTTGTGTGCGGTCAAATCTTCGTCTGGTACATCAAATGTGCGATATGGAAAATTGCCACCAACCTTTGGATGTGCCAGCATCGCGGCATGCTGTTTTGCAATGATTTCGGATACATCTGGGGCAGGTGCAGTATTATCCAGTTCAATAAATACCTTGGCCAATATTTCCGAGTCGATTAATGCCCCGTGTGCATCTGCACGTGCCGTCAGTGATATTCCATACCATTTTGCCAACGCGTCCAGTGAATAACTTTTTGGGCCGAACACGCGATTTCGCGCAATAACGATTGAATCCATCTGCTGGCTGCGTGGAATTTGTGGCAACCCCAGCATTGATAATTCGTGATTTACAAACGGAAAGTCAAAATCAAATCCATTATGTGCGACAATTGGGCTGTCCCCGATGAATTCCAAGAACTTTGGTGCGATTGCCGCCATTTTTGGTTTGTCTTCCAAAAAAGCATTAGAAATTTTATGAACCATATATGAATCTGGCGGGATAATTTTACCGTCTGGGTTCACATATTCGTGAAAATTGTTATCTGTGACGATGCCGTCAATAACTTCTACGGCACCGATTTCAATAATTCGGTCGCCGCGTGCGAATTCCAGACCTGTTGTTTCAATGTCAAAGCATATAATGCGTTTCATTTCCCCAATCCCATGATAAAATATGTTTTTGATAATAATTGTTTGTGGTATTATAATGAAACTATGGATTCATTGCTAGAAAATCTTAATCCGGAACAACGCGCTGCGGTAGAGGCTGTTGATAATGGGCCGGTATTGGTAACTGCAGGGGCGGGTACTGGCAAAACGACAGTTCTTATTGCTGCAATGGCATCCGTGCTTATGAGGAAAGGACAGGCCAAACCCTGGGAAATTTTAGCCATTACATTTACAAATAAAGCAGCAAGGGAAGTAAAATCGCGTGTGCAAGAAAAGTCTTCAAATGCAGACATGATGTGGCTAGGAACATTTCACTCGATATGTTTGCGAATATTGCGTGCGAATACTATGGCGGCGGGATTGCAACAAAACTTTTTAATCTATGGCGAAGACGATCAAAAGGCGGTCATAAAATCAATCTTAAACGATGTGTCAACAACCAAATCGCCGGCCGATTATGTTGAAGAATTTTCTAGGATTAAGGACAAGGGACTTATTGCATATCAAAACAAAGATAAATTATTTAATGCGTATAATGCGGAATTAACGCGCCTGAACGCGGTTGATTTTGGGGATATTATTTTGCGTGTATTGAAAATGTTTGACGCGCATCCAGAAATCCTGATGCGATATCAAAACCAGTTTCAATATATCTTGGTCGATGAGTTCCAAGATACAAATAATGCACAGATGGAATTCTTAAAATTTTTAACACGAGGTCGTGAAAATCCAAAAATATATTGTGTTGGTGATGAGGATCAGTCCATATATTCGTGGCGTGGCGCAGAAATAGAACACATTGTTAATTTCAAAAAGACATTTCCAACAGCCACAATTAAAAGGCTGGAGACAAATTATCGCAGTACATCAAATATTTTGAATGCGGCGAATTCACTAATCAAGCATAACAATGATCGCTATGATAAAGTGTTGCAGCCACATGAGTTAACAAATAATGGCGAACCGGTTTATGTATTAACATTGCCATCGGATTTTGACGAAGCGCGCATAATCGCAGAATACATCCAACGCGAAGACAAACCGGTATTCAGTAATTTTGCGGTTCTTATTCGTACAGGGGCATTGTCGCGCCTGTTCGAAGAAGCATTTGCCACGCGCGGAATCCCATATAAATTAATTGGTGCGACCAAGTTCTATGATCGTGCAGAAATTCGGGATGCGATTGCTTATTTGCGATTATTGGTGTATCCATTTGATGATATATCTTTCTTGCGTGTGATTGGTCGGCCGCGTCGTGGTTTTGGCGATGCCGCCATTGCCAAGATTCGGGCCGCCGGTCCTAATTTAATGACAGGGTTACGCAACGCATCATTGTCGGCCAAACAGCGCACCGCCGCAGATGAATTTTTATCTGCATTTGATTTTGATTGGGAATCGATGTCGCCCCGTGAATCTGCCCAGACATTATTAGATCGGGTTGGGTATATAAAAATGTGGCATGAATCCAAAGATGCCGATGCGCCTGACCGCCTGGCAAATATTCGTGAATTAATCACGGGTGTTATTTCCAAGTATGATACAATCCCAGAATTTCTGGAACAGGCAGCCCTGATGATGACCGATGATAATGATACGGACATAATGGGTGATGTTGTATCTATTATGACAATTCACGCGGCCAAGGGACTAGAATTTGATACTGTATTCTTACCGGCTTGGGAAGAAGGGATTTTTCCCAACGAACGCACCATTGGCGAAGGCGCATTAGAAGAAGAACGGCGCCTGGCATATGTTGCGATTACACGCGCCCGTCGCATATGTGTAATCAGTAACGCAATGTCGCGCATGATGTTTGGTTCGCGCACATACAATTCCCCCAGTCGTTTTATCACCGAAATAGATAATCGTTACCTGGATTTTCAAGGTGGCGCACCACGGGCGCGCACATATTATGCGCCCGTTCAAAAATCATACGATACGCCGTCAAAGCCACACCGCACCTCGGTTCAAAATAATACATTAAAGGGTAAATTTGTGTCGCATGCCGAAATGGGTTCGGGTGTTGTTATCGAAGATGACGGCGCAATTTTAACCATTGCATTTAAGACACGTGGAATAAAAAAGGTTGCGCGTGATTTTGTAACGGTTGTTTAGTCTTCTTTTTTAATGGTTTCCCAAATTTTTTTGCCGGTATTATAGACATCTTTTGCCAATGTTTCGACATCACCACGCAGTTTTTTACCAAATTCATCTTTGATACTGCCACCCCAATCTTTTGCGATTTCATCGGCCTTGCTTGCCAGGTACCATACCAAAAATCCGGTCAGTAACATTGGCATTATGCCGGTGTCTTTTAATGTTGGAATTGATGTCGTTGTATCAACGGAAACAAAACCAGACATTAATGCAACGCAAACTGCAATAACGACGGCTAAAACGACAAAGTATATCGCGGCACTGACAACGCGACCAATTTGTGCTTTTAATGATTCTGTCTTAAATAACCCGGTAAACGCGTTATAGACCGTACCAGGTATGCCCTTGTATGATGTTTTTGTAACGGTTTCTGCGACGGCTGTGAACGGCAACATTATGATTGCCAGGAACAAGTCAGCGATAACACCAAATGCCATAAATGTAAATTTCCATGCATTTACAATAAACATAATAATAAACACAATCCCCAGTACAAACAAAAATGCACTGGTTCCGATTGATTGTTTAATATATTCCCACCCCAGTGCAACACCGCTGGAAAAATATCCCGCCAACCGTGTTGGCAAACACATTATATTTGCGGCTGAATTTGCATCCAGCACAGATGTTGCCGAAATATTTGCAGATACATAGTTGTGAATTGCGGCACATGTATCGGGCAATTGAATACCAATTGTCATTGATACTGCGTTTAATATTGTGTCTGCGATATATGTCCCCAGCAAGACAATTGGTGTCATCAGCATCATGAACATTTCCGCCGGCCCAAATGTCAGCACAGAAATCCAGAACATTACCTTTAGTGTTTTAATTATAATTTCTTTGCCCAGTTTTTTTACATCCCACCCAGTTTGGATATTATGATATGATTCACCCATAATCCAGAATATGTACATCAAAATTATAAATATGATTGCGAACCGGGCCAGTGAATTATCAATAATATGTGCCACATGTGACAATGCGTTCATAAATGCCAGGCCAACTTTTGCCTCAACCGGGACATAGTCCGCAACCAGTTGTTTTGTTGCGTTTGGGGCAAATTTATTAATGTCGGTATTCAGTGACCCAATTAACGCATCACGATTTGCATCTGTTGCCCATGAGCCATAATCACCAATGTCACCCGTCCCCAGATTAGATGCCGCCCATGCACCGCCACCACCGACCACCGTCAGTGCCATTATAATAATCGATAAAAATTTACATATGCGCTTTATCAATTATATTGCCCTTTCATCCATGGCCTTGCCGACTGCATTTGCAATTTGTTTTGGCACAGACCAAATGTTCTTTCCTAATTGCTTTATTTGACCACCAAAGTCAAAGTCTTCTTTCCCAACCGATGCCAGTATTCCTTCGACCTTGTCACGCAGTACCAAGAAATACAACGCAAACAACGCCGCCATCATAACCAAGAAATCCCACCCATCGTCCAAGAAATCAAATGCCCCCGGGTATTGGCGTTCGACCATTGCGCGCTGGGCGGAAAAACAAGATGTAAATTTATCCTTGTCCATTTTTCCGTCAACCAACGACACGCGTTCGCATTCTGAAAACACGTTCATCACAGACAGTGTTTCAACATCTGGATTTTCCGGACTTTGCCCCAACATTGGTGGTAACATCACACTGTATCCATCAACGGGACCCGGGAAATAAGAATCTGCTGCGTATGATATTGTTGCGTATATAATCACAACTTTCAGTGTGATAACCACAATTTTTATTGCGGCATTAATTAACATGTTTATACCCTTGTCGAACAGGCCACTGGCCAATTTCCATGCCCCTTCAAATGCAAATGCCGCGATGAATAAAGGCAAGAATATGATTAAGAATATCAGTTTGAATACCACAGATAATATCTGGAAAAACAAATCAAATCCGACAACCAAAAACATAATAACCAATGATAATCCAGCAATCCATGTGAACGCGCCACCGCCCATCCCCAACCATGCATAGTTCATCAGTGAAAATCCACCCGCGGCCCCCGCCAACACAACACTGTTAACATTGCCAATAACACACATAAACGGCCCCAGAACTGGTGACATCATTTCGCCTGCGTCCACCGCGCCCATCGCACATGTCGCGGCATCGGTTACACCGCTGGCCGCCATCCCCAACAGTCCCCCCAGATACAGCACAGGTGTAATTACCAAATGTGTTAATGCCTTTAATGTTTCTGGGCCACCCAATGCTGCACCGCCCAACAGTGCCGCAACAATAAATACCCGCACACCCTGTTTTGATATTTTTTCAAACCATGGCTTAAATTCAATTTTTTTATCTTCAACCTTGGACCCGGCGGTCTTTTTTGTCGCGTCCCATACATGCGCGACACCAGTGTATGTTATATATATTCCAAATCCCAACGCAATAAGAACCAACAGACCGTCCAAAATCGCATTCCAAAACAGTTCTGTCGCATCACCAATAACAGAAAATAAATCTGTTATATATCGACACATAAAACATCCGTTCACACTGGCAATATCGCCATTTTCAGCGCCAATCGCGGTCAGAAAATTATCCATGCTGGAATATGTCAATGCCGCCCCACCGATTGCAGATGATAAATACCATATCCCCAACCCCAGTGCGATTGCGCCCATAATAATTTTCACGGCCAAGATAATTATTTTTCCCTTCATTAACTTTTCTTTTCTTCGCCACCGTTTATGATTGTTTTACCGACACTGACGGCTGTGTTAATAACATTTTTAGATAATGTTAACGCATCGTCTGCCATTTTTTCGCTTAATTGATTTTCTGCGCTTACCCCAAATACCCCCAAAATCATACTTGTTATTTGTGGGATTTGTTTGTAAATAAAGTTTAGCACATATACCAACACTGTTACACTCATTAATGTTAATGCTTCCAGATTTTCATCGTTCAGATCTGCTTCAAATACTTCACCAGACATAATTTTTTCCATCAATGCCACATTTGTTTCATCTGGGTCAGAAAAGAATTTAGCAATAACCATCATAATAATTGTGTATGTCAGAACACATGATGCCAACGCCACGATTGCATTAATTAGTTTTTTTATTTGATCTTTGCTGATATGTTTGCTGACATTTTTTACAACATCGGGTATGTGTTCTGCGCCGTCAAACGCCAACAGCATCAAAGACATCGGGAAAAAGAACGCAAAGAACGCCATCGCAACAATAATATCCACAAAATAAAAGCAAAACCGTACAAATAACTTAAAGAAACCATAAAATAGATACAACCCAATAAAGAACAATCCAATATGTTTAATCAGTGCGCCAATCCCTAACAACGCCTTCCATGTAAATGCGCTGTCCATGATTGCGACGCCCAATTTCATATAAGATTGAAATTGGGTAATTGTTGTCTTCATCAGCATAATAATCGTATCACGCAATTGTGGTCGGAAAAAACCATCGTCGGCCATTTCCATCGGTTGGTATGTGACCTTTTCTTCGACTGTGTCCATGTCTTGCTGGGTCAGTGCCTGGGTGTATGTCAGTGCAACCAATGCCGCCGGTTCTATTGTGACCCGTGTAACCATTTTTGGAACCGCAACCCCCGCCCCCAGCAGGCCCAATACAACAATCGCATTTATAAAAACCTTCAAAATAGATTTTTTATAAAATGGGTCGTTACCACCACTTTTAATGTTTTGATAAACAGCATTTACAATCAATGCGGTAAACAGTGCAACAAATATTATCATTGCCAAAAAAGTCAATTGTTCATACATTTGTGTCGCGGCGGTTGAAACTATTTGGAATAGTCGGTCAAACACCCCACAGCCCCAACACTGAACCGAATTGTCGATAAAAGAATTTATTATGTTTGTCATTATTTCTTTTTAATCCACCCGATTGCAGTCCCGATTGCTTTACCTGTCTTTTTAATATTTGAAACAGTTGTTTTTGCATCGCCCTTGACCTGGTTGTACAGACCGTCCATACCCTTGGTATAAGAATTCAGTTGTGCGCGTGTTACATCAAATATGCGTTGCATTACATAAAATGTTAATATTGCCGATAGCCAGAAAATAGAATGTTGTCCAAATCCCATCGCACTGTTTGCAACCGATGGCACGTTCATCGTTGCGGTGCCGCCGGCGGCAACGACAAATACAGATGTGTTCCATTGGAACAATGCTTTAATCAGTGCGACATTTAACCCCAGTATAAATGCACACGATATCATTGTTATAACCAGGGTCTGTAATGCCTTGATAATACCATCAAACGGGGGCAGGGGATCAAACCATTTATCGCTGGGCTTTGTAACCCATACCAGAACATTGAACGGGTACAGCATTAATGCCACCCCAAAATTGAATATACCTTGAATAATCAAAAATGCCATAAACAGGTTGCATCCAACAAATGTGAATATAATAAACAGTCCTGAAATTATATTTAACAGGTTTTCGCCACCATGTGGTACCAATGTCATCAATCCACGCAGGCCTGTTGTTATGAAATCAAATCCGCGTTTGATAATTTGATTGTTTGCGTGACTTAAATCTGCCACCGGCTGGGTTAAAAATTCGCACGATGATTCTGTAATCCATGCTTTTTCTACGATTTCTGGTGGGCATTTTACCTTGTCTGGGTTAACAATGCCGGCTTCATTTATTGTGGAAATAATTGCGTTGGTGTACATTGAACCGAATTGCAAGAACGGGTTTACCAACCATTGGGTTACAATTACTGGTTTGATTTGTAGTAACAGTGCCGCGGCAATCATTGCACGCACCGCAGGTTTTAACATGTTGTTAAAAATATCTTTGGGTTGTGCCTTGCCGTCCCACATTTCGCCACCACCCGACATGTTGATAAATCCCAACACTTTTTTTGGTGCATACATTTTTACCAAATACATTCCCATCGAAATCCCCAGGAACAACCAGATAAAAATATAAATGATTCCATCGCCATTGCCGACAAAGAACTCATATGTTCCTGTGGCGACCATCATCAGTGCATCTAGAATTATTGGCACAAATGGGGATAAATCCAACGCATCCACCAGGTTTTTACCCGCATGCGCCACCGTTGGGTCAAAAAAACAGACCGCAAACACCACCCCTATAAATATTTTTTTGAATAAATTCATTCTCTCTATAATTATTTATCTTTTCAATTATATCACATTTGTTGCAAAATATGATATAGTTAAAACAAAAGATATGTTAAAAAAATTTTGGATAACATTTTTATCGTTCTTGCCGTTTGGGGCATCGGCGGTTGCGCCATGGGTTGTTGGTGCGGTTGCGGGTGTGGGGGCTATTGCTGGGTTTTCAATATACCGTTCAATGGCGCCTGTAAATATGGCCGATGCGATGAAGTTTTTTTCCAGTTGTTGGTCATGTCAAATGTTTTCCGACATCATGTCAACGATGTCTGGGATATTGCCACGTGTGTATGATGCGCTGGGGGGATTTATAATTCCCTTTGCAATTGCGGTAACATTAATCTGGATTGCGTGGCAGTTATACAAGGCATTTGCCACCGATACCGGTAATGTTGATGGTTGGGCATTGTCGGACAAGTTTGTAACGCATTTTGTAAAACTGGGAATTGTGTCAGCGGTGTTATTGGCCCCGGTTCCAAGAATTTTAACAGATGTTGTGATTGAACCTGTGTTCAATATCGGGCTTTATATGAATCGTGCAGTTATCGGTGATGAAACATTTAATTCATGCCTTGTTGCAACGGCGATTGCGGACCCTGTGACTGTATCATCAGATGCCGCATCCCAGGGTGCATTTTCGCCCAAATTGCGACACAACCTGGCGTGCCAGGTGGCCAATGTGCATCAAATGACGGGTGTTGGTATGACAACGGGATGGACATTGATGAATATGGCATTTAATGAAAAGTACATGCATAAAATTATGTGGGATGTTCCAATATTCCCTAATGTGCCGATGTTTGCGGCAGGGCTTTTGGTAATGTTGCTGTTTTTTGCGGCGTTATTGCCGATACCGCTATATTTTCTGGAAATATTTATTAAACTTTCCATGGATCTGGTGCTGTTGCCGTTGACTTTTCTGGGCTGGTTGTTTAAGGGGTGGAATATATTCCCCCAGGGGTCGCACAATAAAAACATGCGTGCAATTGTCGATGATGTGATTAATGCCACGGCGGGCCTTGCGGTAACTGGCTTGTTTGTATCTTTTTCAATTATGTTTTTGAACGCGATATTTGGGCGTTGGGGTGGTGGCGACCGTCTGTTCCAGGCGATTGAATCAGGCGATTCGAAATTATTAATTGATGGTCTAATGATGCGAAACGATTCGTTGATAACGATTGTAATAATGGGTGTATTTATTGCGATGTTTATGACGGCGATTCCCGCGCTAACCAAGAGTTTATTTAATGTTTCCATATCAACCAAGTACTATGACACACTGAAAAAAGACCTGGAAACGACATGGGGAAATCTGAAAAAAATATGGGCGACAATGAAAAAATAAAAAATCAAGTCCTTTATTTAACCCAGCCCCCTTTTTTGTATCTTCCGAATCTGATATAATTCATAGCAATGACGACACAGTTTCCGATTCTTTACTGGCCACGCAAAACAACGACCGATTCAGAATATCAGTTGTCGCGCAAGGTTATAAATACCGCCACTGGCACGATGCCAACGGTTGTAACAGGTGATTTAGATTTATCTGAAATCTTGGCTGAAAATCCAAATGCGCGTATTTATTATCCTGTATTTTGCGAATCGACCGGTTGGTGGGGTGAATTGTTGGGTGGCAACGCGGTTGTCACGGACAAGGTTATTATTTCCCCAGAATGTCAGTTGATGGTTATTGAATCTGATAAAAATGCCAATTCATCTGGCAAGAATCAATTGCTGGCGGCGGAAATCTATCCGACCAGTGGTTTCTTCAAGAAAATGAATTCCGGGATTGCGACGGTTGCGGATATGCTGGCAACAGATGCGGGGACGATATTGGCGCTGTTTTCTGGGGCCAATCAGTCACAGTTTATCAGTGTATTGGAATCGACGGGTAATTCATATTTGGGATGTATTGGCCGATATTAAAATGCTATTATTGCTTGATTTCTGTAAAAATACTTATATAATTACCTGGCTTAAATTTTATAAAAGGACGATATTATGAAAAAAGGAATTCATCCAGAATACCACGAAATCAACGTCACAATGACGGATGGTAACACTGTAAAAATGTACTCTTCTGTTAAGAAAGACCTGATTTTATCCCAGGATAACTTGAATCATTCTGCCTGGACTGGCCAGCGTACAAACACCGCTGACAAGGGTCAACGCGCATCTGATTTCAAGAACAAATATGCAGGCTTTAATTTCTAAGATTAATTCATTTCTCTGATGGGGGCGGGATATGGAATTGCTGATTAAAGGTTCAACCGAATTAAATAAAATGTTCATGGCATTACAGCGGACGGCATCGTCCCTGCGCCGTGACTTTGGCGAGGTTGAAAATCTGCAACAATCCCTGCGTGGCGCGCGTGACTTTGTTGCCAAGGCATCTGCCCGTATCGAAGAAAGTATTTTATCTGACCTGACCCTGGTTCGTCCATCTGCGGGATTGTTGACCCCAGATGTTTCGCGTGATGGTGATGGTCGTGACGAATTTGTTTTGGCATTGTCGGGCGCATCTAATTTTGTGCGTGGCAATCCACATTTTGCGATTTCATTGGCGTTGCGTTCAAATGATGAAACAAAAATCGCATTGGTCTATTCCCCAATTGATGAACGTTTGTATTACGCAGAATCGGGTCGTGGCGCATATGTGTTTTCGGCATATCATTCCGCGCGTATCAGTGTTTCTAATATCAAAGAAATGGGGGACGCGACAATTGCGTATAATACATCTGATTCCCGTCCTGTCTTGGGCGAAAACACATTGCGTACGGGTTGTCCGGCATTGGATTTGGCATGGGTTGCCGCCGGTAAATTGGATGCGTATGTATCTGATGCGTTGGATTTTGCAGAAATCGCCGCGGGTGACCTATTAATCCGCGAAGCGGGCGGTAAAATCGAAATGATGGCTGATTTGGTCGCAACAAATGGCAAACTGGAAATCTAGATAATTTTGCCCCTGGTATGGGGCATTAATTTTAACATGGCATCATCTTTACATCGTTTTTTTTCAAACATAGTATGTGGATTTATTCCTAACAAAGACACGCGTCGTCGTGTGCGTGTTGTAATGAATTCTGATATGCGTTCGATAATGCGGTTTATTCGTCATGATATCGGCGCGCGCCCCCGTCGCGTTCGTACATTTGTTGGATATCAGGCGCGCAGTTTACTGGTCAGTGTTAATGATAAATACATATATAAATTTCCACTGCGCCGTGATGATTCGGATATTTTGGCGCGTCGCGAAAAAAGATTGGTTGATGCGTTGGGGCCACTGTCACATATTTATGTGCCGCCGGTAACATTGCTGGAACATAACGGCCGTGTTGTTCGTAAATATAATTTTGTTTCTGGGGTTCAGTTTCGAAAATTGCCCACGGATTATGCGTACGCACATATTGATGAATTTGCCGAACAAATTGCGCGGTTTATGTATGAAATTGGTTGTGCAAATCCGATGGAAATCGCGGATTTGAAACCTGCGCCGGATGCAATGCCCGGGTACAGATATGGTTGGACCCAGGCGGACATATACGATAATTTTTTGATTGATACGACGACCCATCGTGTGATTGCGATGATTGACTGGGAAGATTGCTTTTTTGGTGACTTTGAATACCTGTTCCATCGTCGCCATGTATCAATTGCCAGTCATTTTATGGATCGTGTTGCGGTTGCGTATGATAAATTATACTATAAAACGATTGAAAAAAATCCCGAAAGCATATAAAATGCACGATATGGCCCCATCGTCTAGCGGTCAGGACATCAGATTCTCATTCTGGCGACACGGGTTCGATTCCCGTTGGGGCTGCCAAATTTCATAAACGCAACGCGTTTATGAAATTTGTGCAAACCACGGAAATTGGACCCGTAGGGTTCGGGGCGTCAGTTGGTGAAAACGAGTTGTAAACGAAGTTTGAACCTTACGTAGCGAATGGGGCCCATAGAGCCATTGGCGAATATGGGGATTTACATTCCCGTCGGTCGCTGCCAAATTTCATAAACGCAACGCGTTTGCGGTTTTAATGGGTGCTGCTATGAAAATTCGTAATTTACTGTCTAATATTGTGTGTGGTTTTATTCCGGGCAAATCGCGTCGTGATATGGTGCGTGTGAAATTGCGTTACAATACGCATGCGTACATAAAATTTGTGCGTGATTATTTTAGTGATAAAAATTTACCAATAAAAACATGTGTTGGATACGGGTGCAGTAATTTTATCATCTTGGTCGGTTCGCAATATGCGTTCAAGTTTCCTTTGCATGATGATGGTGCGGCGCGCGCCCTGCGTGAATTGCGGATAACAACGGCGTTGCGAAAATATACGACATTTAAGATTCCAGAAATGGAAATTATAAAATGGAACGGTATTGCGGTTCGTAAATACGAATTCTTTCCCGGTGTGACATTAAGTGATATTCCACCCCGTGTTGCAATGGCAAATCGTCATCATATTGCGCGTCAGGTTGCATTGTTTATGTATGAAATAGGTTGTGCAAATCCATCTGAAATTTCTGATTTGAAACCTAAAAAGACCGCCAAACCCGGATTTTTATATGGCTGGTTTCATAATGATATCTGGCAGAATTTTATTTTAGACCCCGAAACATTTGATATTGTTGGTTTCATAGATTGGGAAACAGCAATATTCGGTTCGTTTGACGGTGGACTTTATATGGCGGATCATCATTGGGATAAATTTGGTTATCGTGGCATGGTGGTTGATGTTATGGCAGAATATGCAAAATTATATTATGGCAATAAATAATCGTTTGCATTTTGCGTGTTTTGATGTTTACAGCCCCCCACAAAAATGTTATAATAATACAAAGTATGTATGCATTGTGCGTGGCATAAATGCATAAAAAAGTGCGGATTCCTGGGGACGCCCAGGCGCGGGGGAGTATGAATATGACAAGTCATAAATTCAAAAATTGTTGCAAAAATGCTGTTGGCACAATCTTTTTGCTGGGTGGTGCGTTTTTAACATGTTCGACATTATTGTCGATGCGTGCCGCATTGGCGGATCCAATTGCGCCGGCAAATGCGGGTGCGGCATTGTCGCCCCAGGCCATGCGTGCTGGTAATGCGGCGCGTTCTGGCCGGGCCAGTCCACGTTCCAATACGGCGACAACAACTGTTTCACGCGGAACAAATGCGACGGGTGCATCGCGTGCGACCCCATCGCGTGGTGTTGCAACGCGTACAACAACCCGCACAACAACGGCGAATATGGGCACTGCGTCATCGCGCGGTGTTGCGTCTCGTAATGTTGTTGCGCGCACGGCAACGACGGCGGCAACGCGTACAACCGCCAACCGTTCGGGTCGCACTGTTCGTGCACGCAATGTTGATGTGGCACGCGTTTCGCACCAGGGTGCCGCAATCCGCGGGTCCAAGACTACAACTGGTAACCTAACATATTTGACCAGCAAACTGTACACTGGTAACTATTCGAATATTATTGATTCCAGTACTGGTTTAATTTCTACAGATGCGTTTAACAACTGTATGGAATCGTACTATACATGTATGGACGAAATTTGTACTGCGCGTAACGCGGCCCAGCGCCGTTGTGCATGCGCCGGTCGTGTCAAGGCGTTTGCCGAAGCCGAAGCCCAACTGGAAACCGCAAACGAAGAATTGATAAAGGTTTCTGGGGAATTGGCATTGTTAATCGCGAACAAGGGCAAAGATGTATCCGAAGCGTTCCAGTTAACCGATGCTGAAAAGGTTATGAACTGCGTATCGTACAAGGAAGTTACCGATCAATATGGCGCAAGTTCAGACGAGGCGGTTGAATGGTGTAACCAGCATGGCATTTATCCCAGCACATCTGCGTGTGAAAAGCCCAGTTATTGTGATAGCACAGGTAATTCATTTGGGTTTGATGTAAAAAATATAGATGGGTCCAGTTCTGACATCTTGGCATCCTTGCAAGCATGGGCCAAGGCCAAAGATCAAACCGTCACAATTTTGAAAGACGATACAGATGATTTGCTGTCCGCATTCGAAGGGATTTCCAGTGTCGTTGGTGACCTTGCCGGTATCACAGGTTCTATGGCCGATCGTGATAATCTAAAGGATTCTTTGGCGGAAACATGGGGGTATGAATTATTTGAATATGCACATAATAATGTATGTTCGCGCGTTTTGGATTCTTGCTTTAACGGAATTTATGAGGCATGTGGCCAACCACCATCGGGTGGTCGCAAATGCGGTAACGGCCAATCACAGTGTCCATATAATTATAACAGCCAGATTACCGTAAACAATACCGGTACATATGAATTGAATTTTGTTAAGGCTAATACTAATTACACGGCATCAAATTCTGCGACATGTTTTGGGTATTCATCTGCATCGGGTGATCCATATGCATCCCTGCGTGGGCCGGTTGCTGATGCACGTCGCAGTATTATGCAAAAATATGCGTTGGATGCCAATGCAGACTGTGATGCGTATGGTGAACAATTGCGCCAAACTGCACAGAATATTGGTTATCAAAAGGTTGCCGCTCAACAGGCCCTGCAACAAAAGCGTTTGGAATTTGCAACCAATGAAAAAGAATCAATTCGTTCTGCGGCAATCGCGGCCAGCACGAATTTCGATAATTGTATAAGTGAACTGTATGAATGCTATGATGCACAATTGGATTCCCATGGCCCAGGTAACAGCACTGTTTGGACCGTGTCGCGTATCCGTACATACTGTTCCCAGGTTGCGAACGTTCCATCATGCTACGAAGAAATGGTTTGTTCGCCATCAATGGCCCAGTTCCAGGCCGTCATCGACAAGGCTGACAGTGCCAAGTGTAAAAATACCCAGGATTACACAACGAACACATGTCGCAATATCGTGACATTGAACGAAATCTTGAACGGTACGGGGTCGTCCGCCGAAGCGTTAAAGGCAATTGGCGATGCCATAACCGCCGGTACATTATATGGTGATAAAGGCGAAAATGATAATACTGATTCCGCAGCGTTGCGTGAATATTGTTTGCGGGATGCAATTGGTGTTGACGAGAAAGACGAAGTTGCCATCCGTACATGGCTGGAAACAGAATGGAAAAACATGCGGGCTGCACAGGCCGATAAATAAAAAAATCCCGCCACCTGGCGGGATTTTTAATGAGATATGAAACATCCCGCTTCGCGGAATGCTTCGTGGGACAAGTGAGACATGAATACCGCGATAAATAAAAGTTTGGCGGAGTATTTTTTTACAATTTTCTGACAAGAAAATTGTCATCCCCGCGTAGGCGGGGATAGGGTCTATAAAAATTACACACATTTATTTGGCACACTGTGTGCGCGATTTGAAAAGCCCTATTACCGCCTGCGCGGTAATGACAAAATTTTTGCAAATTTTTGCTAGGACTTACCCCACTAAACTTTTATTTAGCGAAGTATTAATTAATAGAATCTACAATTGCACTTTGAACTTTGCACTTTGAACTTTGAAAAAATCCCGCCAGATGGCGGGATTTTTATACAAACTTTTCTGGAACCAGACTGCAAATTGATTTCCACACGCGGCGGAATATTGATGTGTCTGGTGCGTGTTTGTGAACGCGTGGTTTTTTATCGCCTGGGCGACTGCCGGTCCAAATTGGATCGCCGTCTTCGTCCAGTGTGACGCGCCATGATGTCTGGGTGTCTTTCATAATCATTGCGCGCAGTTTAGTGGCAAAATCCTGGCTTTCAAAAATCGCCACATTTTCAGTATTGTAATATGCGCTGCGTGGGTCCAGGTTAAAACTGCCTATCCATGAAATGTTGTCATCAAACACCATGGTTTTGCTGTGCAGAACAGAAAAACTGGATTGTTTTCTTTCGCGATCGTGTTCTTTGCCCCGCAGATTTTCAGCCGACACCATAAACTCATACACATCTGCGCCGGATTCAATCAATTGCTTGCGATACTTTTCCCATTTTGCATAAACGGTTGGCGCATTTGTCGATGCCAGTGAATTTGTCACAATTGTCATGTGTACGCCAGATTTTTCTTCGTGCAACATGTGTTCCAGGCCACCTTGTCCCGGTACAAAATATGCCGCCGACATATATACTGAATTGTCGGTCTTGTCCCACAGATGTTGCAGTGCCTTAACAATGTCGCCACGATATGCTTCTTTTTCGTCCATTGTCATTTCGACCTTGGACGGTGGGTCGGCCAAGAATTTACCGCGTCCCCAACTAAAATCAAAGTTTTTTGTTTGATATTCGCGTTGTGCCATTGCGATAATGCTGTTGTATCTGTCAACCTCGCCGGCACTTTTTTCTGTAATTTTTGCAAATTCACGTTCCAGTTTCTTTAACCCGCGATTTGTTTTAGCGCGTGGAAATGCAGATGCCGGAATAGACAGATGATGATTCCAGTATTCATCAAAACTTTTTGTTGCATGCTTGGTCATTTCGCCAATAAACAAAACATCGGTATCTGAAAAGTTAGATGCGGTTTCTGGATAGAAATAATTACTGCCTACATTGCGGCCACCTGTGATATACGCGACATTGTCCACAATGAACAGTTTATTGTGCATACGCGAATTCAAGCGGTTAAAGTCCATTAAAAACTGGGGGTAATACAACAGTTTGCTGCGCGTTTTAACGGTATTGAAAACCTTGACCTCTATATTAGGGTGCTGGTTCAATAACATTACATCCACTATGTCAGATTTTGTTCCATAATCGTCCAGCAGTATTCGAACCTTGACACCGCGATCGGCCGCATTTTTCAATTCGCCAATTAAAACCTTGGATGAAAAATCATTACTGTAAATATATGTCTGCAAATCAATGGTTTTTGTTGCCATGCGTGCAAATGCAGATCGTATAACAAACGCGGACAGTCCATCTTCGATTAATGTTGCGCCCGAAATATCGTCACCCGCCGCCAATTCGGTTGCATAACATTGTGCAATCGGTGTCTTGTATGGGTCGTATTTGAAATCATTGCGCGTTACCTTGGCGCTGTATCCGTCCAGACGCTTATCATTTGTCGATGTTGGCACGGTCGTGCATCCTATTAGCGGCAGGCACAAAATACACCAAGAAACTTTTTTTATTATTGCCAATTCTTTTATATCCTTATAGCGATACAGTATAATACAAATAAAAATAATTTTACAAGTCAAATTCATTATATTTTTTAATGAATTAGGAATTTGTTCAGAAATTAAAAATTTTTGTCTATTTTTCGCTTGTTTGAATTGTGACTATGTGATAAAATATCCCTAAGAGAAGGGAAGAAAAAGCCATGAAAAGATTTATTGCTGTATTAAGTGGACTGCTGGTAATGCCCGCATTTGCTGAGGTTGCACCCGTTTTCTACGAAGATGTTATTGAATATTCGGATGCCGAAATGTTTGACGACGATGTTGTCGTTGATGACGAAATTGGTATGGAAGAAAACGAAAATTCTGTTGCGGCCCCAAATACAGTTGTTCGCAAATCAACACGTTCATCATCGCGTGCGACACGTTCTGTGCCGGCTGTGAAAACGACAACGCGTGCATCTGCAACGGCGCCATCGCGTGCGGTTGCGTCACGTGCGGCGGCTAATATTTCCCAAACACGCAATGCGATGACACGTGGTACGGCATCACGTGCGGCATCAACGCGTGCAACAAATACACAAAATGTTTCATCGCGTCGTACGGCCCGTTCGGCCAGTCCGGCAACAACCGCCCGTGCATCTATTGTTCAAACAGACACGGTTAATACACCATTGTACACCGGTCGTGTTGGTGTTCGTACCGTCGGGGCCAGTACTGCATCCGTTGCCAGTCGTGCGCCGGCTGTCCGTGTTGCAAATTCGACAACTGCAACAACAACCGCCACGGTCAGTGCCGAAGAAATGACCAAATCAATGGATGAATTGGCGCAAATCACAGATTTCTGCAAGGCACAATATACAGAATGTATGGATAACTTCTGTAATGTTCTGGATGATAACCAGGGACGTTGTTCTTGTTCGAAAAATGTTAAAAACTATGCCAAAACCGAAGAGGCGTTGAAAGAAGCAACCGAAAGTTTACAAGATGTTGCCCAAAAGATTCAGTATATCGGTTTGACCGGTGATGAAATCGAAACCTTGTTCGCCCAGACCGAGGCTGAAATCACAATGCAGGGTTCCAGTGACAGTTCACAAATCAAAAATGATTTGGACAAGATTAAAAACATGATTGTCGATGTTAAATCTGGTACTGCATCATCCAGTGAAATGTCATCTGGTATCAGCATGGATTTATCTGGTTTGTTGGACTTTAATATTGCCAGCACTGGTTTTGATTTATCCAGTTTGTTTGGGACATCAACGGCCAACACATCCAGCATTTCTAATCAGCGCGGCGAAGAATTGTACAAGACTGCGGCATCGCGTTGCAAGGTTGCGGTTTTAACAGATTGCCAGGCCCAGGGTGTTGACATTGCTGTTATTACAAATTCATATGATTTGGAAATCGATAAACAGTGTGTTGCATACGAACGCGCATTGACCGATGCCAACGATCAAATGAAATCGACGGTACGCAATGCACAATCTGTATTACAACGTGCGCGTTTAATGGTTGCCCAGCAAAAGAATTCATATGACCTGCGTGGTTGTGTAAACGCATTGGATTCATGTATGCAGGATGACTTTGTATGTGGAACAGACTATGAAAACTGTCTGGATCCATCGGGCAAATATATTGTAAATGGCGAGGTTGTAATCGGTTCTATGCCAGGCCAGGCGATATCTGAGGGGGCAAATGCAACAGGTCCCGCATTTTGTCCAACAACAGGCTTGTATGCCACATGGAACGCTGATAGTAAAAATGCATGGTGTACAGCAGATTATACCCTAAATAGTTATATTGATGCGACTATTACGGATGAAATGCCAATAACAACAGATATGGTAATGTCAAAATATTTGGCAAATAAGATTGGCTACAACCTGGATGGTAAAAACCATGGTATGTGCATGTCTGTCTTGAACAAGTGTCAAGATTACACATACGATGATGACGGTGAATATAATCCAGCCAACGAAGTTGTCAAAGAGTATCTGCGTCGTACGATGATTCAGATCAAGGCGGCCCAGGATGAAATAATTGCGGATCACGCAGAAAGCTGTATTGCCGAGGTGTCATCATGTATAACCCAGAACGGTTATGATGACACAAAAACATCTGGAACTGCGAATAATGTTGCGGTTAATGCATGCCGTGCAGAAATAATGACGTGCATGTCCGTTAATGGCGATGCCAGTGCCGGTACCACTTTGTCTGGCATGAAAACATGGATTCAGAACATGATTAACAGTGCCGCGGCCACAGAATCCAAAGCATACCTGTGCGTAACCACGGGTGGTACATGGGGTGGAACGGCATGTACATGTCAAACGAACGCAACCAATGTCAATGGTGCCTGCGTATGCAATACAGGTTATGTATTCAATGAAGACACATTGAAATGCGACCAAGTCCAACAAGGTAGTTAAAAATATCCCCCGTTTGGGGGATTTTTTAATTGCGAAATGTAATAAAAATATCCTATGCTGTACCCCAAAAGGGAAAAAGAAAACATGAATCAGGATTTTGTTGAAAAATTAATGGCGATGCGCCCGGCAAAACTGCGTACGATTGCATTGGCGGCGGCGGATGATATTGATGCACTGCGCGCGGTATGTCGTGCGCGCGATATGGGGTTTGCAAACGCAATTTTATGTGGCGATGAAAACAAAATAAAATCCATGGCGATGGCAAGCGACCTGGATATATCCGGATTTGAAATTGTTCATTGTGCCGATGATGTTTCGGCGGCGATGTGTGCGGTTGGCTTGGTGCGCGATGGTCGTGCCGACATCTTGATGAAGGGGCTGGTTCATACGGCGGATATTTTGCGGGCTGTATTGAACCGTGAATCAGGTATTCGTGGTGACGGCATTTTATCACATGTTGCAATAATGTATTCGCCCACCTATGACCGCACATTGTTTTTGACCGATATCGCAATGGTTATGTACCCAGATTTAGAAACCAAGGTGGGCCTAATAAACAATGCGGTAAATTTTGCACGCCACATGGGGGTGGATATACCACGTGTTGCACCCCTGTGCGCGGTTGAGACATTAAATCCAAAGATGCCCGCCACCGTTGATGCGGCGGCCCTGCAAGAAATGAACGCGCGTGGCGAAATAAAAAACTGTATCATATCTGGCCCAATTGCATTTGATATTGCGGTGTCGCGTCGCGCGGCGGATAAAAAGGGTATTACTGGCCCCATTACGGGCAATGCGGACATATTGCTGTTTCATAATATAGAGGCCGGCAATAATACAATCAAGGCGATGGTTCAATTTGGTGATTGGATTTTTGGTGGACTGGTTCTGGGGGCGCGTGCGCCGATTGTGCTAAATTCCCGGTCTGATTCAGATGTATCAAAATTGTATTCGATTTGTTGTGCGTGTATGATGTAATGTAACTTGACAATGCGAAACACTGGCATATAATAAATTTAATACAGCAAAATGGATTTATTATGACCTATCTTGATATTGCGCCAACGATTAAGCAGACATATTGCCCGCGTCAGTATTTTTATATGTCGCCTGAATTCAAGGAAACAAATTTCTTTGTAAAATATTGTGCGAATATTCCATGTCGTGGTGATATTTGTCGCAATCGTGCGGCATGTTGGGAAATGTTGGCGAACCATGGCCCATATGTCCAGGATGATATGATAACTGTATCCCAGGAATCGGCATGTCCATCTGATTTCTATGGCCGTTTGGCGGAATACGCGCACGATTGTGGCGCCGCGCCCGAAGCGTTATTCAAACGACATCAATCTGAATTTGCTAGAACTGAATTTGCTACGCATATGTGTCCAATGTCATCAATCCAATGCCTGGGCAAAACCTTAAAGGGGCGCGACTGGTTTGAAAATAAGTGTTGGCCAAAATTATTGGCGGAATTAAAGATGCATCAAAAATAAAAAATCGGTTTTTGTGCCGATTTTTTTCTTGCAATTCGGCTTATCTTGCCCCACAATCGTGGGGCATTTTAATCTAATGACACTTAAGGAGAAACCATGAGCAATAAATGGGTATATACCTTTGGTAATGGCCAGGCCGAAGGTCAGGCAGATATGAAAAATCTGCTGGGTGGCAAGGGTGCAAACTTGGCTGAAATGAACTTGGTTGGATTGCCGGTGCCGGCGGGCTTTACGGTGACAACCGATGTATGTAAATATTACTATGAAAATGGGCAAACATATCCCGTCGATTTAATGGACCAGGTGCGTGCCGGTATCGCGCATGTTGAATCCATTATGGGTAAAAAATTCGCAGACTTGGAAAACCCATTGTTGGTATCTGTGCGTTCGGGCGCACGCGTATCTATGCCAGGTATGATGGACACCGTATTGAATTTGGGCTTGAACGATGACACGGTCAAGGCATTGGCAAAAATTTCCGGTAACGAACGTTTTGCATATGATTCATATCGTCGCTTTATCATGATGTTCAGCGAAGTTGTTATGGGTGCAGATATCGATTTGTTTGAACATACCTTGGAACGTATGAAGGAAGACAAGGGTTACAAACTGGATACAGAATTGACGGCCGACGATTTGAAAGACTTGGTTGAAAAGTTCAAAGAAATCGGTGTTAAAATTGGCAAAGTATTCCCCCAGGATCCATGGAAACAGTTAGAAATGGGTATCGGTGCCGTATTCGGTTCTTGGATGAGCAAAAAGGCCATCACATATCGTAAATTGAATAATATCCCGGCTGATTGGGGTACCGCCGTTAATGTTCAGGCGATGGTATTTGGTAATTCCGGCGATGATTCTGCCACCGGCGTATGTTTCAGCCGTGACCCAGCAACTGGTGAAAATAAATACTATGGTGAATACCTGATTAATGCCCAGGGCGAAGACGTTGTGGCGGGGATTCGCACACCACAGCCAATGAGCAAGGATGATTCTGGCCGTCTGTCTCTGGAAGAAGCAATGCCATCGGTATATGCCGAACTGTGTGATGTTCGTGAAAAACTGGAACGGCATTACAAAGATATGCAGGACATGGAATTCACAATCGAACATGGAAAATTGTGGATGTTACAGTGCCGTAATGGTAAACGTACGGCGGCGGCGGCTGTCCGTATGGCGGTTGAAATGGTCGAAGAAGGCCTGCTGACCAAAGAAGAAGCAATCCTGCGCGTTGGTGCGGATCAATTAGACCACTTGCTGCATCCAATGTTGGACCCAAAAGCGGAAAAGAAAGTTATTGCAACCGGTCTGCCGGCGTCCCCAGGTGCGGCCGTTGGTCAGGCAGTATTTAATGCCGAAGACGCAGAACGTTGGGCATCCGAAGGTAAAAAGGTAATGTTAATTCGTATCGAAACATCACCCGAAGATATTGCCGGTATGAACGCAGCCCAGGGTGTTATCACTGCACGTGGTGGTATGACATCACACGCCGCGGTGGTTGCACGTGGTATGGGTACACCATGTGTATCGGGTTCACCAGACATCAAAATCGATTATGAATCCAAAACATTGAAAACGACATCTGGTGTTGTTATTAACGAAGGTGACTGGATTTCAATCGACGGTGCCAAGGGCCAGATTATCGAAGGCAAAATCCCAACTGTATCTGTGGAATTAACGGGTAACTTTGGTACATTGATGCAATGGGTTGACCAGATTAAGACATTAACGGTCAAGGCAAACGCAGAAACACCAAAAGATGCCAAACAGGCGCGCGACTTTGGTGCCGAAGGTATCGGTTTGGCGCGTACGGAACATATGTTCTTTGACCCATCACGTATCCAGGATATGAGAGAGATGATTCTGGCCGAAGACGAAGCCGGTCGCCGTGCGGCATTGGCAAAACTGTTGCCATACCAGAAATCAGACTTTGTAGAATTGTTCAAGATTATGGATGGTCTGCCGGTTACAATCCGTTTGATTGACCCACCGCTACATGAATTCTTGCCACATACAGATGCCGAAATCGAAGAATTAGCGGCACATATTGGCAAATCTGTTGAATTCATCAAAGCGCGTGCGGAAACATTGCATGAACAAAATCCAATGTTGGGTCATCGTGGTTGCCGCTTGGCGATTACATACCCAGAAATCTGCGAAATGCAGACACGCGCGATTCTGTCCGCCGCATTGGAAGTTAAAAAGGCAGGCATCCGCGTATTCCCAGAAATCGAGGTTCCATTGGTTGGTTCGAAAAAAGAAGTTGATATTGTCAAAGCAGTTATCGACGCAACCGCCCAATCATTGTTTGCAGAAACAGGCGAATCTGTTGAATACACGGTCGGTTCTATGATTGAATTGCCACGCGCAGCCGTTCTGGCAAATGAAATCGCAGAATCTTGTGAATTCTTTGAATTTGGGACAAACGATTTAACCCAGACAACATTGGGTATGAGCCGTGACGATACAGCCAAGATTTTGGATGAATATCGCGCCCGTGGTGTATATGTTGCGGATCCATTTGCATCTGTTGATCAGTTGGGTGTTGGTCTGTTGATTAAAGACGCGGTTAACAAAGCGCGCGCGACCAAGGGCCAAAATATCCACTTGGGTGTATGTGGTGAACACGGTGGTGATCCAGAATCCATCGCATTTTTCCACCAGTGTGGATTTAATTCGGTGTCTTGTTCACCGTTCCGCGTGCCAATCGCACGTCTGGCCGCGGCCCAAGCCGCCGTTCGGTTCCCAAAAAAGAACTAAAAATAAAATCCCCCGTTTGGGGGATTTTTTTTAAGATTATTTTTTTATTCTTCGCCGAAATCCATGGCGCGCAATTTTTCTGCGCGTGGTGTAATTTTTCCAATTGATGTTTGCAATTGTTCAATGTCTGTTTGTGCCATGGCAAAATGCTGGTTCACCTTGGCTGCGCGGTCACCCAACCGCCCCAGGTCTGTTAACAACATTTCCAGTTCTTTTTTTATCTTGGCTGCAACGCGTTTGATTTTGATGTCTGACAGTACCGCACGAATTGTGTTCAATGTTGCCCACAATGTTGATGGCGAAACGATAAAGACTTTTTTGCGACCTGCATATTCGATTGTGTCTGGAAATTCGCGATGCAGTGTTTCAAATATAGATTCTGATGCAATAAACATCATGGCTGATTCCGCCGTGCGGCCCGGAATAATATATTTTGCGCCGATATCATCAATGTGTTTGCGTACATCTAATTCAAACTGTTTGCGTGCCATCATATCGTTGTGATTTGTCATCATGCGATTATAACTTTCCAGTGGGAATTTGCTGTCGATAATCATGTCCCCCGGTGGGTATGGCAGGCGGATTATACAGTCTGGTCGTACACCTGTTTCCATGACACTTTGAAATGCATATGTTTCTGGTGGCATAATATCTGCGACCAAATCTTCCAGTTGTCGTTCGCCAAATGTTCCGCGTGCCTGTTTATTGCCCATTAAAATATTTTTGAAATTTGCGATATCGCCACTGATGTTTTTCAGTTCGATTGCGTTCTGTGATAATGCCCCCAGACGTTCTGCCAACCGTTCGCGTAATCTTGCATTATCTTCGCGCAGGGCCGATATATCCACAACGGGTTTACGCATCAATACCGCAACCAGTAACACAATAATAACCGCCAACATAATGAAAATATAAGTTGTCATTTTCCTTTCCTTTGATATTATATCGTTATTATATAAGGATTTATACATGTTGCAAATGAAACTTTGTGGCGATTTAGTCTTGCGTCAAAAATGTGAACCGGTGTCGGAAATAACACCGGAATTGCTGGCGACCTTGGACGAAATGGTATCGATGATGGACACGCAAAATGGCGTTGGCCTGGCCGCGCCCCAGGTTGGAATTTTATCGCGTTTTTTGGTTATGATGGACCCAGATACCAAGACGGTATATCGCATGATAAACCCACAAATCACATCTGTGTCCAACGAAAAATGCACCATGGAAGAGGGATGTTTATCTGTCCTGGGGGCGGATAATTTACCGGTATTTTCAAATGTTACCCGTCCTGCATCGGTTACCGTTGAATGGACAAATGAAAGTGGCGAACGCGTTGGCGCGCAAATGTCGGGGTTGCCGGCACGCATTGTTCAACATGAAACAGATCACCTGGATGGGACATTGTTTATTGACCATCTGTCACCGGTACGCCGTGAAATGGTTATGAGAAAAGTGAGACGCCGCAAATGAAACTGGTCTTGATGGGAACAAACGCATTTGTTGTCCCGATGTTTGATAGAATAAAAAAATCAGGTCATGAAATTCTGGCTGTGTTCACGCGCGCGCCGAAACCGGTGGGGCGTAAAAAAGTATTAACCCCGTCACCCGTACATGTCTGGGCGGATGAAAATAATTTAACCGTGCATACAAATATAGCCGAATACAATTATACCCCAGATATGATTGTGGTTGTGTCATACGGTGTGATATTGCGTGATAATGTTTTATCGTCTGCGCCGTGCATCAATATTCACCCAAGTCGTCTGCCACAATATCGTGGCCCATCACCAATCAGGACGGCAATTTATAATGGCGACAAAACATCTGCGGTATGTTTAATGGATGTGACGGCGGAATTGGATGCAGGCGATGTATATATGTGTCGTGAATTTGAAATTGGCGAAAACGACACAAATGAAACTGTCGAAGAAACAGTTTCTAAAATCGGCGCGGATATGTTGGTTGAATATTTGGCGAATCCCGGTGCATATCCTGCCACGCCCCAGAATGGTGCGCCTTCATTTACCCACAAATGGACGGGCGCAGATGAAATAATTGATTGGAATAAATCTGTGTATCAAATACATAATCAAATTCGTGCGCTGGGGTGTGGGCGTACAAAAATTAGTGGTGTGGATGTAAAAATCTTGGAAACCAGAATTGAAAACAACGAATTAAAAATCACGCGGATTCAGCCAGCTGGCAAAAATCCAATGGATTGGAAAAGTTTTGTAAACGGCCTGCGTGGTGCGCCGATAAAGTATGGGGAATAAGCATGTCAGATAATAAAAAATTATGTGCTTTGACCGGTGTTCATGTCTGTGTGTCTGAACACAATAACAATGGCGAATGTCCGTGCTTGAATTGCAAGGGAACACATTGTCATGCGTGTTCGGATTTTAGGCAACTGAAATTAGAAATACTGTTATCGCTGGGCGACACGCGTTGTCGTCAGTGCCAGGCACACACACGATAAAAACGGATAAAACAAAATAATGACACGATACAAAGTAATCTTGGAATACGATGGTACCGATTTAATCGGCTGGCAAGAAAATGCCCAGGGCCCGTCCGTACAATCATTGGTCAAAGATGCGATTTATGGATTTTGTGGGATGCGCCCCGATGTCGTTGGTGCGGGCCGCACGGATGCAGGCGTGCATGCCGTTGCAATGACGGCGCATTTTGATTTGCCGGGTGATACACCGGCCCAGACGGTTATGCGTGCGCTAAATTTTTACATGACCGGCAAACCGGTTGTTGTGCGTGCGTGTGAAATTGTATCGGATGAATTTAATGCGCGTTTTGATTGCATTGCGCGCCATTATAAATATGTTGTGTTAAATCGTCCAATGGCGCCGGTACTGCAAAAAAATCGTGTTTATTGGGTGCCACGGAAATTAAATATTGATGCAATGCGCGCCGCCGCAAAGCAGTTAATTGGTAATCACGATTTTAGCAGTTTTCGTGCATCTGAATGCCAGGCAAAATCCCCAATCAAAACATTGGATAAAATCGAAATAACGCAAAGTGGTGATGAAATTATTTTTGAATTTTCTGCGCGTTCATTTCTGCACCACATGGTACGCAATATTGTTGGCACTTTGATTGAAATTGGTGTTGGCAAACCATATGATATTGATGAAATACTGGCGGCAAAAAATCGCAGCGTGGCCGGTCCCACTGCGCCGGCATCGGGTCTGTATTTTATTCGTGCCGATTATGCCAATGTCGATTAGCGCGCACATATTCAACCCGACCGTTATCGTAAATTATAAACGCATTGCGTAAAATTTTGTGATTGCAATTCGGTGCATCTATGCCCAGATATGAAACGATGTAATCGACACCATCGTCCGCGCACCAATTATTCAAATTTTTAACCAGCGGCATAAAGCGTTGTGTGTACATTATTGTGAATTTATCAGACTTAAATTCACAGACACCACGACTGCATTTATGTTTGTGTCGTGTGGCATTGGGCGCATTGCCTGAAATCTGCATAAATGTATCAAACGCAAAATAGTGTTTTGATGCGCGTATTTTATTAAATTCTAATTCACCATCCGCGCGCCGCATCGCAACCAGTTCATTATCATGCGTTGACATAAATATTGGTGTGCGCTGTGTCATGGTTATTGCTAAACCTGTGCAAATAAATATCGCGCCAATAATACAGTTTTCACGCAATCGCGTTGCGCGGATAAACATTATACATGCCAATCCAATGATAAAACACACCATTGCCATGTTTGAAATATGTGGCATCACGATTGTAGATGCCGGTAATTCTGCAATCCAATTTGCAACACCCAGTGTCCAGTTATAGATTCCATGTGCAAATTCAGTTGCCCAATTTGCCCCACATGCCCCAATCATAACCAGTGGCATAATCGCAAAAGAAAATATTGGTAATAAAATCAAATTTCCAATCAAACCATAAATCGGTATTGCAAAGAAGTGTGCCGCAACAAATGGTGCGGTAAATAATGTTGCGATAATGGATGTCATAATTGTTACATAGATTGCGCGTAATATTTTTTGACCGTGTGTGCGTTTAACATATTGCACATCACCCCAGAACCAAACCAATCCAAACACCGCCGAAAAAGATAATTGAAATCCTGGCTGCATAACATAGTGCGGGTTTATCAGAAATATCAAACAAAACGCCATGCAAATATTACGCATTGAAATTGCGTTGCGCCCAAATATAAATGCCACGAATACCAGTGTTGTCATCAAGAACGCACGAATTGTCGCAACATCCATCCCCGATATAAATAAATACCCCATCAGTCCCACCCACGCACATAGAATCGCAGGTATTCGTGCCGGTACCCGTCGCGTGATGTATGGTATCGCACGAAATATTAAAAAGAAAATCGCAAACAACCAACCGCCAACCAATGTCATGTGAAATCCACTGATTGACCAAACATGTCCAATACCAGTGGCGGTCCATATTTTATTGTCATTTTCCGGGACTGAATTTTTATATCCCAATACCAGACTATCGACCAGAAAAGAATTAGAACACTTATGCAAATTGTCACGAAATGAATTAACGCTAAAACCACTTGATGGCGTTATAACATTATAATCAGAAATATATCCTGTTGCGGTCAGGTTATTAAAATACGCCCACCGTGCATAATCAAATGTTGCCGGCGCATATGCGGCCACTGGCCGAAACAGGGTTGCAGTTGCGCTTATTTTATCGCCAACATTTGGCATGGGAATATTGTCGCCGATTGATGCACGAATACGCATGTCATTATCTGTATTTATATAGATGCGTGATTTATCATTTGCGAAATCAATTTTATAAACATCGCCTATGATATTGGTGTCATGCATGGTTGATTTAATTTGTGGTGTGTCAATTGCATGTGTGTATGTGTATGCATAAACAAAACCAAACATAAATATTGCAATTGCGCGCAGTATAATCGGCACACGCGACCAAATCATAATGGCAAATAATGCGGCTGATAAAATTGGTGCATATGGGATATTGGGTTCGTATGGTAATGTGAAATATAACGCCGCACCAAAAGCCATGATGATGCCCACCCATAGAAACATGTTTTGATGCTGGAAATCCAATACCTTTTGCATGGATTTAGTATAGAAATTTATTTGATTGCGCCGCAACGGAAAATTTCCTATGATAGAATTCCATAAGGGGGCATTCTTATGGCAAAGTATATATTTATTACCGGTGGTGTTGTTTCAAGTTTAGGCAAGGGCGTCGCGGCGGCAAGTTGTGGCGCCCTTCTTCAATCGCGTGGGTACACGGTGCATGCGCGCAAATTTGATCCGTATTTGAACGTTGATCCAGGCACAATGTCGCCATTTCAACATGGCGAAGTTTATGTGACCGGCGACGGTTATGAAACGGATTTAGACCTGGGGTATTATGAACGATTTCTGGGGGCAAAATTAACACGCAACGATTCGGTATCCGGCGGTCGTATTTATTGGGATGTGTTAAGTGCGGAACGTCGTGGTGATTATCTGGGGGCGACGGTTCAAATGATTCCGCATGTCACGAACAAGATAAAAGATTATATTTCCACCCCTGTGGATACAGATTTTGTTGTCTGTGAAATCGGTGGCACCGTCGGTGATATCGAGGGGCAAATTTTCCTGGAATCAATTCGCCAATTTGCAAACCAAGTTGGTCGTCGCAATGTTATGTTTGTGCATTTAACATTGGCACCATATTTGGAAAAGTCTGGTGAATTAAAGACCAAACCAACCCAGATGTCGGTTCGTCGCCTGCTGGAAAACGGGATTCAGGCGGATATGTTAATCGTGCGTACACCGCGTATGCTGACATCAGACGAACGTGCCAAGATTGGTATGTTCTGTAACCTGCCGGCGAAAAATGTAATCAGTGGTATTGATGTTGATAATATCTATAAAATCCCACTGGCATATGAATCCCAACATGTGTTTGATATTATTGCGGATCATTTTGGTCTGCCAAATGCGATTGGCGACATGACGCGTTTTGAAAAGATTGAAAAGTATCTAGTCGCCGATATTCCAACGGTAAATATTGGCATTGTTGGAAAATATTTTGATGTGCCCGATGCGTATAAGTCTTTGAACGAGGCCTTATTCCACGCCGGTATTCAAAATAATGTGCATGTAAAACTGAAAAAGATTAACGCCGAAACATTTACCCCCGACGATTGTGCGGATGTTGACGGTATCTTGGTTCCGGGCGGTTTTGGTGCGCGTGGGGTTGCTGGAAAAATTGCGGCTGCGGGATTCGCGCGTGAAAATCGTGTCCCGTACATGGGGATATGCCTGGGGATGCAGGTGGCGGTTATTGAATTTGCGCGCAATGTATTGGGAATTTCAGACGCAGATTCGACCGAATTTAACAAATCTGCAACACCGGTTATAAACATAATGGCGGACCACGATGCGGCGGATATGGGTGGTACATTGCGCCTGGGGGGATATCCGTGTGTAATTGCACCGGGTTCGCGCGCATATGAAATCTATGGTGCTGAAAACATCAGCGAACGCCACCGTCATCGATATGAAATGGATATCGCATGGCGTGAAAAGTTCGAGGCGGCCGGCATGAAAATATCGGGCCTTAGTCCCGATGGCAAATTGCCGGAAATTGTTGAAATTCCATCGCATCCGTTCTTTGTTGCGGGTCAGTTCCATCCAGAATTTCAATCCAGTCCATACACCGGCCACCCGATGTTTAATGCATTTATTGCGGCGGCTGCAAAAAATCATAAATAAAAAATATCCCGCCTGTGGCGGGATTTTTTATTTTCCAAAAATAAAATTATTATCGCGACTGATTTCAATAATCATATCGATGTCGTCGTCGTCACACGTTCGTTGGCGTTTAACCTTGCCACATTTTTCACATTTGTGCGTTATAACAAATCGCGCGCCATCAGGTGCCGCGGCAATAGGGCGCATCATGCCCCCGCATGTTGCCGCGCGGTCGCCTGGGTTTTCATCAACATGTCGCGACCACAAACATTTTGGGCAATGATTTGTGTATCCGTTGCCATGAACAACTGCGCCACAGTGGGCGCAGTTAAAATCTTCGACATTTTTTGTAAATGATTTCATTACAGACCCAATGCGTTTCGATACATCTGTGTTAATTCGTCTGCTTCGTCAATTTCATCTGGATCCATTTTACGCAGACGTATCATCTGGCGAATATATTTTGGGTCGTAACCGGCAGATTTGGCTTCGCTATAAATTTCCTTGATATCTGCGGCGATTGCAGCGGTATCTTCGTTTAATTTTTCAATTCTTTCGATGATGCTGACCAATTGCTGGTTATCGATTGCGCCATGATTTGCTTGTTTCATTTCTGTTTCCCCTTGTTTATTTGATGACTTTATGATATACCATAAAACGAAAAAATCAAGAAAAACAGGAAGGGAAAATATGAATAAATACACAAAAATCACTGCATCAATTGGTCCAAAATGCGAAGATAAAGAAACGCTGACGCGCATGATTTCTGCGGGTGTTAATGTTTGTCGTTTGAATTTTAGTCACGATACAGGCGATACCCAGGGGCGCAAAATCGACATGATACGTTCTATTTCCGAAGAACTGGAAACCCCCGTTGCGGTTATGATTGATTTGCAGGGGCCAAAACATCGTATTGGGAACTTTGCGACTGAAAATCCATACGATTTACAAATCGGCCAAAAATTTACATTTGATAATGACCCGACCCCGGGTGACAACACGCGTGTTCAATTGCCCGATGCCGATGTGCTGAAATCATTGAACATTGGTGACAGGGTTTTATTAAATGACGGTAAAATTGAAATGCGTGTTGATGATGTGTTTGATGGCACGGTTGTGACAACGGTGTTGCGTGGCGATAAAATCTGGTCGCGTCGTGGTTTTAATTTGCCAGATACCGAAATTGCGACATCGGTACTGACCGCCAAAGATAGGGCTGATTTAGAATATGCGATTACAAAAAATCCGGACTATGTTGCAATTTCTTTTGTGCAACGCCCCGAAGATGTGGCCGAGGTTCGTGATTTTATCACCCAGCGCACCGCGCACCCGATAAAGATTATTGCCAAGATAGAACGTCCAAATGCCGTGGCAAGAATTTGTGATATTGCCGCCGCAGCTGACGGAATTATGATTGCGCGTGGCGACCTGGCGGTCGAAGTTCCGTACCAAGATGTTCCTGCTATATCGCGTTGTATTATTCGTGAATGCAGAAAAATGAATAAACCGGTTATCGTTGCAACCCAGATGTTGGGTTCCATGGTGGCCAGTGAATTTCCAACCCGTGCCGAAATTACCGATGTTGCGAACACGGCATACCTGCGTGCGGATTCAACCATGACAAGCGAAGAAACAACGATTGGTATCAATCCTGTAAATGTTATCGAAACGATGTACAAGATTTTATCGCATGCCGACATGGATGCGATTGCAAATCCATTTGATTGGTCGCGTGTTGAAAATATACCTGAAAACGATTGGTCGCGTTCGGTTGCATCGATGGCATATTTGAACAAGGCGTCTGCGATTGTTGTTTTCGCGCGTGAAACCGATATCGCGGTTCAAATTTCATGTCGCAAGCCTGATATTCCAATCGTGGCGGTATGTAATGAATCTGTTACCGCGAACCAGTTGTGCCTGGCGCGTGGCATATTCCCAATTTATGATGAAAAATTATTTGGCATGCGTGATGCATTTAACGCGGCCCGTCGTTTTAATATAAATATAGGAAAACTTGTTATCGTGGACGAAGATAAAATCAGTTTGCGAACATTAGATTAATAAAAAAACCGGCGATGCCGGTTTTTTTACTTTTCCCTTCTCTATTAACGAGAATAGAATTCAACAACCAATTCTGGGAACATCTGAACCGGATATGGAACATCTTCGAACGCAGGTACGCGTACGAAAGTCGCTGTAAAGTTCGCGCTGTCCACAGAAACATAGTCTGCAAAATTGCGTTCGCCAGATTCCAGGGCCAAAACGACCAATGGCATCTGTTTTGCTTTTTCGCTGACAGTGATAACATCACCTGGCTTTACGCGATATGATGCAACCTTAACGCGCTGGCCATTAACATAGATGTGACCATGGCTGATTAACTGACGTGAAGAGAACACAGTTGGTGCCAATTTTGCACGATATACAACCGCATCCAAACGACGTTCCAGCAAACCAATCAAGTTTTCTGGTGTGTCGCCCTTCATATTGTCTGCTTCCAGATAATATGCACGGAACTTTTTTTCACCGATGTTACCATAGTAACCCTTTAATGTCTGTTTTGCGCGCATCTGTTTTGCGTAATCAGACGAATTACCACCGCGTGATGTTGGTCCATGCTGACCTGGTTTATATTTACGTTTGTTAAATGGGGATTTTGCCTGGCCCCACAGATTGACGCCCAATGAACGTCCAATCTTTAATTTGCGAGTATTGCGCTTTGCGCCTGCTCTTGCCATAGTTTTTTCCTTTGTTTTTGGTTTTTATATTGTGCCGAATATTTTAACAGAATCCTTATCACATGCGGGACCAAAACGCACCGCCGCTTAATCAGTTCTGATTACCCAGCGCGCACAGTTTATAGTCTTTTTCCACGAAAATCAAGTATTTTCTGTAAACAAGGGAAGTTTTTTATCCCGCAATCCTGCGCCTGCATATATGCCCAATCCATATTCATGCCAATTTGATTGACATGATGTGCATCATCAGATATCAGCACAGGAACATTATGTTCCGCAATCATTTTCATAATTTTATCATCTGGATATGGTTGTCCTGTCCCCAGTTTGTATCCGCTGGTGTTTATTTCGACCGGTGTTTTTGTTCGTGCAATTGTGGCGACGACATCTGCCTTGGTCGTGTCCCACTGTTTGCCTGTGCCTAATTTTTTCTTTTTTGGCAAATCCAAATGCGCCAGCCAATTAAACAACCCAGATTCCGCCAAATTTTTAATGTTCTGCCAGTATATTTTCAACATTTCATCACATGTTTTTGCATCAACCGCCGCCATGTCATGTACATTGCACACGGTGCCACCATATTCAACAAAGTGTGCAGAACCGATTAAATAGTCTGGCCTTAACACATCGCATACATGTGCGAAACCATCTTGCCATTGTGATGTTGGGAAAAAGTCAACCTCCATCCCGCGCAGAATGCGAATATCAGGATTTTTATCCTGTAATTTCATCAGTTCTTCATAGTGTGGTTGAAACTTGGCCAGTGCTTCGCTAAAACTGGTTGAATACATTGATTGATATCCACCCGCCACCGCCGCGCCATATAACTTGGTCCGATTAATTGTCGGGTGTACGATAAAGTGATTTGAAATCCCGATTGTCTTGAATCCGGCATCTCGTGCCGCGGCAATCATGTCTGCTGCGGTGTTTTTGCCATCAAATTCGTTTGTGTGTGTATGCAGTGTAAAATCTTGACACAGTACCATGTTATATAATTCTCTTTTTTATTGCGCCAAATAATGCGAATCCAACCAGCAATACCATTATCGCGATAAATACCGATACGGCGGCATGTGGGCTTTCCGCAAATGGCAGGCGCATATTCATCCCATAATATCCAACAATCACCGTCGGTATAACCAGCACAATGTTCCACATTGTTAATCGGTTAATGTTTGTGTTTGAATCCATGTTAATGACACTTTCAAATGTTTCTTTGATTGCCTTTAGCATTTTGCCATATGTTGCGACGACTTCGGTTGCCTGGGCCAATTCGATGCGCGCATCTTCGGCCAGTTCTTTTGCTTCATCCGTTTTAACAAATCCGCGCACTTTTTCCAGTTTATCCAACACCGCGACATTGCCCTTAATCCCCGCCATGTACAGTGTGTAACTGTTTTCAACCTCTAATAAATCCATCAGTTCTTTTTTGCGGATGCGTTCCTGTAACACGCGTTTAGATGCCAATACGCGTTTGTTTAATTCTTTTAACATACGCAGATACGATTCCGCGATATAGTACATGATGTTCAATATAAATTCTTCGCGTGATGTTTTTTCAGACCGTTTAATTTTATCCAGCAAATCACATCGTTTGCGACATACAGTTATAACCCGATTTGTGGTATAAATGATAGACAACGGTTCCGTATGCCACAGTGTATCACTTTCGCGATTTATAATGGGAAATCGAACAATAATAACCTTGTAATCTTCTTCGATTTCAAAGCGTGGCTGTTCATCTGGGTCTAAAATATCTGAAATAGTGTCTTCGTCAATTTTGTAATCGTTTTGCAGTTTTTCAAAATCTTCGTGGTCGGGATTGCCAACGTTTACCCATGAAAATGTTTTCAGTTTTTCTGTTACAAACATCCGCGCCCCCTTTGATTTTATATAACTATGATTGTGGTCCTATTTTATCGCCAAATTTCTAAAAATCAAGATTTTCCGACGGAATATAAACCCGTATAAAGTTATACTTTGTCATGTTATTATACATGGGGCAGGGGGGATAAAATGGCAAAAAATATGGAATATCAAACCAGTGCTTTTACCATCGCGCACTACATTTTATTGTTTATGGTAACGGTTGTTTGTATCAGTATTGTTGCATGGCTAATTATAACGCGATATAACACCCAACGCGCCAACAGTACAAATATTACATACATCATGAATAACGATCCATGTGTTCAGCAAACGCGTGACGCTGTGTCACGTATGTGGGCGTACAACCAAGAATTAATCCCCACCCGATACAAAACCATGGCCGACACATATGCTAATGATGCGGTTTTAACACGGGTAACGGGCTATTGCAATGATGTGTCATTTACATGCCGGGCGGGACAACTGCGCCGAACATGTGACCCGTGTGCGGTTAATGCCGGTCGTATGCGTGCCATGGAAATGCATATAGCAGATATGATACGCACCAATTGTGGTTATGAAATGGATAAAAAATAAAACGGGTACAATACCCGTTTAAATTTATATGGTCGGGGTGACAGGATTCGAACCTGCGACCCCTTGCACCCCATGCAAGTACTCTACCAGGCTGAGCTACACCCCGACATAGCGCGCATAATATAACAAATTTGAATAAAACACAAATTATTTCTTTTGGAATTCATGCATATTGTAGGGCAGGGGTGGTATCGTATATCATATTTGTGTCCGGACATAACAAAAACAACAACAAATAAAAAAGGATACAAAATGTCAAAACATGATGATAAACAGTGTAAATGTAAGAATTGCAGTGGCTTAAATTCTGGCCGCGAAGACAAGAAATCAGACAATGATAAATCCAAGTGTGATAAATAAAACAACACCGGCAAAATATTGCCGGTATTTTTTTGTATTTTGTGCTTGCACGAATCGGATAAATGTTACTAGTATGCACACATCAAGTTTAACACCATCAACGAAGGGAGAAACCCGTTATGATAACAGGTATCGGAATTGATTTGGTCGAATGCGATCGTTTCCTTGATTGGTCTGCATTCAAAAAGCAGCGCATATTTACAAAAAAAGAATTGGAATACGCAGATAACGATAATGCGAATTCTGAAAAACATCTGGCAAATTTCTGGGCCGCCCGCGAAGCGTTTCTAAAGGCACTTGGCACTGGGTTTGGTGATGATATTGCTTTTTCAGATGTGTCTGTTGTTCATAATGATGCGGGTCGTCCAGAATTATTAATCGCCGGTGGTGCCAAGGCTGCACTTAAAGAAATCGCCGGTGCTGATGCACATGTTCATTTGTCTATTACCGACCAGGCGGACTATTGTGCCGCTATGGTTGTGATTGAAAAATAAAGTATCCCGGCAACGCCGGGTTTTTTTTTGAGTTTCAAATCGTAATAACAATTTGTCTTTTTATTGATTGACCAAATGTGTGAAATTTTACTAAACTGCACATGTGATGAGGATGCGTTTTCTAATTTTACCATTATTATTTTTGTGTGCGCCTGCATATGCGGCCCAGTATCGTGCGGCATTGGTTGCAGATATGGATACAGGTCGTGTTTTGTACCAAGAAAACGCAAATGAATTAAATTATCCGGCATCGTTAACCAAGATAATGACACTTTATTTAACATTTGATGCGCTGGAACATGGCCGATTAAATTTGGATGATTATTTGATTGTGTCGCAATCTGCGGCAAATGCAGAACCGGTGAAATTGGGGCTGCCGGCGGGGTCAAAAATCCGTGTCGAAGACGCGATAAAGGCTGTCGCTGTACACAGTGCAAACGATGTTGCGCGTGTGTTGGCTGAAAACCTCAAAGGTGGCCAGGAAGAATCATTTGCTGATTTAATGACGCGCGTTGCACGTGAAATTGGATTGACGCGTACTAATTTTGAAAATTCATCGGGCCTGCCGAACGAAGATCACATGTCAACGGCGCGCGATATTGCATTGTTGTCCATGGCTGTGTATAAACATTTTCCCCAGTATTGGAAATATTTTGGGATAAAATCTTGGACATATAATGGCAAGACATACACAAATGGAAATCGCCTGTTGGGGGCATTTAATGGTTGTGACGGGATGAAGACTGGGTACACAAAAAAATCTAAATATTCGTTGGTTGCAACGGCGCATCGTGGTAACGCACACCTGATGTCGGTGGTATTGGGGGCTGAAAACAAAGATGTGCGCGCAAATGTCGCGGCCCAAATGTTAAACAAGGGGTTTTCAATGATGGGCGTGTCGCCTGAATCTGTGGCGGTGACGGCGCCTGTGCGTACATATTCTGCACCAAATGACACAACACAATCTGCGGCAACATTTAATGCGGCATATAATGCGGCAACCGCCGCCGCAGTGCCGGAATATCGTACGGCGACCCCTGTGTCAAAACCACGCGTATCAAATGCTGTGGGGTCGGTGGGCTCTGCCGGGGTTCAGTTTGGTGCATTTTCATCCCGCGCCGCTGCCCAATCCCAGGTTGCCAATGTAAAATCGCGCCTTAATGCCAATGCGGTTATCGAAACGGCACCCAATGGGATGTATCGCGTGCGTGTAAATGGTTTAAGTGAATCTGCTGCACAAAAATTAAAATCATCTGCCACCGCCAACGGTATTGACAGTTATGTTTTTCACTAGTATTGTGTGAATATCATGAATCCAAAAATAGAAAAGTTAATTAAGTTATTTGCAAAATTACCACGCGTTGGTTCGCGTGGCGGTCAGCGTATTGCCCTGGCGTTATTACAGGACAAGACGGGTCGTGCCGAAACATTGGCATCTGCGTTGATTGATGCGGCGCAAACAATTGCGCCATGTGCGTGCTGTGGTGTTTTAACTGATTGCAACAGTTTGTGTGAATTTTGTCGCGATGCCAACCGTGCCAATGGTCAGTTATGCATTGTACGCGATTTATCGGATGTTTGGACATTGGAAAAATCATCGGTGTTCCATGGTCGTTATCATATAATTGGTGGTTTGCTGTCCGGGGCAGGTGGCATTTTACCAACGGATTTGAATATTAAAAACCTGGGGGCGCGTATTGAGCAAGAAAATATTCGTGAAATAATTTTTGCCCTGCCAAATACAGTCGAAGGCAAAACGACCCAGCATTACATTATGTCTGTTATTGGTAATGTTGAAAATGTGTCGTTTACAGAATTGGCATCTGGGGTGCCACTGGGCGGTGATTTGGATTATATTGATGATGGTACATTAACATTGGCGTTTGGGGGGCGTAAATCATTATGACGGATAAAATAGCATCTTTGCCACCTGTGTCGTCAATGATGCGTGAATGTGGACTGGAACCTAAGAAGCAGTTTGGTCAAAACTTTTTATTTGATTTGAATTTGACAGGTCGCATTGCGCGCAGTGTCCCAGATATTGAAAAAATCCCCGTGGTCGAGGTTGGACCCGGTCCCGCCGGTCTTACCCGTGCGATATTATTGGCCGGTGCCAAACAGGTTATTGCAATCGAAAAAGACAAAACAACCGAACCAATTTTATCCCAGGTAATTGATGCATCTGATGGTCGGTTGCGTGTGATATTTGATGATGCCTTGCGGGTGGATTTTTCTGCACTGGGTGTTGCAGAATATGCAATCTGTGCGAATTTGCCGTATAATGTTGGCACAGAACTATTGATTGGCTGGCTGCATAAAATTGCATCTGGTGAAAAAATAAAATCCATGACATTAATGTTCCAGCGCGAGGTTGCACTAAGAATAACATCCCGCCCTGGTGATGAACATTATGGTCGCTTGGCGGTACTGACATCCTTAATCGCAGACAGCAAGATTATAATTGATGTTCCAAACACTGCATTTGTTCCGCGCCCCAAGGTGCAAAGTGCCGTTGTGCAAATAATTCCAAATATGGAAAAAATTGCGGCACTGCATGATTTGGGAAAAATAGAACAATTAACGGCAAAACTGTTTGGCCAGCGTCGAAAAATGATACGCGCAATCATGCCAAATGTTAATTGGGAAAAATACGGGTTAACCGGCACAGAACGTGCAGAAAAAATTGCACCAGAAACATTTGCATTAATGGCGCACGATTTGTTATAGTTTGATTATAATTGATATGTAGGGGGGCAAATGTCAATATCGGTTTTGATTTTTTTAGCAGTTGTATTTGTTCTGGTGTATTCATTGCGTATGGCAAAAATCAGTGCATTGGTCGCATTTTTATTTGCTGGGATTTTATCTGGACCACATGCACTTAATCTGTTTGAAATAAATGAAACCTGGCAATTTCTTGGGGATATTGGAATTTTATTTTTGTGGTTTACGATTGGGCTTGAAATAAATATTCGTCGTCTGTGGAATTTGCGTCACACGATATTTGGTTTTGGTGCCGCCCAGGTTATGATGGTTGCAATAATGTTGTTCCCACTGCTGTTTGGTGTAACAGTTTGGTCTGTGATGGGGTGTGTGATGGTGTCATTGATGTTGGCAATGTCCAGTACTTCGTCTGCTATGGATCTGTTGGCATCCCGGAACCAGGTAAATACAAACATGGGTCGTCAAACATTTTCCATTTTGTTATTCCAGGATTTGTTGTCAATTCCACTGTTGGCAATGTTGCCAGTATTTGCCGGGAAAAGTTTTGACCTGGGGGCCAGTGCCATTGATGTTATCGTTATATCCGTTGCGTTAATCGTATCGGTTGTTGTGATTGGGCGATTTGTGTTAAATCCGTTGTTAAAGTTGGTTTCTAAATTAAAATCCAAGGAAGCCTTTTTATTGGCCGTCATGTTGAACATTGTTATCTGGGCTGTGTTGCTGGATTTGATGGGGTTGCCGGCGGGATTGGGCGCGTTTTTGGCCGGTATGTTAATGTCTGAAACGGTTTATCGTCATCAAATAGATGCCGAAATTGACCCATATGCAACATTGTTCTTGGCGTTATTCTTTGTTGTTCTGGGAATGGGATTAAACCTGCCGATGTTGGGTGAATATTGGTATATTGTTTTAGGCGGATTAATTGGCCTGGTCGCGATAAAGTTCATTGCGATATTTATGGTTGCCCGTGTCCGTAATGTCAGCATCCCTGATGCAACCATGATTGCATTATTGTTGGCCCAGGGTGGTGAATTCGCCCTGTTAATGTTACAGACATTAAAGACATCTGGGATTGATGCGATACCATTGACCCACCAAGAGATTTTATCTGCGATAATCATACTGTCAATTATGACGACCCCGATTTTATTGGCGCTGTATGATTATCTGCGTCGCACCGGTCGCCTGATGGTTCAGCGTTTCCCCCGCACCTTAGATGATGCAGATGCCACGATTAAACCAGATGTTATTATTTGTGGCTTTGGCCGTGTGGGGCAAATTGTTGCACAAATGCTTGAATCACAGCATGTGCCGTATGTTGCAATTGACCTGGATGTCAGTTCTGTTATGGTCGGTCGTGAACGTGGTTTTAATGTTGTCTATGGCAATACAACCAATGCATCTGTTTTGCGTGATTTTGGTTTGGCCCCACGCAGGGTGCGTGCGGTTGTTGTTGCGCTGGACAATGCCGGCACCGCGCGCAAGACTGTTGCGGCAATTAAGACGATTGCCCCGCGTGCCAAGATTTTCGCGCGTGCGCGCAATTTGGCCGATTCCAAGGTATTATTAAAAGACGGATGCTATGCCGCCATGCCAGAAACAATTGAATCATCATTTTTCTTGGGGCGCAGTGTCCTGAATCACCTGGGGGCATCAGATGTTCAGATACGGCGATTGTTGGATAACATGCGTACAAATGATTATGCGGAACTGGACCCCCAGATATCTGATAAGCAGTGATATATATCCCATAATAAAATGTCCCCGATGGGGACATTTTATTTGCAATTATGTGGCGTGATTGCTATATTCTGTTGGACCAAGGAAAGTAATATGAAAAAGATACTTTTTATACTGATGATAATATTTGGTGTGATTGCATTGGATTTGCTGTCCAAGGGTGCGTTGCTGTATTTAATTACAGGTGGCGTGCCATTAATGGGGGCGGCATGGGAACTGGTCCCACATCCATATTTGATGACACCTGTGACTGGATTTTTTAACATAGTGTTCACATGGAACTTTGGAACGGCATTTTCGCTGTTTAATGGTCTGGGTGAATACGCGCCGATTGCGTTAATATTAATGACAGGCATAATCATTGGTATAATTTTGTATTATTTATTTGCGCGCGCAAAAAGATATGAAATTGTGCCATTGGCATTAATTGCCGGTGGCGCGTTGGGGAATTTGATTGATCGTATTCGTTTTGGTGCGGTTGTAGATTTCTTGGATTTTCATATCGGTGGTTATCATTGGCCGGCCTTTAATATTGCCGATATATGTATTGTTGTTGGTGTTGGTTTGTATATTCTGTATTGGTATATTGCGCGCCGTAAATGTATTGAAAATTGTAACAAAGGGTGTAAATAATCATGATTCAGTATATGGATAGAAATTCTGGCTTTGCCCAGTGGAACGCAAATAAAAATGCCACAGCTAAAAAATCTGCATTTGGTGGATTTTTATGGTGGTTTTTGATATTCATTGGTGTGTGGTGGTTGCTGGGGGTATGGATGACCCCAAAAACAACAGATGTAACAAAAGATGTTGTTCAAACTATGGATGTGTCTATGGTTCCTGTGACAACAATTTCAAACGATGACATTGATGCATCTGTTCGTGGAATACGCATATCAAACATCGCGTTAAAGGATTATACTGTATCGGCAACTGATGATACGCCGGTCGCATTATTGTCTGGTGATGATGCATATGCAGAATTTGGTATGATTGCCAATGGAACGACCGCACCAAACGCGACAACCGTATGGAAAAACAAAGACGGTGTATATTCATGGCGTAATTCTGATGGTGTTGAATTTACGCGCACCATTACCACGGATGGATATGTTATAACAATCGCAGATTCGATTAAGAATAACGCAAAACATGATATCTCTGTTGCGCCATATGCCCACATTGTTCGCACAAATGATGTGAACAATTCGGCGGGTGTATCGACGGGCGCAATTGCATATGAAAACCAAGATATCGAACGCATTGATTGGCGCAAGATGGATAAACGGTCATATGCATACACCACAACTGATGGTTTTATCGGGTTCAGTGATCAATACTGGGAAACAGTTGTCGCCCTTAACAGCCCCGACCAAACAATGACATTGAAAAAAACTGGCACGCATTATAGTGCAGATGTTGTTGCATCACCGATATCTGTTGCACATGGCGCAACGGCAAATATTTCATATAACCTGTACGCGGGCCCATTATCCCCAGATGCCCTGGCGGCTGCGAACAAGTACATCATTGGCATTGATGACACAATTGATTATGGTTGGTTTGGATTCTTGGCGCGTCCAATGTTGTGGGTAATTAACACATTAAATGCGCTGGTAATGAATTATGGTATTGCAATTATTTTAATGACATTGATTTTACGCATGTTGATGTGGCCATTGACACGCAAATCATACACATCAATGATTGCGATGCAGAAAATGCAGCCTGAATTACAGCGGATTCAAAAATTATACGCCAATGATAAAATGCGTCTGCAAATGGAAATGATGAAGGTGTACCAGAGCCACAAGACATCGCCGATGTCGGGCTGTCTGCCGATGTTGATTCAGATTCCGATATTCTTTGCATTGTACAAGGCATTATTGGTATCGGTCCAGATGCGTAGCGCACATTTCTTGTGGATAAATGATTTGGCGGTAATGGATCCATACTTTATCTTGCCGATATTGATGGGGGCGACAATGTGGCTGCAGCAGTATCTGCAAAGTGCATCTAAAACATCTGGCACAGATAAAAATGATATTGCGGCCCAGACTCAACGCATGATGCGTTGGATGCCAATATTGTTCACGATAATGTTTGCATGGATGCCGGCGGGACTTGTACTGTATTGGACTGTTTCGAATATATTTGGAATCATCCAGATGTATATAATCAAACATAATAAATAATAAAAACCCGGGATTCCCGGGTTTTTTAATTGTTCAAATTTTTATATAACGCACACGGTGTTTGGATTCGCCAATTTTTTATACCTAACGCATGCTTGGTTAAATCAACACAACTGTATGCATTGTATGAATCAAAATCATGTGGCATGGCGGCACCATCAATATAAACAAATTTCCAACCATGTGATTGCAATATTTTTATATCGCGCATTTGCAAAACAATTTTTTCTGTATGTACCGGGGATACAAATTGATACATTATCAATTTGTTGTTACATGGCACAATTGGTGCCACATGCTTTAATTTACAGCACAACAACTGTGGAATGATTTTTGATGTCTTGTTTGAAAAAGCAATAATAATCATTTTAATTCCTTTTACTATTCAATCCAACCCCGCGATTTTGCGGCATCCTGAATCACATCCATTGCGCGCCGCCATTGGTCTGCGGCACGATTTTCGCGCCAGATATATTGGTGCGGTGCGCGTCTTTTATCACCGAATTCCTTCATGACCTGTAATTGTTCATTGGTCAGTTTTCCTGACAAATATAACTTGGTAATTAGTGTTTCCACATCGACCAGTTCACATACCCGTCGTGTCCCCCGCATACTGTTTTGTATGAACCCATTTCGTACAGATTTTGAATACAAAAACCAGAACCATAATTGTTCAGAACTTTGAAATTTTTCAGTGTTATAAATCGCTTGTTGTTGTTCCATATCTACATCTCCTTTATTTTGTTTTGCGACATGTTATGATTTATATCCTAAAAAACCGACATTGGTAAATATTACAACCGTCGGTTGATTGGTGAATCGGAAAATCGATTCGAAACAGAATTTTTATAAAGTTGCACGAATCGATAAATCAACCGTATTCATCGTCTGATATCTTGCCTGATTGATAAAAAAATATGCGCCCAAAAAGTGGACGCATATATACGCATATAAAAATAATCATTTTTTTATTCCATTTGTTTTATGTATAGGTCCTTTTTGCATAAAATTAAACCCGTCTGTGACGGGTTAATTAATATTTTATTTTCCCTTACAGTATTGGCGGGAAACAATCGCCCCCCGTTGACGGACAGCAATTAAACCCTTGGTCGCCCATATCGGTGTAAATTTCCCCCGCACAGCAACCATTTGCATCCGGCATACTACCATCTTCGCAGGTCAGAACGGTTTCGGATGCTTCGATAATAACCTCGTCTTCTTTTTCTTCAAACGGGTTTTCGATATACCCATCTTCGTCATATGTTAATCCTAAAACCTGTTCATTATACGCCTGATCCCCTTGAACGCCCGTTAACCCTTGGCCTGTGTTTGATACTTTATATGTATCCTGGAACTTTTGTTGTTGACTTTGGAACACCGCATCCTGCTTTGCCATGTTTATCGCCTGATAGTTTTGCGATTGGCAATAGAATAACAATGTCGCATAGTCATACCCGCCACATTTTGTTGTATCTTTGCACTTTGGATCAACGGTTTTGTTACCATTTTTATCAGTTATGCAATATTCTGTCACGGCAAACGAACGCACCTGGCCAGTCCAAGAACCGTCATCATAATTTGGTTTCGCATTATGTGCCCAACGTTGGCGTTTATCGTCACCATATTCCGCCACCGCGCATTTTTTGCCAGCATTATTTGGGTCGTCCGGAGAGCCGCAAGTTACCATCAAATCAACCGGCGAATACACATTAATACGTGTACCAGCGGCAATCGTAAATGGCGGAACGGTATTATCCATCATATCAACCAATAATTTTTGCGCCACCTGATTCCACGCGGTAATAATTTCATTTTTGGCCAGTTCTGATGAACGCACCGTACCGCTTTGCACAACTGTGTTATTATCCAAATCAATTTGGTTTACAAATGCATCTGTTACAGGTGCAATCAAATTCACCGCCGCCGGTACAATTGCGGTTAACATTGGCATAAAGAATTGTTCAATATAATCAGTACTGCCGTATCCAGGTACACCAACTTTACCCTGTGAATCCGCAGAAAAAGGATCGTTGTCGCCGTCAAAATTAAATTCAACCCCATTTGGTAAAATAAATTGATACCATTTAATATTCATACGTCCGACCGAAGTATATGGTCCCGGCAATGTCCCCGTCACATATCCCAACATCATTGTACCTGTTGGAATAATAACATTACGACCACTGTCTGAATAAACATTGCGGTCAACTGTTGCGCGTACTGGTACCATATTTCCATTGCTTAGTGCTTCTACATCTGCGCGAACGTCCGATACGATTGTCGCCGGAATAGGTTTGTATTGACGTAATAAGAATTGACGGTCATGAATTTTACTGGATACAACCATATCGCCCGATGATTCATACTCAACATCCGGTTTTGGTGCATCGTGTTTTCCACCCATGGCTATCCAATTTTCTCCGCTGTTGCTGTCGCCCAAACGGCCCATACCACTTGTTATGCGATTTTCTGTGTCAATCAAAGATTCGCGTTCTGCCACCTTTACCGGGTTGGACAGTTCCGGTATCACGCCATTTGTAATTGTTGCATATCCAATATGATCGGCATCTGTACCGATTTTCTTAGATGTATCTTTGATGTCTGTGATTATACCGCTGTTTGGATTATAAACCCCGGTTGCATTTTCACATTTTTTATCCGCAAAAGGATGAAAATAGTACGCACCACCCTTTGGTTTAATCCAACCGATTTGGCGGCCAGAATTGTCATACCCGGGAAACGCAAAATCCGAACAAGATTCTGGTGGTGCAACATATTCATCGTTTGTGCGTGGCTTTACAGTGTCGAACGGTTTTGTCGTTGCGATCAAATCTACTTCTGGTTCTTCTTCAATTTCTTCTTCGTATTCTTCTTCGTCTGGTTCGGGTTCAGCAGTTTTTTCAACCGGCTTTTCAATTATTTTTTCAATAACCTTTTCCACGACGACGGGTTGTGGTGTTTCAACCTTGGGGCTAACTGCGCCAATGACCATGGTGTATTTATATTCATTTTTCATTTCATCTGGAACATTTATGCCCCGCCATTCAATAAATAATGGCACCCCACGCGCAGTCATCGCCGTCGTCGGTGCATAATCAATTGTAATTGTGCATGCGAAGCCTGCGTTAATTTCACCGGCATTCATGCATCCTGTATTAACGTTTAATCCATTGATATTTGCATCGCGCCGCACAGCCAATATTTTTGCCGGACCCGTCGCAGAAATTTCTATAACCTGGGTTTTTGATTCCCCAACCATAACATCTGGCCAGTCCACAGAATCAGGCTTTACAACCAAATTCACAGGTGCCGAATCCACTTCTTCGATTTTTTCATTATCGCCACCCATTAATAACAGTGTCAATAATATCAGCACCACCACAAACGCCGCCGCCAGTAATAACCACTGAACCCGTTTTGGTGTAGCACTGCGCCAATCTGAAAAAGTCTTTTTAATTTTATTCATATTTTTCCACACCCGATTAAGTCAATTACTGGATACGCACAACTGTGCAACTGGCCCCGCTGAATTTCAGCAGTTGGTCACATAATTTTTGCGCTGTATCAATATCGCTTAACGGGCCAATACGCAGACGATACAAACGTGCGGATGTAGATTCTGCCCCCAGTTCGCCAACACCTTGTTCATCAACCGCAAAGAATACTTTATCTTTATACGGTGTCAACAGGCCCGCACCATCTTCGCCACTGAACTTAGCCAGCAGCCCCGTCCAATAATCGTTTAATGCCTTGACTGATGGATCCGATTTTAATTCAACTGCAACCCCGCTTTGATTGCTGGTAATTAATGGGATGTTCGATTGTGGCAAATATGCGCCGGCCGTATCGCGAACGGTTGGCACCATTGTCATTGCTGTTGATGCGCCCGTCGTGCCACCGGTTGTAAATCCAGCCGGCATATAATAACCCGCACCCGTGGCTGCCGCGACCGAACCATTTCCAACAAATGTCGGTGTTGCAGAATAATTACCAACATTCATATTCATTGCCGCAATATCCATATTATATGCAATGTTGTTTAATGATTGACCACTCATCATGCTTTGTGCGACATTTGCCTCTGCCAGGGCCATAACCGATGCGGTATCTGCAATCAAGAACGGTTTTTCGCGCTTTTTGATGCAAACAATGCGCTGCCCACTGCGTAAAACCATATCCCCAACCGCCTCTACAATCAGTAATCGTCCATCTTCGCCATCGGTACGGAATCCAACTGGGGATTCGCCACCTTCGACCAATAATGAGACAACCGGACGCTGGGTCATAGAAATAACCTTGTCACCAAAATCAATGTATGTAAATATGCGGTCGCGCCATACGCGTTCTGGGGCAATTACATAGTCATCTGGGTTTGGAACAAATATATCCAAATCAAAACGGAATTCAGACGGATCAATCTTCATAGATTTAATCCAACCATAATCTTCGCCATCAACACCAACTGTGTTCGATGTTGTCGCAGGTTTATTGAAAATAGATTTCATCCCTGCACCCGATGTTGATTTGGAAACCGCGCTTGGCAACATGGCATTACCGTCCAGCACGATATCAACCTGGGAATATGTGATTTCAGATGAATTTGTTGGTTCCCCGCGCAGATAGAATATGTATTTATTGCCAGACTGTCCCTCAACAATCATATTGGTGTCACCACCCATGGTTTCACTTGCCGGGGTTAAAAACATAGTATTTCCACCTTTCTGGGCATCTACTGTGAACAATCCGCTGTCCCCAACAATAACATCGTTAATCTGTTCGCCATTTGGCAGTGTTACCAGTGTAACCATACCATTACGCAATTTTAATGGCAATGTGCTGCCCTTGGACCAAGATAACTGGGCATATCCAGGCTTAATACTGCCGGCGGTCATATTGGCATTTGGATTGTCCCATGCCGCCTGATATGCATGCGCGCATCCCGGGGCCACTGCGCCCAACACCACACCCATGCATAACATAGATACATTTAATTTTATTGCCTTTGCGAATGTCATACCAATCTTCCTTATCGTATTATTTATGCCTAAAACCTGTTTAACGGATCTGTTTTATCAGTCTTGTCCCCATCGACGGATTCCACAGTATATTGTGTTACCTTAATCCCCAGTGGGTTGCTAAGCCTGTCAATCCATTTAACCTGTGTTTCTGCATCTGATTCCAGTCTTAACACAATTGTATAATCTTTTGCGGCCACCTGTCCATCACTATTTTCACAAAATTGGCGGAAACTTACCGCGTACATATTTGCGCCACGTGGTGTTATGCCGCCCTGGACAAATTCTACGGGGCATTTCAGTTCAAATCCAGGGATTTCGTTCATTAATGCTGTCCACATGCGTGTCTGGGCAAAATCGCCAAATACCGCGTCGTTTGACCATGCGCGCACCGCCGCAGAAGGGTCGTTTGTCCATTTTTTTCGCATGTCTGAAATGTTTGGTGTTATTTCATTGCGGGCCTTGATGTACTCGCGAATAAATGCGCGCTTGTAAAAATCAAGGTTTTCATCTGTTGGCACCATATCGCGCACTGTGACCTCTAACGTGTGACTGGGGCGGGCGCGCAAAAAGAACACCTGGGGCCGGTTCAGTGGAAACATTTTATACAATGTTATCCCCATAACAGCCAACACAACAATCGCGGTTGCGAAAACAAACGTCATCAATCTGGACAGTAAAATTGGCGGTTCTACGCGGTTTTGCACTAAAATCTCCCCCTTGATTAAAAGGATTGTAGAAAAAAATATGGCGCATATGCAAGAAAAAATTGCAAATACAAAATCATATGCTGAAACAGTTGATAGAATGCATGAAAATTGTCTTGCGTGACCAGATAAAAAATAATATAATATTTCCGCTTGATTTTTTGTAATTGTGTGCTACCCTGACCGAGACTATGGGTGCATGCGCGGTGCAAAAGACGGCTTTTCTGTTACCCACAGGGGCATAGTTCAACGGTAGAATATCGGTCTCCAAAACCGCGGATGAGGGTTCGATTCCTTCTGCCCCTGCCACAAATAGTCGCGAATATAATAAAGTGGATGTGTTTTATGAATAAGATACTGGAATATGTAAAATCTGTGCGTCGTGAATGGTTCAAAATTGTATGGCCGTCACGCGATACGGTTGTTCGTGCAACAATTATGATTCTGGTGTTTTCGGCCATTGCGGCGCTGTTCTTCTTTGCGGTGGACAGTTTGCTGGGGGCGATTGTTAATTGGATTTTCTAACAAATTGGCAAAGGAAGCGTAAATGGAAGAAAAAATGCAATGGTTTGTTGTTAATGTTCATACAAGTTGCGAAGACAAGGTTGCACGTGGTCTGCGTGAACAGATTGATAAACGTCGCTTGAATGCGTATTTCGGTGAAATTTTGGTTCCAACCCGCGAAGTTACAGAAATCAAGGGTGGAAAACGTGTTAAAACAGAAAAGAAATTCTTTCCTGGTTACATCGTTGTTCAAATGGTTATGAATAACGAAACATTTACACTGGTAAAACAGATTCCCCAGGTTGTTATGTTCTTAGGGGCGAAACAGAAACCAATCGCGGTCAGCGAAGAAGAAGCGCGTCGCCTGATGAAACAGGTCGAAGAAGGCGCGGTTGCAATGGATGATGTTGAATATTCTGTTGGTCAAGAAGTACATGTAATCGATGGTCCGTTTGCGGGCTTTAACGGTATCGCATCCGAAGTGGACAATGTAAAACAAAAAATGACTGTGACGGTTCTGGTGTTTGGTCGTGAAACCAGCATGGAATTGGAATTTGATCAGGTTGAAAAAGTTTAAGTGTGTCATTTGGCGACAAGTGATATGCAATCTGTGGTAGATACGCCATATCGTACCACAGCACAACAGGCGCAATGGTGCGTCAAAAAAATGGAGTGAAAAATGGCAAAGAAAGAAGTTAAGGGATTGGTCAAATTGGTCGTCCCTGCAAAACAGGCAAATCCTGCGCCTCCAATCGGTCCGGCGTTGGGTGCTGCTGGTGTTAACATCGCAGAATTCTGCAAACAGTTTAACGATAAAACATCTGATAAAGAACCGGGGATGCCGATTCCATGTATTATCACTGTTTACACAGATCGCAGTTTCGAATTCATTATGAAATTGCCACCTGTATCGTACTATATTAAAAAGGCATTGAAACTGAAAATCGGTTCTCATAAGCCAGGCCGTGACTTTGTTGGTACATTGACCCAGGCCCAGGTAAAAGAAATCGCGACGGCGAAAATGCCAGACTTGAATTGCTCTACCATTGAATCTGCTATGAATATCGTTGCGGGTCAATGCCGTTCTATGGGCGTAAAGGTGGAGGAATAATATCATGAAACTGACAAAGAAACAGCAAACTTGGAAAAACTTGGACACAGAAAAAGTTTATACTTTATCTGAAGCTGTTGAAGCATTGCGTGAATATGCATCCAAGAAATTTGATGAAACATTGGAAATCGCTATCCGTTTGGGTATCGATGTAACCAAGGCTGACCAGAATATTCGTGGTATGTTGTCCTTGCCAAATGGTACTGGTAAATCTGTACGTGTTGCAGTATTTACAGAAAATGCCGCAGACGAAGCAACCAAAGCAGGTGCAGACATTGTTGGTGGTCAAGACTTAATTGATCGTGTTGCCGCCGGTGAAATCAATTTCGACCGTGTTATCGCAACACCAGACATGATGCCAAAAATGTCAAAAATCGCACGTGTATTGGGGCCTAAGGGTTTGATGCCGAATCCAAAATTGGGTACGGTTACAAACAATGTTGCCGACGCTGTTAAAACAGCCAAAGCAGGCCAGATTGAATATCGTGCTGAAAAGAAGGGTATTATCCACGCTGGTATTGGTAAAATGTCATTTACAACCGATGCGTTGGTTGAAAATGCAAATGCCTTGATTGACCAGTTGAAAAAGATTAAACCTGCATCCGCCAAGGGTCAGTATATCTTGGGTATTTCCGTTGCGACAACCCAGGGGCCAGGCCTGAAGGTAGAAGCAAAATAAATAAAGTTCAGTGTTCAAAGTGCAAAGTTCAATTAATGTATTCAAAATTTGAACTTTGAACTATGAACTTTGGGCATTGTGCGCTTAGCACACACACGAGATTTCTGTCCAAGACTGATGGTGTGACGAAAATCGTTACTTAATTTCCATCATAGACAAAGAAAAAATTCTTTGGGGCAGGAACCAAAGCCCCACCCGGGGACACCCCGGATGGAAAGTTAACAAAACAGAAGCTTGAAGGAATAAAAGATGAAACGCGAAGAAAAATCAGATTTGATTTCAGCGTTGCAGTCGTCCCTGAAAGAAGCGAACGGTGTTTTCGTTGTTGAAAACCATGGTTTGACAGTCCAGGAATTCGAAGGCCTGCGTAATGAATTGCGCCCATTGGTTTCGGTATTCAAAGTTGTCAAAAACCGTTTGATGAAATTGGCGTTAAAAGACACCGATTTCGAACCTGTGTCCGATATGCTGAAACGTCCAACTGCGGTTGCGGTTGCCACAGACGGTTTAGCGGTTACCAAGGTATTGGCCAAATTTGCAGAATCACATCCAAATTTGACAATCATTGGTGGTAAAATGGATGCAGATGTTCTGGACACAGACGACGTATTGCAATTATCCAAGCTTCCTTCCCTGTTGGAAATCCGTGGTACAATCGCGCGTATTTTGGTCGAACCTGCATCGCGCATTGCCCGTGTATCCGCAGAGTATGGAAAAAAAGAACAATAAAATCAGAATATTGTATTCTGACCTAAAACAAAAATTAGGAGTAAAAAAATGGCAGACATTCAAAAATTAGTTGAAGAATTGTCAAAATTGACCGTTTTGGAAGCTGTTGAACTGTCCAAAGCGTTGGAAGAAACATGGGGCGTTAGCGCCGCTGCTGCTGTTGCAGTTGCTGCGGGTCCAGCTGCCGCTGCCGCCGAAGAAAAGAGCGAATTTGACGTTGTATTGGCCGAAGTCGGTGCAAACAAATTGGCTGTTATCAAGGCTGTAAAAGACATCACAGGTTTAGGTTTGGGCGAAGCAAAAGCTTTGGTTGAATCTGCACCAAAGGCAGTTAAAGAAGGCGTTGCCAAAGATGAAGCTGAAAAAATGAAAGCTACAATCGAAGCCGCCGGTGCCAAAGTTGAATTGAAATAATTCAACACGGAACCTGATGGTTCAAAAAATCCGCCATATTTAATATATGGCAAAAACGCCGCCCGTGTGGGATGAAAATCCCATACGGGCAAAAAGGCGTAAAAGACGAAAGTCAAAAGAACACAAGACAAAAGCAGGGCAAAAAGGAGATTGTTAAATAAATTGTGGCAAGATAATTAAAGAAGAAACAAAAATTTTTATGCAGGATGTATGTCATACATTCAAATAAAAATTTGCAGTTAATTATTTAATTATCTGATATCTTTGATAAATTTTATTCACAATTTGTTTAAGAATTTTCTTTTTGCCCTGCCAACGTTTGCACAAAACGCACAGAAAAAAGGACTAAAACCGATGGCAGTAATCCAGAAACTTAGAAAATCTTTTGGTAAAAGTTTTTTGCAAACTCCGCTTCCTGATTTAGTTGAAATTCAATACGATTCCTACAAAGACTTTTTGCAGGCTGACGTTGCACCACAAAACCGTAAAAATATCGGTTTGCAAAACGTGTTCTCGTCAATGTTCCCAATCAAAGACTATGCCGGCATTGCCGACCTGGAATTTGTGGAATATACATTGGACAAACCTGTCTACAATG
>JAFURB010000007.1 GCA_017472065.1 Alphaproteobacteria bacterium | reverse complement strand
TGAAACTTTTTATTACCTTACCGGTGGTAACACCAGTGCCGCCGCCGACAACGCCGCCACCGCCGCCACCGCCTCTAGTTCTTGGCGGAATACTGGGATCTCTAACCACAATCTGTCCGCCTGGCGTACCAGGTGTATTCAAGGTCATACCCGTACTTTTGCCACGATAAAATAATGTACGACCATCTTGTCCAACTGTAAATGTTGTTTGATGTGTTGTAAATTGCCAACCGTTTGGATTTGAAATATTCGAAATATCTATCATTGCAAATGCCGATCCTGCAAATACAAATATTCCAAAAAGAATACCAAACACAATTTTTCTCATTAAATCCCCCCGTATAATATCAAACACATTTTATCATAAAAACAACATATAACAAAATAAAAATCCGCCTACACAGGCGGAACATACTATTTATATTCATTAATTAATTGCTGAATCTGGGCGGCTAATAATAAATCATTTGCCTTTTGCTTTTCAATTTGGCGAACAGCATACAAAACCGTTGCATGATCACGACCACCAACATAGTTACCAATTTCAGATAAAGACAAACCCGTGGCACCCTTTAATACTGCCATCATTGTCTGGCGCGCTAATACCAGGTTACGACTGCGTCCCGAACCACATACCGCATCATATGAAACACCCAATTTTTCACACATATTCTTTACCATTGCCAATGGTGTTTTTGCGCGTTCCAGTGTATCTGACAACAGACGGGACGCAACATCCATATCAACCGCAGAACCCATTAATTCTGAATATGTCTGAATTTTTGTGGCAACACCTGCAACCAAGTGGCCATCATTTGCAATGCGTGCCGCCAATTCGTTTGCAACATCCGCCGCAACACCCGCACGACGCAACAACACAGATTTAACATGGGCATTTGGTGCCACAACATCCGCGACTAAGCCCGACGCCAACAAAGACTGTGCGCGTCTGTCAAACCCAGTCAGATTATTTGGCGCAACATTTGATGTAACAACAACATTTTTGCCCGCCGACTTTAAGTCCATAACCAATTGCAAGAATTCTTCCATTGTGGCTTTTTTACCGGCCAGACTTTGCACATCGTCCAAGATAAATGTATCACAATTGCGACAATAATCTTTGAACGCAAAGACCGTGCGGTCGTGCAAACTGCGTGTAAAGTCAGACACAAATTGACCACCGTTCATCATGATAACACGACCATTAGATGCCGTTTTAATGCATCCCGCCAATAATGATTTACCACAACCGGCCCCACCGTGAATATACAATGGTGAAAATGCTGCCGCACCTGATGCAATTTTCTTGCACGCCGACAGAACGAAAATATTATCATCTATTGCAACGAACGAATCAAACGCAACATTTTTTGTTTCAATCGCCGCCGGCGTAAAAGATTGTGTATTATTGTCATTTGCAACCGGTGCCACAACATTTACATTTGCACGTTTTGCCGCACCAACAAAAATATTCAAATTCAAACCAAAATTTTCTGCAACACCACGCAAAACATTACCATATGCAGAATTTACATAATTGAACGAGAACTGATTCTGAATACCACAGTTCAAAACACCATTTTCAATTTCAAACGCAATCGGCGCAATCCAAGAAGTAAACCCCGCAGCATCAATTTTTTCGGCGATTGCACCCTTGATAACATCAATGTTTACCATTTGATTTGTCGCCATTGCTTGCTGCATTCTTATTCTCCTTTCCTTCCCGTTTGTTGCACCGCGTATCCATCGCATTTTGATTGCAAAAGACACCCGCACATAAACGCTAAATCTTTCCGCATCATCAGAAAAAATTTAGTGTTTATACTTGCTTTAACTTTTACTCTCTCGCTTTGATGCATTCCTAAAAAGTTCTGCATCATTTATATTTTTACCTGGTACCAGTCCCTTTCCCTAAAAAACCAGCACCCGTTTTTTGATATTTCTATCGTTTTGGATACGACAGATAATTTATAAGATTAATTTCAATTTACAACAAATTAAAAACCATTTTTTAGCATTTATTTTTTTGACAACGATTCGTTTTTTTGCCCGTTTTCCGCACTTTGTATATACACTGTCTATACAATTTTTTTACTATGCACGAACATAACCGCCATCAACTTTTCGCACTATTCCTTGCAGTTCTAAAACAACCAACTCACTTTTAATTTCCGAAACTGATTTTTTGACAACCTCTGCCAATACAGATTCTGACACTGGAATTGTTCCTAATGCATCAACAAGACTATTTTCCGAATCAGATTTTTTTTCATTTTTTATTTTTTTACTCTGTAAATCATCACCTGCAAAAAAATCCCCCACCCCACTGCACAGTGTTGCCAACCCCGTCTTGATTAATGAATTTGGGCCCGCACCCCGCGGATCTGATGGGTGTGACGGCACTGCAAATACATCGCGACCATATTCAATTGCGAATCGCGCCGTTGTCATTGACCCAGATTTCAAATCTGCTTCGCCCAGAATCAGTTGCTTACAAATACCTGCAACGATTCGATTGCGTTGAACAAAATTAGTTGCAATCGGTGTAAACCCAACGGGCATTTCACTGATTACACAACCACGTTGCACAATTTCCCAATACAACGATTCGTTTTCCACCGGCCAAATATAATCCACACCACCGGCAACAACGGCAATCGTGACCCCATCCCCCGATGCACGCAATGCACCACGATGTGCGGCGGTATCTGTTCCGATTGCCATACCAGATGCAACGGCATAACGATTTGATGCAAATGCGTTTGCCATATTCGCCATAAAATCCATACCTGCCGCCGTTGCGTGACGCGTTCCAACCATGGACACAATTGGCCGTGACAATGTATCCACATTTCCACGCACCGTGATAAGTGGTGGATGATTTTTAACGCATCTCAACATATCTGGATATCGCGGATCATCATCTGATATATATTGTATGCCTTGCTTATACGCGGCATCAATTTCGCGCCGAACCATATCAACATGCGCCATATCTGAACGCAAACTATCCGCGGCCGCATCAACAGAACCGAATCGCGCAACCAATTCATTATATCGCGCCGGTCCAATACGGGGTGTACGCAAAATTAACAACTTGCTTAATAAATCACTCATATATTAATTATAGCGAACATATATATAATGATAAAAGTCAAAAAATAAATCCCCATGCGGGGATTTATTTTTCTTAACAACCCAACAAAGCCTTGTAATCAAAGCCTTGCATAGAATCAATTTCCGCCACACTTGGGTTACATGCCGACGGGGCTGGATTTTCTGTTGTCCACGGTGTTTCTTCACAGTATTTCTTCAAATCTTTCAACGCATCAACAATATCATTGTATTTTGATGATTTTTCTTGTTTTAGAACCTTCATCTGGGAACACAGCAATTCTGTACCACTTAACGCGGCCTGGCCTTCGACCTTGCCACCAATTAACTTGTTACCGAACAATTCCATGGCACCAACACCAATCCCGGCACCACCAACCGCGCCACCAACGGTCGCCCATGTGCGCCCCTTTTTCTTGGCATCCAATATACGTGATTTTAAGTTTTCTTCATTTGTCCATTGGCCACATGTAATCGTATCCCCCATCAGGAAATATTTTGTCGGGATGTCAGATACATCAATACGCGCATCATTAGATTTCATCGCAACCTTTACAAAACAAACATTATTTTCTGGAAATTCAACATCTTCTATCATCGAAGAATAATCTGATGAATTACTGTATTTTGATGCCCAAACAAATGTCGCACCAACACCAATGTTATTTTGAATACATGCCGCCTTTTCGCGTTCACGCATATCTTTTGTTTTTTCAGGTACCACATCTGGGGTTACATCTGGTTTTACATCTGGGGCCGGGCTCTGACCTTCGGCATCACCTGATGTATTATCATCTGAACTATTTGCAGAATTAGTCGCTGCGATATTATTAATGTATTTCTTTGACACTGCGGCGCGTCCATCATGCTGATTAGACACAGACGCCCGTCCACGCCCCGTCGCAGGCACCGCCGCAATCGCCGGTAACGCCATAAACACAACCAAGAATCCTGTAAACAGTTTTTTCATAACTCCCACCCTTGTACTATCAATGCTTTATTATATCATAAATTTGTCAAAAAATAAAGATATAAAAAAAAAACGACCACTGAATATGGTCGCTTAAAAATTATTTTTTCCATTTCCACTCTATCTTAGATTCTGTACCACCGATTAATCGACTGATATTTGCGCGATGACGCCACATACACAGCAACCCGATTGCCAAGAACGGCCAACCAACTGAATAATCAATTGCGAACCCCAGCACTGGAATAAGACAGAACACAATCACCGCCCCCAGCGAAGAAATCCCCGATGTTAATGCGACCAACAACCACTCTACCCCACATACTACAAACGACATTGGGCTGACAGCCAACAATACACCAAACAGCGAAGAAATCCCCTTACCCCCACGGAATTTCAACCATACTGGATAACAATGTCCAACAATTGCTGCAAATCCACACCATGCGCCAAATGCCACATCACCAACCCAATAACCAATAAATACGGCGACAATTGCCTTGAACATATCCAGCAACCAAACCAAGCCCGCCATACGCAAACCACCAACACGCATAACATTTGTTGCGCCGATATTACCACTGCCCACCTTTCTCAGGTCCCCCTTGCCCATTAACTTGGTCAACAACAGTCCCATTGGAATCGAGCCTAATAAATAAGAAATAATTATTGCTAAAACAAAATATATCATGTTATTTTTCCTTGATTTTGTGTTTCTTTTCTATAAAATAACAAAAACATGACGAAAATAAAAGGAAAATAAAGTGGCAAATCATAAGTCATCTGAAAAAAGAATTTTGGTTTCGGCCAAGAAAAATGCAATCAACACATCACGTCGCAGCGCGGTAAAAACTGCTGCTAAGAAGGTATTGGTTGCGGTTGAATCTGGCGACAAGGCGGCGGCGGTTGCAGCGGCCCGTAACGCAGAAAGCAAGATTATGAAATCTGCGGGTAAAATCATGCCTAAAAAGCGTGCAGCACGCAAGATTTCACGTTTGACCAAGAAAGTATCTGCAATGGCTTAAATTGCGTTAAACGCAAAAATTTAGTGCGCCGTCGGCGCACTTTTTGTCGTTTTATTTTATCTGTTCCCTATCTTGTTCCCAGCAGTTTTTTCATATATGTACGATAACGACCACGCCACACACGCCCTGGTATTAAACAGGCCGACAATTTAATAAATTTCTTTTTTAATTTTAATTTCCATTTTCCGCCATGACTTGCCTTAAACGATTCAACCTGCGCCCGATATGCGACCAAGATATCTTTGTCCATAATTAAATCATCATCGTCATACTTAAAACCATTTTCATCAAAAAATTGACGCAAGTATTTATTCACGCCGATAATTTGTGGTGCATGACTGCCACCGTGGGTTGTTTCAAATTCTTCGACCGATGCAGAAATCACATCAAAATCCAATCCACCCAGCAAACACAAACGATATTGCAACGGACCACTGTCATGAATATCAAATGTACGACGCAATTGAATTACGCGTCCACCCGGTTTCATAAACACAGATAAATGCAACGCACTGCCCGCGCAGCCGGCCAATATCTTTGCATTACCAACAATTGCCGCCTGTTGCATTAACGACAATGTTTCTGGGTAAATAACATGAAATCCATTTTTCTCAAATATTTTCTGAACCTTATCTTCGCCATATGTACGAATAGAATCTGGCAATTTTGCACGCGACACATATACGCGTTCGTACACTTTATCTGCCGATACATTTTCGCGCATCTGTTGAAACGGCAAAATAAATTCCGCCGCATGCCGATAATTTGAAATGTTCATTGTCTGGTGTGGGATAAACACCCGTCTAAAACGCATCGGCTTATTCAAAATTATAATGTCATCCCGTGCAATCCCCAACATTTCCAGGAATACATACATAAATTCTTTGGCGCCATTATTTTTATTATCTATCAAGACATATTTCATCCCCGGCTTTCCTGCACGAACAACACCCCATGCACGGTTCAAGTGTTCAATTAAAAAATGCCCAAAATGTGCATATGCATTGCCCAAGAACATTGCATCACAATCCATATATTCTGCATCTTTGACAAATTTTGGAACATATTGGTGATTATTTCCGCGCCACTGGCAACTGGATTTTATAAAACGACCATCTGCATCAAAAATCCCAAATCCAAATGTCTTGGTATCTACAACCATGGTTGCATTTTGATATTCTTCTATATCCACATCATGTGGTTGCAGTTTTGATTTTTCCGCCATAAAATATTTTTGATAAACATCATCAATATAGCATTGTAGTTTCATAATAATATCCCTAATATCTTGCAAAATAATAATAAAACATGTAAATTATATAATATGAAAGATTATAAATCTATGACAAAACGTTTGTTTCTTTTTGCCGGATACGATAAAAACGGAATTATTGATGCGTCATTGATTATGTATGTTGATGCATTGTCAAAACTGGGCGATGTGGTGGTTTGTATGGATTCAAACTGCACCGAAGCAGAATTAAAAAAACTTGGCAAAATCACAGTGCATGCAATGGCATCGCGTCATGGCGAATACGATTTTGGTTCTTATAAACGCGCATACAATTGGGCGCGCGAAAATCTAGACTTGGATAAATACGAATTTGTTTATATGGCAAATGATTCCATGTATGGCCCCCTGTTTGATTTGGCGCCATACCTGGCCAAACTGGAATCAGGCAATCTTGATGCATTTGGCATGGTCAAAAATCCACACAGAAAATCACCCCATATCCAATCATGGTTTATCGGTATGCGAAAAAATGTATTCACATCAAAATGGTTTAACGATTTATTACAATCTGTTCGCCACCATGATGACAAGGGCAGTGTCACAATACTTTACGAACACGGATTTACAAAACATCTTATTGAAAACAACCTGTCGTGGGATGCGCCCTATTCTGCACCGGGCCGTTCAATCTATAACCGTGTAAAATATTTTTATAAAAACAAAATGCCATTTGTAAAGAAATTGGCATTTTCGCGTCACAATGGCGCATTGGGCCGGCAATTGTTATATATACTTAACCATGTATCACCCGCAACACGTGATGCGATTATGGAAAATGCGAATCGTGTATATGGCGAAAAATACATATCAAAAATATTAACGCGCAATCCAATTAAAATAATGTGCCGCAATATTAAATACACTATTCATAAACTAAGGACCGAAGGAATATGACAAAAAAACCGTTAAAGCGCATTGCTGCCATCACAATGGCACGAAATGATGAATTCTTTTTATCCCGTTGGATAAAATATTACGGTGATGCAATTGGCACTGAAAACCTGTACATCTATCTTGATGGCACCGATCAAATCACACCTGAAAACGCGGGTGCGGCACACATCACAAAATTACCCCACACCGATATGTCACGCGCGGCGGGCGATAAGTATCGCATTGGATTAATGTCAGATTTGGCAAAAAAATTACTGGCGGAATATGATATTGTCATTGGATGTGACTGTGATGAATTTTTAATTGTTGATCCTGATTTGAATGTTGGATTGGCTGAATATTTATCAAACAAAAAAATCAATACAACATTATCAGGCCTGGGTCTGGATGTTGGTCAACACATGACATACGAAGAACCATTGGATACCACACAACCATTTCTGGCCCAGCGCAAATATGCATTTATTTCCACGCGATACACAAAACCCGTTGTATTAAACAAGCCTGTATCATGGGGATCGGGGTTCCATCGTGTAAAGAATCACAATTTCCATATTGATAAAAATTTATACCTGTTGCATTTTGGCGCAGTTGATATGGACATGTTAATTGCCAAGGCTGCCAAACGCGGCGAAGATTGGGTAAATCACTTGAAACGGCGTGGCAATGGCACAATCAACGATGTAACGAATCGTCCCGCCCGTGGCGAACGGTGGGTAAAAATTTCCCGTGCGATGCAACGCTTTATCCGCGCACCATACGCATGGAACAAACCCAACATGTGTGGAATTAAGATTGTTGTAAAAATTCCAGAACGTTTTAAGAAATCTGGTGTTTAGGCTTTTTCTTGATTCGTCCTGCGACATCATCTGCAATCTGCGCTGCATTGAACCGCGTCAAAGATTTCGTTGCAGCATTTTTCATTTTTTCAATTTCGACTTTTTTATTATATATCCTATCCATATGACTGGCCAAATCATCAACATTTCCCGGTGCAAACAACAGGCCCGCATCACCATCCAGTAATATTTCACGTGGTCCATTTTTACAATCTGATGAAATATTAATAGTACCAACGGCCATTGCCTCTAATAACACTGTCGGTAAACCTTCGCTGTAACTAGACAAAATATGTGCCATTGCCCCACGCATCAAGCCCATTGGATTATTTGTTGGTCCTGTAAAATCTATATTGGCACGCGCATCTAATTTATCTGCGATTGCGCGATATTTTTCGATATCGCCACCACCAACAAACACCATACGCACATCTGGATTATTATTATCGGATAAAAATTTATCAAATCCACGCAATACTGTTTCAATATCTTTATCGCCCGACAACCGCGATACACATACGAAATAATTATCGGTTCCTGATTTTGCCGCAGCCTCTGCCCGCGCACGAATCGCATCCACATCCACTGGGTTATATACACGAACTATCTTTTTTTTATATTTTGGCCAACGTGCCTTAAATTCATCTACAAAACCATCGGTCAGTGTCACAAATAAATCATAGTTTTTGATATATTTCACATAACTGCGATTTGCCAAAAATTTATTTATAGACGAATGCCACCACGCGACCCGCTTTGCACGCACCCGACGCAATTCCTTTCTAAAACCGAAATCATAGTAATCAACAACCACATCCGCATTATGCAAAATATGATGCTTAAAAAACATACGCCGCACCCCGCGATATGTATCACGCATTATATGTTGCAATATTCGGACCAAGAAAAAGTGTTTTAATTTTGTCCCCAACCATGAACATGGATACAACACATAAGTTTTTATTTCTGGATGCGCTGCAAACCATTGTGCATAAAGCGGTTCTGTGATTTTCACATACGACACAAATGATATTTCCATATCATCACGTTTTACCAATTGTTCCAAGGTTCGCACTAAAACCGATTCCACCCCGCCCAATTGCATATCGCGCAGACAAAACACAACCTTTAATTTTTTCTTGTGTCGCATTTGATTATTTTCCTATAAATTTCATAATATCATCGCGTGTTTGAACTGCCCACTTATACGGCGGATTTGACAGTGCCCCCTGCTGCTCTAAATCAGCAAAGCATTTGCGTGCCGCCGCCATATCTTCGTCTGTTGATAAATATTTAATTTTGCGAAATGCCCAACGGATAAAGTACCACTTAAATTCTGCATTCCAACGTTCCATTTGATAATCCGTCGCCATTTCTGAATACGCAGAATACGCATCAGAAATACCTGCACATAAACTTTGCATAATACGCAATTGTTTCGCACTTAGCACAATACCACCAAAATTCGGGATATAGAAATACAACGGCAGTGGCGCAATCGTCACACGTGGATTGCGTAACATAACGCGACTCCACCATGGGAAATCTTCGAACAGCAGTCCTTTGATAAACGGGATATCTGCAATCAGTTCACGTTTGTATAAATTTTTCCAAACCTGGCAATGCTTAATCAGCCATTTGCGTTTTGGATTAAATTTATTATGTGTCCGTTCGGTTGCATATTCAAACACATCATCTGTCACACGTGTTTTAATTTTGCCAATATTATATTTTTTATGCATACGCATCGGCACAACATTATCTGTATCCATCTTTAACACATGACGCACCATCAATTGCGGGCGATAAATTCTGTCATATGTAAACGACACAATATCGGACCCATCACGCAGCGCCAACGAATACGCAATTTCCATTGTTTGCGGATGAATAAAATCATCACTGTCCAGATACATAATATAATCACCGGTGGCTTTTTTCATACCTGCATTTCTGGCATCAGACAACCCACCGTTCTGTTTTGTTACCACAACAAAACGAGAATCACGCTTGGCATATTCATCTAATATTGCGGCACTGTTATCTGGGCTGCCATCGTTAACACAGATTGCCTGCCAATCCTGGAAAGTCTGATTTAACACACTGTCCAGACATCGACGCAAATATTTTTCAACATTATAAACCGGAATAATAATAGATATTGCTGGCATACATAATCCTTACATTTTAATCATTTCATCAGCAAACGAACCCGGGATCGGATTTTTAGCCTGTTGATATGTTGTCTTTTGGAAAAAAGCCCCCGATGTAACATCATCAAAAGTCTTTTTATCAAATGGTTTGTTATGATACGCCCACCACAGTGCATGCGTTGGGTCTTGGTCAACATGTGGCATTTCGGCAAAATATTTTTTTGCACGTTCGTCATTTTCAACCATAGTTTTGAATAACAATTGATGCATAAAGTAATCAAAGTTTGAATTTTCATGCATCCAGTAATCTAAAATCATCGCGCGCCATGCATCCAACAAATATGCACCTTTGCGTGAACGAATAAAACAATTCTGCATAAAACTGTACGGACTGCCAACTTTTTGCCCCGCCATATAGACAAAGAAGTCTTGGTCACTTATCCATTTTGGAATTGGCGCAGTTGCAAATCCGGTTGAATCCAACCAATACCCACCGTGATTGTACAACAATTCTACGCGACAAATATCTGCAAAATGAGCATGTCCAATTTTACCAGCCTTGTACTTGTCCACGATTTCTTGCGGCAATGTGATATAATCGAACACAGATTCTAAATCTAATACAATTAATTCCTGTTTACAGTTTTTTCTGATATTTCTGAAACAAGCCTTAACCAATGGTGGTGCTTTATCCTCGCCTTGCAACCACAATGTAAAAATCTTGTCATTTTCATCATTATTTTCGACCGTTCGTTCAACAACCGCGGCCGCTGCCGGCAGATAACGCTTAAAATACTGTGGTATAATGCGTGAAATAACATCACTTCTGACGGCGCGTCGATGTTCGCGCGTTCGCCATGGCCAGTTCAAGATATGCCCAAACACCGCTATCTTTGTCATTGCCCACATCCGAGAAATATTCATAATTCATCCTTTTTTTTATGTTATTTTACAATTAATCCCCAGCCGCGCAATCGCCAACTGGGGATAAAATCACTACCACTCGTCTGATTCTTTTTTTATTTTTCGATAAATATATTCTGTTTCACGCATAATACACCCCTTTTGCTCAGCCATCCATATCGTTTTTCATGGGCCACTCCTTATTACTAGCCAATAAAATCATCTGAATAAATATTTTTCATTGCGCTCTCCTTTGGATTTATTCTTCTAAATCTTTCATATCATCATCTTCATCAATTGGGCCGGTTGTCATTTCTTCGGCAATACCCGATGCACGCGCCATAATTTTATCCAGCAATGCCTGCTGTGCCTCTGGATGGTCTTTTAACCACTGACGCGCGTTGGCTTCGCCCTGGCCCATGCGTTCACTGTTGTACGAATAGAAACTGCCCGCCTTTTCAATTAAATCATATTTTACACCCATATCCAAGATTTCACTGATGCGGCTAATACCTTCGCCATACATGATTTTGAAATCAACTGTGCGGAACGGTGGCGCAACCTTGTTCTTAACAACCTTGACACGGGTTTCATTACCGATAATATTTTCTTTGTCTTTAATCTGACCAGTGCGACGAATATCAAGGCGCACAGACGCATAGAATTTCAATGCGTTACCACCAGATGTTGTTTCTGGATTACCAAACATAACACCAATCTTCATGCGAATTTGATTGATAAAGATAAGCAATGTATTACTGCGTGATACCGAACCAGCCAACTTCTTTAACGATTGCGACATTAAACGTGCAGTCGTACCAACGAACGAATCGCCAATATTGCCTTCTAATTCTGCCTTTGGCACCAGTGCCGCGACCGAATCAATTACAACAACATCAACCGCCCCTGATTTAATCAGTGTATCTGCGATTTCCAATGCCTGTTCGCCGGAATCAGGTTGTGAAATAATTAAATTCGCAACATCAACGCCCAACTTTTTCGCATAACTTGGGTCCAGTGCATTTTCCGCATCGATGTATGCACATGTACCACCTTTTTTCTGTGATTCTGCAACCGCATGCAACGCCAGTGTTGTTTTCCCAGAACTTTCCGGACCATAGATTTCAACGATACGCCCCTTGGGATAACCACCAATCCCCAACGCAATATCCAACCCCAATGAACCAGATGATATCGCCTCAATATTCTGTTGGGAACCATCCCCCATTTTCATAATTGCTTCTTTACCGAACTGCTTTTGAATTTGTGCCAGCGCAGATTCCAATGCTGGATTTTTAGCAGGCGCCGCATCTTTTACCACTTCTTTTTTCGCCATAATATTTCCCCTTTATTTTCGTAATAAAATCATAGCGACGATACATGTAAAAAGCAAGGAATTCTTATCTTTTTTCCGCCAACAAAACGATTGTTGCCAAAATTCCAATGACCGCACTTATCCCCCAAACGGCCGATGTTGTTCCAAACACAGAAATCACCCCTGCGGCCAATGCCGGCACGACAACACTGGGCAAATTTGCGCTTGTTCTAAACACACCATAGAACTTTGTCTGGTCTGCCTTTTTCGCCGTATCAAAAAACAATAAATCATGCACAGACTCCATCAGCGCACCCGATATTTGCCATGCGATAAATATCACCAACAACGGATACCCGGTCGCAACCGTCGCAATTGTGGCCAGACCTGCAAACGACAAAAATCCCAATACCAACCACAATTTATTTCCATACTGCTTTGCCAATTTCCCCATTGTTTCACTAAGCAATAAATACGGTATAATACCCAATGTCAAAACCCAGCCTAGTGTATCTTTGGTAAATCCGGCCTCAACAACCATAATTGGCACATACAAAACACGCAGCGCCCGCAGTGAATAGTATCCAAAGTTCACCAGATATGCGCGCAACATTCCCGGTGTCGCAAAAAAGTGCATTGCATTTTTCCACAATGCCCGAAATGTACGACGCGGATTAACCGGCTTAATCTTTTTATCTTGTTGAACGATGCCAAAATATTTGAACATCCCCCACCCTGCCAGATAAATAATCGCCGATGCAAAAAACGCAGAACGATTTGTTCCAAAATAATCTGCAATTGCAACCGCAACCATCGGCGCAAACAACGCCCCAATATTTAGCCACAAATGATACCGCGCATTTAATCGTGCCATACCAATATTTCGTGAAAAATCAGACATAAACAACGGTATCAACATCCCAACCAATACTGCGGCAATACCACTGGTATAATCCAGAATAATAAACGTCCGTGGCAGTATTGAAAAACTCATCATCGCATAGCACACCGCCAACATCAACATCACAAAGTAAAATACGCGCACCTTGGAAAATCGTCTGAATATTTCATTTGCGAACAGCCCGACAACCAAACAAAATGCCGAATACAGCGCGACATAAATACCCACCATTGATGACGATCGAAAAATATCAAGAATAACCAGCGAATAAACCGCATTATAAATACCATCTGCAAACCCGGTAAACAACCCCAGGTTTGCAAACGAAAACCCACTTACATTTTTTTTAACAGAAATATATTTATCGCGTGCCATACGACTAATTATATCATAAAAAATCTACAACAGCCGGATTTTATTTATCCAAATCGATAAATCATTACAAAACTGGTCGAACTGGCACCACTGCTGCCACTGCCACCGTTACCACCGTTCACCCCGATACCGGCCCCAAACAGACCACCGGTTGAAACCGCACCACCGCCACCACCGCCATACGAATAAAATGTTACACCACCACATGTATATGATACATTGGCACCACCTGTGCCACCGGTTGCACTGGACGAACCAAACAATCCCCCCATTGAACTGTTTCCACCGGCGCCACCGCCATTATCACCCGCCGCCGTACCGGCCGCCCCATTGTACAAGAACCCAGATGTTGCCGCGCCACCTGCACCACCAACGGCACCACCACCACCGGCACTGCATACAAATCCACTGGCATCCCATGCATCCGCACCCGTAGAACCTAGCCCCGTGCCACCGGCACTTACACTGCCGCCGCCACCACCGCCACAATTTTGGGCCACCCCCTTACTATTTTCACCGGCACCGCCCGCGCCACCATCACCACCCTGGGAAATTATATAATCATCACCAACCTGGAACATACTGGGTACACCAGACGCACCACCGCCACCACCAGATGTAACACCACTGCTGGATTCATTGAATCCACCACCTGCCCCATCACCGCCACGGAACGCATACACATTTGTTGTTTGTGTTATATTAAAACTAAATGTCTGTTCAATCGCATCACCACCGGTGCCTGCATTATTACCACCATCACCACCACGACCACCGACAACAACAACCTTGTAACATCCCGGTGGCAACGAAATTGTTTCACATGTATCAATTGATGTAACCGATTGATAAAGATTGGATTGCCCAACCGTATATACTGTATCACCCGATTTTACCTTTAACGAAGATGGACAGTTTCCAACATCAATCGGTGCATAATATATGGCGCCCGTTGAATCTTTAATTCCCAACGCATGTTCTGTTTTTTGAACCGTATCAACAGCGATTTGAAAGTCTGAAATATTTAGCACCGGCATTTACAAATCCTTATGTTGATATACCTTAGTTAAACCAAATATAAACTTGACCTTCTGGGGGATTTCCTGTTGGCTCTACGGTTGGAACTGTATTAAATCTTACATCATCTTGGCTTGCCTTGGTATCCAGTAATTCATCAACCTGTGTTTTGGTATAAACATCTGGCTTGTTTTGTATAAAAGCTGGTGAATTTATATCAGTCTCGCCCCAGTTTGCCTGGGTTTCTTTAATCGACGCAACAATTTGATTTACATATGCCTTGCTGGCAATTTCCGCGGTTGCAAACGCATCAATATGGATAAACAAAACCAGCACCCCGCAGGTTGCCCCAAGAATTTTTTTATAAAAATCCCCCCATATTGCCATCGACTCTCCTGGCAAAAAACACAGCATCCAAACCGACGGTTTTCTTAGGCATGCAATCAAATAATAAAAATCTCAGAAATCTGGGGTTTTTGGGCTGTTTTGTATTGCCGAAAATAATCGTCCCATTGGATTCGGCATATATTTTCGTTCCATATTCCCACAAATTATACACTATTGCGCGTTTTTACACAATATAAAAAACACACGCCCCGCCCCCATTAGCACCAGATAAAATTAAATAGAATAGTTTAGATAAAAACAAAACCGATGGCGTAGTGCACATGCGCTACATGAGCCCCCCCTCACCCAAGTCCTTGAACCAGATAAAATTAAATAGAATAGTTTAGATATGCGAAAATCCGTTGGCATAGTGTATTCGACATACATGAGCCAACGGATTTGCACATAGATGAATTATTCTATTTAATTTTTAGTTTAGTGGGGCACCCCAGTGTTGCTGAATCGACCGTTCTGAATCCAGCGGACTTACCAACACCTGTGGTGTCAAGATAACCACCAAAACTTCACGTGTGGATGCGGTTTCGCGTGATCCCGACAGTGCCATAAAGTCCGGATCCCCCAAACCATAGCGTGTATCTTCGCTTGTTTGTTTTTCAAACCCAGACACAACCAACATCTGCCCCGATTCCATGATTACTTCTTGCATGAAACTGCGTTCTTCGACCTCTGGCAATTGCAGGGTTACTTCGCCAATTGTCTGGGTTGACATACGCAACAGTTCACGCACCGACATACGGAACAGCAACAAAATACGTCCATTTTCCAAAACATTTGGTAACAACTGCATTGTAAATCCTGTTTCCAAATCGTCCTGGTCAACGGTACTGGATTCAACCGTTGTAAAATTACGCGACTCAAAACGTTTGATGTATCCAGTTGTGCGGGTATTGCTTACCGGGGCAACGCGATTTGAACGTGTGGTTACACCAACATTTGTAACCAATGAAACCTTGCCCTGTTTGGCCAATGCCTCTATCAATGCATTACTGCCCGCGGCGGCCGACAATGAACCGTTCATAATCTGGTCGTTTGTATATGCCCCTTCGACAACACTGCCACCTTCCATATGCGTTGCACCTGTCAATGCCGATACCGTGTTTGACAGAACCGCGATATTCATCGAACTTGCCTCGGTCGATGCCAGGTTATTTTTTGGATTTGCAACAATATTCAATCCCGATGTCGAATTAATTGCCGCCGCCAGGTTCAACCCAAACGCCGTATCATTTGATAATGTTACCTGTAAAACCTTAACATCAATTGTCACCAATTGAGACAACCGTTTATTCTGACGATCAATATATTCACTGATACGATTCAAAATAGATGGTGGTGCTGTAACGGTAATTGTTCCCAAACTGCGTGACACGGTAAAGTCTGCATTATCCGCCTTGCCGATAATGGACGCGATTGTACTTTCAACTTCGTCCCACTCTTTCAATGTAGATTCCAATGACACCTGGTTTCCTTCGTCTGTGGTAACGGCGGTCTGATATGACACATCCGTCCCCAGCGCATATAATGTAAATGTCTTGGTTTCTGTTTCATAGAAAACAATTGCATTATTATCATAGTACCACAAAATATCTAAATCTGTTGAAATCTGGGACAACAATCCCGACAATTTCCCAGTATATGCAACATTAACCGTTTTGCGTAATTTTTCAGAATTAACCTGGCTGTCTATGCGTACTGGGATTCCTGTCACAGAATAAATATCATTTGCCAACACCTGTAATGACACAGGTTCATTTAACAATATAGTCACCCCTGTATCTGTTTCGAATTTCGCCGGCAAATTATTGCGATGTTCCAACACCGTCGATGTATTACCCAACCAGACCCCTTCGGACATAGAAACAGTGTCACCGGTCGCAACCTTGGCCCGGGGATTTTTTGCCATTTCAAACGCATCATACGCATTGATAAAGTCTGTATCGACCGCCGCCGCCACCTTGGCAGATTCTTTGGTCGCACATCCCGCCAACGCCAAACACATCAATCCACAAACGGCCAAGAATTTAATTGGATTTTTCATATGTATATCTCCCCTTTTTGGCACATATTTTAATTATTGTTCTGATGTAGAAATCACCAATACGCGATTTCCCTTATAGAATTTTGCATATGGAACCGGTGTTGCGCGCCCAAAATTACGCACCAACGCAGATGCCACATCAACAAAGCGTCCCTTGAACACGGCACTGGCCTGGATTGGATATTCACGCGATGTCGTCCAAACCAAATCCCAACCTTCTTTGTCACACCAAGACTGCAATACTTCACGCAGTGTCTGGCCATTTGCAACAACCCACGAACGAACCTGGTCCTTCAATACAGTTGGCGCTTCGGCATCAGCGGTTTCTGCAACCATAATTTCATTACCAGATTCATCAACAATGACCTCGGCCGCTTCTGCTTCGGACACAATGTTACCATTTTCATCTTTGGTCGTCTTGATACCTGCGCGTTCTGCAAATGCCGCATACCCATCTGCATATTTGCCACAGTTTTTACGGTTGCTGCGTGATACAGACAACACCGTACCACCATCATCTTCCAGCATTTCACGACTTAACAGTGGCATTTCCGTACCATCGGCACAATCATCATCAAACCCAGCCGGCACCTGCATACCGTGCAACATATTTGCACCACCCGACCAACCCATAAAGTCACCACGCACCCCCAGGTTAAAGTTGTTTTCAACAACCAAATCAGCACCAACCTTGGAAACGATACGAATATTATCAGACTTTTTTGTCGGTTTGGTTGAATCACATCCAACTGTCACATCGGCATCTGTTCCCGCCAACGGCCATGCTGGCACATCAACATACTGTGCCATTGACTGCGTTTCGTCAATTTGAACAGATTCACTAAATTCTTCTGTGCCACCATCTACGATTTTATCCTGGGAATAAAATACTTCTGATGTGACGACCTGGGGCAGACCATCGGCGGCAAAACAATACCCAGCCGCGGTTGCACACATTGCTGCAAACAAGATTTTGCGGAACATTTTCAAACCTTCCTTCTATTAATTAATAATTATTATAACAATTTGACCGAATCTGTGCAAGGGCTAAAACACACATAAAACAACACAAAAAATTTCCCCCAAGATAAAATCGCACGAATCGACAAAAGATGTTATACTGCATACGAATAAAAACAACACAACAGGAACAAACTCATGACTAACACTTTGATTATTGTCGCTTTTGTAATAATAATTGGCATCTGTATCGCAATGACCGTATTTATGCACCGCATCAACGGCCGAATTCGCGACATGAACAAAACATTAAGCCACCAGTACAACCTGATTGTAAAAATTCAATCAGTATTAAAAAACAAATCTGCAACGAACGCAGTTGCCGAAAATGCAGAAATGATTTACCAAGACCTGTTACAAAACCTGATTCCAATCATGGCGGCGGTTGATATAATGCCACGCAACACATCTGAACACCCATTATGGCGTGCATTGGGGGGCATCATGGATGAATATGCCCGCAATCCATTTGCATTGGAAAAATTACGCCGTGCAATAAAACTAGATTCTGAAATCGCCCGCAGTGTTGATAATTATATGCGCCGCGCAGATGCATTTTTAACCCACCTGAATTCAACCGAACCAGACGGAATTTTATCTGCGACATTTACAGACGGCCTGTTGGGCAAATCCCTGACCTTTTTTGCCCAGGCAAAACAACTTGCAACCCAGGACGAATAATTGGCAAAACTGTCCGCTAATCTTATTCGCGAAATATCCCAGGCCCGAAATGAACCCGCCTGGCTGTTACAGTGGCGCCTTGATGCGTTTGATGCATGGAAAAAAATGACCGAACCCCACTGGGCCGAATTTGACTATGCGCCAATTGATTACGATAAACTGAATTATTACAACGAACCTGCACCTGTGGATAATTCTGACCTGGAACACATCTATGACAAAATGGGATTGCCAGAAAGTGAAAAACGCGCCCTGATGGGTATGGCAACCGACACCGTTATTGACAGCCGTTCTGTCCACACATCATACATGGACGAACTAAAAAAACACGGCATCATATTTCTGCCATTTTCAGATGCGGTTGTTCAGTATCCAGACCTGGTCAAAAAATACCTGGGTACGGTGGTCCCTGCAACAGATAACTTCTTTGCAGCCCTAAATGCAGCCGTATTTTCAGACGGCACATTTGTTTATATCCCGCCACACACCACCTGCCCCATTGATTTGGCAAGTTATTTTAGAATCGAAACCGCCAAGATTGGTCAATTTGAACGCACGCTTATTATTGCAGACACCGGTTCAACCCTGACATATATGGAGGGCTGCAGCGCCCCCCGTCGCCCCAACCATCAATTACACAGCGGTGTTGTTGAAATCATCGCACACGATGATGCAACGGTAAAATACGCAACCGTTCAAAACTGGTACGGTGGCGACTTTAACAACGGCAAAAACACGGGTGGCATATTAAACTTTGTCACCAAACGCGGCCGCTGTGATACAGGCGCAAAACTATACTGGACCCAGGTTGAAATCGGCTCTGCCATAACATGGAAATACCCATCAACTATATTGGCCGGCGACAATTCAACCAGTGATTTTTATTCCCTGGCCATTACCCGTGGGGGCCAACTGGCCGACACAGGTACAAAAATGATACACATCGGCAACAACACAAAATCAAACATCGTTTCATATGGTGTTGCAACCGACAAATCCATGCAGACATTTCGTTCCCTGGTATCTTTTTCTGGCACGGGATGCACAAACGCATCAAAATGTGACACACGCATAATTGGCAATGACGCGATTGCCAACACAATCCCACGCATCATACACGGCGCACCAAACAACAACCAATCGCACGAGGCCACAACCGGCGCAATTGATGCCGCGCAACTTAACTATCTTGAAATGGCGGGAATTGATCGTGATACCGCAATTGCACTGATTGTTGGGGCAATGGCAAACCCGGTCATATCACGCCTGCCGATGGAATTTTTGGTTGAATCAAAACAACTTATTCAAATGGCATTATCAAAGGATTAAAAATGCTGGACATAAAAAACCTGAACGTATCATTTGATGGTAAAAAATTATTATCAGATATAAACCTGAATATTGCACATGGTGCGCGTCATTTATTGGCCGGCCACAACGGTTCTGGAAAATCCAGTCTGGTCCAAACAATTGCCGGAAACCCTGCGTATAGCATTGATTCAGGAACCATAACATTTGACGGTCGCGACATAACAAACGAATGCACCACAACACGCGCATTATTGGGTATATTTCTGGGCGCGCAAAATGTACCTGAAATACCAGGCCTAACGGTACTCAGTTTTCTAAAACACTCTTGCGCGGCACACACACATTTCAATACCGGTCGCGATTTATCCATGGGTGAATTTTTACAGCGCCTTGAATCTGCGCGCGAACAACTAAATATTCCAAAGGATTGGCTAAATCGATATATCAATGTTGGATTTTCTGGCGGTGAACGCAAACGATTGATGTTACTGCAACTGATAATGACAAATCCAAAACTGGCAATTCTGGACGAACCAGACTCTGGCGCGGATGGCGAAACCCAAGATTTAATTGCACAAACAATTGCCAACATGCCAAACACTACATTTTTGTTCATATCGCACCAGACAACATTTACAGACCGCATAAAACCAACAGGCATAACAACTTTATCATCTGGTCAAATTATGATAAAATAGCAATAACAATTTACATCAAGGGGGAAAATCATGGCAAACGAACAAAGATCATCATTAAAGTTTTGGTTACTTAAAACACCAATATTTTTTGCGATAACGGCATTTCTTTTCACCGCCGTCACAACTGTCCTGGCCGGATTGTTATTACCTGCAACCGAAACAACTGTTCAAGCGGCGGGCATCCTAACATTTATAACAATGACTATTGCCGCCATCCTGGCAATTCGTCGTATCGGCATTGTTGACATTAAACGCAACGACCTGGTCACTGTATTTAACACCCAAACAATAATCACAGTGATTGCATCACTTATCTCTTTTGTTACCTTATCTAACATGCCCGCGGTGCAAATGTGGGTATACAATCTGATGCAAACACACACTGGTGTTGTTATTGGATTTGTTTTGGCAACGCTGATTGTATTATTATCCTTCTATATCCTGGGTGTGTTAATTGTATCCCTGTGGGCCAAATTCTTGCGGGCGCGCGCAATGAATATTCCAACATGGAAAATCATTTGCAGTATGCCATTTGGTTTTGCCATGACATGGATTCCTGGATATTTTCTGTCATCTAAATCAGAAAAGAAACCATCAATATCCGTTACATGTAAATGGATTTCTGCACTAACAAAATGGACAACAAAAAATTTAACAAACGCCGGTTTTATATTTGCGATTTTAATAATAGCGACCGGGTTGTTTACGGGTCTGGCATCAACATTATTAACATTGACATTTGCCATGCTGTTTGGAATCTGGGCAATGCAATCAGGTCATGACAAATTTACTAAAAACATTGGCGGGGCATATGCCACCACCGCCGTTGTGATAAACATCGCAATCATCATATACATGATAACTGTGGCATACATAATCTAGAAAGGACCACCCCATGAACGGATTATTAATCTTTGGCGCACTAATATTATTATTGTGGATTGGACGATCAATATTTATCCCACTGTTGGTTGCGGCATTTTTATGGTATCTGGTAAATGCGATATCTGACTATTTTCGTCGCGTATTTCCACACACCCAACCGACCACACGTCGCGAAAGAATTTTGGATATAATATTCGATTGGACGGCACACATTACATCATTGGCGACGATATGTGGCATAATATACTTGTTCGCATCCCAGATAAAACCAATGTTTAACGAACTGGTATCTGCCCTGCCCGCGATTCAAGATAAATTGGTATCATTTGGGAACTATCTGTCTAATTCCGTCGGATTAAAATTCGACGCCAACATGATCCCAAATATAACCAAGGCCGTGACCAGCATCGGTTCATCTGCCGCCGGATTTGCAACATCAATCGGCATGGTGTTTGTATACATGATATTCATGTTTGTCGAACAAAGCACATTTAACAAGAAATTTACCGCATTGATTCCCAACAAATCCCGTGCCAGAAAGATGCGCTATATAATCGACAGCATCGATAACAACATGAAAAAATATCTATTCATGAAAACTGTAATATCTGGCATTACTGGGGTCGCGTCATATATATGGCTACAAATGATTGGTCTAGAATTTGCGGGTGTCTGGGCATTTATCGTATTTATAACCAGTTATATTCCAACAATCGGTGCGATTGTGGCATGTTCATTGCCGATACTGTATTCATTTACCGTTGCCCCAGGCTGGGAATTACCATTACTGACCGCCGGTGGTTTAATTGGATTACAGATATTATTTGGCAACATCATGGAACCAAAACTGATGGGTAAAAGTTTGAACCTGTCAACCTTGGCCATATTAATCAACCTGGTATTCTGGGGCATGATTTGGGGCATTGCCGGTATGTTTTTCAGTGTTCCAATCCTGGTCGGTTTATATATTGTGACGGCCCAGTTTGACAACACTCGTTGGATTGCAATATTGTTGTCTGCGGATGGAAAAATTCCAGATAAAAACGAAGACTAAAAAATCAATCTATACGCATAAAAACCGGAACTTTTTTAGTTCCGGTTTATTAATGCGATGGCATTTTCCAGTATCACGCGTGCGGATTCTGAATCCAGCCTTTCTTTTATATCACGAACCCGAACACGGCCCATTGATTCCTGGGCCGAAACAGATGTCAGGTTTTCTTCAACCGTTACAATTGGCAAATCCGTTTTCTGCGACAAAGCATTTATAAATTCACGAACCATTTTTGTTGTGTCGCTTTCCGCGCCATCTGGATACAGTGGCAACCCTACAACAATACCACCCACCCTTTCATCGGTTGCCACACGTGCAACAACTGCGGCCACATCATCACCAGGCCCAACATTTATCGTGGGACGCGCAAAAACGAAACAGCGCGTTTCATCAGATACCGCCACACCAACGCGACGTGCGCCCCAGTCAACACCAATAATGCGCCCCACGCGCGGAAAAGCCTTGAAATCTGGCAAAATCATTGTATAATTCCTTTACTTTGTAAATATAGGATTGAAAATGGCATTTAGCAAGCAACAATTACAAAAATTCGCAGATTTAATCAAAATCGAAATTACGGACGAAAAACTGGCCGAAATGAATATCGATTCGGTTGTTGAATGGTTGGACAAACTACAAAAAATTGACACCACCGGTGTTGAACCAATACTAAACCCTGCGGAACACAAATTACCGCGTCGCGCCGACGTGGTGACCGATGGCAACATTCGCGACTTGGTTTTGGCTAACACACCCGACAATGCCGGCACATCCCGCGGTTATTTCGCAGTACCAAAAGTTATGGACGGAGAGTAAAATTATGATAAACCTGACCCTTACCGAAGCATTAAAGAAATTAAACAGTGGCGAAATTAGCGCCGTGGAATTAACACGGTGCTATCTGGATCGCATTGAACAATATGGAGCGGATTTGAATTGCTATATCACCACAACACCGGAACGCGCCATGGCCGATGCAGCCGCATCTGATGCACGACGGGCGGCGGGCGATGCAAAATTCTTGGACGGTGCACCAATCGCGATGAAGGATTTATTTGCCACACGCGGCATCCGCACAACGGCGGCATCACATATGCTGGAAAACTTTGTTCCCGAATACGAATCAACTGTATCACAAAAACTAATTGACGCCGGCACTGTATTATTGGGCAAGGCCAACCTGGACGAATTCGCAATGGGAACGTTCAGCAAGACCAGTTTCTTTGGTGCCCCAATCAATCCATGGCAAATGGAAAATCGTTTAACCGCCGGTGGTTCTTCGGGCGGTTCAACGTCCGCGGTCGCATCCGGTTTGGCCATTGCGGCGACCGGTACCGACACGGGTGGTTCAATTCGTTTTCCGGCTGCGATTACCGGATTGGTTGGCATGAAACCAACATACGGTCTGTGTTCACGTTGGGGATGCGTTGCATTTGCGTCGTCCCTTGATACACCGGGTCCAATTGCACGCACGGTTGATGATACTGCATTAATGTTGTCCGCCATGGCGGGTCATGATCCAAAAGATTCAACCAGCAGCAAACACGGCTTTACATGCACCGCACCACTGGAACCAATCCTGGGCGAAGGCAAAAAATTACGCATTGGCGTTATCCGCGAATTTAACGATGTTAAAATTTCAGATGATATGAAAACATTATTTGAAAAACGCATCAACGACCTGAAATCAATGGGCGCCGAAATTGTTGAGGTTTCAATTCCAAACATCTTGGATGCATTGGCGGCATATTATATCATTGCCCCGGCCGAGGCATCATCGAATCTCGCCCGTTATGACGGCATGCGTTATGGTCTGCGTGTCGAAGGTAAAGATATCTATGACACATTCAAAAAGACACGCGCCGCCGGTTTCGGTGACGAGGTTAAACGTCGCATGATTATCGGCACCGCCGTATTAAGCAGTCAATCATACGATGTGTACTTTATGCAGGCCGCCCGCGTTCGTCGCATGATTGCAGACAGTTTTAATACCGCATTTACCCAGTGTGATTTGATTGTATGCCCGTCATCTGCCGGCACGGCAATGCCATTAGATTCTGGATTATCACCATTGGAATTCTATGCATTGGATTTATTCACGGTTGCGATGAACCTGGCGGGTGTACCAGCATGCAGCGTCCCATGTGGATTGGGACAAAACGGTCTGCCCCTGGGGATGCAGGTTGTAGGAAATTGTTTTGACGACATGCGCGTTCTGCAATTGGCGAAACATATTGAAACCGCGGCCGCAATTGACAACCGCCCAACAACAATTATGGGGAAATAAAAAATGACCGTAAAAACGGCCGCTTTAAAAGAAGTGGTGGCTAGGGACGGAATCGAACCGCCGACACAGGGATTTTCAGTCCCTTGCTCTACCAACTGAGCTACCTAGCCAACGCGAGGTCAATAATAAGATACTAAAAACAAAAAAGCAAGGGAAAAAGACAAAATGTTTACAATGAAAGGCAAAACATGTGATTGGGAACTGGTAATTGGACTTGAAACACATATCGAAGTACTGTCCAATTCTAAATTATTTAGTGGCGCATCCGCCGACTATAATCCGACCGTTTCCCCAAATACCCAGGTTTCCATGGTTGACGTTGCAATGCCCGGTATGTTACCGGTATTAAACGAATATTGCGTCGAACAGGCCATCAAGTTCGGTCTGGGGATAAATGCAGAAATTTCACGCCACAGTCGATTTGCACGTAAACAGTATTTTTACCCTGACCTGCCCCAGGGGTATCAGATTTCACAACCCGCCGACGAACCACCCGTTGTCGGTCGCGGCTGGGTTGAAATTATGGGCGACGACGGCAATCCTAAAAAGATTTTCATCGAACGCGCCCACTTGGAACAAGATGCCGGCAAATTAAAGCACGATGTACACCCATCAAAATCATTTGCAGACTATAACCGTACGGGTGTTGCCCTGTTGGAAATTGTTACTTTCCTGGACACAAAAAACCCAGAAAACAATTCATATATTTCATCCCCAGACGAAGCGGAACGTTACCTGCGTGAAATTCGTGAAATTGCACGTGCCTTGGGCGTATCACGTGCAAACATGGAAGAAGGCTCTATGCGTGCCGATGTAAATGTATCTGTCCGTCCGGTGGGTTCAACAGAATTCCGCACCCGCACTGAAACAAAAAATATGGTTTCTTTCAAATTCATCAAATCTGCTATTGAATACGAGGCCCGTCGCCAAATCGAAATTTATGAAAATGGCGGCACTGTCACCCAGGATACAATGCGTTACAACCAGGGCGATGGCACAACATCCGTAATGCGTAGCAAAGAAGATGCCTTGGATTATCGTTATTTCCCAGATCCCGACTTATTACCAATTGAAATCGACGACGAAACAATCGAACGCATCCGCGCGACCATGCCGGAATTACCATCCGCAACACGCGCGCGCTATACACATGATTTCGGGCTGTCTGAATATGATGCGGCGCGCCTGACCGAAACAACGGATATTTCAAAATGGTACGACACGGCCGTTGCCGACAACGCATCTCGTGCCAAGGGGGTTGCCAACTGGATGATAAGTGAATTATTCGCACACCCTGAAAACTGGGATGTAAAAAACGAAAAATCAGGCATCGTTAATGAAATGCGTATTATTACGCCATCAGATTTGGCCGAACTGGTTGATATGCTGGGCGAAAACACAATTAACGGCAAACAGGCCAAGGAAATATTTATCAAAATGCTGGACGGCGAATCCGGCACACCACGCGAAATCGCAGATAAATTTGGCATGAAACAAATGACCGACACAGTTGCAATAGAAGCAATCGTTGACGAAGTTATCGCCAAAAACCCAGCCCAGGTTGAACAATATAAATCTGGCAAGGTGGGATTGCTGGGTTTCTTTGTTGGCAATGTCATGAAGGCAACCGGTGGCACCGCAAACCCGGCTGTTGTAAATGAAATGTTGCGAAACAAACTGGCATAACAATGACTATACGGGATTTTGCACTGAAACTAATAAAACAAAGCGAGGTCGAAGTGTATTCAATGTTGCATATCTTAAATGAAATGAAAACAGACGAAGCGCGCGCCCAGGTACGCGCCCGCGAACGTGAATACGCGGCCAAAAACGCATGGCGCAATTGCAATGCAAAATATCGCCAAATCCAACATCAATTCAAACACACACATACAAAAAAAATATAAACTAAAAAAGGGGTAAATTATGGCTAAAAAAAATACAATAAACGTAATTGTTGCAACAACAGATCCAATCTTGGGAACGACATATAAAACACAACCTGTTGCAACCATACCCGAAGACATCGTACACGCGCAAAAACAATATAAAAACTTCAAAACACAACAAACACACAAAGTACGTGGTGAACGCACTAAAAATAAATAATAATGCCAATGAAAAAATTCTATATTCAAACATTTGGTTGTCAGATGAACGTCTATGACGGATGGCGCATTGCGGCAATGCTTGAACACCACGGTTTCGTGCGTACAGACGATGTTTCTGATGCCGACATCATTATATTGAACACATGTGCCGTCCGCGCCAAGGCAACAGACAAAGTCTATTCTGCACTAGGGCGTATCAGACACGCAAAAAAGCCATCTGCATTGATGGGGATTGTTGGATGCGTTGCGCGCGAATCGGGCGCCGATGCATTTCGTCGCGTACCCGATTTGAATTTTGTTTTGGGGCCACAATCCTATCATAAACTGCCCGAAATTCTGAACAATCCAGATGCAAGATTATTGAATATAGATTTAGGGGGCCTTGAAAAATTCGATTCCCTGCCCCAGATGGTAAAATCACCCACTGTCACATATATTCCAATCCAAGAAGGCTGTAATCACTGTTGCACATATTGCATTGTGCCATACACACGTGGCCGTGAAATATCACGCAAATTTGAAGATTGCGTTCGCGACACAATTCATGCTGCAAAAACCGGCGCGGTGGAAATTTGTTTCCTGGGCCAAAATGTAAATGGATATAAATATACCGACGAAAACGGGCATACATATCGTCTTTCTGACTTAATTCGTGAAGCGGCAAAAATCCCAGAAATCATGCGTATACGATTCACATCCAGTTATCCAACAGAAATGACAGATGACCTGATTAAAATGTTTCGGACAGAATCAAAACTGTTACCATTTTTGAACATGCCAATTCAAAGTGGCGCCCCTGATGTATTGCGCCGCATGAATCGTCCATACGACCTGGAACAATACATTGGCATAATTGATAAATTGCGTGATGCGCGTGCAGACATCCAAATATCGTCTGATTTTATTGTTGGATTTCCCGGCGAAACCGATTCGGATTTTGAACAAACGGTTGATATTGCAAAACGCATTGGATATATAAATTCATACTGTTTCAAGTATTCACCGCGCCCACACACGACGGCCGCAATAATGCCCAATCAAATCCCAGAAAACATTAAATCAGGGCGCCTGGCGATACTGGATGCGACACTGAACGAAATTCAGCGGTCATTTAATGAATCATGCATTGGAAAAACATTATCATGCCTGTACGAAGGACCCGATAAAACAGGCCACAATCTGCTGTATCGCACCCCATACATGCAACAATGCATTGTTGCGCGCCCCGTAACAGATGACATACCAACATTGGCCAATATTGAAATTACCGATGCGAACAAGGCATCCCTGCGCGGCAAATTTATAAAGTAAAAATCATTAAAATTTGAAATCTATACCGGCGGTGATTTTATATCCCCGCCCTATGTCATTATCGACAAAACCGATTTCCCCATGTCCACCAATCATATCAATATCGGACATAAAACCAACCCGAACCCCGGCCACAACATCACCATCCATATCCATATTTGCATATGCCGAATAGTCATATAAAATTCCCAATACACTAAACCTGTATCCAATATCTAATCCGCCACGCATTGTTAACGCACTATCATTATCGTTCAGTATTTTCATATACTCGGTCGCCACACCAACATACGGCATAAGATAAATATTATTATCAGCATCAAACAAATACCCAACATCCATGGCACCATAGCATGAAAATCCATATGGATTATCTGATGCGCCATTACCATCAAAAACATTATCCATATCGAACACAGACATATTTGCACCCAACGCGCCACGCACAACAATATCATGCATACGATAATCTCCGTATGCCGTCATCCCAAGAACAGATGCACTAAATTCATCAAACGAATCTGTTGCCATTATATAGTCCAAATACATACGAAAACCAAAATTAAAATTATCTGTACCTGTTCCCAATGTCAGATTTAATCCAGTTACATAAAATTCATCTGCAAACAAATAATCTGCCCCAATACCAACATCTGGATTAAAATTCAGTGTTTCAAAATCATTTAACATACGAATCGGTTTCATTAAATTAATGGGTGACAACCGCCCAGAATTTTGAACAATATTATTTATCGCACCCATTGTTGTTGCATTATCCAATGCACCTGTCAATGATGTCGCCGTCCCATCATCACGCAAAGAATTAACAAACGCACCAACATCCTTACTTAATATTTTTGTATAATCTGTTTCACGCACACGCGTCATATATAAATTATTGTCCACGACATGTGTACGAACCACAAATAACGGATTTGATTCATTGGTAATAATGCGAACATTTACATTATCTGGTACATCCGACAAAATTGGCACATCTGCATACACATCAATATTATCGATTTTTATTTTAATATTCCCATCCAGGTTCAATTTATCTAAATTTACATCATAGACATCCCATACAACAAACGAATCGCGTAACAATATTGAATCTGCATCCGCACCAAACGCCAAAATCCCCGACAAACTTAATCCTTCTGCATTTATCACATGCAAATCATAATCTGTATTAAAATTAATTGATTGCATATCTGTGGAACTGGACACAACCTGGACAATTGATGCGCCGGACTCTAAATCAAATGTGGCATTAAACACACCCATATTATGTATTGTTAATTGACAACCTGCACAAACATTTATATCACCCGTTATTGTTCCAAAGTTTTCAATTGTATAAGATCCCAATACGGAAATATTCGGTGCATAAAGGTCAACACCATCTGCAACCATGATAGAATTATCCATCATATATGTTGCATAAACATACATATCATTATTAATATCTACAAAAGACGCGTCCACTATACCTTATCCCCAGACATGGACATTATCACAGTAGGATAAAAAACCCAATAAAAAAACAAAAATAATCCCGAAAAAATCGGGATTATAGTTTGTAGCGCAATCAATTATTTTTCTAATTTACCCCATCCAGCCTTATAACCACCATCACGTTCCAGCCAGATTTTTGCACCATTTAATTGTGCGGCACTCATACCCTGAATCATGTATGTCTGGTCTAATTTACGGCTTACACCTGTTTCCAGCATTGGCAAATTAACATTAATCATTTTCTTGTTACAGCATCCTGTTTCACCATATGCACACGCACCACACTTGGCCAACTTAACTGTATATGGCACACCCGGGCGCAAATCTTTCAAATCAACAACCATTTTCAGACCATTATCTGTATCATGGAATTTGATATGCCCCATGTATGATGTACCACCATGACTGCTGCGGGTGTACATTTTTGCATATACTTTATCAATATCCGCATTTTCATATGTCTGATAGACAACAATCGTATCAGATTCAACCATTTCAACAGGTTGTGCATAAACTGCTTTTTTATGATGATGCGCTTTTTTTTCTGGGCACCCACCGGCGCATGCCGCCAACAGTACCGCCATACCCAACACAGATGTTAACATAAACATTTTTTTCATTACATTTTTCATAAGTTGTCTCCTTTTGTTTCCTTATGGTTACGCAAATCATTTTATAATAAAATTCATCATTTTTCGCCAGGTTTGATTACCTAGGAATCGCCGGATTTCATGCGTACAGCGTGGGAATAGACACCTGTTATTTCACTGAATTAAAAATGATATTTTTATTACACAAACTATACAAGCCAAAGGAGGAATAACACATGTACACATTAATGCAACACCTGGTCGCATTCAAATATGCGTCAAAGATAAATCATTGGTCCACCGATTCGTATTCAGAACATTTATTGTACGATCGCCTGACCCAGGACATAGATACATTTGTCGATGATATCGCCGAATCGCATTTTATGTCGCAGAACAAAAAAGATATTTTCAAACCCGACCTGTTAAATGCAAAATTGATTAATAAAAATTTAGTAAAGATGTGCGAAACAATTATTGAATACCTGGAAAAATTACAAAATGACAATGACCTGAACGAAGGCGACCTGTCATTACTGGGCGACATCGAATCGGCATTTTTAGGCAAATTAGCCCTGGCAAAATTAACAAAATAAAGACTATGCCCCACATCAGTGGGGCTTTATTATTTTCCTTTATAACGATCACAAAAAACGCCGGCAAAATCTGCCGGCGCCCATATGAACGAAATGTCATACTTAGAACATAAAGCGGATACCAACATCACCGCCAAAATTATGCAGTCCTGAATTAACATCTACATAGTTATAACGTGCAGCCAAATCAACTGCGAATCGTTTCATATCAAAGGTTACACCCAATGTACCCATGGCAGAAAAGCGTGTCTTGCTGTCGCCATGATGTGGTACCAATGTTCCACTGCGTGTAATATCTGTAAATGCGACACCGGCCCCCATACCAACGAACGGACGTACAATTTCATATGGTCCAATTTCCCAGTATCCGTTCATTAATAATGTTTGCATTTTCGCTTTGATTTGTGCGTCGCCAACGCTACCAAAGTTTTCTGTATCTTCCAGTTTACCGAACATAGTCCATTCGATTTCTGCACGCATTTTGTCACAAACTTCTAAACCCAACGCTGCGCGGCCCTGCAATACAGTATCCGTCAAAGATTCCTTTTGTCCGTTATAGCGATAGTTCAAATTTGTATATGATGCACCACCACGCAAACCGACATATGGGTCCATCCCCCACATTGTCCAACTGCTGCCCTGGTTTGGGTTATTCATAGCGAACGCAGGGCACGCCAATAACACCGCCAGTGTTGATACAACTATTTTTTTCATTTTCTCTCCTTTTAGGTTTTGTGTTTATGTTTTATTTTAGTTTCATGTCAACACCCTAATTCTATCAACCTAATATAAACATTTGCATAGGTATGAATCCCTGGGGAAAGAATCCAAAAATAGAAATATAAAAACGGCCACGACTGTGACCGTTTATTTCTGGTGGACGCGCAGGGACTCGAACCCTGGACCCACTGATTAAGAGTCAGTTGCTCTACCAACTGAGCTACGCATCCAGAACTGAAATTCTTTTTCAGAACGGGGCATATTATAGACATTTTTACACAAAATGCAAGTTTTTATAATTCCGCACACCTAACCAGCATACATTTCGGTCGCAATTGGGTGTTTTTTATATCCTGGATCGTCTGCGCGCCCGCCAGTGTCATAACCCGCGATAAATCTTGTTTTAGATAATCAAACAATGATACAACCCCCATCCATCCCCCCAGGGATAGCGCATAAATCACTGGACGACCGATTGCGACAACATCTGCACCGGCGGCAATCGCCTTGAATATATGCGTACCGTTTCGAATACCACTGTCAAATATAATAGGAACCCGTTTGTTTACACGCGCGGCAATTTCTGGCAAAACCTCAATCGATGCAGGCGCACCATCCAATTGCCGACCACCATGATTAGACACCCAGATTGCATCCGCCCCAGCGGCAATTGCGACATCTGCATCATCTGGATGTTGAATACCTTTGACAATAATCGGCAACCGTGTCATTGATTTTACATATTGAACTGTATCAAATGCAAAACTGTTCTGGGCGGCGGCAAATATCGCACTTATCCCCTGGCCTTTTGTATCACCAGACTTTTTTGCAACATTTGGCAATTCCAACGGGAACTTAAAATTATTTCTGGCATCCCTGAATCTATTGCCACCAATTGGCGCATCAACCGTTAACACAATCGCACGCATCCCTAATTTTTCTGCCTGCTGTACAATCTCACGATTAAATTCATCATCCTTGCTAAGGTATAATTGAAACCATTGTGGCGCCCCACCACCTGCAATTGCAATATCACGCAACGGGGAACTGGCATAATTACTGATTGCCATAATTGTATCAACCTCGGCCGCCGCACGGGCGGTGCCCGCCTCGGCCGAGATATGCGCCAACCCATGCGCCGCCGCCGGCGCAATTATCACCGGCAATGAAATATCTATTCCCAATACAGATGTTCTTAAATCGGGTTTATCCACACCACGCAAAACACGCGGCACAATATCTATTTCATCAAACGCACTTATATTACGACGCAGTGTCTGTTCTGTTTCTGCGCCCCCTGCGATATAATCAAAACCACCACGCGGAATAACAGATGCCGCACGCGATTCCAGTTCATTTACATCGATTATTTCAATCGAATTAATATTTGTTGGCGCGCTATATTTTTGATTTTCCGCACGCATACGATTATATCGATATAAAATATATCCAAATGCCGATGCCAACAAACAAATAAACAAAACCCATAAAAAAAATTTTTTCATAACAAAATCCCCCATTTGATATGACTTTATCATAATGGGGGGATGTAAATTTATACGACACTATTCACATTATTTCAAATAAGCCGATGGATTGTATGCCTTGGTTCCCTTGCGTATTTCAAAGTGTAATTGTGGCACATCTACTTTGCCAGTACTGCCAACACCACCAATTTTTTGACCAACACTTACACGCGCACCGCGCTTAACCGCCAACGAATCCAGATGTGCATACACCGTCATCCAACCGCCCGCGTGTTGAATAATAATCAGGTTTCCCATACCCTTAACCTCGTTCCCGGCATATGCGACCACACCATTTTCTGCGGCCTTGACCGCGGTTCCGCGTGCGGCGCTGATGTTTATACCATCATTAAACAATCCGCTGGGTTTTGCCCCATAATTAGACAAAATTTTTCCACGCACTGGCCACGAAAATTTAGATGAAGACCGTGCCGTTATCTTTGGCAATTTTTTTGACGGATCTGATGAAATCTTTTTTGTTTCTGTCTTAACCGGTGTGGTGGCTACTTTTTCTGTCTTTGATGCATCAACTTTGCCCCCCTGTGATACGGATTGTGTTTTAACATTTGCACTTTTCAAATTTGGAACTTTTAGTTTCTGTCCCACAGACAATGTAAACGGTGCCTTTAACCTGTTCATTACTGCTAAATCATTAACCGGCACAGAATACTTTCGTGAAATAGAATACAATGTATCCCCCGGCCCAACCGTTATATCCGCCAATGCAACACGTGTTGTCGTCTGGACGCCTGTGGCCTTTTTAACCGGCACAGAAATAACATCTGGCTTTGCCGATGTTGTTATTGACGGCGCCCCACCTGGCAATTTCAGTTTCTGTCCCACAGACAAAACATACGGCGCACTTAAATTATTCACCCGTGCCAATTCATCAACACTCGTACCATGCTTGCGCGCCAAAGAATACATCGTATCGCCGCGCGCCACAACAATATCATTTGACTTTACATCTGTCACACCACCATACATTGGCACGCGGATATATTCATCTGACTGTTGCGGTGTTGCCAACTCGACATTTTCCCCACCGTCTGGTGATTGATATTCTGCAACAACAACCGGTTCTGTTACATCTTGTTCTTTTTGTGTTGGTTCTTGTTCATCTTGTACCTGGGGTGGAATAATATAGTCATCAACCGACGCATACATAACATAATCATCCATTGACACCGCACCAGTTCCATACAAGTCAGGCGACGCATATATGCCATAGTCCGTTGCCGCCGACGCATAAATTTCTGGATTTGCATTTGGATCGGCCAGCAATGCCGGATATCGTGTCGAAATAAATTCACCAACTGTATCTGGTAACGATAAAATTTGTGGTTGTAAATCACACCCGACCAACACAGGCGTAACACATGCACAAAAAAATAGACCGAATTTTTTCACACATCAATTATATCATAAAATCAATCATGTCGCATGAATAAAATACTGATTTCAAATAGCAACCATAATGGTATGGCTAATAAAATTTGACTGACCACATCTGGCGGTGTAAGAATCGCCGCCGCCACCGCAATCAAGACAATTGCATACCGACGAAATTTCACCACACGATTGCGCGATAACACCCCTATTCGATTCAGTAATACCAATATCAACGGCAATTGAAACGCCACCCCAAAAACCTTTAGCAACCCGATTGCCACCCCCAGATAATCGCGCGCCGCCGGCATAATCATTGCCGGCACAGGCGCATCCAGATTCAGTTCCACAAAGAACCCAAACACGACCGGGAACAACACATAAAACGCGAACGCCATCCCAATTAGAAACAACACCGGCGACATAACTAAAAACGGCCATATAAAATCACGTTCTTTGTTTTTCAAGCCCGGCGCAACATATGCCCAAACATGCCACATCGCAATCGGCAATGATACCAGTAACGCAAATGTAACCCCTAATGAAAAACTTATCATCATACCATCTGACAGCCCATTATATTGCAACGCCCCATTCGGCCACACATTTAATAATGGTGCGGTTAAAAATTCCTGAATCATTGGGGATAAATATACTCCGACAAAGAAACTTACAACGAATATCAATGCCAAGTACAATACACGGCGGCGCAGTTCTGCAAAATGCTGCATCAGGGTCATTTCTTGCATTTTCTTTTTCCCCCTGATTTTTTTATAGGTTGTGAAATTTCGGCCAAAATATCATCTGTTGTTGTTTTTATTAAATCATCAATTGGCGATTCGCGTTCAATTTGGTCTTTGATTTTTTCGGTTGCATCCGATATCCGCCACATAACAGAACGCACAAATTTCACCACTCGTGCCAAGAATCGCGCCACATCTGGCCAATGGCGTGTCGGTATTACCAACACTGCAACCAAAACCACAACCAAGAATTCTGCCCAACTTATCCCAAACATCTTGCCCTAGTCATAGTATTCATCGCCACCACTGGTACTGACTGTTTTGTGTCGTCCAATCTGGAAATAGTCGCGTCCAAAATTTGTTTTTGTTTTCAAATCATTGAACACCACATCTGTTTTTGCACCGGTTGCATCAACCACCGACCAAGAATTTAATTTAACCGGACTTTTATTAAATACAACGGTCATATGGCCCAAACCTTCTTGGTCACGCAAATTCATTTTTAGTGAAAAAACATTTTTATCATCAACTGTTTCAACAACATTAATATCTGCATTACGCAAATCGATATTTTTCCGAACCAAAATACCGGCCGGTGTACTGGTCAATGGCACAGTTGTAATTTGATCCAATGATTTATCAAAGAAATATAAATCGTCCCCATCTGAAATTAATTGAACCGGCATATTTGCATAATCAAGGCGCACCCGTCCCGGACGCAACATTGCGAAATCACCGCGTTCTTGGTGTCCATTTGCAGTCTGCACAAATTTCCCCGCCAGACCTGTAATTGAATTCAAATACTTTTCTGCATTTACCACCAACGACGAATCAACCGCGGCATTTGCCACACCAATAAACATCGCACAAACAAGAATTAAAACTTTTTTCATATCTACTTTAACTCCCCTTGAAACAGTTCAACAATTCTATTACGAACATTTTCGACCGAATCGTTCACAACCGCACCGGCGGCGCACATATGCCCCCCACCCCCCAGTGCCTCTGCAATATGATTGACTGGTTGTCCACGACTGCGTAACGACACACCTGTTTGATTTTCTTTTTGTTCTTTAAGCAGCGCGATATATTCCACCCCTTTAATCGACCCCAGCAAATTCAATACAGTATCCCCGCGCCCGTCAAGGTATTTATAATCCTTGTGTGGTACAATCGCAATGGCCAAACGGCCCTTAAACAAGAATTGCGCGCGTGATGCCGCCCCTGATTCTGCGACAACAGATTTGCGTGGTTTGTTACGCAACGCTTCGAACAGATGGCGCAACACAACCCCACTTTCAACCATTTCCGCCATAATCTGCATAACACGACCATCGCGTACAAACTTGAAATTTCCTGTATCTGTGATAATAGCAACCGCCAACAAATCCAAAACATCCTTATCAAATTGCCAATTTGCAGATTTCATAATTTCAAAAATTATCTGACCCACGGCGGCAGCATTTTCATCATCAATGCACAACATCCCCAACTTTTCATCGTTTTGATGATGGTCTATTTCTACGATAAAACGCGCATTATCAACCAGTGGCTTTGCCCCCCCGATATGCTTTGGCGTGCCATAATCTAATAAAATTACCAGATCATAAACCTCGGCCAAATCGACGCGTTCATAATACTTAATCCACGAACGCATTGGCATTTCATCCAAGTATTCTGGGATATTGCCATCATATACACACGTTGGACGCACACCATAATTTATTTCAATCAATTTTGCCAACGCTAACACACTGCAATAAGAATCGCCATCTGGATTTTTATGTCCCATGATTGCAATATTTTTTGCACTTTTAATTTTATCTATAAAAATTTTTACACTTTCTTCCATAGCCTATACCGCAATATCTTCCAAAACAAACTGTGCCGAAACACGTCCGTTGTATTCGTTTTCCTTCAGCTTTCCTAACATCATTATCTTAGCATTGATATTCCCATCGTCCAGCAAAAAGTCCCCCACCGCAGTCCCGACCAAATTAAATCCGACAAAGGATACATTTGTCCCAGCACTGGTTGCAATCGTTCCACGTAAATGCGAACCATTTCCCATTGTTGACACATGTCGCAACATTGCCCCATGCAATACCAATGTTGGTTCTGGATTACCCTGGCCAAAAGGTTCCAGCGCATTTAGTTTTTTTACCAATCGCATTGTTGCGGCCCCGGCATCCATTTCTGCATCAACCACAATTTCACGCATTGGCATCTGGCCATGTAATTGTGCGCGCACGGCATCTTCCAGGAATTTACAAAACGCATCTTCGTTTTCTGCCAGCAATGAAAATCCAGCAGCCGCCGCATGGCCACCACCTTCGGATACAATGCCGGCCGCCAATGCATCATGAATAATCTTTCCTAAATCAACACCCGGGATTGAACGTCCAGATCCGTTAATTACCCCATCGGCCTTGGTTGCAACACATGATGGCAAATTATATTTATCCTTCAGGCGCCCTGCGATAATTCCCATAACACCACCATGCCAATTATCACCGCACAAGAATAAACTGCAATTTCCATTGGCACAGCATTGTTCGGCCATTTCCACCGCACGCAACATAATTGCATTTTGAATATCAATACGATCCTGATTCATTTGGTGTAATTTTTCTGCCAAATCATGTGCAATTAATGGGTTGTCTGTTAATAATAATTCCAGCGCCGGTGACGCCGAATCTAATCGTCCAGCTGCATTTAAGCGCGGTCCCAACGCAAATCCCGCCGCATACACAGACGGCTTTTTAATCCCCGCCATATCCATCAGCACACGCAACCCCAGGTTTTGCCGCAACCCCAAAACTTTCAGCCCCGTCGCAACAAACGCACGATTTAATCCAACCAATGGCATCGTGTCGCAAATTGTCCCCAACGCAACCAAATCCATAAAATTCATCAGGTTTAATGCGTCAACCTTACCCGCAATATCGGCTGACAATTGGCGCGATTTTAATTCACGATTTAATGCAACAACGGTTAAAAACGCCACCCCAACACCGGCCAGATATTGCAGTCCCGATGTATCATCGCCACGTTTTGGGTTAATAACCGCATCTGCATCTGGCAACACAGAATCAGGCGAGTGGTGATCTGTCACAACAACGCGCATACCGATTTTTTTTGCGTACGCAACTTCTTCTATACCACTGATACCACAATCAACGGTAACCAACAATCGTGCGCCCATATCGAAAATTTCTTGGACTGCGGCAATATTTAATCCATACCCTTCGCCTTCGCGGGTTGGTAAATGCCATATAACATCCGCCCCTATTTCCCGCAGATATTTTACAAACACCGCCGTCGATGTAATACCATCTACATCATAATCACCATATATCGCAATCTTTTCCCCATTTGCAACGGCATCTGCAATTATCTTGGCCCCTAAATCCATATCAGTCATCACAGATGGATTTGGCATATATTCCTTGATACTGGGGTTCAGAAATTTTTCCGTATCAGTAATTCCACGACTGGCTAAAATTCTATCCACCAGATTATCCAGTGATGGCAAACCATCATCTGAATATGCCGGCAACACCCATGCCTGGCCCAGCATGGATTTTTCTACTATACTTCTCACGCGCTTACTCTTTTTTTATTATCAGAAATATTATAATCTAAAATTATTCAAATAGCAACGGCAGTATGCTGTCCAGAATCTTACCCGTTGTTGGCACTGCGTTCCAGGCTGCTGTTTTCCATCCCCACGAATCCTTGGTTGCCTGGGGTTCGTCCAGTATTACCAAAATTGTATATTGTGGCGCACTGGCCGGAAAGATTCCCACATACGCCGTCAGGTTGCGTTTATTATCAACACGACCATTGCTGTATTTTTCCGCAGTTGCGGTTTTACCACCAATTTCAATACCCGCGATGCGCGCTTTTTTTCCACTGGTTTCTTCGTTAACGCGAACCATAATCTGGCGCAGGCGGGATGAAATCTCTTCACTTAAGACGCGTTCACCACGCACAACCCCCAAACCGCGTTTTTGCAGTGTTGGATAAATATAGATACCACCATTTGTCACCGCATTTACCGCCAACATTAAATGCATTGGTGTAACACTCATCCCATGTCCAAAAGAAATCGTTGCGCGTTCCACCGGCCCCCATTTTTGCGGCATCAAACTGCGTTCTGTGCGTCCAAATTCTAAATCCAACGCTTCGTTAAAATGTAACTTTTCAAAGAATTCGCGTTGTGCACCATCTGGCAAATCCATTGCGATTTGTGCGCTGCCAACATTACAAGAATGAACCATAATTTCTTCAATCGTCAAATGTGGTCGTGGTGGCTTAAAACTGCGGATATCGCGAATTCTGTGAACAACGCGCCCAAATTTATCTTCGATTGGGAACGGTTCTTTGACATAGTATTCTTTGTTAATACCATTTTCCAATGCCAGTGCCGTATTAAATATTTTGAATATAGACCCCATTTCAAACACACCACGCATCGGCATAAACATACGATTGCGTGCCGGGTCCAAGGATATATTTTCTGGATCATAATCTGGCAACGACACCATTGCGACAATTTCCCCGGTACGCGAATTCATCAACATCCCCATCGCAGATTTTGCGCGATATGTCTGCATCGCGATTGACAATTGATCATAGAACACCGCCTGAACACGGGCATCCAACGATAATTGCAATGCATCTTTATTTTCTGTTAAATATTTATTGTATGTGCGTTCGGCCCCCTCCAGACCACGACCATCGCCACCAACAAACCCAACTGCATGCGAAAACATCCGCCCTTTTGGATATTTTCTGTCTTGAACAGGTTCTATTTCCAGACCACGCAAACGGGCTTTTTTAATCATGTCACGCTGATATTCACTGGCATATTTTTTCAAATATATAAACCGACGTGAAGAATTAACCAAATCAATTGCATCGTTCAATGAGTATTCATACGGCATTGCACGATGAATCATATTCGCAACGGCATCTTTGTCTGTGACATCACGATTACGCAACACAATATGCCCCGACATAACATTTTTTGCCAATATATCGCCATTTCTGTCGATAATATCTGCCCGATGAACCGCCCACGAACCATCTGTTACCGCACGACGCGTATTATCCGTACCACTTATCCCCAGATACAGTGTCCAACCAATAAATACAAAGAACGCCAACCGCAACCACCAATACACAACATGCATACGGCCACGCCCTGCACCGTCACCACGAATACCGGTAAATCCACGCTTAAAAATATCTTTACCAACATCAAACATCTGACTTTTTCATATCCCTGTCTGGCAACGAATCAATGGTCACAGATTTCTGATATCCAATCGCAGCCGCATTTGGCACAACCCCACCAACCAGGTTTCTTAAAACCTCAGGGCGTTTATATCCTTCGAATCTGGTTGCAGCATCCGCGATTTCTTGCTGTGTACGCACGATTTCCGCCCGCACATGATTTCGTGTACGATTTTGTGTACGATAACAAACCTGTAATGCGATGGTTAAAAACAGCACCCCACACAATGCCCATATACCAATATGAAACATTTTTTCATCTTCACTCATTGATGCCGTCCCCCCAACATTTTATTCCCATATATTCTATCATAAATTATGAAAAAAACTAATCATAGATTGCAGACCATTTAGCCGCCCCGCCCCCAGGTTTATATTCAGCATTGAAAATTCGCCCCCAATATCCATTTGGCGAATTTCATCTGTGTCTTTATGGTTTACCATCGCAATCAATATTGCAACAATTCCACGAACCAATGCCGAATCGGCACGACCATAAAACACATTACCTTTGCGACATATTTCAACACGCGATGCACACCCCAGAATTTCCGTACACGCGGCATCATCTGGCACATGGTCCAATGTACGCCCCAAATCCATGACCATTTCCAGTTTTTCCACCGGGTCTGTAATCGCCAACAAAATATTTTTTATTTCCGCATATGTCATTTGTAGTCTTTACCATCCCTGCTCTGTTAAATCCAGTTCCAACCGCGCCACATCAGACATGCGCGACAAATCCCATGGCGGATCCCAGACCAGTTCCACACGAACCGGCACCCCGCCCGAAACATTTTGCACTGCATCTTTCAGTTGTAACATCAATTCTTCCATCATTGGGCATGTCGGACTGGTAAAAGTCATCGTTATAACAATTTCCGTTTCCTGTATATCAATATTATACACCAAACCTAAATCCCAAATATTAACTGGGATTTCTGGATCATACACAGTTTTGATTGCATTAATTATATCATCGCGCGTGACACTCATTTCACACACCCCCGAACAACACTAATAAATGAATCAATATCATCTTTTGTATTATATGGCCCAACCGACACGCGTATTGAACCATCAATATTCAAGTGCTGATGAATCCATGACGCACACATATTACCAACACGCACACATATATTATGCGCGCCTGCAATCGCCCCAAAATCCAGAACATGCATCCCATCAATTATAAAACTTAACATCGATGCATCGCGCCGTGTTAAGATTTTCACACGATTAATTTTTAACAATTCATCATAAAGATATTTGATTAAATTCAAATCTGGGCGTGCACTTTGAATTTCACGCACCGCGCGCCCAAATCCACATATTTGTGTTAATGGTAATGTTCCGGCCTCAAACTTTTCTGGGGCGCGCATAAATAAAAAGTCATTTTCATATATACGGCGTTCAACCATCCCACCACCGAATTTATCTGCGGGATATCCGTCGGCATTTTTTATATACATTACCCCCACACCGGTATCTGCACCAATTTTATGCCCTGAAAAAGCCAAGAAATCACAATCCCATTTTTTTACATCTATTTTTTCATGCACGACATATTGCGCGGCATCAACCACCACGATTACATCTGGATTTTTTTCGCGTGCCGCGCGCACAATTGCCGCAACATCTTGGGGCATTCCTAAAACATTAGACATCGCCGTCACAACAAACACATCTGCATACGGCACATTGTCTATATCAATGTTCATATTATCATCCAGTGGGCAAACAGTAATTTTTGCGCCCGCCATTTGAAACGGCAACCGCGCACTGTGATGATCCAGATCAGACACCGCCACAACGGTATAAGGCTTTAGTTTTAATATATTAACGATTCGATTAAAAGAATCTGTTGTCCCCGATGTAAATATAACATCCCTATAATCTGCATTTATAAATTCTGCGATGCTGCGCCGCGTGTCACGGACCATATCATCAACCGCGGCCACCCGCATACAAACCCCGCGCCCAGAATTCGCGTATTTTTCGCGCAAAAAATGCGTCTGGGCATCAATAACCGCATCTGATTTTTGCATTGTCGCAGCACTGTCTAAGTATATGAATTTATTCATTTTGTTTTTCTCTTGCATTTTGCGCTGATTATAATACACTCTTGCCAAATATCAATAACTATAAAGGGGAAAAAGATGGCACTTGTACATGCAAACGATGCAACTATTGATACATATATTGGCAACGGTATAACATTGGTTGATTTCTGGGCATCATGGTGTGGTCCATGCCGTATGTTCGGTCCTATATTCGAGGCGGCATCTGAAAAAGTATCCGATGTTACATTTGTAAAATTTGAAATAGATGAATCCAATCGACGCACACCTGCGAAATACGGCATCCGCAGTATTCCGTCGGTACTTGCATTCAAGGATGGCGAATTGGTTGAGGCACGCAGTGGCCTTATGGACGAAGAAACTGTTATTGATTGGATAAAGGAATTACAAAATGGCAACAGCTAATTACAAGACAATTGAACTGTCATCAAAGTACAAGCCAAAACTGTCTGAACCATATATGTGCGCGGAACAGTTGGCATACTTCTATAACATCTTGAACAACCAACGCGAAGAACTGCTTAGCGAACGCGACGAAGTATTAAACGCGGTCCGCATGGCCGACAAGACCGAGGCCGCCGGTGCCGGTGACGAATCGGACAACGCATCGTATAACCAAGATATCACCATGGACCTGCGTATGTCTGAACGCAGCAATAAATTATTACAAAAGGTTAATGCCGCCCTGGCCCGCATTGAAAACGGCACATATGGTTTCAGTGTTGTATCCGGCGATGAAATTGGTCTTAAACGGATGATGGCACGCCCATTGGCGACCATGACGGTCGAAGAACAAGAAGAATACGAAGCCCGCAAGAAATAACAATCCCCCGTGTGGGGGATTTTTTTATCAACTGGGGGGCCGCGCCGCGTACAACACTTCAAAGAAAGTGGAACGCAGTTAAAATGTGCGTACGCAAAAAACGCGGCCACCCAGTTGATATTTAACTAAACGCCATCCCGTTCCAAATAAACAGGCCTGAATCATTTGAAATTCGCCACGCGCGCCGACACAGATTTTTCAAGAAATTATAACTGCAACACCATTTAATCCACCCGTGATACGCGGCCAATTGCCCCACCGCCAAATCAGACACATCATCATGATTTGCGATATTTTCGATGCGTCGCCGCAACTTTTTTGCGCCATATTTTCGCAGCATTATAAATTTTTTGAAATGTCGATACCCGATAAAGTTCACCCCACGCGCCACTGGATAAATTGAAGACTTAGAAAATTCCAATTTTAATTTATCGCGCACGAATTCATCGATTTTTTGTTTATATTCCCACAGAATTTTTTTATCATCTGCGAACAGACAGAAATCATCACAGTACCGAATATAATCCCGACATCGCAGATTTTCTTTGACGAAATGGTCTAATTCGTTCAGATAAACATTACCCATCCATTGACTGGTCAGGTTTCCGATTGGCAGATTTTTTTCATCCCCGCACGATTTTATAATATCCCACAACACCGCCAGTAATTTTTTATCACCGATTTTTCTTTTTATAATATTGAACATAACATTGTGATTAATTGACGGATAGAATTTTTTGATATCGCATTGCAACACATATTTATTTCGTCGAACAAATCGCATGATTGTGCCGGATGCCTTGTGCAGTCCTTTGCCTGGGATACACGCATACGAATCGCGCACGAATGCGCTTTGCCAAATTGGTCCCAAAATATTTATCAACGCATGGTGCAACACATGGTCTGGATACAGTGGCAATATATAAATCAGTCTTTCTTTTGGTTCGAAAATTTTTCTAATTTTGTATTGCGATGTATAAAATGTTCCGTTTTGCAATTGCCGTTGCAGTTTATTCAGTAACTTTTTTTTATGTTTCAAAAAGAATTTAGTTGCGCGTTTAGACTTTTTGGATTGCACAGCTTTTTTTGCGGCCAATTCCAAATTGTCCATAGAAATAAAATCATCCCAAAGATTTTTGTACCGTTTCATATTTTTTTTATCACGAGAAGGAATAATATTTATCGATTTTCACGACGACTGTTTTCAATGGCAATTTATCTTTGATTGCCTGGATTTGGTCGATTAAAACGCCGCTGCCTGTGAACAAGACATGAACATCCCCATCGCACAAGAATTGAATTTGCAGGCAATCTGAATTTTCGCGTTTATTAGATTTTGTGATACGGAAATCCAGCACGACTATTTTTTTATTCAAGATTTCTTCCAGTCTTTTTTTTGTTCCCGGCAATGGTAATTTATCGCGTGCCATATCTGCAAAGCATCGGACCCCATCGACATCCAGATGACTGATTTCATCAATTGTCATTGTACAATCTCTTGTTTTTAATATTTAACGATTGAACATCCCGGGTCTTCGCCACAATTGGTTACCAACCCAGATGTTCCCTGCGTAATGTATTCGTAGGGACATGACTTTTTTTCATCACGTCCAAACAGGTTACACCGCCCCGCCTTGGATACAAAAACGGCACAATTCGAAACCAGATGATTTTTTCACATCTGAAAAGTGTTTGTACACTTTGTCCCACAGGTTAGCAAAACTTTTGTCCCCAGGAGCCACGCGACCCGAACACCGCAGCGCGGAAAGCGCGATTGTCATCGTTATCGTTCTGCAGGTTGTTCGCACAGTTGTTCGCACAGTTGGACGCGCAATTGTCCGCCGATCCGTTGTCGTTGTTGAACACCCACGGGGCGGCCGCGACCACACGACGAACCAACCGCAAAAACGGCAATGCAACCTATTCCCGATTTTCATGTCGGGAACCTGATTTAACATCAACGGGTATATACACAATAACATGATTATTCCCCTGATGTTTTTGGTATTGTGACGGTATCGTCATATACCGAATAAACCACATCACCGATACGTATTTTCAATTTACGTTCGGTATCCATGTTCATTGGCACGTCCGCCGTTGTCATATTGGCGAACATATCTGCGGTGCCATCACCATCGAAATCGAAATGCAGTGCGGGTGCCGTTGTTTTTCCCACGCGCAGGTATAAAAACGCATCCCCGACAAAGAATCTTCGTCCACACTGTGCCGATTCCCACATGCCAATTGGTGCGTATGTTCCGGGCGGGCAAACATTTATTCCACTGTCCATATCGACCGAATAAACATATTCCCCACCGGGGCACCATGCATCACCCAGACACAACGCACATGTTTCAGATTCTTTTGGCAAATAGTATCCGCGTTCACATGTAAACACCGTATCTTCGTACACAGGCACCATTGTAAATGAATCTGCATACACGCCGGTATTTTGGAACACACATGCATTTTGTACGACTGCGCCCGGCATCAAGATATCTAATGCCGTATCCGCGAAACAATTCGTGGAAAAAGGAATCACAGTCATTAAAAACACATACCGTTTACCCAAAACGAACCTTTTGTTTTATTTACTATCTCTTTCCTTTTGTCATTGCGAGGCGCAGCGCCTGCCACACGAAGCTTTAGCGTAGTATGGTGGCAATCCAGTTTTATGTATTCCTATTTGTTTCTATTTACTGGATCGCCACGGGTGTTTCACACCCTCGCGATGACAATGGCGGGTTGTCATCCCGTGGTTTTCCCACCGCGACCTATCTTTTTTGTCATCCCGGTGCTTGACACCGGGACCCAGGTCATGTTTGCCTTTTTATTTGCATACACCTGGATTCCGGGGTCAGGCCACGGAATGACAATGGGCTGGCCCCCGCCCCCGGGGGGGGCGGGGACGGTGATATTAATTCACCTTGACGAACTTCCATCCCTTGAACGTCTTACCTGGGATGGTTGCTGCCTTGACCGGTGTGCGGATATCACCGCCGTATGTACACATGCCGGCGTTATTCGCGGCAACGTCCTCTGGCGCGGCGTCTGTCCATGTGATGCTAATTTCATTAGCCTCGCATGTGCCAGCCGCCAAGGCGCCACGCGACCCGAACACCGCAGCGCGGAATGCGCGAGAGACATCGCGATCGTTCCGCAGGTAGTTCGCACAGTCGCCCGCACAGTAGGACGCGCAATAGTCCGCCGAGCCGAAGTCGCTGCCGGACACCCACGGGGCGGCCGCGACTGAACTTTGCTCACCATCGGTTGGTTTATAGCCCGTCATCTGGCACCAGCAATACTGGCCCGTGCTGCTTGTGTCATAATCTGCGTCATAATCCTGGCCCAGGATGATAAACATCGCCTCGTACATATCGTATTCGGTTTTTGACCCATCCATCATGCCCGTCGCTAAATCCGCCATATACGCGGCCTTGGCCGCACCAATGATGTCCGTCATTTGCGATTCGTATTCTTCGGCTGTTACATCACCATTCATAACAGACTGCATACCATTAAATGCCTCCATCAAACCTGTGCTATCTGTTGGCTGGCAACTGGCATGGCCATAAACCGTGCCATAGTCAAAATGCGACGCCCATGTGTTATTTTCGGTCAGGCCCGCATCCGATAAATTACTGTTGCTGGCATTGCCACTGGCACTAATATATGCATATCCATCACCCGATTCGGTGTAATCAACCGATATCAATGGTGTCGTATCCATAACACCAATTTCATTTAATACATGATATCCGTTTTCACATGCGGTTGCCGCACATGTATCTGTGCCGGTGCCATAATAATCGTTACCGGTTACCGCCGTCGCATGCGCGATGTTCGCAACCGACAATGTACACGCGGTATAGCATTGGGTTTGCTTGCTGGCCCCCGTGGATGAATTTGGATACGATGATGGACATGATGTTAATCCCTGGGCCGCGGTCGCATTATATGTAACATTGCTGGCCCCGGGGCAATAACTGTTGGCGGGACAAGATTCGGTTACACCTTCGCTGGCCGCGGGCAGATATGTTCCCGCCGCAATCTGGTACATTGTGTCGGTATATTCCGCCGTCGCAGACACTTCGCCATCGTACACACCCGTGTTTTTATATGTCGCCGCCGATTCGTATGTCTTGTTTTCTTGCATATATCCGCTGGATGGAAACGATTCGGCACGTGCCGCACCGGCACCGCACACAATCCCCATCGCAATAACGGATGTTAAAAATATTTTTCGTGTCATTGTTGTTTTCCTTCCTTTGTGCTGTGTTTGGTTGTAATAAAAATAATCGACCCATGACGCACACGGCGACATCGGTCGATTATTCCATTACTGCGATTATTCGTTCCAAACATGTTCCCCCCGGATGTTTACATAAAAAACCACCGAATTTATTTCGAGTGGTCAGGAGGTTGGAAACAATCAATACGAATTGTGCTGCTTATTCAATATATTCGCAAGCCCTCCTGACACCAGTCAGGAGTTTTTTCATATTTTTCATCTGCGAAACATTGCATGAAAAACACGCCATTTGGCGCGCCATTTCATGGTTTTCGTTCCACAGACGCGTATTGTACGGGTTTCCACACCCCATCATGACCATCGGTCATGACATGCATATTATAACTGATTATTTCCAATTTCGCAATTGTTTAGTTTTTTTGGGCAGTTAAGAGATTAATACTGTTGTCATCCCGTGGTTCTTGTCGCGGCGCAGCGACAGCGCGACGGGTTGTCATTGCGAGCCAAGCAAAGCGCAGGCGTGGCAATCCAGTCTTATATATTCCTATTTGTTTCTATTTACTGGATCGCCACGGGTGTTTCACACCCTCGCGATGACAATGGGGCTAGCCCCACCGTGGCTCTTGCCCACACCCCAAAACCTTGGCGACGGGTTTGCCTGCAACCCAAAGCCTTGGCGACGAGTTGTCATTGCGAGCCAAGCAAAGCGCAGGCGCGGCAATCCAGTTTTATGTATTCCTATTTGTTTCTATTTACTGGATCGCCACGGGTGTTTCACACCCTCGCGATGACAATGGGTGACCCCACTAAACTTTTATTTATCGCGGTAATATCATGTATTCATTATTTGAACTTTGCACTCTGCACTTTGAAAAAATCCCGCCAAATGGCGGGATTTTTTATTTCTTTTTCTTGGCCGGTGATTTTTTTGTGGCCTTTTTAGGTTCTGACTTCTTGGTGTCTTTTAATTCTTTTTTGAACACATTAACACCATTGGCCAGATTACGCATCATACCCGGGATTTTATGACTGTTAAACAAAATCATAACCAGGATGACAATTAAAATTATTTCGGTCCAACCTAATCTCATATCTATCCCCTTTGATTATTTTGCAACATAGCAATCCAAACCATCGGATTTCGCATTGCGACAGAATCCATTTGCATCATTTGCCGTCTTGAACGCAACACGCAGACGATATGTCGTTGCCCCCTTGACCTGGGCCGCCAGAATTACAAATTGCTGACCTGCGAACAGACTTGGGTGTGCATTGCGTATCTGACGCTGGGCATTTTCTGCCAATGCGCGTGTGCTGTATGAACCAAACTGAACATACCATGAACCCGCCGGGGCAGATGTTGTGGTCTTTTTAACCGCTGGCTTGGTGGCCGGCTTGGCCGCTGGTTTTGGCTGTGGCTTTACAACTGGCTGTGTTGCGACCGGTTGTGGTTTTGGTTGGGCCACCACTGGTTCCGCCACCGGTTTGGCAACTGGTTGTGGCTTTGGCTGGGTGGCATTTGGATTAAATGTGACATCTTTTCTGTCTTCGACGACACGAACCGGGACACCCGGTGTTGGCTGTGCCACCGCCGGCTGGGCAACAGGCTTTGGTGCCGGTGGCATAACGTTCATTTCCGGTGACGGCGCACCATCAACAACAATCGCAGGCGCGTCCAGATCAACCTCTATCGCGGACGAAGATGTTCCCCCAACAGTACGAATAATTACATATGTTGCCAACACGATGACAACCAATCCCACCGTCAACAACAACCACGGTTTTTTTGGACGCGGGGCGGCAAACGGCGCCGCATCTGGCAATGCATCCATTGATGCACCATCATCTAAATCTAATAAATCCAAGTTATCATCGTTCATGGTAAAATCCCCCCATTTATAAAATCGTTCTGGTAATATTATATCATAAAAAAAGTGAATAACCAAACGCATAGAATAAAAAAAGAGATACGAAAACCGTATCTCTTTTATCATTATTTCGGCATTTGCCCAAAATTAGGTGGCACAATCAGTTTATGATTTTCTGCAACGATTGGTTCAACCTCGCACTGTTTGGCACATGCCGACAACACGCACGGCATGGCCAAAACCACCAACATCATTATTTTTTTCATATTATCCCCCCTGCTTTTACAATGGTAATTTCACTGCATCTTTCATCATTTCGACAAATTCCGCAAGTTTCATTGATTCCTGTTTTTCCACACCCAAACGGCGCAATGTTACCATTTTGTCGGCGGCTTCTTTTTCACCAACAATGGCGATGATTGGTGTTTTTGCCAACGACAATTCACGGATTTTATAGTTCACTTTTTCATCACGCAAATCTGCACGCGTATTTACGCCCGCCACACGCAATGCATTAACCACTTCATTTGCGTATTCTGCATGCTTTTCTGAAATCGGTGTTACCACAACCGGTTCTGGTGACAACCACAATGGCAAATTACCACCCGTCGATTCCAGCAAGATTCCCATAAACCGTTCAATTGAACCCAACATTGCACGATGCAACATAATCGGACGATGCTTTTCACCATCTTCGCCGACATAACTTAAATCGAATCGTTCTGGCAAATTCATATCCAATTGCACCGTACCACATTGCCATACGCGTCCCATCGAATCGCGCAGATAGTTATCAATTTTCGGACCATAGAACGCGGCATCCCCTTCGGCAATTTCAAATTCAATACCGTTTGATTCCAGCGCGTGCTTTAATGCCCCTTCGGCCTTGTCCCAGATTTCATCTGACCCGATACGGAATTCAGATTCTTTGCGCGTGGCCAATTTCATTGTTATTTTTTCAAATCCAAATTTGCCATAAATATCCTTGATAAAGCGCAGGATTTTTACAACTTCTTCTTCCAACTGTTCTTCGGTACAGAAAATATGTGCATCGTCCTGGGTAAATTCACGCACGCGCATTAATCCAGACAGACCACCCGCCGCCTCGTAACGATGAACCTTGCCAAATTCGGCCATATATAATGGTAAATCTTTGTATGAACGCAGCCCATGTCCAAACACCAGCATCCCACCCGGGCAAGACATTGGTTTAATACAGAACACCTTGCCATCCTGGGTTTTACCAGAATAATTATGTTCACCATATTTTGCCCAGTGGCCCGACCGTTCCCACAAACATCTGTCCATAACCGCCGGCGTTGAAATTTCCTGGTATCCGGCCAATTCTTGACGCATGCGTACATATTCAATCAAACGACGATAAATCTTGTACCCTTTGTCGTGCCAGAACACCGACCCCGGCGCATATTCTGGTTCAAAGTGGAACAAATCCATATCCTTGCCCAGTTTGCGATTATCGCGTGCGGCGGCCTCTTCCTGCATTTTCAGGAAATTATCCAATTCTTCACGTGTGGCAAACGCATCAACATAAATGCGTTGTAACATTTTATTTTTTGCGTCCCCCTTCCAGTATGCGCCGGCAACACTGCGGATTTTGAACGCATCCCTTGGCAGGTCTTTAGAGGATTCAACATGTGGCCCACGGCACAAATCCACAAAATCACGGAACGAATAAATCGACAACGCTTCGCCCGCCGCATCATATTCATTCAACCATTCCATTTTATATGGTTGCGATGCGAAAATTTCTTTGGCTTCGTCAATCGATACATTACGTTGTTCAAATCGACCATTTGATTTAATCAAATCACGCATTTCTTTTTCGATTTTGGCAAAGTCTTCTTCGGAAAAACGGTATTCTGTATCAAAATCATAATAGAACCCATTTTCGATTGCCGGCCCACCCGCGAATTTAACATCTGGGTGTAATTTTTTTACCGCCGCCGCCATAACATGCGCCAACGAGTGACGAATAATTTCAATATCATATGACATAATAACTGTCCCTTAGTGTTTTTTATTATTTTTTGACTGATTGATTATAAGAATTAACGCGGCCCACCGCAATACAGAAATTACACCCCCAACGGGGTTGTAGTAGTTGTTGTAAAGAACATATAAATTTGTTTCATGATGATTATCATACGCCTATTTTTCGGGGAAATCAAGATTTATAGTTTGATTATATTTACTGGATTGCCACGGTCGCCCTGCTCCCTCGCAATGACAAATGTGTTTAATCTCCTGGATTCTTAATCCCCTTGTCATTGCGAGCGTAGCGTGGCAATCCAGTCCTATGTATTCCGCATTACCGCATCTTGCTTTTTGCACAGCTTTTTCTGCAGTACATTAGTAGTGCTTTTAAATCATTTTCTCTCCCGCTGCCCTTTACAGTCAAGACCATCTTATCATTTGCCATCATCTCAACATGGCCGTACCAAAAAGCGGAATTAACACTTAACTTACAGTGTTCCTCACAACCATCACAACATTCATCGGATGTAAGTTCCTTTGCCCTCGGTTCACTACGCCATATATTTGGGCAGAAAAAACTTTTATTAAATTTATATTCATACGACATAACATATCCTTTTTCATCTATTAAAACTTACACCCTCGCCTCGCAAATTTATAAATTAACGCATCTTGCTATGCTTGCAGGTTGCACGACACCACGCCAAAGCGTCTTGATACAAACAATCTGCATTCCATATTTCAATCATCGTTTCTGATTCAAGAATTGTTGTAGTGTTAGCAGCCGCCAAACCACAATAATACGCTTCCACACCACCCGCATATATTACAGGTCTAACATAAAAGTTCTGCCTTCCACTTTCTGGCATAAACTTTTCATCTCTTACATTTAACTGCATAGAAAGTTTGCAATGCGTTTCACAACCGTTACAGCACAAACCCGATGGCAACTTAGGCTTTGGCCATTCACAATCGCTTATATCTTTTGCAAAATTACGTTCATATGCCATAATACACCCCTTTTACAAATCCAAAATACATCCGAACAGGACGGCGAAAAAGAAGCACACACTGCCCCCAATTACGAACAAGTGCCAAACGCCGTGCGAAAACTTCATCCGGCGCCACAAATAGAATATCACACCAATTGTGTACGCCAATCCCCCGGCCAAAATAAACCACAACCCGCGCATTGGGATACTGCGAATCATTGCCGGCAATATAAACAGCAATGTCCACCCCATCGCAACATACAATCCGACCATCCACTTTGGCTGCTGCTTTGGATTACGGATTTTCATGTACGACCCGAACAATACAATCCCCCACAGGATTCCAAACACAATCCATCCAATCAGCCCCCGCAAATTCACCAACAAAAACGGTGTGTACGTCCCCGCAATCAGGGCATAGATTGCAACACTGTCCCACACCTCAAAAAAGCATTCGTGCTTTTTACCAATTGTTGCGTGACACATTGTTGACCCAAAATACAGCGTTATCATCGTCACCCCAAAAATCGCACATGACACAATCGCCCATGCGTCACCCTTGATGCCCGCAAACACCACCAACAATGTCAATGCCGCAATGGCCAGACCGATGCCAATACCGTGGGTTAAAATATTTACAATTTCTTCGGCATGTGTACTTGGTTTTTCCCAGCGGAACAACCCCGTTGCACGCAAAACCTTTAACAATCTTGATGCATGTTCATCTTTTTTAACCGCGCGAACACGCGCCCGTTTTGTCTGTGTCATATCACAATCCCCCTGTTTCAAAATCAATTAATTTTATTGGATTAATTTTCAGCCCATAAAAATCACCGCGTGTATTTGGCATATCTGTAATATATTTCGGTATTCCCATCATATCAATCAGTGCCAACCGCTGTGATACAAAATGCCCCGAACCGAATATCGCAAACACAACATCATATTTGTTCAATGCAGTGGCTATGTTTTGCAACATAAATTTATCACGACCATACTTGTTTAATGCGATTCCCATTTCACCAAATTCACCATTTGAACGAATCGGTCCTGCACGCAAAACCTTGGTCAAATCCGCCGATTCAAATATCCGATTCGGATATTGCACCCGCAACACGTTTAACATTTGTTCATCAGACAAATCCGCAAACACCACCGGAATATTTTGCTGTGTTGCAACCGCTGCGGCATACATCAAAGAATTATTTTGCATCATCCCTGGCATCACATCACGACCAGAATTTTCAAATTCCGTTAACAAGACATCTGGTCGTGGATACATGCCGGATTTCATGCACATATCAACCATATCAAACGATTTGTTTGCACCATGTTTATCACACATATATACCAGTGTCTTGCCATCTTTTTCAAACACGGCAACACATGGATAATGTTTCTGTTTTTCTGCATCTTCCCATGCCTGCAACAAATCAAAGTTAGGCTTCAATTGCATTTTGCACCCTTTGTTTTACGCGTTCACCGCCCATAACCGACATAATAGAATACAGGTCTGGTGTATTTGTGCGACCCGACAATGCCACACGCAGGTTCATTGCCACATCACCATTTTTAACACCTGTCCTTTCGGCAATTGCAACAATCTTCGCCCACCATGTATCTTTGTCATCGGCCGGATTATATGTTTCCAAGAACGCACGCAACGCATCCTTATTGAATTCATATTCCGTGCTTGGAACAAACAATTCATCCCAGAAAAACGCAACATTTTCCAATGTCTGTGACCATGTGACAAAGTCCTTGCGTACACGTTTTGGATTATCGCGTTCAATCCCCAACACACCGGTCAGGTAATCTATATCTGCGACCTGCATCCGATTCGTTTCGGTTCCATATTCATTGGCCCAAGTTACAACACGCGCAACCAATTCCGGCACCGACAGCGCCCCAATAAATTCCTTGGCCCACCACTCTAACTTTTTCATATCAAACAGCGCCCCCGACATTGGGATTTTTTTCGCGCGCATTTCATAATCCCAAAAAGACTTTACCTGCCCTTTCATCTTGGCTTCTTCATAGCCCGACGCCGCAATATTCCCCAAATATTCAATCACCGATTCGACCGGCCAACCCGCCTCTAAGAAAAAGGCAACATTAGCCTCTGGGTCTTTGCGTTTGGATAGTTTGCGTTGCTTGCCCGACTCATCATCAATCTTATCAATGGTTGATGTATGAATATACAGTGGCGCGGTCCAGCCCATCATACGGAACAATTGCACATGCAACGGCAATGACGGCAACCACTCTTCGCCACGGATAACATGTGTTGTACGCATAAAGTGGTCATCACACAAATGTGCAAAATGGTATGTCGGCAAACCATCATTTGATTTAATTAAAACAATATCTTCGTTATTTTCCGGGAATCCGATTGATCCGCGCACCGCATCCTTACAGAAAATTCTTTGTTCTGGATTACCCATTGAATACAAACGAATCGATGGAATCAAACCTTTATCCAAATACGCAATAATTTCCGCGTCTGTCAAATCACGATCACGCGCAAATTCGCCATATATACCGGTTGCAAATCCCGCCGCCTTTTGATTGTCACGAATTTTTTCCATATCATCCGCCGTCAAGAAACACGGATATGCTAACCCATTTTCTAACAAGTGTGCCACCACCGAATGATAAATATCTTTGCGTTTCGATTGATAGTACGGACCATATTTTTCATCATTATTATAATTCAAACCGAATCGGTCCATTGATGCCTCTATAATTTTAACGGCGTCCATAACTTCGCGCTTGGTATCTGTATCTTCGATACGCAACATAAACACACCACCCGATTGCTGGGCTAATTTACAGTCTATCAACGCACCATACAAACCACCAATATGCATATATCCCGTTGGACTGGGGGCGAATCTTGTAACCATTGCGCCATCCGCAAGATTACGCGCCGGAAATTTTTCTTCTAATTCATCCAGTGTATATTTTGGTGCCGCGCCCAACACACGTGCGATTAAGTCTTTTGATAAACCCGTTCTCATTTTTGTTTCCCTTTTTCCCATTCTGATTTTAATTTTGAATATTCACAATTATCACGTATCGTCCCATCCGGCCATACAATATCTTGGCGACAAAACGCATCCAGCGTGTATCCATTTTTTTCTGCGATTTTACGACTGGGCATATTTTTACCATCACACCCGATAATTAATTTTCGTAATTCAAATGTTTCAAACCCTAATCGCTCTATCCCTGGTAATATAGAGCTAACAACACCTTTGCCACGTGCTTCTTTTTTCAACCAATACCCAATTGTACCAACACCATGCCGCCAACTAATTCGTGAAAAGCCAATCTGTCCCAACAAGACGTCTTTATCATATGTATAATACATGCAATACTGTTTATCAGTATCATAACTAACCAAATCATTAAAAACATCATCTATCGACTTTGGCAAACCATTTGGCATCCAGAAAATCATATTTTCCGCATCAGATACGAACACATTATACAACTCACAGGCCAGCGACATAGACGCCGGCAACAGTTTTAAACGATATTTTCCAACAGTTAACTCTTTTGGAAACTCTTTCATTTCTATATATTCCTTGTGTTTTTAGTTACTCAATTCTATACTAAATATATGGAAAAACAAGAAATAAGAACATTTGGACGCCGTCACGGCAAAAAATTATCCGCCCGTCAATCGGCACTGATTGACACGGTTTTACCAACCATAAAACCAACAACGGGCGACATTTTGGAAATCGGCTTTGGCGCGGGCGAACATGTGCGCGACCTGGCACACAATAACCCGGATAAAATCATAATCGGCGCCGAACCATTTATGAACGGGGTTGCATCTTTGCTGTCCGCAATGACGGACGAAAAATCGAATCGGATTTTGGATGAATATTCTGGTATTCGTATATGGGCGGATGATGTGCGGGATTTTTTGCGCGAAACAGATTCAAAATTCGAACAAATCTGGGTATTACACCCCGACCCCTGGCCGAAAGCCAGACATGAAAAACGCAGATTACTGTCCGCTGAATTCTTAAATCTGTTATCAAAATATTTATCCGAAAATGGTGAAATAATAATTGGCACAGATCACTGGGAATATTTTGATTGGATATTGGAACAAATAAAATCAACATCCCTGATTACGACCGTCCCAGACATGGAAATTATTCAAACGCGTTATCAGCATAAAAACAAGGCCGGCACAGATGCCCCAAAATATTTAATCTTAAAAAACGCTTAATAATTTACCCAAATTCGCAATCCAGACATCAAATCGGGCCGCATTGATGCAACCAATCTTTGCGCCTGGTCGATTCGTTCTGTGCTGTTACCCAACGCGAAATGCAATGCCCCATTAAATTCAGCATCCCACGCGTTCAGCATTCCATACACCCGCCCCACAAAGTCCGATTTTTTACCCATATCCTTTGTCAATGCAAACATTACCGCCGATGCATTTATGCGCCTTAGGTTTTCGAACAAATCCCCCCATTGATTCGAATCGATATCCCCAATATCGACACCAATAATTAATTCGCGATTAAAGAACAAATCATCACGAATAACGGCCACCTGGTCTATCATAGATTTCATATTTTTATATCGCACAAATACGATTGCGCCATTTGCACCATGCTTAAACGACATATTTATACGCGCGGTCAAATCAGACATAACCGCTTCATCTATTTTATCGTCGTTCACATAAAACCGCCCCAACATACCAATATGCTGTTTTTCTATCCATGGCCAAACGACACCAACCGCATCTGGCAGCACAGACAGCATATCCACCTTGTTTTCTGTTGCGAATTCAACCATACGCACCAATTCGGCACCATCCGTCGCCCCCGACCAGATACCAACACGCGCATCAATACCACTTAAAAAAGTCTTAATATCAATCATAATACTTTTTACTTTATCACAAATATGATACAATAAAAAACAAATGAACAAGAAAATTGATAATATTTTACTAGGGGTGCTGTGGCTGCTTGCTGCGACACTGGGGACATGTTTTTGGTTTAACATGCGATTTGGATTCAACCTGTTTTCGGGCGCGCATTGGGATTACCTGGCGACACAACAGGCAACACGCAGTCCGGTCAGTTTTTGGTTCTATTTTTCATTTATTGCTGCAACATTTATTACATTGTTCGTACTGTATATGTTAATCCGTCCCCGTCGGCGCAACATACAAATATCTGCCCCGCAAAAGCGGTCGGCCACAAATAACGCGCCAACACAATCAACCGACGCATCCCAGATAAATATTACCCCAACACCGGACACGCATACACCGGCACCTGTCCCGGAAAAGCCTGCGATCCCAATGCCGCCACGTCCACCACGACTAAATATTGCACCGGCAAACACTTTTGCCCCGGCACAATCCGCACCAACAACCGCTATTACCCCGATGCCCGCAACAACCATGCCGGTACCCCAGAAAACACAAACACCCGCTAAACAGGATTGGCCTGAAATTCGTGAAATCTTTTCTATGGCCGGATATGTTATTAAATCCGAACCATTTATCAATGGCAAAAAGATGGCATTGTTTGCAATCGGCACTGACGAGGTTTTATGGATGGGAACCGTTGGAACATCAACATCTGACATGCGTGGTTGCGTCAACAAATTAACAAAATTATTCAGCGACACCCTTGACGGCATTGAAATACATGTGAACGCATTTGTTTTGAACCCATCAGATAACACAAACGAATCGGATATATTAACATTTGATTCCGTCGAAGATTTGCGTAAATATATCAGTGAACACCGCAATCCACCATTGGATGCGGATGATGCTGAAAACTTTACAGCATATTCTGAATACATAACAACAGTTATAGAGTACATAGGGAAACTGTGATGCAATTAAACGAAAGCACGGCGGAAAAAATCCTGTCCGACATGTCAATGGACGATATGCCGGTCATGGAATACACACCCCACCCCACCGCCCTGGCCCCAGATTGGTTCAAGAAATATAAAGAATTGTGCCATCAATTTGCATCAAACCTGACCGATTCTGTCCAAGAATTAGCATTTATGAATTTATCCCAGGATGAGTTTATGGGACTGCTGATGGGGCAAAACATCCCCCAGAATATATCATTTCGTTTTCGCATCCCATTAATGTGGGGTGGCAAAATGGAAATTGACAACCTGTTTATGTGCTGGACATTTCCACACAGCCTGCGTCTTGATAAATTCCTAATAATGCAATCGGACGCAAACAGTGTTTGGTTGCCAAATCCGGCAAAAAAAATATACCTGCCGGCACATACGACGGGTGGTGGCGATGGTGGCAACGCAACCGAAGACAGACTGGCCCAAATGGCGGCACAACTGGCGGCGGGGCGTGAATAAAAACGGATGACAAATGACAATGACACGTGATGAATTTTTATCTGCGATGAAATCCCGTGGGGCAAATTTTGCACCGGCCGCAACACCCCAACAAATAACAAATACAAATTCGGTTCTGCAACATATTCGCGCGGCAATTTTACCAATGTTTATGATTGAACTGTACGCAACAACGGGTGGATTGTCTTTGGATTCTGGATATATATTTGGACCAAACGAATTTGATAATGGCCCACGAACCCCGGTTCCAAATGTTATTGATATCAATCGAGAATTTGGGACCCTGCCCGGGACAAGTGGCAAAACAATATTTGGTCGCAACGATTTATTTTTATTTGCATTTGATACATTTGGCGTGTGCTATATGCTGGATAATTTATCACTACGTGTATTACGTAAATACGACGATCCATATCGCGCAATGACCGATTGCTTGATTGCAGGAAAATATTAAGATGAAAAAAATATCCGTATCTTTATCCGGCCATCAAACCAGCATCACCCTGGAACCAGAATTTATTGATGTATTAAAAAAAATAGCCATTGCGCGTGATGTATCCGTCGCATCGATAATTTGTGAAATTGATAACAACCGCGCGCCAGACACAAATTTATCATCCGCCATCCGCGTTTGGATTTTGAACCAAGTTATGAAAGATTAATTTTCATCCTGATTTATAATTAAATTTCCCACCGCGCCACCAGCCACACCCGCACCACCAACCACAACACCAGTTTTAGTTTTTTGTTTTGTAGTCTCTACCTGCGCCGCCCACTTTTTTGCATCTGCGCCATCGGGGTCCGCCAATGCTCGTGACAAAGATGCATACGCACCAGATGTAATTCCGACACCGACATCATCATACAAACCCGTTGTCGCAGAATCCAAAATTGGTTCTGATTCAATCCCGGGTTTTAGCCCCAGTTGCTCTTTGCGTTTTTTCAAATCATTTGCCAACATAACATATTCCGCATACAGTGGCACCAGTTCGCTTGCCCCCGGCAATTCAACATTTGTTTGGCCACCATGGATATTCATACCCGCACCATAATCACATTTGAAAGTTGCTAAATACGCGGTCATATCCATTTCTGCGTCTTTATCTGCCTTCTGTTCTGCCAGGCCCGACGCCAACATCATCCCGCCTATACCACCCGCACCCATTGCCGCCGCCCCCAACATACGATTCGCCAACGATTGTTCTTTGGCTTTGGCTGCTTCGTATTTTTGTTCCAAAACAGACATTTCTTCATAAAGGGCAACAAATTCCCTTCCAGAAACCTCATTGTACACCCCAATATAAGGATTATCCATTTCCGACAACATAAACCAATCCTGAGCCAACCCCGCAAATGGGAAACACACACCCATCAAAAACAAGGTTATTTTTTTCACCCCTTATCTCCTAAATATATGTCTTGAAATATCAAAATCAAGACCACTGATTTCTGCTGATGGCAAAGTATTACTCTTCCACTCTTTGGGATTTTCATTTGAACGAACACTATATAACTTTTTCCCAAATGGCGCCCCCTTTGGTTGCCTTTCAACAGACACAATATCATATTTACCAGCCAGTGTATCTTCCACTTCTTGATTTACCCAAGCATAATATTCATCATACTTATATGTATCACATATCACCTCTATTCTTAAATTTTCACCAGTATAACCATCACTATCATGATTGGCATTATTGAGTAAAGATACATCGCAAGATATTCTTTTATTTTCTTCTGGAACATCTTTTGTAAATGAGACAATTCTCTCTTCATACAAAATACTTCCAGACAATTTGTCCGACATCCCCTTTTCGGTATCAGACAACAAGGTTTCTTGTATTCTAACCGTATACTCAACAAAACCATCTGGCCAATGACAAATTTCCCATCCGTCTTTGAAACACTTTTTTTCGTCCAGTTCTCCCCTTGATAACCAATACTCTTCATACCAAGGATTATCTTCATATTTTAATTCACGGCCCATTTTTCCTGCCGCCGTTTTCAAATCTGATAAAAATTTATTTTTATAGTATTCGTATGACAACTGCGCCAAATAAGAACGCATCCTTATTAATTTTACTTCATTATTTTCAACAGTATCTTCTAATAACTCGACATATTCTGGGTCTATCACTCGCATTTTTTTTACTATATTTTCATAGTCTGACTGCAATTCAATTGCGATGCCCTCGACATCTGCCATCAGCAATTCTTTTTCCATTTGGACATCTTCTGCCCACACTGGACAGCAAAACATAAACAACCAAAACACACACAAACCAAATCGCATTTCCCCCCCATTTGCAAAACAAAAACCACTGAAATTTTTTTCAAGTGGTTGGAGGTTAGAAACTATAAATCGGTATAGCGGGCTTATTTTTATATATCGCCACCCTCCAACCACGGGTTGGAGTTTTTTTCTACCTGGTTTAGCCCCAGGCACCGATTTCAAGGGTTTCTACGCCCCCGACACCAGACACAACATCTGATATCAAACTGTATTATATCACATTTTGCTTTCTTTATCAATTGCCGTCATTGCAATTGATGACAGACACGCAAATGCCAATATGATAACAAACCACCAATTCATACCAATTGCGCGATATGGTGTCATGTGCGCCCCCCACACAAAACCATCAATATGCCCCGATGCACCGATTGGCATACTTTCTATGATTACACCATCTGCACCAACAAACGCACTTATCCCTGAATAGTTCGCGCGAATAATTGGCAAACCTGATTCAATCGCATAACGGCGCACCATATCCAGATGCTGATATGTTCCGGGTGTTTCCCCAAACCAATTATCATTTGTGATATTTATAATTGCATCTGGATTTAACCCTGCCCCGTTTGGTGTCAGCGAATCAGAAAAAATAATTTCATAACACACCGCCGGCGCGAACACAAAATCGCGTCCCGCTATATTCAGGCTTATCAATTCTGGTCCGTCACCGGGTGCTAAATTTGCCGGTGCTGGCAAAAATCCCAACGGTCTATATTCCCCAAATGGCACCAGATGAGATTTGCTGTATACGCTTAAAATCCGGCCATTTTCATCAGACACGATTAATGAGTTTTGCAATCCCAATGATGGATTATATGTTGTCGCCCCCACAATAACATTTGTCCCCAGTGCCACCCCCAACGGCATTTTATCACCATCTACCACAACAAATGGATATGCTGTTTCTGGATATACAATCAAATCTGGGGTAACATCATCAACCCCCATAAATAACAATTTTCCCAAATTCTCTTCGGCATTTTTTATTGCCATCTCGCGATTATGTGTTGCCTTTTGCGATTGCGATAACGCCGGCTGAACGATGCGAATTAATTGTGGCTTTAATTCTGCGCCCGCATCACCACGCATCATATTTTCATGGCCCACAAACACCCCAACCAGTCCCAGCACAACAAACACCATCAATGTCGCCAAATTCACACGACGACGCACATATAACAATTCTGTAAATGCACCACAAAAACCAACAACCACAAAAGTTAATCCCAACGCCCCCCATAACGACATTGAATTTGCAAGCATCGGAAAATCCATTGTAATATTTGCAATCGGGTTCCATGGGAAACCTGTAAACACCCATTCACGCATCCATAAAACAATCGTCCAAATCGCTGCGAAAAAGAACGGACGCGCCCCGGTTCTAATTTTTGTAACACGCAAAAAAGCAAACGGCACACCAAATATTATCGCCCCCGCAATCCCTAATCCAATTAATCCTGGCACGGTCCAAATTGCATATTGGGTGGCCAATTCCGGCACAACATAAATAGAATTCAACACCCACCAGAACATAGAAATTCCATACATCGCCCCAAATGGTGACACGCGCACAAATGCGCGTAAAAAACCAACCGGCTTATCTGCGCGCACTGTTAACCAGTATGCCCCCATAAAACACAAAATTGTACACCACCACATATTAAACGGCGCGAATCCAAATGCGGCAAACGCACCAAACACTGCGTACAGCGCATATTGCCAAAACGAATCAACAGGTATTTTGAATTTATTCAACAATGAAAATATCCCACCCCCGGGGCATCCCATTTTGCATTGACATGCACAATCTACATCTGTTTCATATGGGTTATTTATTCCCAGTTTTTCCAATATTTTCACTTCTTTGCCTTCCATAATTTTTGCCTGTTTATCATCAATATGATCGTATCCCATTAAATGCAGAACACCATGCACCACCATATGTGTCGCATGATTAATCAAAGTTTTCTGTTGTGCGTTTGCTTCTTTTTCAACTGTATCAATCGATATATAAATATCACCCAGCAACACATCATCCCCCAGTTCAAAAGACAACACATTTGTTGGTTTGTCGATACCACGCCAATCACGGTTCAGCGCATGAATTTCTGCATCATTGGTCAAAATTATAGACACCTCTGATTCACTGTATTTTGCCCCCCCAATCTCACATACGATTTTTTCAATATCGATTTTATACTTTTTCCACCGTTTATCATGTATATCAACAAATGCTTTCATATTATAAGGGTCCCCCTGTGCCTAATCATATTGGATTTTATGCCCGATATTCGCCATCCTTGGCGCGTGCAGCATCAAGAACTGCTGATTTCTTTTTCATCTTTGCCGCAGATGCCTTGAACGACAACTTTTTTAACGCATCCATCATTTTCTTTACATCATCAATCGCCTTGTCATAAACATCAATTATCTCTGAATCCAGATCTATCATTTCCGCATTATCTTTGGCGGTCTTAAAATTCTTTTGTGCCAATTGATATTGTTCTTTGGCCGCTGACACATCCCCAGATTCCTGGGCCATACGCCCCATTTCTTGGCGTGCCAGTCCTGCATTATAATATGTCATTGCCTTAACCCGTCGGTCCAGCAACATAGACTTGTTTGAATTCATACGTTCGTTACATTTTACAACTGTATCAATACATTTCTGATAATATTCTTCGGATTTTTTTTCATCCCCCAGCATTTTATATGTTAATGCCAGTGAACTGTATGCTTCCATATTATCAGGGTTTAATGTCAATGCTTCGACATACAATTTTTCTGCATCTTTATACTTTTTCTGCTTAAACTTTTTATCAGCCTTGTTAACCACGGCCATAGATTTTTCATAATTTGAATCTTGTTCTTTTTCATCAAACTTAAAAAGTTTATCAGACTTTTTTATTTCGGCAACAATCTTACGCCCTGTATTAAAATCATTCAAAAATTCGCGCACAGTATTTGTATTTGGCCGACTGCGTCCCAATAAAAATTCAACATTTTGCTGACTTATGACAAAGTGCCCATTTCTATAAATCGTATTAACATTAATCATAGAAAAAGAATCCCGTGTCCAGTCCAACATTTGTTCTGCACTGATTGCGCCAATCGCATACAGTGCACATGTATATCGACGAACACGTGTCCCATCACGGTACTCAGACGGCACACTTGAAACATCTGCAAACGCATCTGCGACCTGTTGCACGGTTGTGGCCACTGCCAATTTTTTTGCGATATGCTTCATATCCGCAGGCCGTTGATAGCCCGCCATTAACAATGCAATTTGCATCTGCGGTGTAATATTATCATACGGTTTTATTGCGTTATACAGCGCAGGCAGTGTTTCAACAATTAAATGGCGACGCACTTGTTCATAATTTGCATCTGGGCTCAAAGCCTTGGTATTATTTTTAAGATTTTTTTCTTTATACAAAACGCCATTGTCGTTATACCAATATTGCCATGTACATCCCAAACCGTTTGTATATCGCCTTTCCCCGGAGTGCAATTTTGGTGCTGCACGATATGTTTCCAGTTCTGTTAATGCCACCGCAATTTCATCCCAGTATTCTTTTGCTGCCTGCTTTACAAATTCCGATTGCGACTGATTTGTTGAAACGGCACGCAAATGTGGCACTGTATTATTAATATCTTTTACTTTTGAATTTACATTAACACCCATGATATCTATGGTATTATCATCATCTGAATCATCATCTGTTAGTTCTGCAATCCACTCTTTAACCGTTTCTTTTATCACTGATTCATCCCGGCTTAAATCAATACCCGCCGCCGTCGCCGCCAACATCATATAGTAAACAACATGCCCCATAAAATTAGGATTCTTTTTAATAAATGCGCGCCACAGTTTCTTTTTACCTTTGCGGTCAGTCTTTTTTGTTTTCGCCAACAACTCTTCCAGTTTGCGTGTCAGATGATTATCCAGCAACGCATATTTCAGTGCCCATGTAATAAACTGCATCAAAGAATGAAACGCAATTTTCCCACTGCGTCCAACGCGTTTGCCCGTACTTTTTGGCCACTTGCCACGAACTAATTTTTTGCGCGCATCGCCAAAAAACCTGTGCGGTGTATTTACAATTTTTTCAAATTTTTTTGACATCTATCTTTTCCCCAGTCCTGTTTTTTTTGCAATTCTTGAACGTTTTCGTGCATATGCGGGCGCAACAAATGGATAATCCACCGGCAACCCCCACTTGGCCCGATATTGTTCGGGGGTTAAATTAAATTTCCGTTTAACATATCGACGCAACATAATGTGCCATGTGCCATCTTCCAGGCATTGAATTTTATCCGGCTGAATAGAATCTTCGATTTGTTGTGGTGTAACAGATGCCCCACGTAAAATTTCACGTGCCTGCTTTACCGCGGTTTCCATATCCAACGCCGGATTTGCTGCAATTGCCGCCGCCGCCAGGTTTGCCACCGCCAACGCAAATTCAGAACTTTTATTTACATTTACCAATTGCCAACCCCTATGTTTTTTAATAAAATAATTATACCATAAATAAACATTAAATAAAAGCGAAGTAAAACCATGACACGACCACTGGCTGATTTAATGCGCCCTAATACAATCGCGGATGTTGTTGGTCAAACAACATTGCTGGGGGAAAACGGCCTGGTCCGTCGTATGGTCGATAATAAAAAATTATCAAATTTAATTTTATGGGGGCCGCCCGGATGCGGAAAAACAACAATCGCACGCGCATTGGCAAATTCGGTCGATATGGATTTTGTACCGATGTCGGCGGTATTTTCTGGCACGGCGGACATAAAAAAGGCAATGGATGCCGCACGTATGAACCGTGACATTGGTCGCAACACATTACTGTTCATTGATGAAATTCATCGATTTAATAAGACCCAGCAAGATACCCTGTTGCCATATCTCGAAGATGGCACGGTTGTATTTATGGGCGCAACCACCGAAAACCCCAGTTTTAATTTGAACAACGCGTTACTGTCACGTTGCCATGTTGGGGTCTTGCAACCATTGGCCACCGAAGATTTATTGACATTAATAAAACGCGCCGAAGAATTTTTAGGAAAAAAATTACCACTGGATGAAAACGCACGAACACACCTGGCCCAGATGGCAGACGGCGATGCGCGCTTTTTATTAAACACGGTTGAATATTTAATTAGTGCAAATTTCAAACATGATTTAAACCCCGACGAATTGGACAACGCGGTTCAAAAGCGCGCACCACTGTCTGATAAAAATGGGGACGAACATTACAACCTGATATCGGCGGTGCATAAATCCCTGCGGGCCAGTGATACGGACGCCGCATTGTATTGGACGGCGCGTATGATGACATCCGGCCAGGATCCAATGTACATATTCCGCCGCCTGACCCGCTTTGCGGTCGAAGATGTAGGCCTGGCCGATCCAAACGCATTGCAAATGGCGATTGCCGCATGGCAGGCTTATGAAAGATTGGGCAGTCCAGAGGGTGACTTGGCCTTGACACAACTGGTAATTTACCTGGGCACCGCCCCAAAAAGTATTGGCAATTACAAAGCGCAAAAGGCGGCATACGCCGTGGCCCGTGAAACGGGTTCACTAATGCCACCAAAAAATATTTTGAACGCACCAACAAAAATGATGAAAAATTTGGGCTATAACGCGGGATATATCTATGACCCCGATACCGCCAATGGTTTCAGTGGTCAAAACTGTTTCCCGGAATCGCTGGGTCGGCAAAAATTTTATTATCCCGTTGAGCGCGGATTCGAACGCGAAATAAAAAAGCGCCTGGATTATTGGGAATCCCTGCGCCAGAAAATAAATTCAGATGAATAGTACCCCTTGCACTTGATAAAAACAAATCCGGTGGCGTAGTGTACAAACGCTACATGAGCCACCGGATTTGTTTTTAGATAGATTATTATATTTAATTTTTTAAAAAAGGATGTTGACGCGCGCGCCAATCTGCACATCTTCGTGTTCAAATTCATAATCAATATGACCAATATATTGCGTGCGACCAAATTGACGAACCACTTTTGCCCCAATCCACTCTTCATCATATGATGGGGTTGTGGCTTTTCTAAATAACAGATTCAATCCCAAACGCCAATCAGCATCGAATCTAAAATATGCCTCGGGCAGGAAATCAATATACGCCATACCACGCGCATCATCAAAAATCCAGTTCGACTGGATTGTTCCCGCCAATGTCAGCCCCGCCCATTGACGACCAAAACGCCACCCAACATAATATGTTGAATCCGCGTACCATGGTGTTCGAACACTGCGACTGCCCCCTACTTTGAATCCGGCCAAAACATCTGAAATAAATGTATCGGATGCACCTGCACGATAAACGATTCCTAAATCAGTGCTGGTAAAACCGTCATCATGCCCTGAAAAATCAATCTGGTAATTTGCATTGACCGAAACAGTCAATTTTTCATTTAGCCCATATGACAATGTTTCACCAAAACGCAAAATATCACGTCCAAACGATGCAGATGTTTCTGATAAAATCTCTTCGGTTTTCAGCATATACAACGGATCAGACGAATCAAATTCCAACACATTTGCATTTGCGGAACCAATTAACATCGAACCAAACAAAAACGCAGATAAAAATTTACGCATGATTAAAATCCTCTCTCCGGTTTATAAATGGCAAACCGCCCCACTTTTGGGGACGGTTTTATTATTACAATTTAGAAATGCAATATTACCTGGGCGCCCAATGACATTTCATTTGAATTATCAATCTTGGAATCACCATAATAATTCAATGCACCGCCCACCGTCGACATATATGTTTTCAGACTTTTATCGTCGGCACTATCAAAGAAGGATGTTTTTGCATAAACATTTAACGCAAACCAGTCATTTGGCTGCCACCCCAGGGCCGCCTTGACCGATGCCTGATTATGCCAATCATAGTTACCAAAGATACCTTCGACATTTAATGTCCAGTCTTCATTTAATACACTGAACACACCCAATCCACCTTCGACATACAATGCACTGCTTGCATCCGTATCATATGCGATATAGAACGCATCGCCCCCAGATTCCTGAACGATTGCACCATATGAATTTTCATCCAAATCCAGATACCACCCGCGTGCCAAACCATAGATTGTCGAACGCGCAACCTTGTACCCTGCTTTCAAATCCAGAACAAAGTTATTTGAAAAATCATTTTGATGTTGATAATACGCAGATGCGGTCGCAATCCATTTTGTATTATCAATCATACGCCACTGGGCGCCGATACCATAAACATTTAACCCATCATCTGACATTTTACTGTCTGCATCGGTTTCATCAAAATCGTATTCATAGTCTGCCATATCAAAGCGTCCCATCACAACCAATGCAACACGATCCGTGATACCATAACTAAAATCTTCTTTGATTGAAAACATTTCAGATTTCCATGATCCACCGGGTTCTACAAATGTATCTGGCAATTTGAAATCGAAACCATTTTGATTATATGACAAATCTGTGATTGAACCAAAGTTTCCACCCAATGGTTGAAAGAACGGATGTGCCAAATAATATTTACGATTTAACTTTGTTACAACTTTTTCAGAACGCGTTGTACGAACTGTATTCTTTGTTGCACGCGCCGATGACGAAGATGCCGCATCATATTGCTTGTACAAATCGCTGCGCTTGGCCGGCTGTGCATAGTATAAATCCCCACCATCAGACTGTTTATATGTGCGTGTTGTTGTGCGTGTCTGATATTTTTGATAGTTTACATTTTCGCGTGTACGCGTTGCGGGCGCGCTTGTTAAATCAGCACTGGATGCACCGCGTGTACCAAAATTAGTTGCCGCCCCGGCGGTTCCAATACCAAACGCCGCCACCAACATTGCAAAACAAGATAAAACCTTATTCATTATAAAACTCCTTTTGCCACGATTATACCATAAACCCCACGGCTATCCAAGCATTTTTAGCATCACAGCACCTGGCGCTTGCCACTGGCATCGGGGGCGCTGACAATACCCTCTTGTTCCATCCGTTCGATAAAGCCGGCGGCCTTGTTATACCCAACACCCAATCTGCGTTGAACATATGAAATCGTCGGTTTTTTATCACGAATAACGACTTCTTTGGCCTGTTCATACAGGTCGGCGTTCTTTTCTGCCTTGACCTCGGCGGCGGATGGCGCAGGCGCGCCCCCGCCCACTGGTTCATCACCATCGGTAACACCGGCGGCATATTCAGGCGCCCCCTGTGCACGCAAGAAATTACCAATTTTCGTCAATTCATCATCGGCAATAAATGCACCATGGATACGAACCGGGATACGGCCGGCCTCGCTAAACAACATATCACCCATCGCCAACAGGTTTTCTGCCCCCCCTTCGCCCAGGCATGTTGTACTGTCGATACGGCTGCGCGCCTGGAAAGAAACGCGGGTTGGGAAATTCGCCTTGATAACGCCGGTAATTGTAGTTGCGTCTGGTCGCTGGGTCGCCATCACCAGGTGGATACCCGCCGCACGTGCCTTTTGTGCGATACGCTGAACACATGCCTCGACCTCTTTTCGGGCCAGACTCATCAAATCTGCCACCTCGTCAATAATAATGACAATGTATGGCATATCAGACAAATCGATTTCCTGGGTTTCGAATAATAATTCACCGGTTTCTTCGTCTGTACCGACGGCAACTTGCTTGGTTAATTTTTCACCCGACGCGCGCTTTTCCGCCGCCATTTCATTATAACTTTCGATATTGCGCGCATTTAGAACTTGTAATTGTTTATAACGTTCCTCCATCTCACGCACCGCCCATTTCAGCGCATTAACCGCCGCCGCTGGGTCCAGTTTTACAATCGGTGTAATCAGATGCGGAATTTCATCCCAGAACCCAAAATCCACCCCCTTGGGGTCAATAATCATCAACTTGCACTTGTCCGGGGTAAAATGATAAACAATCGATGTAATCAGTGATTGCACAAACACAGACTTACCAGACCCCGTACGCCCTGCAATCAGCATATGTGGCATTTTTGCCAAATCAAAATACATCGGATTTCCACCAATATCCACACCCAACGCCAATGGGATTTTATATTTAGATTCGGTAAACACTGGATTATCAATCAGCCCACGATACCGCACCGTTTGACGGTTCAGATTCACCATTTCCACACCAATTAATTGTGTACGCGGAATATGCGCGATGCGAATATTTTCGGTTGCCATTGCACGCACCATATCGGTAACCGTCTTGTTTACATCGGTCATACGGGTACCTTCGTCTGGCATAAATTCATACAGTGTTACAACCGGTCCCGGCTTAATTCCAACAACATGTCCATGCACCCCATATTGTGCAAAATGAATTTCCATGTTTTTTGCATTTTGCTTTAATTCTGGGGTCACAACACATTTACCAAAATTCGACTTTTCCAAGAATTTAGGATCTGGCAACGGATAATCGCCCATTGCAATTGCAGGCCGCGCCGCCGCAACAGGCGCACTGATTGCGCGTGTCGCGCGTCTGCGCGATGCGCGCTTTTTTGTATCTTCTTGGGCATTGTCATCATCTTCTGCATCATCAATTTCTTCGTCTTCTGCACCCGGTTCTGCATCGGCACGCGCCTGATGCGCGTATGTCCCACCGCCCATATGAAATGCGGCCAACACCCATCGCACAGCATGCCAAGCGCGTGTTGCAATTGCACGAACATGCGTCCACTTAATATGTAATAATTTGGCCGCCATTATAATGAATATAGCAATAAATACCACACCCACTAACACAGACCACGAACCAATCAACATACCTAAATCATTTGCCACAATTGCCCCGGCCAAACCACCAAATGTTGCCCCCGGCATAACCAGACCAAAGGCCGCCGCCCCAACAAATGTCGCAATAAAACCGCGCAAAATATTATATTCCGGTGTCACATCATCGGACCAGTTTATCATTAATGCCAACCCACCGCGTATCATACATAAAAACACAAACAGTGTCGGCACAAATCCAATACCATAACGCAAGAATCCCACAATCTGCCCCAACCATGATTGCGAACCAAATGTTCCTGCGGCGGCAAATCCATCCAGGTATGGATTATGGAAAAACAACGACCACACCAAACAAACGCCCAACAACAAAACCCCTGCGCCAAATAGGCGCATGGCCATACTTTTCAATGCCCCAGACATACGTTCGGGCAAAAATCTTGAATTATTGCTCATGTGATGCATTTTATCATAAAATTTGGTAAAAAAACAGGGGCAATAAATATTATTGCCCCTATTTTATTTATATGTATATAGGCTATACACCCTTGGACAATTTATTTAGCATAAACCACTTTACAATATCGGCCAACACCATACCGATAAATGCCCCCAAAATCACATCTGATGGCCAATGCATCCCAACACAAACACGCGACACCCCGACAACAATCGCCAATGTCCATGTCAACGGTTTATATTTTGGTGCCAACATACCAATCATAATTAACCCCGCAAATGTCACCGTCGTATGTCCCGATGGCATCGAATGCCACGCCCATGAAAACCGATTAAATTCTGGCACGATACCAGACATAACAAAAACCGGTCGCAAACGCGCAATCAGCACCTTTAACACCCACACAACGGCCGATGCACAAAAGATGCTACTAAATATCAAAAACGCATGACTAGTCCTTGTTTTTACCCATGTTTCTTTGAAAATATCGATAAACTTGAACTGAATTCTCTTATCACGAACTGATTGAATTGTTTTCACTAATCTTTTTACCCCATAAACCGCCATAATAATGGTCGTAACAACAATCCAAACCTTGGCATCAAAAACACTGCCCAAAATTTCCCACAATTTCCATCCTGCAATACGCGTTGCAAACACATAGATTGGCACATCCACAACACACATCCCCAGCACGACCAGCATAGCCGTCACAACTGCACCCCACCCCATGCGTTTCCATTTAATTTGATTATCAGCCGTCAAAAACATATTCCACACCCCCGGGCTTTTTTATTCTGCAATTAATCGATTATATACTTTTTTATCTGTTAAGATTTTGGCAGATACCGCCGCCGCCACCGCATCTTCGTCGGCACCATTTATAATAATCGGACACCCCTTTCTGATGACAGATGCATCAACCTTGTCATCTTTGTTAAAGTCCTGGGCATTAAAATCATTATTCAACACATTCAGGAAAAAAGCATTTTGTTGCTGACTGGTGCGAATATTTGACAGACATACAATCGGGAAAACCCCGCGTCCATCCAGCACGCGCCCACCCCCGGTCTTAATCGATTTATTCAGCAATTCTAATGCACCACCATTTGATAGATTAATCCGCGATGCAATACGCGCATTACCCGCCGTCGGCGTACCAACCAATACGCCACGCGCATTATCATACATTGATGCCACAATTGCCTCTGCGGTGCCGCGTGTCATATTAGACATCAAAACAACCATCGGCACATCTGTCACGGCACTGCCACCGGGAACAACTTCTACTTCGTCCATGGATGTTTCTGCGATACGCATCACGGGCTGCGCCCCGATAAACAGCCCTGCCAACTTTGCCGCGGCGCGTTCATCATCACCCGTCGATGCGCGCAAATCCAGTACGATTCCCGATACATCTGGATAACGGGCCAACGCCTCGTTAATAATTGCAACCGCATTATCAGACACACGATGAACCACTATTTCCAGTATTCCACCATTATCCGCCGAACGATGAATAACATCTGAATCCGCCACAATAACCGTTGCACGGCGCAGCACAACATCACGTGCCCCATCCGGCCCCAAGACATGAATCTTGGATGTACCAGAATTAAATCCAGACAATGCCGCCGCCACCTGGGCATCGGTCATTTTTGCCACGGCCACACCATTTATCTGTGAAATTAAATCACCGGCCCGAATACCTGCAATATCAGCTGGTCCATCTTTGAAAATACCTGCGATACGGAAATTCCCACGCGCATCCCGCATTCCTTCCAGCCCAACACTAGTCAACAAACGACCGTCTTCGGTAATTTCGGCCGCACGCGAATAAACATATCGACCGTTTTCATCAATACCACGCATTAATGCAGAAATAACCGCCTGGTACAATTGACTTTCAGATAATGCGCGCAGATTTTCATCCATTGCCCGCATACGCAACACCAACGCCGTTGTAATTTCACCAAAACCGTTCCAATCATGTTTTTCAGGCCGTGGATAATTTGCAATAATTTTATCACCCCACACCAATACGACCCGTTCATCCGTCGCCGCAATATGTGCATCTTTGTTCAGGTTTTCCAAACTTTCAATTGCAATATTTATATCCTTGCCGGCCCAGTTCACATTATCCAGTTTTTCATAAATTTCAGCAAATATTTTAGATACTTCAAACACCTGAATACCGTCTTGAACCGGTTCATCAGGAAAGAACAAACCATCTGCGCGTGCAGTACCAATCACAAATAATGACATAAACATTACCATGATTTTGTTCAGCATTCTCATCATTTTCCCCCTTGGCCGACGGTATTACACGCGCATAAGAATTCTTATTTATTTTCCCCACGCAGGTCAAAATTCAACAACACCACGTTCGAGATATAAATACTTGTAAATGTTCCCATAATGATACTAAATGTCATTGCGATTGCAAATTCGCGCAGCACTTCGCCACTGAACAAGAACAATCCCAACATCGCCAACAATGTTGATACACTGGTCATCATTGTACGACGGAACATTTCATTAATCGACAAATCAACCAGTTCTGGCAACGGCATCTTGTGATATTTATTAATATTTTCTTCGATACGGTCATAGTTTACAACCTTGTCATTAATAGAATACCCAATACCCGTCAAAATAACTGCGATTGCCGTCTGATTAAATTCCAGCCCCGTAATTGAAAAGAATCCAAACATCAATACAAAGTCCAAGAACAGCGACACCAATGCCCCAACGGCATACCCCCCGCGATAGCGCACCCAGACATAAACCGCCATCATCAAGAACGCGAACAGAATTGCCAGAATACCACCGCGCACCAATTCGCCCCCAATTTTTGGCCCAACGATTTGGACCTGGGAATATTGTACACTGTCACCCAGAATATTTTTAATTTCGGTCACGCGTTGATTTTGTTCTGTATCTGTCACCCCTTTGGGCAGACCGACACGAATCAAAATCGCATTACCGTCAATCTGTTGCAATTCCGGATTAAATTCAGATAATTCAGAACGCATCTTGTCAATTGTCATGTTTTCGACGACTGGTGTAACCTCCATCGAAATACCACCAGAAAAGTCGATGCCATAATTAAATCCGCGTATCATTATCGACAACACAGATATCAGCAACAGTGCCCCCGAAATAATATACGATAACTTACGATATTTCATAAAATGCAGTTTCATAACATTTCCCCTTTGCATTTATTATTTAACAAAACCAATCTTTTTATTTTTGCCGTTCATGTACCAGTCAATCAGAACCTTGGCAAACCACACACATGTAAACAGTGTTGTCAAAATACCGATTGATAAAGTTACTGCAAATCCACGGATTGGACCGGCACCGAATTGGAACAACACCAAACCACAAATAAGCGTTGTTAAATTCCCGTCCAAGACCGTCTTTAACGAACGATCAAATCCCATATTTACCGCACGCAGTGTTGGGACACCGGCCCTAACTTCGTCACGGATTCGTTCAAACGGCAATATATTTGCGTCAACCGCCATACCCAATGTCAAAACGATACCTGCGATACCTGGCAATGTCAGTGTTGCCCCAAACAGCGCGGTCAACCCAACAATCATCCCCAGGTTGACAATCAATGTCGCACTGGCCAACACACCAAACATACGATATGTAAAGATAAGGAATATAAAGATAAACAATACCCCAACAATCGCGCCAATTTTACCGCGTTCAATTGTATCGGCCCCCAATCCTGCACCAACGGTGCGTTCTTCGATAACTGTCAATGGCGCCGGCAATGCACCCGAACGCAATAACACCGCCAAATCCTTTGCACCCTGTAATGAAAAACCACCCGAAATCTGACCACGGCCACCCGGAATTGGTTCACGAATTGTCGGCGCAGACAACACACGACCGTCCAAAACAATTGCAAACCGTTCGTTAACATGTTCTGTTGTCAAACGCGCAAACTTACGCGCACCTGTGGCATCGAACACAGTTGTCACAACCGGCATATTATTTTGGTCATAATCCGCCTGGGAATCTTTTAATGATTCACCCGACACTTCGACACGGGAATACACTGGCACAACCTGACCAGATGCGTCCATATATGGTAAAAATTCTGTACCATTTGGCGCACGCCCTGATGCAATTTGTTCAGGCGACACATTTTCATTTACCAAATGAAATGTCATCTTGGCCGTCTGACCAATCAACTGTTTAATATGTTCTGGATTATCAACACCCGGCAATTGAACCATGATATATTTACCACCCTGGCTTTGAATAGATGGTTCCTTGGTCCCCAGCGCATCAATACGACGACGAACAATTTCAATACTGCGCGCCAACGCATCTTTGGTCATTTCTGCCTTTTGTGTATCTGAATAAGACAAAGTGATTGTTTTGCCACTGGACGCGATATCAACGGTGTTCCCAAACACACTTTTCAACCGTCCTTTGGCATCTGACACTTGATCTTCTTCGCGCACAACAAAAGACACCACCCCATCATGATTCCGCAGATTTGAAAAACGAATAACACCCTTGTCACGATTAATCAGTGTACTGCGTGTTTCTTCGTATAATTGCGCCGCCTTTTCCTGGAACATAGTGTTTGTATCAACTTCCAATAACAATTGGGCCCCACCCTTCAGATCCAATCCCAATGGAACCGGTTTAATCCACGACGGAAAATAAGGTGCTAAATTTGGCGACATTGTCGGCACCGCCAACAGAACACAAAATACTGCTGTGAAAATAATAGCCAGTTTTTTAAACATACCCACACCCTTTTATTCTTCAACCGATGCCACGGCGTTTTTATTCACTTCGATAACAACGCCCTTGGCGACTTCCAGTTCAATTGTTTTTTCGTTAATCTTTTTAATTGTACCGTAAATACCTGCGGCCATAACGCGATTACCAACCTGTAACGCGTCCAGCATTTTTTGATATTCCGCCATACGTTTTTTGTTTGGCCGTACCATTAACAGATAGATGATTCCAAACACCACAATCAGATACAACATCATCCCCCACACACTGCCTTGCTGGGCTGGTGCGGCTGTTTGCACTGCATTATCTACAACAACTGCTGCTTGTTCCATATGATTTCTCCTTGCTTTAATACTGGCACAATAGTAAAAAAACCTAGAAAAGTAAAGGACAAATCACTATCTTTCGAACCAACCGTCAATTTCATTTAATGGAATAATTTTATAGACCGGCCGCCCGTGATTACATTGCCCTGCCCGTTCGGTATTTTCGATATCACGCAACAAAGCATCCATTTGATTTATGTCTAATTTTTGCCCCGCCCGCACCGAATGATGACACGCATAGTTTGCCAATTTCAAATGCAGTCTTTCATTTAACCCCGATGAATGACCGTTAACGCGTACCTCATCCGCGATTGATTTGAACACGGTTACCCAATCTAAATCCCAGTCGGCGGGCTTTTCAAAAATCGCAATTGCATCATCACCGAACGCATCAATATGTAACCCCGATGCACGCATTTCATCTGCAATCGTCAATACCGCCGCCACATCTTCTTCGCGCAGATTTATTACAATCGGCGTTAACAACGGCTGGGTCTTTATCGCATGCGCGCGCAGTTTTTCATATGTAATTCGTTCATGGGCGGCATGCTGATCGACAACAACCATTGCACTTTCCGTTTGGGCAATAATATATTTATTTCCAATCTGCCCAACAACACGTCCCAATGGCATATCCAATACCGAAACATCATTATCGATTTGCACATGTTCAAAATCGTTCTGTACGCACGATTTCTGGGGCAAATCAACATTTTCCGCCACAGTTGACGCAACACGAAACGCCCCCGGCACCAAACCAAAATCAAAACGCGCTGGTTGCGACACATTTGGCTTAAAAAATGTATTATTTATTCCACCATCTGAACTCTTTGCAACCGACGGTTGCGAAACCATCGTTTGTGCCAATCTGTCTCGCAAATTCTTGATTATAAATGCGCGAACATGTGACGGTTCTAAAAAATGCACCTCGGTCTTGGCGGGCGACACATTAACATCAACCGCCTGGGGGTCCAGTGTCAAATTCAGCGCACACAGCGGAAATTCACGCGCATGCATAACATCCATATACGCCGCCCGCAATGCCCCGACCAGAACCTTGTCCTTGACCGGGCGACCATTTACAAATAAATATTGATCCACACTGGATGCACGGCGCAATGTCGGTTCAGAAATAAATCCAGATATTTTTAATCCCGAATTTGATCCGGATTTTGCATCTATATCCAGCATCCGTCCACGAACATCGTCACCCATAACCGCCACGATGCGTTCGATTAAATCCTGGTTCTTTGGGAATCGCCATTTATTATTCAATGTAAATCCGACATCCACACGCGCCATCGCCAAACGTTTTACAACATCCAATACACTCATCAATTCTGCCCGGTCACCGCGCAAAAATTTTAATCGTGCCGGTGTTCGCCCGAACAGATTTTTTACACGAATACGCGTGCCTGCATCCCATGAACTGGGACTTATTTCCATCGTATTGCAATCCAGGTGCCACCCATTTGCATCCATACCGTTATATGTATCAATTTCCATATCTGATACCGATGCGATTGACGGTAACGCTTCGCCACGGAATCCCATAAAGTTAATATTTAACAAATCGTCGGTTGGTAATTTAGATGTCGCATGTCGCATCACAGCCGTCGCCAGGTCTTCGCGTCCCATCCCCGACCCATTATCAATAACACTGATTAATGTGCGCCCACCATCAACAACATCAATAACAATCTGGTCTGCCCCCGCGTCCAGCGCATTTTCCACCAATTCTTTGACGACACTGGCGGGTCGTTCGACCACTTCGCCGGCGGCAATTTGATTGATTAAAAAATCAGGCAATACGCGTACAGACATGACTTTAACTTATATGATTAATCCTTGAATTTTACTTCTAAAATTTCATATTCTTTTTCACCACCTGGCAACTTTACAATACATGTATCACCAACACATCGCCCAATCATAGCGCGCCCCACCGGTGATGTACACGAAATCACCGTGCGACCATCTGATTCAATATCAGACAAAATACGACACTGCATAACATTGCCATCATCATCTTCGGCGGTGACACGCGCACCGAACACAACACGATTACCCGACAGACTGTCCACATCAATAATGGTGGCATTTTCAATAACCCCTTCGATAAACTGAATCCGCTTATCAATTTGGCGCTGTTTTTCCTTGGCCGCGCTGTAATCTGCATTTTCAGACAAATCCCCCAGTGACCGCGCCCACTGGACAGTTTTCAAGATTTCAGGGCGTTGAACCTCTTTCAAATCCTTTAATTCCTTAATCAGGTTATCAAACCCTGCGCGTGAAATTGGCTTTTTATCCATTTTTAACTTCCTATTATTTTTTGTAACCAAATTATAAGGATTCATTTTAATTTTGCAATTAGGAAATCTTCGGTCTATAATTTAGGCTATGTTTAGACTTAATATCTTAACCAGATTTTTAATGCGCCGATTTTTCAGTGGATTTGGCCTGGTAATGCTTGTTGTGTGCGGGATTATTTTGGCGGTGACATTTGTAGAACGCTTGCCATCAAATCCAGATGCTTTTGCTGCCCTTTATGAATCATGGGTACGATTACTGGAATATGTACCACTGTTCTTGCCATTGGCGGTATTTATGGGAACCTTATTGGCATCATATAACCTGACTAAATCCAGTGAAAGTATTATTGTATCCAGTGCCGGAATGTCCCCATACCAGGCATCCCGTCCATTTTTTATTGGCGCGGCCCTGATTGGCATTATTGCAACCACACTGGTCAATCCCTATTCCGTCCGGGTCAGCACGGATAACATCACCCCCGAACACCTGCAATTGGTTGATAATCAAATCTGGCTGCGTGAGGCATCAGATAACGGATACACTACATTAAACGCTGACACGATGCACAAATCCGGCAACATATTGATATTTGAAAACACAACCATATTTTTCCAGGACCCATCTTTTAAGTTAACAGAACGGATTCAGGCGGAAACCGTACGTCTGTCAAACGACGGATTAAATGCAACAAACGCCACAATCTGGGACAACAACGGCAACATGCGTAAATCTGATTGGCATATGGAAACATTGTTAAACCCACAAACCGTTTTGGACAGATACCTGCAACCCGACCAGATTTCATTTTGGGATTTACCTGAATTCATTGAAAAAATGTCTGACATTGGCGCACCAACACGCGGTCACCTGGTTCAGTTTTGGACCCTGCTATTCTTGCCATTAACAATGATTGCCATGGCGACATTGGGGGTTGCATTTTCCCAAACGAAACAGCGCCGCAACTACAGTTTTGGTATAAAATTCAGCATTGGGATTTTAACCTGCTTTGCGGTATATTTCCTGACCAATATGTTCAATGCCCTGGGGGCAACGGGTGCGTTACCACCACTGTTGGCGATTATTGCACCACCATTGATTATTATTGCCGGGGCCGGAATATTTATCACCAGTTTTGATACAATCTAGAACCACATACCAGGGATATTACAATGCCGATAAAAAAGAAAAAGAACAACACATTTATTAAGATTTTAATATGGGCAATTGTTCTGTGCGCGATTGCATTAATGATAATATCATTTGCCCCGGTTCAACATATGAATGAAATTGTGGTGTACCCTTGAATTACATAGATATATTTTTAGAGGCCCTATCTGCCGAACGCGGCCGCAGTCAAAAAACATTGGAAAGTTATGAATCCGACCTGCGCCTGGCAAACGATGCAATTACCGGCGGTCTGATGGGGGCAGACGCAAACGCATTACAATCATATTTGTCTGGCCTGCCTGAAAAGCCAACATCCATCGCCCGCAAGGCATCTGCCCTGCGCGGATTCTATAAATTTTTAATGATTGAAAAAATCATCACAACAAACCCTGCGGCAAATCTGGAATTACCGAAACGCGGTCGCGCATTACCAAAATTCTTAACCATTGATGAAATAGATTTATTGATATCATCGGCCGGTGACATCCGCACATCAACGCGCCTGCGCGCAATGATTGAATTACTGTACGCGTCGGGCCTGCGTATATCTGAATTATGTGAATTACCAATGACCGCCATTTTGGGTGATAAATTACTTATCCATGGCAAAGGTGCCAAAGAACGCATCGTCCCAATGCACAGCGGCGCAATTCGCGCCTTAGATAAATGGCTAAATCTGCGTGGTGATGATGCATCAAAATTCGTATTTCCGTCGCGTGGGGCATCTGGCCATATAACGCGTGATGCGTTCTTCAAATTAATCAAAAAGTGTGCTGTATTATCGGGCATTGATCCGGCACGCGTATCGCCACATGTACTGCGCCACTCGTTTGCATCACATTTACTGGCCGGTGGCGCAAATTTGCGTGCGATACAAACAATGTTGGGCCACGAAGACATTTCTACAACCCAAATATACACGCATGTTTTACCGGAACAATTGCGCGAAACGATTGAAATGCATCACCCGCTGTCCAACACAAAGGTAGATAATAAATGATAAAAAAATGTGACAAACCAGGCTGCACCAAGGCCGGCACATGCCGTGCCCCTAAATCACGCGATTTGCGTGAATACTGGTTTTTCTGTCCAGAACATGCCGCCGAATATAACAAGAACTGGAATTACTATGCGGACATGACCCCTGATGAAATCGAAGATGATTGGGAACGTCAAACATTTGGCGCACCGCTGAAAGATAAAGACACCGCAAACACAGATGCAAACGATTACGCACGCTTTATAAACGACTTTATCACTGGCCGTTCTAAATTCGACCGGATTCCTGCGAAAAGCAAATTACCAACCAATGTTGTATCATCATTAAAAGTATTTGATTTGGGCATATCTGCCACATGGCGTGATGTCGGTGTAAAATACCGTGCATTGGCAAAAAAATACCACCCCGACACTGCAGATGACAAGAAAAATGCCGCCACTGAATTTGCGCGCATTTCCACCGCATATGAAATATTAAAGAAACATTTTGGGAAAAAGTAAAAGAATCCCCCCGACACAAAACAGGGGGGAATAAAAACAAAAGTAATTGAACAATTGTGTCACATGTGGTGGTTTTGACAAGTGTAGTGTACAAATTGTTACATGAACTTGTCAAAACCGCCACAGATGAACCGGTTGGCATTTATTATTGCTTATTCAAATATGCGATTGCGTCCATGGCCGCCGAACACCCCGTCCCCACCGCCGTTGCAATCTGCATCTTTAATTCCGAATGAACATCACCTGCGACAAAAATACCGGCTGGCATTTGACATGGGCTAAGGCGCCCCATACCGTCGCGCGTAACATCTTCGCTTAGGAAATCTGTATTCGCTTCGTGTCCAATGGCGACGAACAAACCATCTGTTTCAATCTGTGCGCCATCTGTTGTTGTAACGATTAAGCGACCATCTGGGTCACCCGGTTTTTCTTCGATTTTTGCCAGGTCTGTGTTAAACAAACATTCGATATTTTCGCGCTGTGATACGCGTTCACGCAACACTGCCTCGGCCCGGGTAAATGCCCCCTTGCGATAAACGATTTTTACACTTTTCGCTAAATCTGCCAGGTACAACGCATCGTTCAGCGCACTGTTACCACCGCCCATAACGATAACATCTTTGTAACTGTAAAAGAATCCATCGCATGTCGCACAATATGACACACCCCGTCCCATTAATTCGCGCGCGCCTTCTATTTCTAATTTGCGTGGTGATGCACCGGTTGCAATAATGACGGTTTTACCGATATAGTGCTTTCCATTATCACCCAAGATATTAAACCCAGATTCCGCATCACCATCAATACTTTTTGCGGACACAAACACAACCTCGGCACCAAAGGATTCGGCTTGCCCCTTCATAAATTCGGCCAATTCCATCCCAGAACCGCGCCACCCTGGATAATTTTCCAGTGTTGCGATACCCGCCATCTGACCCCCCAGTCGGTCACCACCCAAAACAATTGTCTTTTTATTTGCGCGTCCTGCATACAATGCCGCCGTCAACCCTGCCGGCCCAGAACCTAGGATAATCACATCATACATTGTGAATTCATCAGACATAATATATAACCTTTCCCTTTGATTAACACGGGCACAGCATACACAATAAATTTATCCTATGCAAACAAATTCGCCACACATGATTTTATTGATTTTTACTATAAAGAATCTTATAATAACATCAATATGAAACGCGTATTTACATTTTTCAGTTCATCATCATCCCCCCTGGGGGAATAATTTATCTGTGTACTTTTTCATAATTTTGCATACAATAACAAACAATTAAACAAATCCATAAGGGGATAAAACATGTTGGATATTAAATTTATTCGTGAAAACCCAGCGACCGTTAAACGCGCATGCGAATTAAAGGGTATTGCCGATAACACCGATGAAATCTTGGCACTGGATGCGCGCGTACGCGAACTAAAAACAATTACACAAACAAAAACCGCCGAAAAGAATAAAATCACACGCGAAATACCAACCGCGACTGACCGCGCACCACTGATTGCGCGTTCCAAGGAAATCGCAAACGAAATCGCGGCAGACATGGCGGAATTGGCGGATAAAGAGGCTGCATTAGATGATTTATTACATCGCGTTCCCCAAATTCCCAGTACGGATGCCCCAATTGGTCGTGACGACACAGAAAACATAGAGGTTCGTCGCATTGGCACCCCCCGCGAATTTGATTTCACCCCCCGCCCCCAGTGGGAATTACTGGAAATGAACGGTTGGTGGAAACCGGAAAAAATCGCATCAATTTGTGGCACGCGCACATATGCCCTGTTTGGCGAAGCAGCCGAACTTGAACTGGCCATCCAGACATATGTTCTGCAAAAATTAATGGGCAAAGGATTCACATTTGTAAACTGTCCATCGATTACAAAACCACAAACAATCTTTAATGCGGGCCACTTTATGGGATCTGACCCATCGGTTATGGCAAACGATGTATTTATGCTGACCGACACAGATCGTTGTTTGGCCGGGACGGCGGAAATTATCCTAAATTCCCTGCACAGTGACGAAGTATTAAATGAAAAAGACCTGCCAATTAAATATGCTGGATTTTCACCATGTTTCCGCAAAGAAGCCGGCGCCGCCGGTCGCGACACACGTGGAATCGTGCGTATACATCAATTTAACAAGGTCGAACAATATATCTATTGCACCCCAGAACAATCGGACGAAATGCACGAACATTTACTAAACAACCTGTGCGAAGTTATGGCGGATCTTGAATTACCATACCGCGTTATTGCGGCATGCACCGGTGACATGGGCTTTAACAAGGTTAAAATGCACGATGTCGAAGCCTGGTTCCCAAGCGAGAATGCATACCGTGAACTGGGGTCATGTTCTTCGATTGGCCAATTCCAGGCGCGTCGCACAAACACGCGTTATCGCGCAGCGGACGGTTCACTGCAATTCTGCGCGACATTGAATAATACGGGAATTGCCCTGCCACGCGCGATTGTACCGGTAATTGAAAATCATCAAAACCCAGATGGGTCTGTAAATATTCCAAAATGTTTACAACCGTTAATGGGTGGGCGCACCAAAATCGGTGGCAAACATTAACAGTAAAAATCCCGGCAATGCCGGGATTTTTTTAGTGTTGGATTTTATACACAATTTCTTTGAACGCGCGCACCAACGGATTTGAACGCGCAATCTTAATACGTTCGTCCAACTGTACTGAAAAACTTTCCAAAACATCATTCATATAATTAATCTCATTTGCATTTGCAACACGTATCATGTGCCACGATGCAATAGTATTAAACACATTGGCATATATGTGATACAGGCCACCTTGACCATATACACTACTGAACGCAAACAAATCCACATCAAACGAACCATTGTCCTTGAAATATTTACCTGGATTTTTGACAATATCATCCAGCAACTTAGCCGCCTTCTGATATTCAGCTACATCACCAACTGTCATTTTTTGTAATCTTTTAGCATTGGTCAGTTTTGTATAAACCGCCAATTTAGTTAAAACATCTTCTGCCAAAGACCAATCATATTTTTTTACTTCACTCATTTTATGTTCCCTTAGTTATCGTTGAAAACAGTTTACAAATTGTTTTAGCGGGCGCACCAATGGATTTGCATCCATAACATCAACAATTTTTTGTGTTGTGCGTGCCACATTAACGATTTCTTTTGCGAATTTATCAGAATTTTCACGAACATATGATCGTGCCGATGTTCTGTCATATTCCCAGTTTTGAATTACACCCGCAAATTTATATAAATCTTGATATAATTCTGGTAAATAGCATGCATTTTTTACATTTTCAATAAACTGTTCACGTGGCCCATGCACAATGTAAAACGAATCCACAACCCCAATTCCTTTGGATTTTGCATATTCAACCGCACGGTTGTTCCACACATCCTGTGTCGCGGCACGCGAAAAGTACGCAGCCGGATTATTAAAAACATTTTCCAGATAACGCAACGCTGCAACCGCTTCAAGACGATCTTTTTTTGGCAAAGACTTCCAACGTTTTTTCAAATCCGCACGCATTAAGTAATAATAGTTAAACAGCGCACTTTTTATCGCGTTGTACACATTGTCATTGGTCATAACCGGGCACTTGGCTAATAAACTCTTTTTCATCTATAAACTCCTTTGGTTTATTCAAACCCACACCTATTAATATAGACAAAATTACTTAAAAGTCAATATTTTTGATATAAATTCTTGAAATTTGGTTTTTTTCATATAAAATTATGACCCGACACAAAAAATCTAAGGATAATACAAATGAAAATTCGCAACATTGCAATTATTGCACACGTTGACCATGGAAAAACGACATTGGTTGACAATATGCTGAAACAGGCCGGAACTTTCCGCGATAATGAACACATTGACGACCGCGTAATGGACAGTGGTGACATCGAACGCGAACGCGGAATTACAATCTCGGCCAAGCCAACATCAATCCAGTGGGGCGAATACAAGATTAACATTGTTGACACGCCGGGTCACGCCGACTTTGGTGGCGAGGTGGAACGTATTTTATCCATGGTTGACGGGGTTGTTTTATTGGTGGACAGTTCCGAAGGTCCCCTGCCCCAGACCAAATTTGTATTATCCAAGGCATTAAAACTGGGGTTACGCCCGATTGTTTGCATTAACAAAATAGACCGTTCTGACGCGCGCCCAGACGAAGTATTATCCGAAACATTTGACCTGTTTGATAAACTGGGCGCAACGGATTCACAATTGGATTTCCCATACTTGTACTCGGTTGGGCGCGACGGTTGGGCGGTGCGCGATCTGAACGACGAACGCAAAGATTTAACCCCCCTGTTCCAGTTGATTGTTGATCATGTGCCGGCCCCCGATTGCAATGGCACACGTTGCCAATTGGATGCACCATTTACAATGCTGGCGACAACATTGGAAGCAGATCCCTATGTCGGCCGTATCTTGACCGGCAAAATTGAATCCGGCACCGTCCGCGTTGGCCAATCGGTCAAGGCAATCAACATGAACGGCGAATTTATTGAAAACGCAAAAATTACAAAAATTATTGAACACCGCGGTGTTGAAAAGATTTCACGCGAAACCGCATCCGCCGGTGATATCGTTGTTGTGGCTGGTTTTTCTAAAGCGACCGTATCCGACACCCTGTGCGATCCATCGGTTACCGAACCAATCCCAGCAATGCCAATTGACCCACCAACCCTGACAATGACCTTTTTCGTGAACACATCACCATTGGCGGGCAAATCTGGCAAAAAATTAACATCACGCATGATTGGCGAACGCCTTTTCAAAGAAGCCGAAACCAACATCGCCCTAAGGGTTGAACAAAGTAAAAACAACGAAGCGTTCGAGGTTTCCGGTCGTGGTGAATTACAACTGGGGATTTTAATTGAAACAATGCGCCGCGAAGGCTTTGAATTATCTGTTTCCCGTCCACGCGTTGTAATGCACACCGGTCCAAACGGGGAAAAATTAGAACCAATCGAAGATGTCGTTATCGATGTAGATGACGAATTCAGCGGTGTTGTTATTGAAAAGATGACAAAACGCCGTGCCACAATCACAGAAATGAAGGCATCCGGCAACGGCAAAACCCGCATTGTATTTTCGGCCCCATCCCGTGGTTTGATTGGATATTTATCAGAATTCCGCACCGACACACGCGGCACCGGCATCATGAACCGCGTATTTGCAGAATACGGCGAATACCGTGGTCCAATTCAGCAATATCGTCCGGGTGTTTTGGTATCTATGGAAAAAGGTTCGGCCGCGACATACGCGCTGTTTAACCTGCAACCACGCGGCACACTATTCATCGACCCCCAGACCGAGGTTTATTCTGGCATGATTATCGGTGAACACAGCAAAGAAAATGATCTAGAGGTTAATCCGATTAAAGGCAAAGAATTAACCAACATGCGATCGGTGACCGCTGATGAAAAACTATTCTTGGCGCCACCCCGCCGCATTTCATTGGAAGAAGCCCTGTCCTATATCCTGGACGATGAATTGGTAGAGGTTACACCCGCCACAATTCGTCTGCGTAAAAAGGAATTGGACAGCAACACCCGCAAAAAATTAAAAAAACATACCGAAGAATAAAAATCCCCGCAATTGCGGGGATTTTTTATTTAACATATACCCCACCACTAATTGGCAGGTTAAAACAAAATCCATTACCATCACAAAACTTAGTTTCTGATGTAACCTTGCACATTTCACGACTGTATGCACCGGCATCTGATGTTGTTCCCGCCGGACATGGTGTTTTTGTTTCGCCATAACAATAATACCCCGGTGTACAATCTTGTGGGACCGCCTGCAAAACAATATTTTCACCCACCGCCGGTTCTGGTATTGCATTACCAACGGCAATAAAATCACTGGTACATCCACTAATACATTTCCATCCTTTTAATGTTTTCCCCGGATTTACACATGTTTTTACCGATGAATACCCAGAACCTGCGATACAATCTGTAAAATATTTACATGTCTGTGTACTGCCACACTCTTTATCTTCATACGAAGCCATATATGTAACGGTATATGATTTTGGCAGCCACTTTGCATAAAGATTTATTGTATCAATATTTTCAATTTCACAAGAATTATCCTTTACACACTCGTCTGCGATATTATAAGAATCTTCATAGATAATATTACCTGAAAAATACTGTTTACCTGTACCATCTACACCCGACCACCACGAATCAAAATAGTATCTGTTATCATTTGGGTGTTCCATTATATATCCCAAATCACATCCCGGACACACACCATAATTTCCACTATCATATGGGTCATATCCTTCTTTATACTTATACCGGATATAGTTATTGCACTCTTTGGCACTGGTATGGTTAAAACATATACGATATTCAATCGGCGAACAAGAATTACTTTTAACATTAACCACCTGCAAATCAGACGACCCCGTCTCGCGATATGCATAATGTGTATTACAGTCACAATTTGTCTGCACAGAATTAACCGTTGCATACGAACCGCATGTTTTACACCCCAGATTTGCCAAACCTGTACCAACCAAAGCCCCAGCATCGCTGACTGCCTGCCACATATTTTCCACATTTCCATTAACATCTCTTCCGAAATTAAGAACAAATTTATCAGCATCCGCCCATTCGTCGGCAGCACATTTTTTACATACCGGCGTATATGTTTGTCCCCCGATGACCAAACCGTTGCCACTTACCTGTACATTCACAGCATATCCAGAATTACACGTATATTTCATTGGGCATTGTATAGAATAATCCACACCGTTCGGCACCGTTCCTGAAAACACATTTCCAACACCATTTGTCAGTGTTACTGGCGTATTTTTACATTCTGCACAAGAATATACCTGCCACATAGGACTGTACCAATAACAATACCCATTGCTCGCACTATTTTGCCCCCAACACAATTGTGATGTATTGCGTTCTGAACATGTTGCCGCCCATAAATTACAGCACAAACAAATAAACAATGCCGAAACCAAACCGACGATTGTCTTAGGCATCTTTTCCAAATCAAAAATCCCAGAAATCTGCATGTTTTTAATCCCCCTTTTGTGCCGATTTTTATCGTCCCATTAGATTCGGCACATAAAAAACTTCTCTAACACTTGTAATACTAGGCAAAAAACAACTTTTTTTCAATATATTTATCCACAAATCCGCATCATATTCGTATGCGCCAGTGCAATTGCGATTGCATCTGCTTCGTCTGGGGTTTTTGGATTGGCCACGGGCAATAAAATCTTGACCATTTTATCAACCGCCGATTTATCTGCATGCCCCGCCCCGGTCAGTGCTTTTTTTATAAGATTTGGTTCATATTCAAACACCGGAATATTTTGATTTGCCGCCGCAACGATTGCCGACGAACGCGCATGCCCCAGAATTAAAGTAGTTTTTGGATTTTTATTAACAAATGTTATTTCTATACTGCACTCGTCCGGTTCAAATGTTTCACATATCTTGGATACTTCACGAAATATTGTCACCAACCTTTCCGCCATTGGCAGGGTTGTTTTTGGCAAAATTACACCACTGGCAATATATTTGCGCGACTGGCCAGACGATTCAACAACCGCCCACCCTGTATGCAAAAGTCCGGGGTCAATCCCCAATACACGTTTTGTCATTTCCTAAAACTTATTTTTCTACTTTTTCTTTATCAAAAACCATCCATAGGCCATAACAGGTAACATTGCCACAAAACAAATCAATTCCCCCCAACCCCAAAATAAATTACTTGCTACTACATAATCATACACAAACTTAAAGACTACTACACAAAACAAAAAATATATTACTTTCCACATCACATATCCCCCACGTTATTTCCTAAAACTTATTTTTCCCACCGCATCATAACCAAAGTATTTATTAATGCGCCCGGTTATCTCGTCCGACATATACGACAATTGCAATGTATATGCTGGATTTGCCGGTCTTATTGTCACATTAAATTTATCGTCGCGCATTTTTTTGATTGCCACCAATGTTGCCACCGCCGAAATTTCTGGCCCCATAATTTCTCCCCAACGCGCCACCAAATCAGAATCAGATGCGCGTGCGCCGAACATTTTCAAGAACCCACCCATAACACCGGCCATACTTTGTGGTCGTGCGGCGCGTTTTGAAAATTTATCTTCGTTATTGTGGTTTGACATAACTGTATACTTTCGGCATTAATATGAACATTTGCCCCTGGGCATGCTGACCCTGGGCGAATTTGTATGCTTCGTCCCCAGAACCAAAGAATATATCTGCACGAATCCATCCACGAATTGCACTGCCTGTATCCTGGGCAATCATCAATCTGCGGAACGGCCGTCCATCTGACAGGTTTGTATTTATATAAACCGGCAATCCCAATGTGTACAAATCATCATCCATTGCGACACTGCGAATCTTGGACAATGGTGTCCCCAGTTTACCGATTACATCCGCTGGCTTTGATTCATAGAAATATACATACCGCGGATTTGTATAAATCACATCACGCGCCAACTTTGGATTTTGTTTCAAATGTGTCCACACTGCATCCGCCGAATAGCCTCCACTTGGACGAATACCACGACGACGCAATTCTTCGCCAATTGACTTGAACGGCATATCATTTACCGCGGCAAAGTTTAATTTTACATTTGTCCCATCTTCCAGGCGCAAAACCCCAGACCCCTGGATTTGGATATTTTGCACATCAACAACATTGGCCCAGTACAACACGCGTCCAATTTGTTTTTCAACAATATCTTTTTTTGCAACCCCCTTATAGTTACGACCATCTGTTGGGATTCCCATCAGCGGTTCGTTACACTGGGCTGTTTTTGTCCGGCACCCTGGAATTACCGGGGAATAGTAACCGGTATATGTCCCCCGATCCCCACCATTATCATTAAATATTTGATATGGTTGAAAATGAGATTCAAACCACGCGCGCACCGTTGCCACATCCGCCGACGCAGACGGCAACATACGACATTTTTCTGCGAACAATTCTTTATCTGGGATTACCCGTCCAACATATTGAATTTTTGCCTTGCACGAATTACGAAACGCTTGTAACGCATATCGCACATCATCATCGCGCCACCCCGGCAACTGGGAATAAGAAACCTGCTTAAAATTAGATGGCACCACCGCATTATCCACCGACTGGGTTGGTGTAGATACATCACACGATGCCAACACAAAAACAGAAAATACGATACCAAAAAACTTAAAAAACACATTTCTCATATTTTATACCCATCCCCCACTTGTAAAATAATTTTATAATGTTATATTATCATAAAAGACAAACTTAAGTCCAGTGTCTTGACCAGATATAAAAGGAGTAAAAATAATGGCAAAATTCAACATAATTTCTCAGTTTTTGAAAGATATTTCTTTTGAAAGTCCAAATGTTCCAGAACTGTTTTTCAAACAGGACAACGGCCAAGCAAAACTGGAAATCAACATTGATATTCAAATCAAGGGTGCTGAAAACAACCTGTTCATGGTTGATTTGATTACCAAGGTACACTCTAAATTAAACGAAGGCGAAAAATCTATTTTCTTGATTGAATCGACATATTCTGGCCTGGTTCAGATGGAAGAAGAAAAAGACGAAGAAAACAAAAAGCGCACATTGTTGATTGATGTACCAACATTGTTGTTCCCGGCGGTTCGTGGTTTAATCACCCGTTTGACCAGTGAATCTGGTTTCCCAACATTTGCAATGCAGCCGGTTGACTTCGCACAGTTGTACGAACAGAAACAATCAAAATAATAAAAAACTAAACCGCCAATTGGCGGTTTTTTAATCCTTTATTCTGGCCAAATCATCATACATCTTGTACTTTTCTTCGCCTGTTTCACGATATTCATACGGCGCATTACCAATCGTATATATATTAAACAGTTCTTCTATCTTGTTTGTTGCGGCATCTATCATATCCTGGGTTGTTTCTGAATCATATGCAATTGCCCCAACCGCACCATTTTTCATTTGCAAGAACATCATTATCGGCATCTGACTGACCCTGACATCTGGTGGCAATTCAAACCCACCGGATTTTAGCATTAATGCCTCTATCGGTAATTGTGGCATATTCCCATTGGCTAATTGTGATTTATTCGGCACCGCCCCTGTCTTAAAATCCATAACCCCATCGGCCCACACTAAATCGGCACGCGCCCGAACATTACGGAACGATTTTCCAACCGGAAATTTTATGCGTCCACCAATTTCATGATACCGCATGGGTAATGCCCCCAACACATCTGACACCAGTGGCGCAATTTCACAAAATCTTTTATGCCAAAAATGGAACAGCACACTGTTCTGTCCAACAACATCACGCGCACGCGCATCCATCTGGGCAATTAATATATCGGGACTTAAATCCGTGGCATTTTCAATCACATCATGAACCAAATTTCCAAACGCACGCGCATCCGCCGTTACCCACCAATCATCCAATACTTTTAGCCGCAAAATATGCTTAACATAGAACGCATACGGATTATGAATTAACAATTCTAATTCTGTGACATAAACATCACTCCAATCTGGTGTATCCAGTTGCGGTGGCGAATAATCCAAACCATTTGGCGCAACCCTATCCCGTGCCAATACCGCATCGATTATATCCTGCCCCAGCGCAACATCAAATTTACCATCACGCGCAACCACGCGCGATATAAACCTGGATTCTGTTGTCTGTACCCCCCCAGCAATCGCAGAACGCAACCAATATACCTCTGTTCCACACGATAAATTCATAAAGTCTAATGACTGCAACGACACCTTTCTGTCTGCAGACGGCAAACCAATTTGTTCTGTAATTCGTCGTGGCAACCATGCATTTTCATATCCGCGTGCTGGGAACATCCCTTCGTTCAATCCGGTCAAAATAACAACATCTGCGGTCTGCATACGCGATTCAATTGTCCCCAGAACAACAACATGTGCATCATTTGTTGGCATATTTCGTATCGACACAGATGAAATAGTATCTGCAATAAAAACGCGCGCATCCGATACGGATAATTGTACCCCGGCCTGATTCAGCGCATGTGATAAATCACGAATTGCACCCCACACAGCAATTGCCACCGCATCATCAACAACAAATTGTGGTGCAAAATCATCACTAAATTTTTCAACAATTTCCGCCACAGTATTAAATAAATCACAACCATTTTTCATGTAAATTTTATCAAAAGTGTCCGCGCCGCCATCAATCCATTTATCAAATAAATTCAGTATTGCACGCCCCACCCCGGTCATTGTTCCCGGCACACCACCTGAAAAATCAGATGCAATTTCGCGCGCGCGCAATGCGGCCGCTATACGCTGGTTTCCGGCGGCATCGGGCGTTATAACCAACACAGATTTATTTTCCGCAATACTGCGTGCGGCAATTTCTGCAACCGTGGCGGCCTCAATCGCTTCGGTTTGGCATTTAACCAAATGACAATGCGATAAATCTGTGTCACCATCATATCTGGCTGGATTATTTCCAAAACAATAATTCATAAAATCAATTGCAGATTTTCCAACATCAATTGGAATAATATCCGCCACATCGCAACCAACACGCAACAAAAATTTATACTCTGAATTATATGGATTTGTATTTAATTCAAAATCCTTTGCGCGGCCATCTATTTTACCCGACAGTATAATTCGCCCATGTGGCGCATTTGCAACCGCCACCATTAAATCCGCAGTTGGCGGAACACTGGCGGTGGAACCACACACAACAACCAACTTATATTTATCCAATGCATTTATCCATGCGCGAATATCACTATTTCTTTTCTGAACCTGGGTAACACGACCTTTACCAAACTCATCCATTACCTGTGACATGATATTCAGCATTTTTGCCTTGTCCATAAAATGCGCGGCATATTTTTCATCGACCAATGAATTCCAATCTATCTCGGCTGGGTCAATCCCTTCGTTTTCCATATAGTCCCACATCCGCACCAAATCACGCGCCACCGGCAACGCCACCGACAAACTTTTTATATTTGCATCCGCCGCTAATAATCGCGCCGCCACGACCACCCGTTCAAGATTTGAAATCACATCACTTGATTCTATTTCTTCGTCCTGGTCGATATCATCAACCCCTTCGCCCAGGGCGACCATATGCGGCAACAATACCGCATGCCCAGCGCGCTGAACCAATGCCACCTCTATCGTACGCAATGCACGCCGACTGGGGACAAATATTAGCATATCACGCAAATCAACACCCGACGCATCCATGACATGGAATAACGCATCAACCATCTTGGCCGGGTTTGTTGCATAAAATATATTTTTATTTAATCCCAATTATCGCCCTTATTGGTTCCAGTCCTGTTTTCTTTTCTGCCGATGTTTCCAGAATTTCTGGCACCATGGCCCCATGGTTTGTATGACTGATTTGTGTTTGATTTGCTTCGCGTACTTTTTTATCTTTTTTAGTGTAAACAATTTGATACGAAATTCCATTTACATCACAAAAATCCATCAAATCTAAATCAGAATCCCGCACACCGATACGCGAATCAATCAATATAAATAAACGCTTTAATTGACGACGCGTTAATAAATATTCTTCTAATCTTTTCAGCCACCGCATTGCATCGGTCCGTGACACGCGCGCATAACCATAGCCCGGCAAATCGACAATCATCACACGATCATCCATATTGAACATATTAATACTTTGCGTGCGCCCCGGTGTATTAGATGTTCGTGCAATCGGCGCCCCCACCACCGCATTAATCAGTGATGATTTTCCCACATTACTGCGCCCGATAAATGCATATTCCGCAAACTGCGTACGCGGCAACGATGCAACTGTTTCAAAACTGCCAACAAATTTAATCATCCATGCCCCCTTGGGATAACAGCATTTTATACGCTTCTTTTTTTGATAGCCCGCTACGCGCAGCCAATTCCGCCGCGGCACTTTTTGTGCGCCCCCCCACAACATCATTTACAATTTCAGATATTTCTGCGTCTGTCATTTTCTTATCTGGGGCCGGTCCAACAACAATAACGATTTCACCACGCGGTGGTTCGATACGCAACAAATCCGCTGGATACCCGATAATAGTTTCTTCGTGAATCTTGGTAATTTCGCGCACGATTGCGATTTGCCGTTCTGGCATAACGCGTGCAAATTCTGCAATTGTTTTCATAATGCGATTTGGGCTTTCATAGTACACGATTGTATGCCGAATTTTATTATCATCACGCAACTTTTTTTCATCAAAGAACCCACAAAATGTAAATCTATCCGTTGGGAACCCAGACAGTACCAGCGCACTTATCACCGCGGTTGGCCCCGGCACCACAAACACATCAACGCCGGCCGCGCGTGCCGCACGCACAATGCGAAATCCCGGATCTGACACACCGGGCATACCGGCATCTGTTACAACCGCGACCGATTGACCGGCCTGAATTTTTGCAATCAAACCATCTATGACATCGCGTTCATTATGTTCATGACATGACACGCGTGGTGTTTTAATATCAAAATGCGCGGCCAGTTTTCCAAAAACACGTGTATCTTCGGCCGCGATAACATCAACCCCACGCAACACATCAATTGCGCGCGCCGACATATCCCCCAGATTTCCAATTGGTGTACCAACAATATAAAGCCCCGTTTGCATTAAAAATCCTTTTATAGTAAAATGATACAAAATAAAATGGATTTTTCAATGTATATGAATAAATTTTTCAAAGTTTTAGGATTGATTTTACTGTTGGCGGGTTGTGCACCCAGTGTAACAGACACACCTGATTGGTTTGACGGATACGATGCAACATCGGCCGGCACACCATCGGCCATGCAATACGGTCGTCCAATGGACGAATATGGCACAACCACACCGGATGAAACACCACACCGCATTGCGGTATTATTACCAACATCTGGCAAAAACGCATCAATTGGGAAAACAATATCAACATCAATTACAACTGCGGTCCTGCAACATAATCGCCCGGGACTAACTGTATCCTATTATGACACCGCAAAAGATATTAATACCGCAATCACGGATGCATTGGCCACAAACCCAGAAATCATAATCGGGCCTGTATTTGCCGATAATGCACGCACACTGCGTGAATCAAAGCCAGACAACATACCTGCCCTGACATTTACATCCGATGCAACGGCGGTCGGCGATGGTGTTATGACCATGGCATTAATGCCAACTAATTCGGTTGAGGCAATTGTAAAACAAATGTCATCTGACGGTGTTCGTTCATTTATCATCATTGCCCCCGACAGCACATCTGGCAAACTGATGGCCGGCACGGCCAAAAACGCGGCCACAATTTATAATATTCCATTAAACGGCCTGTTTTATTATAGCGAAGGCAATGCCACATCAATCAAGGACACATCAAAAACCGCATCTATGAACACTGCGCGCAGTGCCGCCAACACACGCGCCCGTGAAATATTATCAGACATCTTAACCAACGAACGCTTGACTGCTCTGGAACGTTCCAGCCTGACCATGCAACTGGAAAAGATTTCACGCACAGACACCCTGGGACCAATTCCATATGATGCAATATTGTTCTTGGGCAACGCGAACGACACCAAGAAATTGGCATCATTTATGCGTTACTATGGTGTATCATCACGCAATGCATCATACTATGGAACGGCATTATGGGATGGTTCAGACATTGCATCTGATTTAACAATGACTGGTGCAAAATTCGCAATCTTACCAGAAACAAACACAACATACGCCGATTTATACAATAACATCACAGGCACCGCCCCATCACGTCTGGCAACATTTGGATATGATGCGGCCAACATGGCAATCGGCATGCTGTATTCAAATAAATCCAGCGCATCATATTTACTGGACCCCAGTGGTTATGTCGGTACAGACGGCCTGTTTAGATTAAAGCCAACTGGCGACAATGAACGCGCATTACGCATTGTAAAAACCAATGGCGACGGCACAACCACAGATGTCACATCGGCCCCTGCAAACTTTATAAAACCGATATATAATATTGAACAGCGTCACATTGTTCCCGCCGATGAAATGTCATTACAAACCAACGGAATAAATCCAAACAATTACATCCGCATCCCAGAACGTTTAACTGGGAAATACACATCAAAAACATTTGGGGCGAACATGTCATCAACACCTGTTACAATGCGTACAGATGTTATAACAGTCCTGCCCGAAGATGACCGTGACACCATCACCGTATCTGGATTTACCCCTGTGACATTAGAACCGGTCAACCGCACATATATAGACGAAGTTGAAATCGAAGAATAAAGGCTTTCATTATGCAATCTCACATTCAACAAATTATGCAATACACAGAAAATCAAATACAAATTTTTTCTCATGCAGAATGTCCTACAATATCAAACACTTTCAAACAACTGTATGACATACTGGACAATCTTAAGAAGATTTCCACCAGACAACCATTAAGTCCACAAACAATTAATTTATATAACAATGCATTATATGAGATAGAAAACAAATACAAAAAACTTGCATTTTATGGTCCAGATTTTACCGAACGAATTAACAAATATAAAAAATTCAAATCTGATATAGACCTAATGATAACCCAAACATTACATAGATATAATCAGTCATCGAATACATATTAAAAATCAAGAAAACCATCCTTTTGCGATACATCTTGTCCCCCGATACAATAAGACAAGATATGCGAAATATTTTTTTGATTTTTTGTATTTTTGCAATCTTTTCACACCATGTTTGTGCATCCAATAATATCGCATCATATAACGACACAGTTCGCAAAAATCCATACGATTGGCACGCGCGATATGAATTGGCCAAAAAATATTTTGAAAACCAACAATATTCTGCGGCCCAGTATAACTTTGAATTTCTAACCGCGCAGTGTGATGCGCCACGCGAAATCTTGGACGAAATAAACACTTATTTATCAATCATCCATCACAAGAAAAAATGGGACACAGAATTCGGCATTGGCGCCATCCCCGACGCCAGTATTAATTACACCCCATCAAATCGTAACGAGTGTGTTAATACCATAAACGGCCTTGCCTGTGCAGAAATCGAAGATCCCACATCTGGCATCGGTCTGCAAATAAATGGCGCAGTAAATCATTTCATCCCTATTTCAAAAAACATTGGCATACGCACAACATTTGGTGGCGCAATTTTGAATATATCAGACAATATTCCAACAGATTATTCAGCACACATCGCCATCGGGCCGCGATATATATTTTCACATGGCGACATTTATATTCAACCATCATTTGGCGCGCGCATGTATGACAATCATTTTTATAATACTGCATACGGCATACGCGTTGGATCCACAATTCAATTTCCCGACCGCGTGTTTTCATCCATCGGCCTGGATATCCAGCGCACCCACTATCACAACCCAGATGTTAATAATATATTATCAGGATACGATTGGACATTTTATATTCATCCCAAATATTACTTGAACGATTTCAGTTTTATATCATTAACCATGGCCATATCACACAATGACACAAAACTATCTGCACTTGGGGCGGACATTGGTCGTATTGCCATTGGATATTTTCAAATATTTCCATACGGATTTAATTTCTATATAAACGCCATGTATTCACACGCATCCTATCACACAACCGGGACATTTTTAATAGACAACGAATTTCACACCACGACCCGCCACGACAACATATATCAAATATACACCCGCATTTATAACAGTTATATAAACATAAAAAATTTTATTCCTGCACTCAGTTACACTTATACCATCCAAGAATCAAACATCCCGACATACGACCGCCAGACCCACCAAATAATGGCCGAAATCGTCCGGATGTTTTAACAAAGAAAAACCGACCTATACGGTCGGTATTTCTGGTGGGAGTGGCTGGATTCGAACCAGCTCAGGCTTAAGCCAACAGATTTACAGTCTGCCCCGGCTCTCCAACTCCGGCGCACGCCCGAACTTATCGCCACACGCTTTTGTGGCCTGCCACACGAAGCCTTGGCGAAGTGTGGTGCGGGCAGCGGGAATCGAACCCGCATTTCAAGCTTGGAAGGCTTGCATACTAGCCTTTGTACTATGCCCGCAACAAATTCAAAGCCATACGATTATATATTATCTGGACATAAAATCAAGCATTTATTTATTCGTGTTTTAACAAACTTTGCACCGCCAATGGGAAATCATTACTTTTTGCTAAATACGAACCACTGACCAACAAATCTGCGCCTGCATCCCAACACATCTGTGCAGTCTTGTCATTTATTCCACCATCAACGGAAATCAAGAATTTCAATCCATATTTTTTACGCGTCGCCGCCAAGACCGAAATTTTATGCAAACAATCTGGTCTAAAATCCTGGCCGGCCGCCCCTGGTGCAACGGTCATTACCATAACCTCGTCTAATTCGCGCAGGACATCTTTTAATATTGTAACAGATGAATCTGGATGCAGTGCGATACCAACGCGCCGCCCCGATGATTTAACCACACGCACCGCATTACGAACACCCGATGTATTTGTTGATAATATCACCGTATCTGCCCCGGCTGCAACGGCATCCGCGGCCCATACGGCTGGGCTTTCGGTCATCAAATGTACATGCAAATGTGCATCTGTATGCGAACGAATAAATTTTATTAAATCGATGCCACCTGCAACCTTGTCCACATAGAAACCATCCATAACATCGATGTGAATCATCGAAATTCCACCTGCCTTAAACAGGCTGTATGTTTCTGGCCGTTTCATATTAAAGCACAGTGAACTGGGCAAAATTGGAATAAATTTCGGTTTTACATGTTTTTTTCGCGGCTGAAACATACCCGTGATGCGACCAAACGCATTATAGATTTTTTCGCGCCGCGCCAGATATGCCGCGCGTTTATTTGCAAACAGCCCCCAGACATATTTTGACAATGCGCGCACCGCCGCATCTGCATGTAAACACTCGGTCGGAATTGCAAAAGTATTTTCGATAAAGTCGCGAATCCCCCCCATTTCAGATCCGCCCCCCGTCAACACAATTCGCACCGGTCTGTATTTTTCCAGTGCCGCATTTCCAGAATCACGAATTTTTCCCACAACATCTAAAATCACCGGCAACACAATATCATTAACATCGCCACGCGAAAAACCATACGCCGTATCCGCCGGTGTAAATCGATCCATTTCTTTTGGTATTAAATCTGCAACTGCGCGCTTAATCCTTTCTGCGGCATCAAAATCGATATTAAAATTATCGGCAATATCATTTGTTATCTTTGTTCCGCCGATTGGCACCTTGATATGCCATACCGGTCCACGGTCTGTCCAAATCGATGCAGATGTAAATTCTGCGCCAAAATCAATAAATATCGTATTTTGTTTGGCGCCACGAAACGCCGCATTTTCTAAAAATTGTGGGTCATAGAACGCAATCGGTTCAATATACGCATGTCGCAACAATGAATAAATATTGTCCAATCTATCCAGTCTGTAAAATATCGCCCCGAATATAGACATCAATTGCCGATCAACACCGCCCACCGGGTTCAACATATCGCGTGCGCCTGGCCGACTGTACGCCAATGGCACAATATGCACAGGATGAAATTCATCCGGCGGTGTAATCTGTGCGATTTGATTTTTTATATCTGATTGATTGATTTTGTGTTCCCCGGACCATGTTGTACTTTTCACAAATGCGCCAAATCGCGCCGGCCCCATATTACCGGTAATATACGCCCGATCCAGATTGCGTCCAATTTGTTTTTCCAGTTCATTTACAACCGACTTGATTGCAAAAATAGTATCAAAACTGTCCACAGAAAACATTGCAGATTTCGCAATATTCCCAGATTTTACATGATGTGCAATCCCACGCACACCCGATGTGCCAATATCCAGACATAAAAAACAAGAATCCATCATATTCATGTTTATTAATCCGCACAAATCCTATTTAACCAATATACGCGCCCCATCACGCATATCAATAACCTGAATCTTTTTTCCCAACAAATTATGATTTTGGTTCAACGAAATCAGTGTACTGATTGCCCCAACCGGGTTTTCTTCGGGTAACATAACGGTAATCCCCCCCATTGTGACAATATTCCACCGTCTGTTTTCGATCCATTCCATATACGCGACATCGGCCACCATATTGCGTGCCGCAGATGTAATTTCCGCAATATCTTTTGGCAATGCGCCAACAAACACAACCGCCCCAATATCACGCGCACTGCTGGGCTGATTAACGATTGTTCCATCGGCCGACAATGGGAAATAACTTTCCCCATCGGACCACTGGGCCACGGCGCGATGCATATTTGCCCGCACCGCCAAGTTTCCATTTGGCAAACGCCGCACCGCCGATTGTTTTACCCCCGGCACCGCTGCAATTCGTGCATTTAACACATCCAAATCAACATCATATGTGTTACGCACCAATCCGCCGGCCGCCGCACGCATTGCATCCATATCTGCATCGCGTGAATCCGTCACAATAGAAATATTATGCACCTGGGCCAGTTTTCCGCGCCCCATCCCAACCATAATAATGCGTGTTGCAAAATAGATTGCCATAATAACGGCAACAACAAAACACACCCAAAACCATATTGAACGTTTCATAACCGACATTATATCATAAAAAACAAGAGACATAAAATTTAATTTCATGTCCCTTATCAATTACATTGCACGCAATAAATATCCCCGGCGGAACATACATCGCCGGTATGCGCCTGTTGTTCGCGATGCCTGGTTGCGTGGCACCGACATCAACGACCGCTGGCCCACATCCTTGTATTCATTTGACTGAAAAGTCACCCACAATCCGTCCCAATCTGGCATAATAGCACTTTGATTTGGGGACAATAATTTTGCGATACGGGAACGCGGTGTATATGACGGCTTATCAATCCCCAGGCATGATTTATGGTCACGCACAAATTGTTCGGTTGTAACCGCCTCGTTTTCCCAGTTCAAAATTGTTGCATCATCAATACTGCCACGGTTTGGTGACGCGCACCCCCCCAGCACAAAAACAGCACATAAAACACCCAGGAATTTTATTCTCATGTTTTTATTATAATTTATTTGCGTTTGTGGGGCAATAGTTTTTATAATAGCATAAAAGGAACAAAGGAATTCATACATGGCAATCACGGTTCAGAACTTTATAAAACTGGCCAATTATTATAATCAGACAACAATGCTAATGTCTGCCATCTGTGTCCAGAAAGGCGGTATCGCCATGGAAAACTATGTTGGTCGCTTTTACGCGGCCGATGTTCTTGAATATGTTGTTGAATACGGCCGCCGTTTATTACAAGGCACCCCGAACATATCACCTGAAATTAAATCACTGGTTGAACGCTTTGCGGCCCAGTTTGAACGTGTTCGTGATTTGACAACCCCGACACAGAAACCAATTCATGAAATGACATTGGCTGAATTTGAAAAACTTATGAACATTTAATTAACAAGGGAAAGAACGACATGACACTAATACAAAAACTGATAAAACTAAGCCTTGTACCATGTGCATTGTGCATTATGTTTTCCTGTACCCAAACCAATCAACAAGACCAACAACCATTATATGATAATATAACTGTTGTTGATACATTGGTGATTGATGAAAACTCGGTTCCTATTTTCCCTAAGAAAGCGGCCTTGACCACCGACACCGCGCGTCGTTTTTCAATTGATTTACCAAAAAGATGCAGTGTGGATTGGAACAACCAGAACATCGTATCTGTTGTCCCCGAAGAAAAAATAGAAATCGTCCGTCTGGAAACTGGCGATCCACTGCCCAAATTACAGGTATCTGATTATGATTTCAAAAAATTAACCGTGAAACAGGCATTGGACAAATTGCTGGATGGCACCGACATATCAGTTGTCGAAGATGGCGAAATGATTGAACGCATTACTGGTACAATTTCATCGGGTGCATTATCAGATGCGGTTGAATTGATGGCTAAAATGGGACACGCATATTATTCATACGATGAAACCGTTGGCGAAATCCATTTAACACATCGTGGGAAATGGCTGATTAAGATGCCAAAAAACGAAAGTATTATCATGGCCCTGTTGGATGCGATGCATGGCGCCGACATGCGTAATTTATTGGTTAACTGGGATGACAAAACCGTCGTATTCGAAGGCAACTATCAAACCGAACGCGAAGTTGCCAAAATAATATCTGACATCGCATCAAAAAAATACATGATTGGATGGGATGTTGATATATACCGTGTTTATCCACGCACCGACAATCCAATTATCTGGATGAATTTGTTACCGGCATTTGGGGAAAAGAACATAAAAATGTCAATTCCAGGTGTTGTTGGTCGTGCGCTGGTTACCAGTTCTGAAATCAACACAAAAACATTACAAGAATTTTTATCACAACAGGCAAATGTCGTCTTAATTTCCCAGGGTCAATTTGTAATTCCAAACGGATGGCAATCACGATTTGACATTGGTCAATGCAGCAAAGAAGAACGTCTGGAAACAGACCTGGTAATTGGTGCAACGGCCACATATGGTGATTATGCAGGCCGCGACAAGATTGATTCAAAAATTGTCCTGCGTACCAGCAATGGCGAATTATCATCATTTGATATCCCATCCAGTGTTGGCGACAATTATGTAATCGTTGGTATTCCAACACACTCGTTCGTGACAACACCTGAAACATTAATCAGCCCATTTGCAGAATTAGTTGTGTTTATGTCACCGCGTCTTATTTCAATTGTAGATGCCGCAAAAATTCCAGACAATGCATTAACACCATTGGCCGGCGATGCCCTGCGCGCATATCTAAGTGAATAAAAGGTATAAATAAAAATGTTTTCAAAACTAGAACGAAAAATAGCATTCAGATATCTTGGCGCGAAACGTCGTGGTTTTGGTTCTGTAATTTCATGGGTGTCATTAATTGGCATAATGTTGGGTGTTGCAACATTGATTGTTGTTATGTCTGTTATGGGTGGATTCCATGACACACTGTTGGGTCGTATTATTGGCATGAACGGCCATGTTGTTGTCTATCACCAAGATGGTGCAATATCCGATTTTGATTTTCTAATCGATAAAATGAACCAGAATAAAATTGTATCATCCCACGCGACCGCCATCGTCCCCATCGCCGAAGGCCAGGTTATGGCCACCGCCGGTGGTAACAATACCGGCGCAATGATACGCGGCATACGGATGGCTGATTTACAAAAAAAGACAACCACCGGCACACGCGTTTATGGAAAACCATTGGATGCAATTCGTGACGGTGAATTGGTCGCAGGCGCATCACTGACCCGCGCATTAAATGTTACCATGGGTGACAATATTTCATTGGTATCGGCAAATGCCGCAACCCCAACACCGTTTGGTTCAATGCCACGCATCATGTCATATCCGGTTATGTCATCGTTCTTTATGGGTATGTATGAATATGATTCTGGATACATATTCATGCCATTGGAAACCGCACAAAAATATTTGAACATTGGCAATGCGGTGACACATATTGACCTGTTTCTGGAAAATCCCGAAGACACCACCGCCGTCCAAAAATCATTATTGGAATTATTACCAGATGGATTTGTTGTGCGCGATTGGCGTGAATTAAATCGTGGTTTTGTTGGCGCACTTCAGGTTGAATCAAATGTAATGTTTTTGATATTGATGCTGATTGTGATTGTGGCGGCATTTAATATAATTTCGTCACTTGTTATGTTGGTCAAAGACAAAAACAAAGACATTGCCGTTCTGCGTACATTTGGTGTATCACGCAAATCAATGATGCGGATATTTATCCTGTCGGGAACATCGATTGGTGTCATTGGTACGTTTTTTGGAACAATATTCGGTGTACTGATTGCAATTTATATCGAACCGATACGTCAATTTGTACAAATGCTAACTGGTCGTGATTTATTCCCGGCGGAATTATACTACCTGTCGGAATTACCATCTAAATTGGAATTAACCAGTGTGGCCGGCATTGCGATTCTGGCAATTGCTTTATCATTTTTAGCAACACTTTACCCCGCATGGAAAGCGGCCAACACAGACCCGGTTGAGGTATTACGCAATGAATAAAAAACAAACCGAATTATTATTTAATAAATTTGTCCTAGAATCATTTAATGCCACTTGGGGAAACGATACATTATCTGCCAAGGCCGCGGATGAACGTTATAAATCATACGGCATCACACCACCACATAAAATATTCTATGAATATAAATTCCCAGACAACATGTCGCGTTATGAATTATTAATGCAATATGATTATATGGATATATTTCAATCTTTTCAGGCGGGTGATATGTTGCGCCAATTGGATAACATTAACGATTTGCGCCCAGAACATCGCGAAGTCATAAAAAAATATACCCGCGAACAAATCCAAGATATTGAAAACTATATTCTGGCCCACAAATCCCACTGGGCCGATAAAATGAAATATTATATTGACGAACTAAAGCGTCTGAACCCAGAACTAAAAGACATCCATGTCACACCTGAAAAAATTGATGACATTAAAAAAAATAACAAATTTTTAACACCTGAACAATACCAAGAAATAGCAAACATGAATTTTGTCCACGGTGCTGTTTTTGGTTTTTCACCAGATGACATAAAATATTATCTAAACAGAACCGAGGCACAATTCATACAAGACCAAAACGACGAACAACTAAACTTTATTCGAATTGGACATATTATTGCACCACAACATCGTGATGACTTTGTAAAATCCGAACAACAAATTCAACAAATAGAAAACGCACGAAAACAACACGGACATGAATAAATGAGCAGTATATTAAATTCTTTATCAAAAATAAAAACCGGCGACATTGTTATGTCGGTGCGCGATATTAAAAAGACATTTATCGAAGGTGGCCAACCATTACACATCTTGCGCGGTGGTGGATTTGACCTGCACCGTGGCGAAATTATCGCATTGGTTGGCGCATCGGGTTCTGGTAAATCAACATTACTGCAATGCGTTGGCTTACTTGACCGCCCCACATCGGGCAGTATTATGATTAATGGCGCATCGGTCCAGAAAATGGACGAAGACATGCGTACACAAATTCGTCGCAAAAAACTTGGGTTCGTATATCAAAAACATAATCTGCTGTCTGATTTTACGGCACTTGAAAATGTTATGTTGCCGATGCTGGCCAATGGCATGAACGAAAACGATGCACATGCGCGCGCATTAAAATTATTGCGTGCGGCAAATGTCGCCCATCGTGCCGGCCACCTGCCTGGCCAAATGTCTGGTGGTGAACAACAACGCACCGCCGTTGCACGCGCCCTGGCCAACAATCCAGATATTCTTTTAGCGGACGAACCAACCGGAAACCTGGACCCAAACCACGCGATGACAGTGTTCGATTTGTTACTGGATTTGGTTCGCAAAAACAAAATGGCTATGTTATTCGTGACACACGACATGACATTGGCCCAACGTGCTGATAAAATTATTACAATTCGTGATGGAATTGTGGCATAATATAGATAATAAAAAACGGAGGGAATAATGAAACACCAAACAAAAACAACCAAAAAAACAAAAAATCAATATCAAATTGTACACACCCCTGCCCAGCGTTTCTGGGGCATTATGGCATTTATTGCATTATTCATATGCGGAATAATGGTTGGATTTGGCATTGGTGGCAATTCGGTTCAAACAAAAATATCCAACCCGGCGCATGCATCTGCGGTCCCTGCCCCCCAGGTACCAGAATCTAAAAAAACATGCGTATTAATTGAAGAATCATTGTTGGTTCGTCTGCCAAATGGTGACGAATTTGCATCATCAAACGATCGCATTGAACGCGCCAAGGTTTTTGCAAATCTATCAGAACGCGGCTGTGCAGAAAATTCCCAAAAATATCGCGAAATGGCAAAGCAGGAATTAGCCATTGCACGCGCATTAAAAGATGATGAATTTGGTGACGATTACCATACAATCGAAGTGGTTGAAACCTATAAACGCTTAAACATGCAGGCTGCCGCCGAAGAAATCTTTGAAACCGCAAAAAAATTAACAAACCCAGCAATTGATTTTATTCTGGAAGTTGAAAAGATAATAAACGAGTAAAAATTATGAAAATATATAAACTTGCTATTTTTTCACTTGTTGCTGGTTTTGCAACCGCGGCCATTGCAAATGAAATATCTGCATCATCTGTTGCGAACCGCAAAACATGCGATGAAATTGCTGCTGAAATTGCGAACTTGTCCGCGATTGTTGACCCCGACGAAGAAACAATCGCAGAACTGACCCAACTAAAGCAACAACAACGCAGTTCATGTCAACGTCGCGCCGGTGCACGTGGCACGGCGGCAAAAAACGCCCGTCGTATGCCAATTACAACATCTGAATCCAAACCAGAAAGCACGGAAACCACTGAACCTGTTGATAAAACATGTGATACACCCGATGAAAATGGATGTTGTCCAGGCGAAAAATATACTGACATGGGGGAACTTGGGTTTAATTGTTGTCCAGAAACCGGTGGTGATTGTTTTCCGCCAATTAAAAATGCCACACCGGAACCAGAACCAGAAACCGAACCTGAATTAACAGACGAACAAAAGAACGCTAATCTGGAATCTGGTTTGTGTGCTGATGGAACAAAACCAAACAAATTCGGGTGTTGCGCCGATGAAATATTCAAAGATATGGGCAATGCCGTATTTGCATGCTGTCCGAAATCAGGTGGCGATTGTTTCCCACCAATTAAATAAAAAATCCCCCGTTTGGGGGATTTTTATTAGGGATGTGGGTTCGGAATATCAGAAAACCTTTTGCATCTGTATCCACAAATAAATTCTATCAAAATATAATTTTTACACCACAGGCACCTTTTCCCATATATTTATTCAACAACAATTCTGCGTCCATCACCATGTTGTGTTATATGAACATGAATTGTATTTGCCGGCAACATATCATTGGCAATTTCGGGCCACTCGATTAAAGTAATATCGTTCTCAATCGCATGCTGTAATCCAACCTCAACTAATTCATCTGCATCTTCGATGCGATATAAATCAAAATGTGAAATACCATCATACGATTGTACAATTGTAAATGTTGGGCTGGGGACAACGGTATCTGCCCCACGCATAGTTTGAATAATCGTGCGCGCAATTTCAGATTTTCCCATCCCCAAATCCCCATGCAACGCAACAACACACGGCGCAGATAATTTTTCGGCAAATTGTCGCGCCCACGTGCGTGTTTCATCAATATTATTTAATAAATATTCTTTCATACCCTTACTCCACCAACAATAAATCATCTTCTAGTTTATGAATTTCGTCACGGATTTCGGCCGCCAATTCAAATTCCAAATCTTCTGCCGCGCTACGCATTTTCTTGGTCAGTTTTGCAATTTCTTTACGCAGTGTTTCCGCATCCATCACGCCACCTGATTTATCATAAACAAATCGACGTGATTTATCAGTTTTTTCTTGTTTTTCGCCAACCTCGGCAAATACAGCCTTGGTAACTGTCTTTGGAATAATACCATGGGCGGTATTATATGCCATCTGTTTTTCGCGACGACGCGCCGTTTCGTCCAGCGCATCACGCATAGAATCTGTAATTTTATCCGCATACAGAATAACCCGTCCATTTGCATTACGCGCCGCACGACCAATCGTTTGAATCAGCGAACGCGTCGAACGCAAGAACCCTTCTTTGTCTGCATCCATTATTGCAACCAATTCACATTCTGGTACATCCAGCCCTTCGCGCAGCAAATTAATCCCAACCAGAACATTGAATTTTCCCAGTCGCAAATCACGCAACAATTCAATGCGTTCCAGTGTTTCAATATCACTGTGCAGATATTTTGCACGTATTCCGTTTTCGTTCAAATAATCTGTTAACTGTTCCGCCATTTTCTTGGTCAATGTTGTAACCAACACGCGTCCTGAAACAGCCTTAACCTGGTCCAATAAATCATCAACCTGGTGCGTGGTTGGTCGCACATCACAAACCGGGTCTAATAAGCCTGTGGGGCGAATAACCTGTTCGGACACAATTCCACCCGACTGTTCTAATTCCCATGTCCCCGGTGTTGCAGATACAAATATTGTTTGCGGTCGCAACGCGTCCCACTCGTCAAAAGTCAGTGGTCTATTATCAATACATGCCGGCAATCTAAAACCATATTGCGACAATGTTTCTTTGCGTGCACGGTCACCACGACTCATTGCGCCAATTTGCGGAACGGTCACATGACTTTCATCAATAAACAGAACCGCATCGTGTGGCAAATATTCAAACAATGTTGGTGGTGGCATCCCTGGCGCGCGCCCTGACAAATATCTGGAATAATTTTCAACCCCACGACATGTTCCCGTATTTTCCATCATTTCGATATCAAAGTTCACGCGTTCACGCAACCGCTGTTCTTCGATATATTTCATATTTTCATGAAAGAAATCCAACCGTTCCTTCAGGTCTTTTTTTATTTCACCAATCGCCTGCAGAACACTGGGCATTGGTGTGGCATAGTGCGTATTTGGATAAATCGCAATCCGGTCCAGACGCTGTAACTTTGCCCCAGTCAGCGTATCAAATTCCCAAATCTCTTCGATTTCATCACCAAAGAACGATAATTTCCACGCCCTGTCTTGGGCATGTGAAGGGAACACATCCAATGTATCACCACGCACACGAAACTCACCGCGTTCAAAAGACACATCATTGCGTTTATATTGAATATCAACCATCGCACGCATCACATCGCGCATTGAAATATTATCACCCACACGAATTACCAGTCGCATCCCTGCATATTGTTCGGGTGACCCCATACCATAAATCGATGACACAGATGACACGACAACGACATCGCGTTCTTCTAACATGGCGCGTGTTGCACTGTGCCGCATACGGTCCAACTGTTCATTAATCGATGCATCTTTGTCGATATATGTATCGGTTGTTGGCATGTATGCTTCGGGTTGATAATAATCATAATACGACACAAAATATTCCACATGATTATTTGGAAAGAACGATTTCATTTCCGTATATAATTGCGCCGCCAGAATTTTATTTGGCGCCATAATTAATGCCGGCCGTCCCAATTGTGCAATAACATTTGCCATTGTAAATGTTTTACCAGACCCAGTTACCCCCAACAACACCTGGGACCGACGACCGTCATTAATACCCGACACCAATTCAGATATAGCGGTGGGTTGATCACCCATCGGTTTGTAATTACTTTCAAGATTAAATATTTTTTTGTTCACAACATTTAGTATAATCCATTATAATCAAAATACAAGGGGACGAGAGAATGGCATTAAAACCCAGACACAAACGCAGAATCGTATGGACGATTGTATCAATTATCGCCGCAATTTTATTGGCATTTATTATCGTACCATCAATGATAACCCTGAATGGGTTCAAACCCATGATTGAAAAAGCAATTATGGAACAAACCAATGTTGATGCAAAATTAAACGGCGATATTAATTTCAGTTTACTGTCCGGTGCAAAAATCGTTGCCCACGATGTAACGGTTCCAACGGCCCGCATTGGTTCTGTTATGCTGTCCATCCCGTTTAGCAGTATTTTTAACCTAGACAATCCCGAAATTAACAGCAGTGTTACCATATACGATGCCGATATAGACATTAAAAAACTGGCCCCTGCAAACTTTAACCACACTGTGAACATATATGATTCAAAAATTCATTTTATGGGCCGTGATTTTTATATAATTCGCGCCCAGATGCTTGATAATACATTTCGTGGCACAATACGAACCAAGAATCACAAATATGATTTAGAAGTTTTTGGAAACAATTTCAGTATCAAAAACAAAAATAACAATCTGGAAATCACCGGCCAGTTTTTTGATAATGGAACAATTCGCGGTCATATGTCATTTGACACAGATGACTTTAATTCCTGGTTCGATATCCCAGAACCCAAAATAACAACACGAACATCGGTTACTATGAATTTTGAATGGGATGGTGGCACCGGATTCAAATACACAAACATCCGGGCTGGCAACATTACCGGCAATATTGAAATCCAACCAAACGGGACCAAGATTGTTCAATTAAAATCAGATAATCTGAACTATGATTTTTCATCATTATTGTCACCCGACACCAATTTACAGAACATACAATACGACCTGGATTTTTATGGAAAATTAAAATTTATGGGGCATGAATTTAGGCACATACGCATAAATGTAATTGCAACAAATAAAATACTGCAAATAACAAATATCGTCGCCGATGATATTGCCGTTACAGGTGGCATAATTGATTCAACCGGCGCACACAATATTCTGATTACCATGCCATTTGATGGCCGTCCATCAACATGCATGTTTTCCGGCACACCCGAAAATTGGTCATGCACACCATACGAATATGGTGACATTAACGGTAATTTATCTGTTAACAACAAATCATTTGATATGACGGTTAAATCAGATACAAAAATGCCGCGCGCCGGGATTATCAGCAATCATATTAAACAACTGGGGTCACACGGTATAATTAAATTTGAATTTACAGATGTCGCTGGCATATACCATATATCACCAGATGATATTGATGCAGAATTCAAATTTGCAAATAATAAAACACTGAATTGGGCAAACATAAAACTGCCATTTATACCTGGATTTATGAACACAGATCGTGGTGATTTTATTTGGCATGATAAAGTCATGAAATTTACCCCGTACAATAAACAGTGGCAAATTCAATTGGATGGCAAACGGTTTACACTGTCCGGAATATCTGCACACACATGGTTACCTGGATTGGATTTGCGTGCAATAAACGACATGCCATATAAAATAACCGGCACATACGATAACGATAAAATATCTGATATAAAAATAGAATTAGCGGGCAATATCTATACCGGTTCTGTAAATGGGAATAACATAACACTGCACACAAAAACACTGGACCTAGATAAATTTATATCGCGTGATTTTATTACCCGATACGAAGAAATGTCATTTTTAACCAATGCACCAATACTAATTCCATTTGGCATAAATGCAAACATATCATTGTCTGCAGATACATTGGTATATGATGGTAATAAATACGCGAACTTTGTTTATTCGTTAAAAAATAATGCCCAGATATTTTCCATTACCGACAACACGCGCGGCAATATATTGGTCACAATTGAAAAAGACAAAACAAATTATGACATCTTTGCCCAGATGAACAAATTTGTAATCAATGGAAATTTGTTAAACAAAACAATGCCTATCAATCTGCGCGACACAATGGTAACGGCAGAAATCCACATGAAAACATTTGGTCAAATTGCCCATGATATATTTTATAATATGACAGGCGAAATGGATATGTCGTTTGACGGCGGATATATTGTTGGATTGGGTATGGATAATTTTTATGCATCTGCCAAAGATATAAATCAATTAAACATAGAATTTGCATTATCACGTGCATTAAACGACGGTGAAACACAACTAAAAAACATGCATATTGTTGGCAAATATGACAATGGAAATTTTATAACAACCGAACCATTTCAAATATCAATGCGTCATATTGATGGCCAAGGCACCATTGAAATAGAAAACGGCGAAATGTACACCACATTAGATTTGCGTATGCGTGGCACATCACCCACCCCATCCATAATCCAGGTCAACATATTACCAAACGGTCTGCGTCGCTATTCATTATCAGAAATCATGATAAACTTTGATGGCGATTACCTGCGCGAATTTATCAAGTCACATAATAAGTTTTAATTTTTGATTTTTTGTAAAAATTCATTGCGTGAAATGGCATGTCCCATTGAATCTGCATAGTATATATATCGACCAATTTTTACACAATAATATCCATTTTTATAAAATCTGATATTTCGTTTGTTTCTTATAAGAATTTTATTTTGTCCGATTAAATCAGCACGCACACCACATATTTTTTTTATAATCCATGCATATATTCCACGCGACACATACGGCACATAAATTACACCACCACGTTTAACAATATGTCCTAGGTTGTAATTATTAATATTACTTTTCAAAACATCCGATTGGTATGGTGTCAAACGTAACAAGTGTGTTAAATTACTAATATAATCGTGCATATAAAATTTCTCCTGTGACGAATTATATTTATTTTTTGCCAACAATCCCACAGGTATGAATTCTCAATTACAACTAACATATTGACTTAACGATTTTTTTTATTAACATAAAAATATACCCCCTAAAAAAGGATTTAATAATGTCAAATCATATATACCAAAGAACATTTTTGCCAAAAAATCGTAAAACAAAAATTTCCTTTTCTAGAATCCCTATTTTAAAAGCCGACAAACGTCTTGATATAGACATATCAAGACCTGAAGAAAAAGAGGACAGAGGTACAATATATGTACCAATAGATGCAGAAACAGTCATCTACACAGATACAGACGGTCAAAGTTATGAAGTAAGTATAGACGAACTAATTGACGCCGACGTTGATAATGAAATAACATATACCAACACAGACTTTGATGACGATAATGATGACGATGAACAGAGTGCTAAAACAGCAACAAACAGGTCTTATCTAACAAAGAAACGCCATCTTCAAAAAACATACAACAACATAATAGCAAAAAACCAAACCTTTTATAAAAAACACTACGTCCAAGCACGATAAAAACATGGAGGTATTATTATGAATAAAAGCAAAATCCTAAATGATAAAGTAATCGAAAAAATTAACGCTGTTATTCAGGAATTACGAAATATAAAAATAGAAACAGATCAAGATAAAGTTAGTATAGAATCACGTATCGCTGTTCTGGAATGGTTAAAAAGTGGTCGTTCTGGACACTTAAAAGTCGATTAAACTCAATTAAAATCCCCCTAACCGGGGGATTTTTGTTTTTTTAATTCTTTTTACGGATATTGATATGAACATCGCGTAATTGTTGTTCGGTCACCTCGTTCGGACTGCCCATCAAAAGGTCTTGGCCGCGTTGGTTGGCTGGGAATGCAACCACTTCGCGAACACTGTCACCGAACCCAGTAATTTCTGATACCAAACGATCAATACCGAACGCACATCCACCGTGCGGTGGAGCGCCATATTGGAACGCAGTGTACAGACCACTGAAATTCTTTTCAACCGCCTCAATTGGATATCCTGCGATTTCAAAGCATTTCTTCATAATATCTGGGTTATAGTTACGCAACCCACCACTGCAAATTTCCAAACCATTTAACACCATATCGAACTGGGCCGCTTTGATATCAAACGGATTTTTAGTATCCAATTCCGCCAATGTTGCCATCGGGAACGAGAACGGATTATGCGTAAACTTTGGTGCGCCACCCCTGTCTTCGTCTGGTTCAAAGAACGGGAACGATTCCACCCAACAGAACGCAAAGTCACGTGGGTTAATCAACCCCAAATCCGCGCCCAATTTGTTACGCAGTTTACCCGCCGCCTTGGATGCCGGTTCGGCCACATCACAAACAAAGAACAATGATGAATTATCACCTGCAACTTCGCGCAGTTTTGCAACCCGCGCCGCGTCTAATTTTTTTGCAACAGGTCCCTTGGCCTCATCGGCGAACACGATGTACCCCAGACCGCCCAGGCCCAATTCTTTGACCGCATATTCGCCCAGTTTATCAAACCAAGAACGTGGTTTATCCGCACTGTTTGGTGCTGGGATTGCACGAACAACACTGCCATTTTCAACCGCATTTGCAAAGATACCAAAATCAGATCCACGGAACACTTCTGTTACATCATGGATGATGATTGGATTGCGTAAATCTGGCTTATCCGAACCATATTTCAGCATTGCATCATCAAATGTGATATGTGGAATTTCTGGATAAACATTTGCATCTGGTGCAAATTCACGCACCAGGTTTGGCATAACTTCGTCACCCACGGCCTGAATATCTTTCAGGTCAACAAACGACATTTCCAAGTCTAATTGATAAAATTCCAATAATCTGTCTGCACGCAAATCTTCGTCACGGAAACATGGCGCAATCTGGAAATATCTATCAAATCCAGATACCTGTAACAATTGTTTGAACATCTGTGGTGCTTGTGGCAACGCATAGAATTTACCATGATGCAAACGCGATGGCACGATAAAGTCACGCGCCCCTTCTGGACTGGATGCGGTCAAAACCGGTGTTTGGAATTCCGAGAAACCCAAATCCCACATCTTATCGCGCAACCATTTCATCATTTTGTTGCGTGTTAAAATAGTGTTATGTAATTTTTCACGGCGCAAATCCAAGAAACGATATTTATATCTCAGTTCTTCGCCCACTTCGTCTTCGCCGAACACCTGGAACGGCAAAACTTCTGAATTTGTTAAAACTTCGAACGAAGTTGCCTGAATTTCAATTGCACCTGTTGGAATTTTATCATTAACCGCCGCGACATCACGCGCAACAACATTACCTGTAACCTTAATCACAGATTCCGGACGCACGCGTTCCAGTTCTTCGTTACCACCATCAAAAACGATCTGTGTAATACCATAATTATCGCGCAGGTCCACAAACAACAACGCCCCATGGTCACGTTTACGATGAACCCACCCGGACAAAGTTACTGTTTCACCAACATTTTTTGCATTTAATTCACCACATGTATGTGTTCTGAACTTTGATTTCAAAGATAACATTTTGGTCCCTTTTTTATCTGCGGGCATCGAAAAAAGTTTAGATTTTTCGGCACCCAATTTTTTGTTAAAACATCAGGGGCGCTGGATATTTCCGGCGCGGTGCCACCCTGGCTTATAACTTTTAGATTGCTTATGAACACTCGGTGGTTGTCAGGCACGTCAACATGAACATCTGCATAAATTCTGACACAAATTATAATTTGATAAATATATTTTGCAACCGTTTTCTTTACTAAAAACTGTACGTTAATCCCAAACCATAAAAGGCATAAGAATTATTTTCCGGCGCCGTATTCCCGTTCGAAAAATGATGTGCAAACAATTCAACGGATGTACAATCAGACAATCTGTACCCTGCCCCGAATTTGAACCCAAATAATAACTTAGAACCAATGCGTTCATTTTGCTGGGCCTGGAACCCGACACCAATCCCGATAAATGTGTACCAATCTTCGCCGTACAATGGTGACACATCCTCGCTTAGCATTGCGATTGGAATTGTATATTTATCCCAATGCCACCCATACTTTGACCCATGGCCCAATGTCTGCATAATATTCAAAGACTTTCGTGCCTGCATCCCAAAAAATTCAGTTGGTTGCGAATATTGCAAATGCAACATATGGAACGGCACAAATTGCGTTGGCGCCGGCAACAAGAACCCATGATTTACCCCATAGCCAACATTAATTGCGACCTGATTTTCATACCCCTTAAAGAAAGGATTAACACGTTCAGCCCATGCGACATTTGTCGCCACGACCACCCCACACAAAGCACATACGATTTTTTTCATAACTCCCATGATATCACAAATTAGCCCGGCGTTCAAACACAAATTATTAAAAAACTTAAAGATTGTAAAGATGAACAAAATCCCATAAATATTTTGTTACTTGCAATCCTAAAAAAGTCTGTTATAATGCAGTTCGCTTGGCAGCGTAGCTCAGTGGTAGAGCAGAGGAATCATAATCCTTTGGTCGGGGGTCCGAATCCCTCCGCTGCTACCAAGTTTTGGCCGGTTTTCCGGCTTTTTTTATTTCGTGTTATTTGCCCGAATTTATGCGATTTTGCGATTTTTAGCAGATTGTTTTACATATTCTAGACATAATTTCGGACATAGAAAATATGTTTACATGTGTAATCCTTTTGCTTGCTTTACACTATGAATTATAAAGGGAAACAAACAGAAAGTCGCGACAAAAGGTTGCGAAGAATGACAAAGGTTTACAAAGGGGTATGACTCTTTACAAAAGTAATATAAACGCAATTAAATTTTTTTTGTGTGAATGCTAAAATAGCGCTTGACTTTTTGTATCCGTTTGGATACAATACAAATGTATAATAAAACAAAAAGGATTAAGATGAAAAGAAGGGGCGTAGAGGCTGGACGTTATCAGCCGGGAGTAAAAGAAAATGTTAATAAAGCAGACAACAGAATATGTAAAATGGTTTGATAAATTAAAAGATTCCGAAGCGCAGTTTAGGATAAGCACAAGGATAGATCGCATCGCAACACAAAATCATTTTGGTGATTTTAAGCCAGTTGGTGATGGGATTTATGAATTGCGAATAAATTACGGTCCTGGATATAGGGTTTATTATACGAGGCAAGGTGAAGAAATTATCTTGTTGCTGATTGGGGGCGACAAATCGACGCAACAGTCAGATATTGAAAAGGCCAAGAATATATTGGCAACACTACCGTAGACGTAGGATGTCATCGGTTAGTAGATAACAAATTACTCAAAGGAGTAAATCATGAAAAAGGGTGCTAACAAGATAACAGAATGGAATATTCTGGATTATCTTAAAACAGAAGAAGATATTGCTAACTATCTGGAAGCTGCATTAGAAGAAAATGATATCGAGTATTTTTTAATAGCCCTTGGAAATGTTGCAAAAGCACGTAGCATAAATAAGATAGCAAAAGAAATAGGGGTAGGACGCGAATCTTTGTATAAAAGTTTCTCTGGCGCACGTCGTCCAAATGTAGAAACTGTTTTTAAAGCAATAGATGCGTTGGGTTTAAAAGTTAATTTTACGCCTAAAAGTACATATAATCAAAGTGTAGCAGCATAATATACCGCCCGTTTTGGGCGGTTTTTTGTATATTGTGTTTATGATTAAATTCTGATACTATTATACCTGTATAAAGAGGTGTATTATGAAGATTCCCGCAAAGTTTATAAAAAGAGCAAATGAACAATTAAAAAAGTATCAGGTTATTGTTAGAAAATTAAAAAGACAAGAAGTTAATGAAACGGATACAGTTAAAGTTATTAACGATATTTTTGCGGATCTTTTTGGATATGATAAATATACCGAAATAACTAGTGAATATGCAATTCGTGGAACCTTTTGTGATTTGGCAATAAAGCAACAAAGTGGTAAGATTTACATGTTAGTAGAAGCAAAAGGGGTGTCTATTCCTTTAAAAGAAAATCATATTAAACAGGCTACAGATTACGGTGTTAATCATGGAACAAAGTGGGTTGTATTAACAAATTCTGTAGATTGGAAGGTTTATAAAATTAAATACAGTCAACCAATAGAACGAGAATTGGTTTTTGAATTCAATTTATTAGACATGGATTTAAAAAAAGAAAAACAACTTGAGGTTGTTTTTGCTCTTAGTAAAGAAGGTCAGGATCTTTCTGTAATAGATGAGATTTATTCAAATAATCAAGTGAAAAATAAGTATGTCCTTGCGGGGGTGATAGATAGTCCTGAGATATATAAGCTTATAAAAAAACAAATAAAGCTGTATTTTGAAAATAGTATCAAAATAACAGATGAAGAGATTTCTAATTTTATAAAGTTTGATATATTTAAGCGAGAGGTTTGGGATAGTGATGAGGCGAAAGAATATCAAAAGGTTTTGAAAAAGATGATTAAAAAAGCGGAAAAAAAGAAACAGTTATCTGTTGCAAAACAAGATGTGCAATAAAATAATATAAAAATAAATGAGCGCCATACGGCGCTCATTTATTTACTCTCTTGTTCTATAAACTTTTTTAATTTAATAACTTCCCTATCTTTTGATCTAAACCAACTTGTTGACCATATTCTATAGAATTTATATCCATAGCTTTCTAGAATTTTTTGACGCTGCATATCTTCTGCAAACGCTTCTTCAGAGCCATGATATGCTTTCCCGTCACATTCCAGAGCTATATCCTTGCCGCCAACTTTCAACAAAAAGTCAAGTCTATATCCCCCAACTTTGTATTGAGGCTTAATAGCATCTTGTGGCAGTATTTTTAATAACTCTTCATACACTTCTTCTTCAAATGGCGATTCTGTTAATCCTTCAGCGGAACTATTTGTATCACGTCTAGGTGTTTCATAAGAGTATTCTTTTATCGTTTTTAAAACAGTATCTACTGTTGCAAGATCGCCAAGTGCATGTGCTTTCACATAGGCTAAGTAAGCATAAAATACAGCTATGCGGTTGTTTTCCTGCTTTTCTTCTAATCTGGATTTATAGTCAGCAAATTTCATCTCTGGAATTGAGGTCACTAAAAACAGTTGCTGTTTTGCTCGTGTTATAAGCACATTAAGCAGCCTATATCCTTCATCCCTATTTATAACAAACTGTTCTTTAAACTTACCGTCATGAGCAGGTCCGTATGTTGTGGAAATAATGATAATATCTCTTTCGTCACCTTGGATATTTTCTAGATTCTTTACAAACAAAGGATCTTTATGTTGTTCCAGTTCTGCATATATCTTGGCGAATTCTGTATCTTCTGCTGCAACCTCATGTAACATCAATTTAATTAAATTGCGTTGTTGCACATTAAATGTTGCAATACCAACAGATGGCAGTTTCCCAGGATACATGGTAGGCAATGCTTTTATTATCTCAATAACTTTATACGCCTCCTTTTCATTCATTCTATCTGCATACACACCATCAACATGGTAATATGTAAATGGACTGTTAGCAGCGATACGTGCCGGCAATGGGCACAGATTACAACCATAGAATGCACAATTTGAAAATTCTATTAACGCAGGATGTTTGCTTCTGTAATGAAAATCTAAATAAGATGCAAACTCCTTAACGTTTTTGAAGCCTTCTGCATATTCCAACAACGACTCTGAGTCAAGAGGTGCTAAGTCAAAACCGTCATCGTCACCATCGTTGCCATCAACACTTCCGCCATCTACATTTTTTGCAAACCAGTTAGACGGAGGCATCTGATGTTTATCTCCTGCTATGATTTTATATTGTCCACGTATCATTGAGGTGTAAACATCTTCTATTCTTAACTGACTGGCCTCATCAAATATCACCAGATTAAACAGCCCCTGTTTTAATGGAAGCAAGGCATTCGCAACAATTGGGTTAACCATTATTACGGGGAATAAATCAGTAAATGCGTCAAACTCTTTGTCAATAATTTGTCTCAAAGACAGTTTCTTAGCGTATTTTCCTCTTTTTAATGCGAACAATGTTTTGAAACCATATTTACTATCCAGAGTCGCAATTGCATTTTCTCGTTCATAATACCAAGTTTTAAAGATTTTTTTCGTATTATTCTTTTGTAGTTTTATAAACAACTCTCTCAATGAGGCCAATTCTGGCTCTTTTGCAGATGTTAAAAACTGCTTCTTTGTCTTTTTGGCATGATTTAACAAGAAGTAATAATAATAAACAGCTTGGAATAAATCTTCCCAATAAGAATCATCTTGCTCAAGCAAAAGAGAATCAAACAACACTACATCTCTTTTATACTCTTGTAGCCATGAAACATATATTTCTAACTCATCAAGTTTATCTAACAACGAAACTAGCTTTGTCTTAATTTTTTCCGTACACTCTTTGGCACCTTGGGTTGTTCTATAATCAAAATCCTTTGCTACAACACCATTAAAACTATTAGCAACAGTATCCTTTACCTCTTCGTAAATCTGTTGGCCTGCCACTATAGAGTTTAATATATTGTGCAGATTATCTACTTCAGATACACGTTCTTTAAGCTTATTTTGTATATCTTCTAGTTCTAATGCCAGATTTTTCTGTCGTGCATGCAAATCCGCGCTTATATCATTTACATTGCTTTCAATATCAGCTAAATGAGATCTGATATGTTCATAAATTAGATTTTGAGTATTTTTGGTTTGAATAGAAACGTTTTCTGCTTCTTTCTTGATCGATAGCAGGGCAGCACTTTCACAGTCATTATACGAACAAAAATCTCCATATTTTGTTGTATACTCATCTATTTTTCTTAACAACTGCTTGTAATTCTTACGTACTTTTTTTGCATATTTATGACTTTCTGAAAGCTTTTTAGAGAAAAGCCTTGTTACAATATTTGAATTATAAGCATTAAAATCTTCCCCAAGTATTTCAATTCCTTCTGCAAAAGCCTCTTGAATATCTTCTACATCATCCAAAATAGAATAGAGTCTTCTAAGCTTATCCTTAGCATTTTCATCTAACTGCATACTTTCGCATTTGCAATTAAATCTTCTGGCAACAGTAAGTATATCTTCACATAACGCTCCTGCGCTTTTAATCCAATCAGCCAGATTATCTTTACTTTCTGTTATTATATTGTGTTTATTTTGTAATTCGCTTAATTTTACCAGACATTCGCGCATAGCATTATCAAAATGTTGTACACTTTGAATTTTTCCTTTATCTACAATTGGTAGCAAATCAATATCCTTGCCACAAGACTTTGAAATGATAGATAGTTGATTGTTTATTTTGGCAATCATGTCAACAAATTCTTGTTTTTTACCTACACTCAATAATTTTGAAGCGTTTGTGGAGTCTGCCTTTATCTTATTACAAATCCCCAAGGACTTGGATAGTTTATCAGTCTTGGTATACATAGATGTTGTACCAATATCTAAAATTGTATTATCAATAAAGTTGATAAGCTTATTGATATGCTTTACGGCAACATCTATATTCTTTTCAATCAAAATTTTTCCACTAACAGATAAATCGATTTCTTTATCCAAATTAAACAAGTCAAACGAGGTTATATCTATATGCTTGCATGCGGAATGTGTTTCTGCCCCACGTTTGACCAAATTACAATAATTTACAAATTCTGCAGAATTAAATTCCCAACCTGTGGCTACATGCTCCAGATTATCTCTAATTGATGCAAAGGCATCACGTTTGGATTTCTTTAAGAACAAACCAATCAAATCAGACCATGTTTTTTGTTCAAAAATAGGTTCGCTAGAAGCTTTGTATGAAGCGTTAATAGAATCTCTTAATCTATTAAAATTTTCTTGATCTCTTTCAAACTCCACTTCATTAAATGCTTTGGTCGGATTGTATTGCTGTAAAGCACGTGCTTTGTCAACCACAGCTCTGCGGTCTTTGTTAACATCATCAACAACTATACAAAAAGTGTCTAAACCCTTTTCCGACAAATTGTGTTTCAAGACGTCTAATGCAGTTTTCTTCTCACAGACAACCAATGTCTTGGCACCATTTGCCAGTGCGTTAGAAATGATCGCTGAGATTGCCTGACTCTTACCTGTCCCCGGAGGCCCTTGAATAATCTTAAACTCATTGTCATTTAGAGTTCTTATTATTTCTTCTTGACTAGGATCTGTATCAAAGGAAGCCTCAGATGAAGTAGAAAAACGCTCTAATTCCATATCTTCCGCATTAAACTGATCTATATTTTTTTGTAATTCTAAAACGGATTCTATAATGGTTTCTTTTTGTGAACGAAAAAGCCCAAAGACCCCAGACCACTGAACAAAACCATTACCAGAGCATAATTTTTCCAAATGCTCTTTTGTGCCAACAGGTTCCAATTTCAGAGACAGATCGTCAAATTTTATATTCAATTTCTTCAATATATCTTTCAGATACTTTTGTATTTCATTTTCTTGAAGTATCCCATCGTCAATATCTTCTATATCCAGGCGTTCCAATTGAAGTTTTTCTGAATTCTCAATGTACGACATTAAAATTTCATTCATTTTGATTGGACTATCTTCGTTTTTTGAAATAATCCACTCATTTTTACGGTTAGACTTTCTGATATCCAGCGACCACAAGAACAAAGGAGCTACGATGGTCTTTTTTTCATCTTTCTTGTCTGGCAATACCAGCAATGGATACCCAAAGGCAAAATTTTTCAGTCCGGTATCAATAAAAGAATCTTCGTTATCTATAGCCATAGAATCTAGGCGCTTTCCAACGATAACAAGCCTGTCTTTTATTTCTGCGTCCATACTGGTTAATTTCTTGTCTTCCCAAGAAAATCGGAAATCAAATTTATCTTTAGTCAATAGCGTTTCTAAAAACTTCTTTGCATATGTATCTTTTTTTGTTTTTGATGTGTCAGAAAACAAATCTAAATCTGGTTCTACGTTGGCTATAGATAAGTCGCATAAATCTAATCTGTTTTTTAGTCGACCAGGCACAGCCATCAAATGTATTGGCGTACGTCCAACCAAGCCTGTTAATTTCTTATAAATGCCTTCCAAAAACTTTTTATCAAATTTTATTTGTGACTTCATGATAAACTCCGACACTATTTCTTTAATTATACAATATATATTCCTAATAATCAATTATTCCAGGCTAGGTTAATGAAACTGTATATATTTGTATTTGGTATGATTAAGTAGGGGTAAAAACTTTACATAGAAAAATGGTTAAAAAATGGCGGATATGTGAGTGGTGTAGCGGTTTTTGTTAAAGTGAATTTTGTATTTAATCTGATTAACGCTTATGGACAATTTTACATATACTAGACATCAACTATTACAAAACAAATGAAAGTGGCGGATTTCTGCGGAGTTTGTGCGGAGAAATTCCCCAGCGCTGGTATATCATAATCCTTTGGTCGGGGGTCCGAATCCCTCCGCTGCTACCAGATTTTCCCGGTGTTCCGGGATTTTTTTATGTCGTGTTATTTGCCCGAATTTATGCGATTTTGCGACTTTACGCAGATTGTTTTACATATACTGGACATAATTTCGGACATAGAAAATATGTTTACATGTGTAATCCTTTTGCTTGCTTTACACTATGAATTATAAAGGGAAAAGAACAGAAAGTCGCGACAAAAGGTTGCGAAAGATTACAAAGGGTTACAAAGGGGTATGACTCTTTACAAAAGTGATATAAATATAATAAAAAACACCGCCCAATTGGGGCGGTGGGGTTATTTTATTGTGCCTGAAATATTTTCAGTCTGTCTTATTCTTTTGTTGTGCTCTTCTATGGCATAATCTGTAAATGAAGAACATATTTGTGTAATATCCGCACCAGAAGGAAGTGACGTATTTTTTACACAATCATCAAAAAGCTCGTTAATAGAATATGGCTTAGTGTGCAATTTTTTGTCATATCCTAAATTGACACAGCGTTCGCTTTCGTCCATGTCAAGATTATTTATAAGATATACTTTTAAACATGCTTGTTCTACTGCAAAGGATATCCAATATACTTTTTTGTCTGGCATATATTTATCTATTGGTTTTATTATTTGTTGAGATTGTACTTGGTTATTGTGTGTAGAAATAATTTTTTCTATTATGTCGTAGCAATTGTGTATTTTAAATTGTTGGGGGTCAACTGGTGCAAAAAGTGCTCTTTCTTCCCTAGCAAATTCATTATATTTATCGCAAATCCATCTCGCAGAAACAGGTTTGTTTTCATAGACATAGGAAATATACACACGATTAGCCACAGTATAACCAGCGTAATATGTAAGAGGGTTGTCGTCATACAAATCAAAAATTGTATTGAATATGGCGGAATAACTCCAATTAACAGGTGTGTCCAGATTTTGTATATTTTCAGCCAGAGCCGAATTTATTGCACATACAGTTAAAAGCGAAAATAATAAACTTTTCTTCATTTTATTTCAGCGCCCCCTCGCATTCATCGGCAACCGTTGCCGCATGTTTAATTGCACTTATTTGTGTTGCGTTAAATATTGTTGCGGACAAACTTGCCGCGGTTGTACTACCCGCCAACACATTTGCCGCGGTGTTCAGGTTTTTTTCATGTTGTGTATCATCACCATTGCGAACCCCATCTGAATTTGCCGATGCAGATGTTATTGTACCGGCCAATCCCAATCCCGCACCAATACCAGATGATACGGTTGCACCCGTTGAACGTTTGTTGATTGAACTGACATCAACCGTGGTCCATGCATCGCATGCCCGAATAATATTTTCCGCACGCGCCAGTTCGGTGTCATTTGCACTGCCATCAATTCGCGCCTGCATGCGGATGTTTGATAATGTTTTAATCGATACCAAACATTCATCAATTTGTTGTTTCAAATCGCCTTTGACCTTATTTGTACCAGACATAACCGCACCTGCGATATTTGTTGCTGTGGCAGCCGCCAATGTTCCCGTACGAACATTGCCCAGGTTTTTGGATTTTTGTTCGGCTTCTGATTTCTGTTCTTGCAGTTCTGACTTTGATAATGTTTGAATCGATGCCTGATACTGATTAAGCTCGTTTTGTAGGTTTGTCGCAGAAATTGTAATGGTTTGCAGGTTTCTGTCGGCATCTAATCTTGCCAACTGTTGTTCCAGGTCGGCAATTTCTTTATCAACATTTGCCTTGGCTAAACCGGTTCCCAGTGCCACACCACCGGCGACCGTGCCGACGCCCGTCACCGCGGTGGTAATGCCCGCCATTTTTTTCATGTCCGATAATTCCGCACTGATGTTTCCGCATGCGGTGCGAACATTTTCAATCGCCGCGGCCAGGTCGGTGTTTGCATGTGCCACCCCCACCATTAACGACATTACAATGCCCAGTTTTAATCTCATATTTTTACCCCTTTGTATATAAAAAAACCGCCACAAAAACGGACGGTTGGAGGTTAAGAACTATTATTTTCGGAAAATAGCGCGCTTATTCAATATATTCGCGACCCTCCAACCAAAATAAAGTTGGAGGTTTTTATTGTCCCCACGGACACCGAAAATAGCGAGGTTCTTACGCCCCAACACAGTCGCCTGTGTCAGGGAGATTATATCATATTTATATGATTTATTTTAGTGAATTTTGTATTTAATCTGATTAAGACTTTTGGATTGTTTTACATATTCTAGACATCAACTATTACAAAACAAAAGAAAGTGGCGGTTTTCTGCGGAGTTCGTGCGGAGAAATTCCCCAGCGCAGGTATATCATAATCCTTTGGTCGGGGGTCCGAATCCCTCCGCTGCTACCAAAATTCAAACCGGGTTTATCCCGGTTTTAATTTTGGTTAGTAAAGGACGATAAGGACCCCAGAGGCCGACAAAATAGCAGGTTTTGCAAGTGCAACGCCGCGAAACCGTTGCGATTTGGAAAGGGGCCCATCGCGGCACATTTATGTGACGGATGGGAATATACAATCCCTCGGGCAGCTACCAGAATAAACAAAACCGCCAGATTAGGCGGTTAAATTTGACTTTATAATTTAATTTTTACCAGTTTGTTATTTATAGCATAACATACACGTACACCTGCACGACGGGCGCGATTTTGGGCTTTGCGTGCGCCACGATTACCTAATCTCAATAACTTGGCAGATAATTCATAACTTTCTTTTGTCATTTATTTGCCTCTTTCTTAAATTGATTATAGACCGCATCATCCATAATTTCAAGTTTTTCACCAGCACCACGGGCAATTACCTCAAAACTATCTTCACCATTGTAGTAAAGTTCCCATTGATGAACCTTCGGGATTATTTCAAAGAAATTTTGTAAACTGCGTTTATAACGCCTTTTAACATCCGTTGTGGGAACATTGTGTCCACCCATTGCGACACGTTGTTTAATACGTGCCAGATTTTGTTCAACAGACATCAAAAACACATAAACAAAAATAATTTGATATTTTTCTTTGCGCGCACGTTGAATTACACGGGTGTGATAATTACCAGATACAGTTGATTCAAGAACAATAGATTCTTTTGCATTAAAACAATCATCCAGTTTTTTTAACAAAATACGTCCAGATCGCAATCCCAGTTTATCGCCACGTCGATGTGCGATTTCATCAGCATTCAGAAATGTAATTTTTTCTTCTCTTACCAACTCTTTGGCCAATGTGGTTTTGCCACTGCCATTTGGACCTGCGATAATATACAGTTTTTTATTCATGGCTTTATTATAACATATTTTATGTAAAAAACAAAACCGCCCGATTGGGCGGTTGGGTTATTTTTGTTTGTTGTACTTACCACATTCCTTTTTCGCATTATCACGTACTCTTTCTATTAGTTGTGGTATAAATTCTCTATGGTAAAATTCGTCATTGGGGTCAATATATATATCGTCGCTCATAATAAACATATTTATCATTGCATATGTTCCTGCGGGTTTACCAAGGTGATATCTGGTAATTATCTTAATAGGGCATTTATCTCCACAGCCTTCACAATGATATTTACCGGTATATCTTTTTTCTTCTTCCATTTTAGCCTCGCTTACTTTTTTGCTTTGCATGTTGTTTATAGCATAAAAATGCAGATTTGATATTTATTTCGTTTTCTTGTTTAATAATTCTAAAATTTCTTTATTTTGCTGTTTAACCATAATCAAATACTGCAATTGTAAATCTTCCGTACTATATTTTTGTACTTTCACTGCCCACGAACACTTGTTTTCACAAATACATTCGCCGGCTACCGTATATTTACAACCTAAATCTGGGGCACCACAATAGCGCACCTTTTTGGGCCGATCCATCTCAGCAACTACATCCAATGGTGTTTCCGGAGTACCCAAATAGCATATTTTTTTTACCATAATTATTCCTTTTTGTTTTTACTTTCACTTATAAATATATAACAAAATATTATTTTGTCAAGTATTATATTATAAAAACTAAACCATCATTTCCTTACAAGGTTGACTTTTTTTTATATATTCTCTAATATGTACACGATATAAGCGAAAGGGGAAATTATATGCGAAAATTGATTGCAGCATTATTTGCAACATTACCATTAAATGCATTTGCAAACCCAGCATGCCCAATATGTACGATTGCGGTTGGGGCCGGTCTGGACATTGCGCGCCGTTTGGGTGTACCAGACAGTGTTGTTGGCCTGTGGGCGGGTGCATTATTAACATTGCTGGGGTATTGGATGCTGAAATGGATGGATAAAAAGAACTGGCATTTCCGTGGACGCGATTCAATTGTTATTATTCTATCGGTTGCCATGATTGGTTTTGTATATATGGGTGTTGTTGATTACAATCCAACAACAATCTGTGGCACATTTACAATGGATCCTGTGTTATTTGGAACAATCTGTGGCGCATTAATATTCATCGGCACCGGTAAATTATACCAATGGATGAAGAACAAAAACGGTGGCCACGCACACTTTCCATTTGAAAAGGTTGTTTTGCCTGTCCTGGCATTGGCATTGGCCAGTTGGGCAATGATGATTTGTTTTTAATTAATACGAAAAGGTGAACCAGATGAAAAAAATAGAATCAGTCCAAGAATTTGTTGAAAAATTGGATGCCGCCAAGAAAGTAAATCCAAAAGACCTGTCATCCGACCAGGATTTAACAATCGGCATTATGAACTTGATTTCAATCGAAGAACACCTGATGTTTTCAGGTGCCAAAACCGGCAAACACGAATTCTATGACATGATTAATGATATTCGCGAAATGCGTAAAAACGCGATGTTAAAAATCATCCCATCATACGAAGGCGAAGTATGGTGCATTTCAAAACATTTATTAGCCGCCGCAATGCGCGTGTTTGAGGTTGGAACCAAGGCCCTGGCCGCCGGCGACCGTGACACCGCATACAGCCTGTTTGATCAATCATATGAACTGTATTGCATGTTCTGGGGATTAAACATGGGTATGTTGACCGGTGACAAGAAAGATACAAAAAAAGAAAAACCATCAAAAAAGGTTACTGAAACACAACCAACTGCAACAACGACCCCTGCCCCAAAATCTGGTGGCATTGGCAAATTAAAATCGTGGGTAAAAAATGCAGTAAACTGCTGTATCGAATAAAAATAAAAAAATCCCCGTTTGGGGGATTTTTTAGTTGTTAATTTTTTTATAATTTTTTGCCCACAACATAATGCACGACTCTGTAAATATATTTTTTATCAAATCATTACTGGGCAACATTTTACCATTTTCAATTCGAACCAATACATCTCTGGATATCTTAAGTATTTTGGCCATATCTGCACGGTTCAAATGCGCGCTTCTGCGTCCTGCACGCAGTGCGCGACCATAAAATGCTGCATCAACAAGTGTCCTACTCATATTTTCCTCCATATTTTGTTAAACAAAAACCGCCACATTAAAGGCGGTTGGAGGTTCAAAGCTATTAAGAGTAATAGTGTGCTTATTTAGATATATCGCAACCCTCCAACCAATGTTGGAGATTCCCTTAGAGGCTTTGACCCCTCACACCAGTTTCCCAATGCACGCATATTATACCGCATAAAAAACACAGATTCAATATCAAGATACATAAAAATTATTGTCCCATTTACAGCAAGCAAACGGGACAACAAACATATCATTTTCAAACACTAAATTACACCATAAATGGCAGGTTTTCCAATGTTCCTTCTGCGACACGCACATTAACATCAATCATCATAAATATTGAATCAGGCGTACGCTGAATCTGTTCAGAAAAAATCCCCGCATCTAACAAGTGACTGGTATTAACCGACAATTTTGTAATCAGGTGATCATCATCCAACAATGTATAAATCGGCCCGATATCACGCGGTGTATTCGCGCCAATTTCATGTTCGTTTTGCGGACAACGCAACCCATCCATAATTGTCTTAACACGGTTATCAATATCCGACCGCGGCACCCCAACGATTTCAGGATGTAACATTTGAATATCTAATTCTGCGATTAATTTCAGGTTTGGTGTAATGATTGGATTCCAATCAATTCCGCCAACATGCCGTGTTGTGATTGGGCTTTTTGTTGGGTTTGGCACCATATACTGGGTCAGGTTGTTCCATGGGCTGTGTTCCACCAGTTTTTTCAGTTGCGGATGAAACTGCATCCGGATGTCAGCGATATGTTGTGCCCGTTTTTTTGGGTTAATCAAAATATCACCAAAATAAAGTAATTTGAATTTCATCTAAGTCCCTTTTTTCTTGATAATTATAGCATAAATTGCTATGTTTTACACAGAAAAAAACGAAAGGATTGTTTATGTCTGTTAATAATGAATATACTGGTGATTCGATTAAGGTTCTCAAAGGGCTAGAAGCCGTTAAAAAGCGTCCTGGGATGTACATTGGCGATGTCGGCGAAGGTGGCTCTGGTCTGCATCACATGATATACGAAGTTGTCAATAACTCTATTGACGAAGCGATGGCGGGCTATGCCGACACGGTATATGTTTCATTAAACCCAGATGGCAGTGCAACAATCCGCGACAACGGCCGTGGTATGCCATTTGACATCAATCATGAAACAGGTCGCAGCGCACTGGAATTAATCATGTGCGAATTACATGCCGGTGGTAAATTTGATAACGAAAGCAACGGCGCATACAAGGTTTCTGGTGGTCTGCACGGTGTGGGTGTATCGGTTGTTAATGCACTTTCCACCTGGCTTGAGGTTCGCGTATGGCGTGGCGACAAAGAAGCATTTATGTCTTTTGCCGACGGTGTTCCAACATGCGATTTGAAAATAACCGAAAACAAATCTGGACACGACCACGGGACCGAGGTTACTTTCCTGCCATCACCGGAAACATTTACCGGCACAGAATTCAGTTTTGATACATTGGAAACATGGTTGCGCGAACAATCATTTTTGAACGCAAATGTTCGCATTGTTCTTGAAGATTTGCGTGGGGCCGAAAAAAAGGTTCGCGAATTCCACAGTGTTGATGGACTAAAGGGCTTTGCAACATATCTGGATAAATCCAAAGAATTGTTGAACAAAGAACCAATCCAGATGATAAAACAATCTGATGACAATTATATTGAAATTGTTCTGCAATGGACAACGGCATATACTGAAACATCATTATGTTTCACAAACAATATTCCAAACCGCGACGGTGGTACACACTTGGCTGGTTTCCGCGCGGGCCTGACACGCGCAATCAATAAATACATCGGCGAAAAAGGAACCAAGAAAGACATCAACCTGTCTGGTGAAGATTTCCGCGAAGGTTTAACCAGCATCATCAGTGTTAAAATCCCGGATCCAAAATTCGGTTCCCAGACCAAAGATAAATTAGTATCCAGCGAAGTTCGCCCAATCGTTGAAAGCACAGTTTCTGAAATGCTGTATGAATTCTTGGATGAAAATCCAGCAATTGCAAAAACGATTGTTGATAAAATTATCGAAGCCGCCACCGCCCGCGAAGCCGCCCGCAAGGCACGCGAATTATCACGCAAAAAGACGGGGCCTGAACTGGGTGGTCTGCCTGGTAAATTGGCGGGATGTTCTGAACGCGATCCTGCAAAATGCGAATTATTTATTGTTGAAGGGGATTCTGCTGGTGGTACTGCAAAACAGGGCCGCGACCGCAAGACCCAGGCAATTTTGCCACTGCGTGGTAAGATTCTAAATGTTGAACGCGTTCGTTTTGATAAAATGCTGGGGTCTGACACAATTGGTGCATTGATTACAACAATGGGAACCGGCATCGGCAAAGATGAATTTGATATCGAAAAAATGCGCTATCACAAGGTTATCATCATGACCGATGCGGACGTTGACGGTCAACATATTCAAACATTGTTGATGACGTTCTTCTATCGTCATATGCCGGCGGCGATTGAACGCGGATATATCTATGTTGCCAAACCACCATTGTATGGTGTTACACGCGGCAAACAGCAAATCTATCTGCAGAACCAACGCGAAATGGACGATTACTTGATGGAACAATTGGCAACAGACGGTGTTGTCGAAACATCAAACGGCATGCAAATCAGTGGTGCAGACTTAAAACGCGTATTGGGATTAGTATTAAATATGCGTAACACATTACAGGGTCTAAACCATATTATCCCATTGCGTTTTGTCGAAGCATTGGCATTAAACAATGTATTTGAAAACGAAACCGCCGAAACATTTGCCGCGGCTGAAAAGATGCTTGATTCCCAAGAACTAGAATTCGAACGCGGTTGGAAAATCACATCTGATGCGTTTGGTATTCATATCACACGCACATTACGCAGTGTAACCGAAACCCACACCCTGCCACGTGACAAGGTTACCGGTCCCGAAATTCGTGCATGGCAACGCATGGACGGCCACGACGAATTAATCGAAACATTTGGCAAACCAACAACATTGCGTGTTAAATCAAAATCACAAAAAATCTGGGGTGCGTTAACATTACTGGAAACTGCATTTGAATATGCAAAAACCGGGTTAAAGATTCAACGGTATAAAGGTCTTGGGGAAATGAACGCCGAACAGTTATGGGAAACAACAATGGACCCAAATCATCGTTCATTATTCCAGGTCAGAATTGATGATGCCGCCAAGGCAGACGAGGTTGTATCCATGTTAATGGGTGATGTTGTTGAACCGCGTCGTGACTTTATCGTTGAAAACGCACTGGATGCAAATCTGGACATTTAATAAGAAACAAAAAAAGGGAATTCAGATGTCGGATAATGGCAAAAACAAATTCGATAATTCATGGGAATCCGTCTGGATGCGCGAAATTAATGAATTAGACGAACAAATCAAACATCCTGAAAAATATTCGGCATCTGAAATCAACTTCAAAAAGTCACGCAAAAAACAACTTGAAGAATTGATTGCGAAACGCAAACAAAAAAAAGATTTGACCACGGGTTTTGCAAACGGCCAACAAAACATAAAAAACCAAGCCGCCATGAACGAAGCACAAATGGCACAGGCGATGGCGGCCCAAGGCATGGAATAAATGGATTTTTCCCGAACATGGTTTTTATCACTGGATTCTCAATTGCGTGCGCGCGGTCTGGACAGTGACGCACAAAGTTTTGATGAAATTTTACAAAATTTAACCAATCGCAAAATCTATTCCCCCGATGAATTTGCATGGCATTGCATCTATGTAATTTTAGCGGGGGGATTTTCACAAAAAACAGCAAAAAAAATTCATAAAACTATTATAAACTCGATAACTACAAACGATGCAAATTTTGATTTATTAATAAAAATTTTTAACAATAAAAATAAAATAAATGCGATTTGTAAAATATGGCAAAATCGCGAACAATTCTGCAACGAATATTATAAATGTACTGACACAGACAGCCGTGTTAAATATCTGCAAAAATTACCACACATTGGAAAAATAACATCAAATCACCTGGCACGAAACCTGGGCGAAGATTTGGTAAAATATGATATTTGGATTCAACGGCTTGGGGTTGTATATTCTGGCAACAAAGATTTATATAAAAAAATAGATAATGGCAATTTATGTGATGAAATAAAAACCGCATGTGACAATATGTTTGCACATTTGGTTAATGAAACCAACCTGCCCCGTGGGTATATTGATGTTGTTTTATGGAAATCACTACAATCAGGACTGATAAAATTATGAATGTAAAAATCGAACAATCTTGGAAAGACGCATTAACCAACGAATTTAACAAAGAATACTTTGTAAAATTAACTGATTTTGTGCGTAACGAATATATGTCTGGTAAAAATGTTTACCCGGCACCAAAAAACATATTTAACGCATTTAATTTATGTCCACTTGATAATGTCAAGGTTGTCATAATCGGCCAAGACCCCTATCACGAACCCAACCAGGCACATGGATTGTGTTTTTCCGTATTGCCACCAACACCCGTTCCACCATCATTGGTAAATATTTACAAAGAAATTGAATCCGACCTGGGACGCAAATCGGTCACAAACGGTGATTTAACCCATTGGGCCACACAAGGGGTATTATTACTTAATTCCACATTAACTGTGCGCGCACACGCGGCGGCATCACACGCCGGCCACGGCTGGGAAGAATTCACCGATGCTGTTATTCGCGCAACCGCGACACGAAAAAATATTGTTTATATGCTGTGGGGGTCATATGCCCAGAAAAAAGCTGCATTTGTAAACCCTAACGACAACCTGGTGCTTAAAAGCGCGCACCCATCCCCCTTGTCTGCATATCGTGGATTTTTCGGCAACCATCATTTTAGTCGTGCGAACGAATACCTATCCCAACATGGGAAAACACCAATTGATTGGTAAGAAAAAAAAATCCCACTCAAATGTGGGATTTTATTTTTTCATGGTGCCCTAAGCAAGAATCGGACTTGCGACTCGTCCTTACCAAGGACGTGTTTTACCACTAGACTATTAGGGCGATAAAACTTGTCTTATTATACGGGCATACAGATAAAAATCAAGGACAAAAACACCCTATTATGACAATGCCGCAGTTATTTGGTCTTGCATCTGAAATGTCCCCAGAACAACCCATGCAATAATTAACGACACCAACAAAATCCCTGCACTGTTCATGACATTAGACAAAGATTCCATTTTTCTGACCGATTCCGCCAGATAATCATTTGCCACCTGGCTCAGGTTTTTATCAAACCCGTTCATATCGGCATAAACTGTCAAATCACCAACAATATCAGCATCTGGAAATTCGCGCCCTGTCTTGTTCAATGCGACCCCCAAATTATCACCGTTTGCGATAAAGTGCAACGCACTTTCTAATATCGACCGCAGGTATTTATTTGCATTATCCGCCAACATACGCATTGCATCTGGGATTGTAACCCCCGACCCAACCATCGCAGACAATGCCATCATCCACCCGACACCGATATGAATCTTGTAAATATTCCATGGTGGAAACTTATCAAACATTGCACGCATCCGACCGGACCAGTTCGCCAAACTTAACCACCCGACCAAGACAACACCAACAAAAATTCCCACAATCCATGGCCAATACGCGATTGAAAAATCAGACAACGCAATCAGCGAACGCGCCGAACCACGCCAAACAATATTATCCCCGGCCACATCTGCCAACGGCGGCACCAGATAAATACCCACCATTAAAATAATACCAAATGTCAATGCTAATAAAAACAGTGGATACATAATTGCGCCACGCATTGCGCGCGATATGCGTTGCGTACCATCAACCACGCGTCCAACATTTTCCAATGCCAACACCAGGTTTGAAATATTACCACTTGTCACCAACAGTGTTTCATTTGGTGGCACCCAACCACGTGTTGCATCTGAAAAACTCATCCCGCGTTCCAGATTTTTTTGCCACTGACGCATAACGATTGCAAATGGTTCATTGGGCTTTTTACCATTTTTAGATTCAATCATTTCCAACCGCCCCAGCGCATCCATCAATGTAAAATCATTACGCAACAGCGATGCCAGTTTTCGACATATCGCCATGCGTCGTTCTGTATTTAATCTGAACACCAGTTTTGCATACAGCATTTCCAGTTTATTCATTTTAATACACCCCCGGCTGGTCTAATTGTCCGACCCAACGTTCTAATTCATCAACCCCAATAATTCCCTGTAACATTAATGACGATGCGGCTTCTTTTAATGTGCGGCCGTTCATTTCTTCCAGCCAATATTTAACCGCCCCATCTGTATTTCCTGATAATGCCAGGCGCAAAAACTCGCTGTTTGTGATAATAATTTCGCCGGCCTTGATACGCCCAATTGTCCCGGTCCCCTTGCAGTGTTCGCACCCCACACCACGGATATATACCTGGTTCAAGCCAATATCACCAAACGCATCACGCACACGACGATATGCCGAACGATGCGGATTATCAATTAGTTTCTGACGACAATGCGGACACAGTTTTTTGAACAACCGCATTGAAACCAAACCGCGCATCAGTGTTTCTTCTTTTAATTTGAACGGTTCAATTCCTAAATCCAATAATCGTGTCAACGCCGCCAGTGCAGAATTTGCATGCAATGTTGTCCAAACATTATGCCCAGACAACGCGCCACGCACTGTTAATTCCGCCGCCGCCAATGTACGAATTTCCCCGACCATTAATGTATCTGGGTCACTTCGCAATGCGGCCGCCAATGCTTCTACATATTTTTCATCGCGTTGTTCTTCGTTTGTGGTATTTACCACCGGCATTTGACGCGCGCCAAAAATCTTTTGTTCCACAGGATTTTCCACTGTAATCATATTTATTTCATAGTTGCGTTCTTTTAACATCATCGACATATTTCGAACCAATGTCGTCGATTTACCAGAACTGGTTGGACCCGCAACAATAACCAATCCTGTTGGGAAAGAACGCATACGCGCCAATAAACGCTGTTCATATGGACCAAATTCTTGTTCTGTTTTAATACCTTCGGATGGATTATCATATAACAATCGCATCACGACATAACGCGACCCAAACGCAATTGGGTTAAATTGCATACGAACCGCCAACACCCCCGACGGCAGGTATAAATCCTTGGTTCCACGCAATGGTGTGCGTCCGTCTTTTTGTGCCGATTGATATTCGTTCTGGGCATAGTTTGCATTTGACATATCCGCAGATGCAAATGCGGCACGAACAAATGATTCACCCCACCCTGAATTATATTCCAGCACTGGTTGCATACTGCCATCAATACGGAAATATATTGTTGTTTGATCGGCAACTTCGATATGAACATCAGATACTTTTTGTGCCGCCGCGCGTGCGATAATATCAACAAAATCCTTCTGCATCTGGTTGTCATAGTCCTGACGGGAACGATGCCCCCCACCCAGATTTGCTTCATATGTTTTATAGATACCCGACACCAATGCTAAATCAGAATAAAAAGGTTCACGAACAACACGACCGCGTTTTTTTAGCAAATCAATAAAAGACAACACCCGCCCATCATATTGATGTGTTCGTGAAATAATAATTTCCCCACCGGAAAAATATGCAATAACACTTTGTGTATCGCGTGGCAATTCAAATTCTGCCCCGGTTGCGGTCAGCAATCGATTACCATTTTCAAACAGATAATCAATAATATCCCGCGGTTCAGAATTTTCCAAACCAACCGGCACAGATAACTTATCTGTACCTATTCCCGCGCCCAAGATATTATTTTCTTTATCCATTTGCACACCCAATATTATTTTGTCGCACCAACATTTAATGTTTGTGTATCACCATCTTTGATAAACACAACACCTTCGTCCAGTGAAATAGATTTTACCGTATATCCATCCAGTGATTTACCAACACTGACACGTTTGCTTTGTCCGGTGGACAAATCTGTGATTGTTGCCTGTAATTGTGCGCCTGCCCCAATTACATTAACCAGTTTATATTTCTGTGTTAAATCCATATCTGGCACTGATTTTTCTTGTTCCTGATATGATGATACAGAACGCACAGGTTCATTTTCTGCGGCTAAAATCTTTTCTTTTTCGCGTTCTAATCTGGCTGCTTCGGCTTCTAATTTTGCTTTTTCTGTTTCGATTTGTTGCTGTTGCTGTTCTGCACGCCCGGACAATGTATCAATTTCCATATGCAGTTTAATTTTTTCCGCCGCCAATCTGTCCAGTTCCAAATCCAACTGTGCGCGTTCTTTTTCCAATTGCATCAGAACTTTTTCCTGTTCCAAATCTGTAATCTGCTGAAACAAAGACCCTTCGACCTGATAATCCGCAATTGCATCTGCTGAAACTTCTTCTATTTCAACATCTATTTCTTCTGCGGCATACGACATTGTTGTCGCCATACACAACCCAAGAATCACAGATAAAAATTTAATTTTATTTTGCATAGATTATCACCTCATAGTTCCAGATGCGTCTTGATGCGTCCCATGTACACGCCGTCATATACACACCACCAAAGTTTTCAAATATTTTCATAAACTGCATCGGCACCAGTTTTGAAGATGCCGCAATTTCGACCACATTAACCGTTGCTATATCAACACCATTTGTTAATGTATCAACAACGATATTTGTTTCTATGTTTGTATCAATTGATTGAAATGCTGTAACAACATCACGAACAATTGTTTCTGCATCGCGTTCATCCTGGGATGCAAATGTTTTAACAGCTGGTAATTTCGCCTGAACCACCAAGAAATCATCAGATTCTTCACCAACAAACACCCCTGGCATTAAACCGGCGGCAATATTGTAAAATTCACCCAATGTACCAAAACTGCGTTGAAATTCTGCATTAACATGCGTTTCCCCACATGTTGCCGATAATTGATTCCATCCTGCAACAGGTTGCATAACAAAACCAATCGCTTGATAACAAACCTGGGCGCGTTGAACCGGATCTGGTAAATTTTCAAACGGCATAACAATCGGTTCTGGAGGCAATGGTTTTTCAATTTCAAATTGTGCATCTAATTCCTTGTTTTTTTCTTCTATCTGGCGTTTATATTCTGCGACCAGTTCTGGGTTAACATCCGCCATTTGTGGACGCGGCGCCAACATCTGACCAATTGGTTCACGGAATAAAAATAACAATCCAACCAAGAAAACCGCCAAAATCAAAAACGCAGTCATACGGGATGTAAAACGACTGATTGTATGTAACGGCGCATGCGCCCCGCCCATAACAACATCATACAAATCCCGTTCAATCGCGCGTGGCATTCCCCACGCCCCCGGCGCAATTAATGCACCCCAATCAGGTATCTTGGATAATTTAACATACTCTTCGCGGGCGGCCGCTTCTGTTTCAAAAACTTTATCCTCTAAAATAACCCCATTGCGGACCGCAATTACAACATATCGTTTATCTGTTGCGAACGCCCCCAAGAACGATGTATATTCCGCCATGGATTCCATAACCTCGGCGGCGATTGATGGCATACCGGCACGATGCCCCACGCGTCGCGCCCCCAATCCAATCATCCCACGAAATTCTGTAAATAAATTCAGTTTTTTATCAACAGATTTTGCCAGATTTTTCGCATAATTGCGTGCAACAAACCCCGCCCCAATTGGCTGCCAAAACAGACCTGTTGCGTATTTTTTACGATGAACATGTACAACTTGATTAGTCAATTTCTCTCTCTGCCCTATATCATGTGATAAAATTATAACACAAAAATCCCCACCCCCGCAACACTAAAACCAAGGTTCAAAGCGCAATTAGGGAATCTATAAAATATTTAATGTATTCATTATTTGAACTTTGCACTTTGAACTTTACTCATTATTAAAAAAATCCCCGTCTGGGGATTTTTTAATAAGACACTGTTGCCGATCCACCATCACGCGCAGTACGCACGCGTTGTGGATTTGGGCAATCATAAACATTTGCAACCAAGATAAACGCGCGTTCTGGCCCAAATATCACCCACTCGTTCGGGCGTGTGCGCTGACTGGTAATCCAATACGCATTACCTGGACGCGCCTGGTCAACAATACGATTTTCCAGATATCTGCGTGCATCATCGGCATCATATACCGACACTTCTGATTCCAACTTATACAAATATGTACAACCAATTGGTTCTGCATCTAATTGGACCAGGTACTGACTGCCATTTTCATTTTTAATCAGTCCCCCACATCCCGCCAACAAACAAAATACCAACAATGCAAAAATCTTTTTCATCTCTCTTTCCTTTATTATCTTTTATTCAACTATATCATAATTAGACGGATTGCTGAACAATTTTTTCAGAACTATATTGTTCATCGCATGACTGCCCTTGTAACTTTCTAATTTTCCACAAATCATCCCACCTGATGTAAACATATCCCCAATTGCATCAATAATTTTATGACGCACAAATTCATCCGGCCAATTCAGTTCATTTATCGTACCATCACCTGCATCATTTAATGCAATAACATTTGTTTCGTCTGCACCGCGCCCCATACCACGCGCCTTCAAATATTCCCACTCGGAATACTTTCCAAATGTCCGCGCACGCGCAATATTTTTTACAAAATTATCAATTGATTTTTTTGTTCCATCAAACGAGTATTCAAAACTCTGTTTCCCAATAATTTTTTCTGGATACACTAATGTTGCAACAACATCTAACGATTTACCGTCATTTGGACTTAATTTAACAAATCCATCTGCCTTGCGCCCTGAAATCTTGTTCATAATCCAGATTTGCATACGAACAAACAACGGTAATTGCCGTGTTACTTCGCGCGCATATGCAACAACAGGTTTGCGAACAATAATTTTTTTGATTTTATTTTTTGATTGGGCCGCATCACTGATTAATTTATAAAATTCTGCCGCACTGCCATCCAGAATTGGTGTCTCTTTACCATCGATTTCAATAATCACACTGTCTATACCACACATAAACAAGGCTGCCATTAAATGCTCAATTGTTTGCACATGTGCAGAATCCATTTTTCCAACGGTTGTATTACGCATTTTTGTTTCACCAACATTATCAAAACGCGCCGGAATTAAATCAGTCCCCACCATATCAACACGACGGAAATAAATCCCCGGCTTTTCAGATGGTTTAATAACCATATTAACTGGCAATCCCGAATGTATTCCACGACCTGTTATTTTAATATCTTTTACTACGGTATTCATTTGATTTTATCCCCCAACCATTTCCAAAAATTATCATCTATTTTTGTTTCCAGTTTTGCATACTTAATTTTTTCACGCGCATAATCTGGCAACCGAACCCAGTCTTTTTCTGTTGTTACCAACTTTGCCTTATGCTTATCAGCCAATGCAAATAATTTTTTCAAATCGTCATCCGTATATTGCCAATGGTCTGCGAACGACCGTGTTGCCACAACATTTGTTAAACATCTAAAGAATTTTTTTGGATAACCAATTCCTGCAAACGCCACAATTTTTTCATCAATTTCATATGGCGACAAAGTAAAATTATTCGCAAAAAAAGTTGGAATACCAACCGGCAAACTAAAATTCTTTTTATGTGTTGAATTTTTTATAACAATAATCGCATCTGCACGACGCACTGCCCCACGTGGTTCGCGCAACGGCCCCGCCGGCAACAAGAACCCATTACCATATCCCAACGCTTCGTCAAAAACCAGTATCGAAACATCTTTTTTAATTGTTGGATTTTGAAATCCATCATCCATAACAATTGGCGAGTCATCTGATTTTTGTTTATTTAATAAAATTATATTACTTTTTCTGTCACCAACATGCACCGCCAAACCATCGCGGGATAACATCGTCGCTTCATCACCTGCATCGTCAAAATCTTTACTTTTTTTATACCCACGCATAACAACCGGTGAATCCAGTCGTGTGGCAATTTGTCGCACCACCGGCGTTTTTCCCACACCACCAGCCAGAATATTTCCAACACAAATAATTTTACGACGCGATTTTAATGGGCGAACCGAACGAACAAAATATACCACCCGACCAATTAAATAGTACACCCACCCAATTGGCCACAGAATAAAAGACAACGGTGTCTTGCGTAAAAACCACCACGGTGTTTTCATATTACTTACCTGCCTTTTTCTTTTTGCGTGCATCACGCATATCTTGCTTAAATTTATCTGCGGTTAAATCCTGTTCAACCTTGAACAAACCAAACTCAGCATCTAAATCACGCACCTGTTTAACCATAACATCTTCCAAATTTTTACGAACTTTTTCAAATTCTTCGGCGGACGCATTTGGTGCCACAAACACAGGTTTTCCCACAACACATTTTATTCTCGAAAAATGCAACGCCAACAGGTATCTATCCCATCTTTTTTGAATCCATGCCCGTGACGACGAAAAACACACTGGAATAATTGGTGCACCGGTCATTTTTGCAAAATATAACGCCCCATCTTGCACACGCATTGACGGCCCACCGGGACCATCTGGCGACAAACACAACGCATAACGTCCGTCACGCAAAACACGCACCCCCTGGCGCAGGACAGAAATTCCCCCTTCGCTTGTTGAACCATATATCGCCTTTAACCCAAACAATCGCTGCAATTTTGCCATCATCCGTCCATCTTTGTGACGACTGGCAATTGCATACCCCCGCATCCCACGCATACGAATAATCGGGCTTAACATCATAGACCGCCCATGCCAAAACACAAAAATAGCTGGTTTTTTACGATATTGCTTAAAATACTCTAATCCCACATATTCTTTACGCGATGTAAAATACACCGTCCACATCGGGATAGATAAACAAATTGCAACAAACCACTGAATCAACCCACACCCCAGTATAGGATTCCAGAATTTTTTCCATGCTTTTCTAAATTTTTTATTATGTATCACACTAAATCCTTGGTTTATTTGGTCAGTTTAGCAACAAAAAACACATAATTCAAGAAATGGCTTATGATAAAAATCATTATACTGTAAATTCAATTGGTTATTTTTTTATTTGACTATTATCCAAAATAATATATAATATACAGGCTTTTAATCAGTGACGCGGGGTAGAGCAGCCCGGTAGCTCGTCAGGCTCATAACCTGAAGGTCGTTGGTTCAAATCCAACCCCCGCAACCAGTTTTAACGAAAGATGTACCCATATGGTACATCTTTTTATTTATTTACTTTCCACGCATAAATATTTATCATAAAACTATACAGGGGATTTGATAATGAAAAAGATTATTTTTATTTTACCAATAATTTTATCAGCAAACGCTTTTGCAGATAATTTCACACCATATATTGGCATGGATGCTGGATTAAACATCGCATCATATAATAATGACATTGATTTAGAAGAACAATATTACACCGGTACAATTAATGCCGGTATGCGTATTGGTCAAAATTTTGGTGTTGAATTATTTTTCACCCAGTCCGCAGACAACGAAAATACAATTACATATGAATATTCACCCCTGACCCAGGATATAAATATTTCATATCAATCATTTGGTTTTGATATATTTGGTTATTATCCAATTGTTAAAGATATGGATTTCTTTACATCTTTTGGAATTGCAAATTATCGCATATCACACGAATTCGAATTCAACGATGGCTTAACAACATACGGCGAATCTGACACCACAACCGAAACCGCAACACGATTTGGGATTGGATTAATGTATACATTTCCAAATGATTCTGTATCGATTTTGGGACAATATCAGTATTCTACACTTAGCAACGAATTAATAAAATCACTATCAGAATTTTCAATTGGATTCCGATATAATTTTTAACAAAAACATAAAATAGTATAGATAAAGTAAATGGGGAAATTGTAGTGTACAAACACAACATAAGATTTCCCCATTTATTTTTGATATGACATTAGATTTTATTGTAAATACCACTCTACGGTTTTTACAATACCTGTATCAAATGTTTCATCTGCACGCCACCCCAATGCATTTTCCAATTTTGTTGCATCAATTGCATATCTAAAATCGTGTCCTGCACGGTCGGCAACAAATGTAATTAATTCTTCGTATTTTTTACCGTCACTGCGTGGTTTCTTTTCGTCCAGAATTGCACAAATTGTTTTTACAATTGTGATATTATTTCGTTCATTGCGGCCACCAATGTTATATGTTTCGCCTGATTTACCATTATGGAAAATTAAATCAATTGCCTTGCAATGATCCAGAACATATAACCAGTCACGAACATTTTCACCCTTGCCATAGATTGGTAATGGTTGCAATGCTAATGCCTTGGAAATAATATGTGGAATCAGTTTTTCATTATGCTGTTTTGGTCCATAGTTATTTGAACAATTAGATGTTGTAACATTCATACCAAATGTGTGATGATATGCGCGAACCAAGAAATCAGATGATGCCTTAGACGCAGAATATGGACTATTTGGCGCATATGGTGTATCTTCGCGGAACATACCTGTTTCGCCCAACGCACCATAAACTTCGTCGGTTGAAATATGGTGGAAACGCGCATCTTCGTATCCTGGTTTAACTTTACCTGGCCCATCCATCCAATGACGACGCGCTGCATCCAATAAATTAAATGTTCCAACAATATTTGTATTAATAAATGCGCGCGGCCCCTTGATTGAATTATCAACATGGCTTTCCGCGGCAAAGTGAATTACCCCACGAATATCGTTTTCATCAAATAATTTATCAATTAAATCTGCATCACAAATATCGCCCTGAACAAATGTATAATTTGGCATACTTTCACATTCACGCAAATTATCAAGGTTTCCTGCATATGTTAATTTGTCCAGATTGATAATTTTATACTGGGGATATTTTTCACAAAAATACGGAACAAAGTTTGAACCGATAAACCCTGCACCACCTGTAATTAAAATTGTTTTAGACATTTTTCCAATCCTTTTTTCCAGTGTTGAATTTTTATATTAAATACCGCTTGAATTTTTGATTTATCCAAAACGCTATAAAAAGGCCGTACTGCACGTGTTGGATATTCGCTTGACTTAATTGGATTTACAACGCACTTCAATCCAGACATTTCCATAATTTCATTTGCAAAATCATACCACGAACATACACCCATATTTGTAAAGTGATAAATACCACTGTTTTCGCGTGTCATCTGTGGAATAATTTGCACAATCGCATCCGCCAGGTCACCTGCATATGTTGGTGTTCCAATTTGATCTGCAACAACATTTATTGATTCTTTTTCTGCCCCCAACCGACGCATTGTTTTTACAAAGTTATTACCATACGGACTGTACAACCATGCAGTACGAATAACAACCGCCACTGGCGCATTATTAAGCACTGCTAATTCACCTGCCCGCTTTGTTTTACCATATACCGAAACCGGATTTGTTTCGTCATCTGGCGAATATGGATAATGCCCACATCCATCAAAAACATAGTCCGTTGAAATATGAATTATTTTTGCGCCTGTTTTTGCTAAATTAGCCGGTCCATCAACATTGATTTTAGTGGCCAAATCTATATCATCTTCGGCCTTATCAACGGCGGTATACGCCGCACAGTTAATAATCAAATCAACATTATTTTCACGCACAAATTTTTGAACCGCTGCCCCGTCTGTGATATCTAACATATCAACATCCGCACATATTGCATCTGGCAAACGCTTTTTTAATTCTGTGCCTAATTGTCCATTACATCCCGTTATCAGGTACATCTTTTAACCCTTTGGCTATATTATCCTTGGCAGATGTGATAATTTTATCCGCCGGCACCATCCAATCGATTCTAATATCCGGATCATCAAAACGAATACCAAATTCGGCCTGTGGTGCGTACAGATTATCGCATTTATATGCAAAAATCGCCGTTTCACTAAGCACTGAAAACCCATGCAAGAAACCGCGTGGAATAAACAATTGTCGTTTATTTTCGTCCGACAGTTCAACCGCCACATATTTACCAAATGTTGGGGAATTTTTTCTAATATCTACAGCGACATCTAAAACACGCCCCTGCAATACACGCACTAACTTTGCCTGGGCATGTTCACCCAATTGACAATGCAATCCACGTACCACCCCATATGATGACTTTGATTGATTATCCTGGACGAATTTATTTGGAATACCGTTTTTAATAAATTCAGCCTCGTTATAAGATTCAAAGAAGTATCCACGCGCATCGCTAAACACACGCGGTTCAACGATGATAACACCGTCTATTTCAGTTTTAATAAAGTTCATGTTTTTCCCTATATACTTTTTCCAGATAATCTTTATATGTACCCGATTTTAATTCATCAATTAATGCCCGCATTTGTTCATCATTGATAAAACATTTGGTGTATGCAATTTCTTCGATACATGCGATTTTTAATCCCTGGCGCGCTTCGATAATCTGTACAAATTGTCCAGATTCCATAAGGCTGTCTGGTGTTCCTGCATCTAACCATGCATTACCACGACGCATTGGAACGACCGACATACGACCTTCGCGCAGATACACATTATTCAAGTCTGTAATTTCCAGTTCCCCACGCGCAGACGGTGTTAAATTGCGCGCTTTTTCAACGACATCGCCTGGATAAAAATACAACCCCACAGATGCATAGTTTGATTTTGGATTCTTTGGTTTTTCTTCGATTGAAACAGCGCGTAAATTTTCATCAAATTCAACAACCCCAAATCTTTCTGGGTCTGACACATGATATGCAAAAATCGTTGCAGATTTACCTGCGTTCTTTTTAACCTCGGCTTCAAACATTGGGAATTGTCCACCCATATAGAATATATTATCCCCTAAAATCAAGCACACATCATCAGTTCCAATAAAATCCGCTCCGATTGTAAATGCCTGGGCAATACCCTTTGGTTCTGGCTGAATTGCGTATTGAATATTCAAACCAATTTTAGAACCATCGCCAAACAATTTTTCGATATTTGGTGTATCAACCGGTGTTGAAATAATCAATATATCTTTGATACCAAATTGCATCAGTGTTGATAACGGATAATAAATCATCGGTTTATCATAAACCGGCAATAATTGCTTAGATGTTGTTTTTGTTAATGGATACAGACGGGTACCACTGCCCCCTGCTAAAATAATTCCCTTCATAAAAAATCCTCTTTTGTTTGAAGAACCAAGAACCTAACAACATCTTAGCCTTAAAAACGCCCGAAAATCAACCAAATTTATTAAATACATTTTTTCAATGCCGCGCCACTATCATTTTTATCAATGCGTTTGTTGCGTATTTCTTCTTCGGCCTTGATTTTCTGCTTAATAATAACCATTTCTGGGTGTGTTTGAATTTTATTATTTAATTGTTCAATTGCATCATCTATTTCATCTGTATTTGACACAAAAATCGGCATCACAGAATCCGCCGCACTGTATAACGCATTATGTAACCCAACCTTAAAATCATCAATAACAGACAAATATTCGCGGATATGCTGATCTTCGTGTAACAAAACCGCATCATATGAACAAGTATTTGGAATATGTCTTATATCCACCTGGACCAAGAAATTAGAATACCCTATTTCTGCATCAACTTGTTTAACACCGACGCAAAAACCATCTTCGATTGATGTAATATCTGCAACAATGTCATAATTATCAACCATCGTCGCAATAACATTACCATGCCACAAATCCATTGGTTCTAATGGTTGAACAACTTCCTTGGTCCAAGACGGGGTTAATATAGTAATTTTTGGTGTCATTTTATACGACACACAATCATTGGCAATTGCCACCGAAGAAAAAAAACAAGCCAACAAAGTAATAAAATTAAACCTTGGCACTATTCTGCCGCCCCTTGCTTTTTCAGGTATTCATTTACAAAATTATTACCATACATTTTATATAATTCTTCGGCCAGTAACACAGACGATCTGCCTGATTCAAACAGGCGCAACATATTCCCCAGTCCACCCAATTCTGTATTCAAGATAACAGATTCTTGATTAACCGGTCGCGACAATAATACTGCGCGTTTCAGGTTTGGATATGCCTTGCCCTGGATAAACGCCATTTCCAACGGATTCAAATTCCAGTGTTCATAATCGCGCGCATCGGCCGCCGGATTACGGAAGAATAACACAGTCTGTGCCTGGCCACGAACAACATCACCAATACCTAATTTATCCAGAACATTTGCGCGTTGGAACGCGGCCATATATGCCTGGCGATTTTTACGCCCTTCTTGCAACCCTGCGATAAAGTTATCACGGAACATTTTGTTTTCCAACATCGGTGCTGTTTCGTCAATCATAATCAGTGATGGATTCCCCCCTGCAACCGTCGTTGTATTAATACGATGCAGAATATATGAAATTACCGCCGGTGATAAAATTTCATCCTGTAAAATTTCTGTAAAATCAAAAGTTGTTAACCGCGATTGTAAATCCAGTGTATCTTCTTTTTCATTAAACATATACCCATATTGTAATGGATCAACCCACTTTTTAAGTGCCGGTCGCATTGCACCTGCGGATGAAAAACAACTTTCCCACAGGTTTGTTAACAATCTGTCTTTGTCTGATAAATAATCAAAATTTACCGAAACCGCACGCGCAATTTCATCCATCGACGCTGCATCATTTTGCCCGGTAATAATTGAAAACCACCGACGCAAAAATGCACGATTTGCGGCACTGTCTGGCATTTTCAACGGATTCAAATGCGTCTGGAAAGAATTTGCCATCGGGTCACTATTTTTTTCTTTGCCTTGCATGGTGATATATTTACCACCAACCGCCAGTGTAAATATTTCCGCCCCTTTGTTTCTATCAAAGAAAAAGGCTTTTAATTTCGGGAAACGCAAACTTTGCGCGATTAAGAACGAGAATAATGTTGTTTTACCACCACCTGTTGGACCAATTGTCAATGTATGTGCCACTGCGGCCGGCTTGTCAGACACATGGAATTGGAATTGATATGGTGTTCCCTGGGCTGTTGGGAAAATAACCAATGGCCCCTGGCCCCAGTCTGAATTTGTAATTCCGCGTGGTGTACTGGACATCGGGATACTGATTGCCGCGGTCCGTGACAACAATCTGAAATTACGCGGAAAAACATTAAATCCCGGAATAAGCGAGAACCACGCCACCTTTGATGCAAATGTTTCTGCAACCGGTGAAATACCAAATGATGCCGCTATTTTTTTGAATTCTGCAATATATTTCTGTAATTCTTCGACTGTACCTGCGAATAACATAAACATCGGATAGTAATTAACCAGTGTTTGATTTCCAGAAATATTTTCATCCATTGCAGATTCAATAGCATAAATCTGTTCTTCGGTAGATTTTTTGACTTTGTCATCGGCCGTTGACCGTGTTTGACGAATTGCCGCATCTACATCCGCCCCCCCCATAATACCAAACCCGTTCATATTAATCATTTCGGTTTGGATAGTTGAAACAGTATCAAAAAATTCTTCGTCCAGATAATCTGGTGCCACCTTAAACGACATAATCGCTGCAAAAGATTGCGCCCCACCACTGATATACCGGATAATTCCATCATGTAAAAATTCGACATCATCAACCGTTACCATATTTGCAATGTCGTTATTGCATGTCTTGGGCTGTGGTTTTGTGACCGGTGATAAAATCCGGCCAAAGAATCGCGCCATATTATCTGGGTTGTTATTTTTTAACATACTTGGTCTGTATGCCGCCAGAATAGATTCGATATAATTACCATATTGATTTAATTTTGCCCGCGCGTCACCACCACTAACCGAAATAACAACATAATAACTGTTTAGGAAAATCCGCAATCCCTGACTTTTCCACTTGTTGTAAATTCGTTGTAATGTTGGCTGATCAAATTCATAGTTTGTATTTTCATCCATTGCATCGCGCACCATAAAGAACCGCAATGTCACACCCGGGTCACGAATTTGATTAAATAATTGCGTACGCAGGTCCAAGAATTTCTCTTTTGTCTTATCATCCTGCATACTTGTCTGAACACCCTGGATACGATATGCCCGTATAAGTGATCCGTCCGTCAATTCAATTGAATTATCGGAATAAACCGTCTTGAACGGCAAATAGTTTGCATATTTTGCATATCCAAATTTAGGGAATATTTTGCGTGTTAATGCCGGTACATACATCATCATCGCAATAAATACAAAAATCACAGCCATAACGATAATCGTTGTGGTCACTGTAAATTCGCCGCCTGCAAAATAATCAAAGAATCCGTTCATTTTCAACCTATGCCGCCAATTTATTTGGGACCCTTTTCTTTAACAATTGCATTTTCGCAACAATAATCTGGCCAATTTGTGGGTCTTTTTTTGCATAAATTGCCAACAAAGAATGCACAACAATGACCGATACCAAGAAAAACAGTGGACTGACCTCTGTATCTGTTCCATAAATCAGCAAACTTGCCACGAAAACAACAATAAAGATAATGAATTGCACCGCAAAGTTTAATATGGCCAACGAATACGGCACATAAAATATGCGCGCTGGGTTTGCCAAAGCCTTTAAAACTTGCTGTTTCATCTCTCTTGTCCCTTATGTAATTGAATTATAACAATTTCAACAATTTTCAACAAGTACAAAAACATCCACAAAAAAATTGTTAATTATGTTAAAAAAAAGATAATTATTAACTGTTAATTTAACAGGTGTATTTTTCAACATCACAAACAAAACACCGCAGAAAACCTGGAAATAATTGTTAAAAACCTGTTAAAAAAAAGTGAATAAAAGTTTTCAACAATTTCAACAGGCCCTACAAAAACAACAAAAAATAATATTAATATTTGATTTTTCACAAAAAGTGTTTATAATGACCCCCGTACCAAAGGATTAAGACATGAAATTTTTAAGTTCATTAAAGGCTTGGAAGAAACGCGGTAATGTAAAACAGATCCGTCGTGGCAAGCAGGTAATCTTAATCGATCCAGATAATCCTAAGTTCAAAGCGAAACAGGGTTTCAAAAGAAAATAAGATTAAGTTCGAATTAAGACCTAATAAAAAATCCCCGATTGGGGTTTTTTTATTATCTTATACGCCCCCGGTATCTGTCCCCCTAACCCCCGCACCGTCATCCCGGCGCAGGCCGGGATCCATTGTGTTCTTGATAACCCTTGCGCTGGTAAGTCAAAGAACATATAATGAATTATTATGAAATCTGGCGGTTGGGTTTATATTTTAACTAATAAAAAAATGGGTACTTTGTATGTCGGTTCTACGTCCGATTTGATTGGACGTGTTTGGCAACATAAAAACAAAGCCATCCCCGGTTTTACATCAAAATATAACG
>JAFURB010000006.1 GCA_017472065.1 Alphaproteobacteria bacterium | reverse complement strand
TCTGTCATCCCGTGGTTTAACCACGGGACCCAGGTCATAAAAACATTATTATTTGTGCGTGCTTTGCACGCATAACCTGGTTTCCGGTGTCAAGCACCGGAATGACAATGGTGTCTAAGTTGCCTAGATTATAAATACTCCGCTAAACTTTTATTTATCTTAATAAAAAACAATATGTTTTTTGCTGTTAATCTATTGAAAATACAGTAAAAATTCCTAAAAATTAATGCCGAAAACAAACGGTGATTTGTTTTCGACACTTTCTTGTTCATATTTTATCCCAGTTTTGCGGCCGTTGTCAACACGATTTTATGCCGAATTAAAAGGACCGTTTTCCTGTTATTATAAAGGAGAGATTGCTATGAAATTTTTTGGAAATTTATTGTGGTGGCTAATTAGTGGCGCGGTATGTTTTATGTGTCGCGATGCGTTGGCGATATCGTGTTCGCTTAATATTTTGGCATCTAAATATCTGAGCAGTCGTGTAAGCAATGTTGCATATATGGATTTTACCACGTGCAGTAACGCAGGAATTTGTTATTGTAATCGATATCATTGCGATATATCTGGAGATTGTGCCGGTATTTGGGAAAGGGCAGAAACTTTTACAAATGTTAATGAGATACTTGATGTAGAGGCTTTGTGCAGTGGTAATGCGGGATATTATATTTCTTCGTGTGCGAATGCGGCGGGAACACGTTTTAATCCAACGGCTGATAATATTGTTGAATGTGCATCCAGTTTTGTTTGCAGTGCATGCCCAAATGGCGGTAAGTCGTTGACGATGCAACATGCCTTATTAAATGGTGGCGAATATCATGGGAATCCTGTGTATTTGTGTGGTCAAACAAATCCGGCCACTGGGGCGGCACTGGATGGTATTTATATGATGGAAGTGCAATTGTCTTGTACTGGTGGCACGGCAGAATCTGTCTTTAACCATATTACAGGGTGTTATCAGGAAAAGGATTCGTTGTCTAGTGATGCGAGTGGGAACTTTAAGTGGCTGTCCAGTTGTTATTATTCAGAGTAGTTAATGATGCATAGCAAACCAGAAATATCTATTATCATATGTAATTATAATTATGCCCGATATATTGGGGACGCATTGGAATCTGTGCGAAATCAGACTTTTTCAAACTGGGAATGTATCGTTATAGATGATGGCAGTACAGATGACAGTGTGGCGATAATTAAGAGTTTTATCAAACGTGATAAACGTTTTAGATTGATTCAAAATTCACATGGTGGTACGTCACGTGCGCGCAATGCAGGATTGGATGCGGCACGTGGTGATTATGTCGCGTTCTTGGATTCTGATGATTGTTATACAGAATATGCATTGGAAATGTTGTTGTATATAGCGCGCAGCACAAATGCGGATATGGTTGGCGGTATGGCCAATATGGTTCCTGAAAAGTTCAAATTTGTGCCGTCTAATGGCCGACAGGTGTGGAACGCAGGAACAAACATATCACAAGGTAATCCAGTGGCATTTCTGTTGTCGTCAAATGCATACAGATGGTGTTGGATATGGCGGCGAATTTACAAACGCGATTTTATTGGTGATGTCAGATTTAATACAGATTTTACAACATTTGGCGAAGATTTGACATTTATGCTGGAATTATGTTGGCGGGCTAATTTTATTGTGGAGACCCCAAATATTACCGTTTGGCATCGTGTGCATGGTGCGGCAATTACAGGTGGGGAATTTGATGAACATTGTTTTGATTGGTTCCCGGCATATTTTAAGTATATTGATGAAAAACTAATAAATTTTTATGATGCACGGTTTTGGCGGGCTTATTTCCGCAGCAGTTTTATGTATCTGCTGAACGAAACAATTGTGCGGCCCAAGCAGGCAGGAAAATACCAGATTCAGGCAAAAGCATGCTTGTTAAAGGCCTGTAAGTATATTCCGAAACGGTACCTGACGCTAAGGCAACGGATTTTATGCTGGTTCCTGGGGTTTGTAAGATGAACGTGTTATATTGTTTTGACAGTCGATTTTGGCGCATGGCCGCCGTGTCCATTAATTCATTGATGACAAGTCAGAAAAATGCCCAGATTACTGTGTACTGTATGGTTGCGCCGTGGACAAGTGGATATAAAAAAATAAAACAAATTGTGATGCGTGGTGGCGGAAAACTGGTGTGGCGTGTGGTGAGCAGACGCGAAAATAAATATATGAAGTACGGCTGGTCGCGGTGGTCCCCGGTGATATTTTATCGATTGTTTGCATGTGATGTTTTTCCGCATTTAGATCGTATGTTGTATTTGGATTCTGATACATTGGTGCGTGATGATTTAACAGAATTTTATAATACTGATATTGAGGATTGTGTGATGGGGGCGGTGCGTGATATGGCACCGATTAATTTGCCGCAAAATCCAAATGGAATATATGTTCGTGAATTCAAAGAGAAATACCTGAGGCATGATTTGTATATTAATTCGGGAGTCTTGTTGATAGATATGAATAAAATGCGCCAAAGTCAACAGGCGCTGTTGCATGTTGATATTCCAATTAAATATCCAGACCAGGATATCTTAAATGTGGCACTGGATGGAAAAATATATGAGATGCCGCTGCGTTATAACTGTATCCCAGATGTAGATATTGATGAAAAGTTTTCAGAAGCCGATGCGGATATGGCAAGAAAAAATATTGCAATTGCTCATTTTTATGCGGTAAAGCCATATGTATATAAACTGGCACCACGTAACAGTTATGCTATGTTTGCATCGGCGGCGCGTGCAATTGATATGTATCCAGACCAATTTGTGGCTGCAGATGTAAAGTATATGAAATGCAGATATAACAGCCGGACGGTAATACCACTGGTACATATAAATCGGTGTGGCCGAATTAAATTTGCAGGGATATTGATTAAATAAAGGATTTTATTTCCTGGTTCCGATAATTAGCGCATAGAACCATCCAACAATTGACCAACCAAATAACCAAGACCCCAGACGGACCAGATACATTTTCTGTTTGTTTTTGTCGGTTTGGCGGGCAATCCATGCAGGGGCGCAGACAATTCCAATAAATATGGATGTTGCCACAATGTATTTTACAATCAAAATAATCGTCGGTATATCAATCATCATGTTTTCTTAAAAAAAAGGGGGGGGCGCGTTGGCGCATGCCCCCCATACTTTTTCGTCGCAATTATATATCATATTTTGCGGATTTGTCCAGTTCTTCTTCGATACGAATTAACTGGTTGTATTTTGCCATGCGATCTGTGCGTGACATGGACCCGGTCTTGATTTGTCCGGCGTTTGTTGCCACCGCCAGGTCTGCAATTGTGGTGTCTTCGGTTTCGCCACTGCGATGTGAAATTACAACGCCATAATTTGCATCTTGGGCCATTTTGATGGCGCGCAATGTTTCAGTTAATGTGCCAATCTGATTTACCTTTATCAGAATTGCGTTTGCGACACCATTTTCAATGCCACGGGCCAGGCGTGCGGGATTAGTTACAAATAAATCATCGCCAACCAATTGGCATTTTTTTCCGATTCGTTCAGTCAGGATGCGCCATGCGGACCAATCTTCTTCGGCCAGGGCATCTTCGATGGAAATGACGGGATATGCACTGATTAATGTTTCATAAAACGCAATCATTTCGTCGGATGTTAATTTTTTGCCTTCGAAATGGTACAGGCCGTCGTGATAGAATTCAGATGATGCGACATCTAGTCCAATCGAAATTTGTTCGCCCGGGATATATCCAGCCGCACGGATTGATGCAACGATTTTTTCAAGTGCTTCGTTACAAGAATTTAGGTTTGGTGCAAAACCACCTTCGTCGCCGACATTGGTTGACATGCCGTCTTGTTTCAAAATCTTTTTTAGATTATGAAATACTTCGGATCCCATACGGATGGCTTCGAATTCATCATGTGCGCCGTTGGGGATAATCATGAATTCTTGGGCATCTAGTCCGTTGTCTGCATGCGCGCCACCATTTATGATGTTCATCATCGGTCGTGGCAGGATGCACGGGTTCGGGTTGCCGTATATTTCAGCAATGTATTTATATAATGGAATCTGTTTTTGATTTGCAACGGCATGGGCGGCGGCCATGGAAACGGCCAATATTGCATTTGCGCCTAGTTTTTCTTTGTTTGCGGTGCCGTCCAGATTTAACATTGTTTCATCCAGGGCGGTTTGATCTGATGCGTCCATATTCATAATTGCAGGCGCGATAATTTCGTTTACATTTTTGACAGCGGTTAAAACACCTTTGCCCATATAGGCGGATCCGCCATCGCGTAATTCCAATGCTTCGAATGTGCCGGTTGATGCGCCCGATGGTACCGCCGCACGTCCGCGTGCGCCCCCGGATAATATAATATCACATTCAATAGTGGGGTTGCCACGACTGTCCATAATCTGACGGGCATGTACCTTCTTTATTAAATACATATTTTTTCTCCTTTTTATATGCAGTTTAATGTTGCCTTGATTTCTAAAAATGTGCAATAATATAATCATAAATCCATGGGAAAAAGAAATAGAAAAATAATATGTTAAAGAAATTACTTGCTTTTATGTGCGGTATTGCGCCGGTTGGTGCTATGGCCGCGGCCGCGGAAAATATACCGGTGACGGATATTCCAAATGTAAATAGTACAACGGTTACCGTCACCACGGACGAGATTAAGGCCGTTCAGTCGGGTAATACACTTCAGGTGTATGGCGCGGGCTTGACCGATAATGTCGCGTTAAATGTTGCGGGTGATATGCGTGTGTTTGACACCCCAATAGCCCAGCAACAGGGTGGTACACTGTTCATAAGCGATTCGGCATCGAATACTTTTTCTTTGCAGGTTGATGGTGATGTGACGGTTGGGGGACAGTTAACCGTTAATGGTAATCGCACATTTAATATTGCAAATTATACAGATGGTACGACATTTGATGCGACATTTGGATCGATTGATAATGTTGGAACCTTAAATGTCACAGATGTTAATAATTTTGTTTCCGGTACAATCGAAACTGATGGGATGATGTCTGTTGCGGCAAACAATATTACAACAGGTGCCATAACTGTTCAATCGGGCGATATATCTTTGGCGGCAACAAATACCCTGGATGTTGCACAGTTAATTAATACGGGTGCCGATATTTCTAATATTGATATTTCGGGCGCAAGTATTCAGGTTGGCAATGTTCAAAATAATTATGCCGATGGTACAATGAATATTGTGGTGACGGGGGATAGTCTGGCGGCATCTGGGGTTATAGAAAATTCAGGGGCGTTGATGAAAATTGATGCAACCAATGCAGATGTTACCGTTGGTGGCACGATGAAGAACGATGCCGGTGAAATGATTATTAATGCGGCGTCACTTAAAATCAATGGTGGAACGGCGACAAATCCGTCGTTCGTTAATAATGGGTTGTTGACGATAAATGTGACCGGTGAAACGAATTTAGCCCAGGGTTTTGATTTGAATATGACTGATAACCAGTATGGCAATTCGTTCTCGTTGACGACGGGCAGTTTGGTTGTTGGTGGAAATATAGCATCGTTATTCGCGAACAATTTGAACAGTTACGAGGTCGTTGTTAATTCTTCTTCGTTTGCAACAGGCGATGTCAGCAATGGTTCACAAAACGCAAATGCGGATATGTATTTGGCGGCGGCGGGTCTGACGGTCGAAGATGTTAATAGTATTGCCGGTGTTATGAAATTAGAAGCATTGGGTACATCTGATTTGTCGGCGACATCTGTAACCGATGTGGCGGGCGCAACAACAGATTTGGTCGCTGGTGGCGCAATCGATGTTGAACAAACGGTTACGGCGAATTCTGATATGACTTTGCGTGCACAGCAAATTACAGCCGGCGGAATTGTTGGAAACGGTGGCGATTTGAATATTAGTGCAACAAACAGCACAACTGGCCTGGTTCAAGTTGATGGTGATATTGTTGTCCAAGATGGTACGGTTGACATTTCAGGACGTCAAATCAACGTGATTGGTAATGTTTTACATAATGCAGGTAATTTAACAGTTGATGGGTCTGATTTCCAAAACAGTTCGTTACATTTCGGCGGGGTAAGTGTTGCCGATGGCGCTGTATATATGGATGGTTTATTGGGGGTTGATATTTCCCAGATGACCACGTCCGGTCAAGTATCTGGTACGGGGGTCTTGTCTGTGACGGGTGGTGCGCTGAATTTTGGTTTGGGAACACATGTGGTTTCTGTTTCGGGGCCGGCGAATAATGCAGGGTATGTGGTTGATATTGCCGGCGATTTTATCGCCAGTGCGACAGATGCCACGGCAAATGGTGATGTTAATGTGTCTGCGTATGGGCCCCAGGGATTTACACTTAATGCCGATGGTGCAATAAATATTGGTGGCGATGTGTTGGCAACATCCCAGGGGACAGTGGCACGCACAATGGTGTTTGCGGCTGATTCTGTTTCGGTTGGTGGCGATGTTCGGGCCGATGGCGCATTAAATGCATTGATTTTCCGTGGGGGTGATGCGCCAGCACCAGCGGCGGCAAACAGTGGTTTGCCGGTTACAGAATTAACGGTTGGTGGCGACATTGTGGCATCAAATGGTGGTTTGGTTGAAATTCACAGTGATGATATAAATGCGGCCGGTATTAGTGAAGATAATGCACTGGTTTCAATATATGGTGCATCCAGTGGCAATGGTACACAGTTGGTTGCAACAACGGGTGGCGTATCAATTCAAAATGGAATTACATTTGACGAATCGGAATCTGCGACCAAGGGGTTGGTTATCTATGATACATCTGATTTCACATTAACATCCCAAGCATCAAATGCAGATATTACAATATTGGGCGGTATTGATATTGCACCGACAGTGCGTTTGACACTGAATTCTGCGCGCGACATAGATATTTCTGGTGTGGTTTATGCAGATGGCGTGTTGGATGTTTTTGCCGATGCAAATGCAGAATTTGCAAATGATATCACGACCGGTGGTGCGTTAAGTGTGGATGCAACCAATATCACCATGCAGGATATTACAAACAATGGGTTCGTTTCATTGGATGCAACCCAGGATATTGCGTTGGGGATTGTAAAAAATAATCCATCAACTGGTACTTTGCCGGGGGGATTGGATTATGAATTAAATATTACCGCCGGCGATGCTGTGACGGCGACTGCGATTGAATCAAGCGCAGGTGTATTAACAATTGATGCAGATACATTACAGGTTGATAATGGCCTGGATGTAACGGGTGGGACGACTGTGTTGGATACCCCGGGTGGGGCGATGTTTGGTGGAAATGTTAATGTTACAGGTGTCTTGAACCAGGGAACCAACAAGACGGGGATGTTAAATCTGGTGATGGATGATGTTATGTTGACGACATCTGGATTGACGGCGGGCGGCTTTGTGGCAGATTCTAATACAGGGACATATCAAATTAATGGCGATGTCACGATTAATGGCGATATGACGGTTGGAACAGATGCATCCATAGCAACCGTGCATATTAATGCAGAAACATTTAGCAATAGCGGTGATAACTATACTTTCCGTAATTATGGTGCGTTCAAGTTGGTAAGTACGGATATTGTTACATTTGATAATGTAATTAATTCTGGGGCGGGCGCCTTGTTCGTCAGCGCAGAAAACGGTATCACAATGGGTCAGGTTCAAAACAGTGGAACACTGAATTTGGATTCTGGGGATGAATTAATCAATATGGCCAGTTTGGAAATCAATGGTGGCACAATTCAGTTACAGGGTACCGGGTTAAATCTGGGGGCTGCGTTAAATACGACGGGGATGTTGTACCAGAATTATACCGGCGCATTGGCGGATAATGATGTTGGAATTAGCGCAGACGAATATGAAATCACAGCATCAAATGTCACGGTTGCAGGTATTAATCAAGTTTCTGGGGCGATGAATATTGTCAGCAGCGATATTGATGTTAATGGTGATATTGATGCGGTTGATTTGACATTTGCTGCAAATCCGGCTGGGAATTGGTTGGATGTTAAAGTAACAGGTAATGTATCAGGTGGAACCAAGATTCTGGGCCTGGAACAGATGACGGTTGGTGGGGATTATATCTTTGATGCCAACAGTCAGTTGATGGCGGCAATATTGCCATACAATGTTACACCGGGAATTGATACAACAATACGTAATTATTGGTCCACAATTAGCCTGAACGAAGATGATACATTGGGTAAAATTACAAATGCAGCCGATGGTGCGGCATTGATTCAGGTTGGCGGTAAATTTACATCTGGAACCCAATATGACCCAAGTTTTACACTGAATTCCAACCAGGTTACATTGGCAGATTCACAGATTGGTATCACATTGAAAGATTCAGTTGACCAAGGAACAGCGATTTGGCTGTTGCATGCCGACGAAGGATTGGCGGAATTTAGTTTGTTGGAAAAAATCCGTAACCTAAATGTGTTGTTCTGTAATGCAGATGGGTCGATTTGTACCAGCTATCTGGATTCATTAGAAGACGGTGGTGCATATATTTCTGTACGCGACACAGATGACAGTGGTGCCGCAGACAGTTTGTATGTTGTGTTTGATCCACGATTTGGTGGGCCGGTATTAATTGAAAATACAAAGATTCAACCGATTGTCGCACGCCAGCCAGAACATACCACGGGTGAATATGTTGCCGCCGGTGCGTTGGATAATTTAATTGCAGGCCAATTGTTAAATACAGGATTCTATAACAAGACCCCGATTGAGGTTATCCCAGTTATATTCCAAGGTACCAATGTAGAAACATTAATGACCGAGGTTTATAATCGTCTGGAACATTATGTCGAAACTGCGGATGGTTCATCGTTGGTGCCAATCAGTCGTTTGGTTCAACCACGCGAAATTGAACAAATCGCCGGGGCAATCGTGATGAACGAACATACATCTTTCCGTAATTTCGAAGATCGTATGATTGATGAATTTATATGGAATCGTCATCGCAGTTTGAAAAAGGCGTGGGCGGACTTTGACTTTGGTATGTTTAACCAGGATGTAATGGATGGCAAACGTGTATATGGTAACCGATTCGAACTGTCTGGTGGATTTGATTGGCAATCATCAGATACACTGATTTTGGGATTAACGGGGCGTGTATCACACATGTCATCGGATAATTCAGACAGTATGGAATTGGGATATTTGCCAGGACAAAGTGTTGCAGGTCATGTCGCGGTTGATGTTGCGGATACTAATATTGGCCTGGGGGCGTATTTGATGAAGACATTGGGGTACAAATTCCGTCTTTATGGTAATGCGTTCATTGATGCACATGTAATTGATACAACCCGTAATCAGAACTTTGTTGATACAATTGACGGCACGGGGACGGCATTTGCATTAACAACAGAATGGGGACTGATGCATGATTGGTTGAATCAGTATGTTGTTGGTAATTTGTATGCACGTGCAGGTTATAACTTTGGATTTGATGTTACAGAAAAGGCGGCGGGTGAAAACTATATGGATCTAGAATCAGATGGGTATCTGATGTTGACACCGGGGTATTCTTTGACCGCCCAGAAACGTATTTATCCGTCGGCATGGTTCCAGATTCGTCCATATGCGACAATTGGTGTTGAATATGATGTTTTGGGCGCGCCTGATTTTGCCAAGTATAAATTCGCATCGGCAAATGTATTCAGTGAATACGACATAGAAATTGATCCGTTATGGGCCAATATTGGTGGTGGTTTTGAATTTGTATCCGCCACCGGGATTCAGGTTGGTATTGATTATCGGTACCAGTATAACAATGATATGCAATTACATAATATCAAGGTTTCTGGATCATATAGGTTCTAAGGAAAACATCCCGCGACCCCGCGGGATAGTAAAAGAAGGTATATTTTTGTTAAAAAAATATGTTTCTTGGTTGGTTGCAATTTTTTTGTCAGCGAATTGTTTCGCTGATAATGGTGTGTTAATTTTGATGCCAAATACGGTTGTGCCAAATGCGTGTGTGTATAAAAATACGGGGGTTTATCAGGGGCGATTTATAATGATTCCTGTTTACGAGGATACGGTTTATGAATGTGAACCAGGTTATCATTTAGATGATAAAGAGTGTGTAAGTGATATTCAAACGTGTACCGCGCCAAATGCGACCGTTGCGATTCGGACATGGGATGATGATTTGGGGGCATTTGGGTTGTGCAAAATTATAGAGTGTGTGGATGGATATCATGTTGCATCAAATGCTTGTGTCCTGGATATAGAGGTTTGTGCCATAGAAAATGGTGTTGGTTCCCGTGAATATGACCATACGACGAATTCATGGGGTGATTGTATGGTAACATCGTGTAATGCGGGATATACAGATGATCCGTATGAATCTGATGAGCCAACGAAACAATGTGGCCGTTGTAAAAATGCCAAAAGTGTCCTGGGGCAGGATGCAGTCAGCAGTTATGTGCGTGGCTGTGAAATTGCAGCATGCTTGTATCAAGGGGAATTGTATAATCTGGAAAATAACGAGTGTGTTCCAATTTGTCCAATGGATTTGTACAGTGATGATACGGGTACGATGAAATGGAATCCAAGAACGAAAAAGTGTGAACGCGAATGTTTTGATGGCTATACATTGTGGTAAAAAATCCCGCCAGAAGGCGGGATTTTTTATGAGTTCAGAGTGCAAAGTTCAAAGTGCAATTAATGAATACATGATATTACCGCGATAAATAAAAGTTTAGTGGGGTATTTATAATCTAGGCAACTTAGACACCATTGTCATTGCGAGCCAAGCAAAGCGCAGGCGCGGCAATCCAGTCTTATGTATTCCTATTTGTTTCTATTTACTGGATCGCCACGGGTGTTTCACACCCTCGCGATGACAATGGGGTGACCCCACTCACTCGTCATACCGGCGAAGGCCGGTATCCACTGCGTTCCACCCAGTTTTGAATTGGAGAAGAACACAATGGTTCCCGACCTTCGTCGGGATGACGGATTTTTATCTTAACACCCCAAAACCTTGGCGGCGGGTTGTCATTGCGAGCCAAGCAAAGCGCAGGCGTGGCAATCCAGTCTTATGTATTCCTATTTGTTTCTATTTACTGGATCGCCACGGGTGTTTCACACCCTCGCGATGACAATGGGGTGACCCCACTAAACTTTTATTTAT
>JAFURB010000005.1 GCA_017472065.1 Alphaproteobacteria bacterium | reverse complement strand
GCCGGGACAACAACGGCGGCATCAGCCACGGCAACTGTATTTAACGCGACACAAATTAAGGCAATTAAACAGGTTGCAGAAATCGCACAAAAATGCACGGGGGTATTGAAATGATGAAAAAATTATTCGCAGTATTATTTTGTGCATTATTTATTACACCATCTTTTGGCGCGGCATTGCGTATTGTTGATGCGCCGGCATTTGAGGCAATTTTACAAAAACACTTTCCAAATGACAAAAATGCCCAGGCGCGAATTGCAGGCTATTACCGTGACACAATGGCGAAAAGGGAAAACGATTCCAGAAACGCAGTTCAGCAAGGAACCGATTTATGCAAGGCCGGCGGAATACACAACGACCAGGCACGATGCACGGCATTTATTTCTGATGTTTTATGGAAGGCATCTGGTCAATACTATGCCCCATGTGGTAATTACTGGAACCCACCCGCAGAAATAAACGCAACAACCAAATGTTTTCGCGGTTTTTCGGGCTATGATAAAAATTCAATAAATGCAAATGTTCAAGTGGCATCTGCGGCGGCGTTGGCCAAGGAATACGCACGCGTTGTTTGGAACGACAATATCGTATGTGGCGGCCCAACACGTACCGAGGGCAACGATGACTTTATCAGATGCAAATCAATTGACCAACATAAATACTATGAATTTGAATTTGATGATGTGCGCGAATCTTTTGATAACGATGTACACAGCTCTATTATGAAGGGCATTGCATACATATATAAGCAAAAGGGGATTGACATCGCGTTTGGCACCATGAGCCAGGCCGATTGTAACCTGGTTAAACAAACCGCCGATGTGTTCGGAATTACAACAAAATACGAAGGTGGAAAATGTATTCTGAAATGGGATGTGATTAATTCCAGATCACAATTAAAAACCGCATGCGGAATTGATAACTTTGAATTCTGTGCCGGTGGTGACATACAAATTAACACCAATTATGCAACAGATAAATATATGGCAATGCATGTCGCAAACAAATGTGGCGTTGACCCGTCCCAGGTAACATGTGACAAAGGTTTCAAAACATATTTTGGTTCAGGATGCAATGTAAAAAAAGGCCAATGGATTCAGCGCAAGGACGACGTTGTCACATGCCATTATAACGGCCAACAAATTGATTTTGTATTTGATGATGTTAACGAAGCATTCAAATACGTTGCCGAAGGTGGCCAACAGGGCATGATGTGTATCACATCGGGTGGTATATTTGATTCAAAGAACTGTTCCCTGGTCGGCAAAGAATCATGCGATGCATTACGATTAATGAACATCGACGATTGCCCGGAATGCCGTGATGTTGTTTGGGATGAATCAAGTCAAATGTGCATATTAAAATCTGCAACATTTGCAACAAATGTGAACAAGGTAATAAAAATCGGCACAGTTGCCGGGGCCGCCGTTCTTGCCGTGGCTGCCACCGTATTTTCGGGTGGTACCGCCGCCCCAGGCGCATGGGCAATTGTCAGCGCAACGGCAAATGCACTGGTTATTAGTGGTGCAACCGCCCAGGTTACCGCCGAGGCCGTCATGACATATGGCATTATGGAACCGTTTGTTGAAAAGGCAAACAAATGTTATAACAGCGGCGATGTGGCGTGTATCGCGACGCTGGTTGAAGAAGAAATTAATCGCATGCAATCTTATTCCAAAGAATTAAGCCCCCAGGAAGCCAAGGCCGTGAACCAGATTTTTGTTAAATTCCTGGACATGATTCCGGATGATGATCCGTTCTGGACGGAATTCTGGGGCGATCCTGACTTCTTTTATTGTCCAAACCCGGCCGATCCGACAACATGTGTAGTCAAAGAATCAGAACAAGGATGGCAAAAATTACGCAAATATGGTAACTATGCCATGATTGCGGGCGGTGTGTTGAAAATGGGGGCGCAACTGCTTGGAAGCCAGTCAACATTGCAAAACGCAACACGCGCCCGGGTTGTTAATGATATGAACAATAAATCAAATCTGGCCAAGGTCGTAAACCCAGGGGGCAGTAGTGGCTCGATGGTTTCTAATGATTTTATTAAAAACACTATGAAGATCCCAGGGGTTACAACTAATTCGCAATTGGTAAGACACTTAGGGTTAAAGCCGGGCGATGTCTTTTGGTTAACCGATACTGGTCAAGTTATTAGAAATGTATCTACTGCGCGTAATTTACTGGGGCTGGTGCCAATTGTCGTTGGCGAAGGTAACCAATTATATCATGCCAAAGATGACCCGAATTTCGCATATCACAAGGGCCAGGGTAACACAGTACCACCAACCACACCGGGCGGCGGTACAACACCAACCACCCCAGGTGGCGGTACAACGCCAACCACCCCAGGCAACGGTGGTGGCGGTACCCAGCCAAACATACCAGAATTAGTATGGGATTGGGATATAGAAATCGAAGAGCCTGAATTAGAAATCGAAGATGTTGTAATTGACACATCGGACGATGATTTGCATGTCGAACAAATACCGCTGAAAAATCGCGACATCACACCACATGCAATCAAAGACCCACTTAAAACAGGATTGATTGCAACGGCGGCGGTTCTGGGCGCGGTTGGTACAGGTGTGCTGGTTGGTGGATTGGTTAGCAACAACAAGGACGACGATAAATTGTCATCGTTGCCATCGTCAACAACAAGTGCATTGGAAAAAGACCTGGAAACAGTTCTGAATAACACAAACGGTTTCCTGGGGATGGTTGATGGTAATATGATTAAACTGGTACCGATGAAGACAACAGATAACACCGATGCTAAAATCATTAATATTAATGGAAACGCAGTGGTGGTGGTTGATTATCGTGGGCATAATATACCGTTCTTTGCAAATGATAACACAGGTTCATGGGTACCGTTATTGGGAATTGGTGTCAATGGCGGATGGTTTAATACATATCCAGCCAGTGGCGCGCCGGCATTCGTGGTTCAGATTCAAAATCTATTGAACCAAAAACTGGCACCATCAACCGTGACTCAATTTGTTGGTGCAAATGCCCTGGGGGTTCAATTCCCTGCGCCTGCATCTGATGCATACACGGTTATAAATGCAGAATTCCCAAATGGTGTTGTCCAGACATACACCGTACCAATGTCATCAGCGGATCAAACGCTTTATAACAATAACTATAACAGGATAAAAAACTTGTTTAACACCGCCCAATTGGGCGGTTTTTTTTTAACGCAAATGTCCGTTGTCGCCAACACAATGACCATTATTTAGAATTGTGTCTTTGTGCGCTAAATATAATGCCATGGCATCTTTTACATCATGGCGAACACTTTCCGTCACCCATACCAGGTCCATGCGAATCCGCTGGGCGGTGGTGATAACATATCCTGAATCCGATGCAGTCAGGTTCACAGTGCCATTTTTGCGTTCAAATCTTAATTTTAATGACATGTAATTGTGCCTTAATTTTATTAGTGTGACACGCATTTTATATGCACACTGCAAAAAGTCAAGTAAATTCAATTCATAAACACATCTGTCTATTTTTTGTGCCCGTTTATTATTTTCTGGGCAACGGTGGACAGAACTGGATTAGGCGGGGCAATTTGCTGCTTTGCAGAATTTATGACCGCTTCATATCGGCGCAACTTCATCGAAAAATCGTCCGTCTTGCCGACGGCAAAGGTTGGCCCTTTGGCATACTTCATCGCAAAAAACATGTATGTTATAACAGCTGGGTTTTCGGCAATTGCACGCGTAACCAATGACTGAAAGCGCGACATATCATCCGTTTTGATGCAGTATGCTAATTTTTTTACAATATCAACCTGAACCCGGGTCAGTTTTTTTATATCGTCATATTCCCTGTCGCGCATCCCTAGTGACGGTGTGTCAACCAATCGCCCGTCTTTGAAATTATTGGGATGTGCATCGTCGATACTTACCCCCTTGGTAATATATGCAAAGTACAGTTTTTCCATTGCAGATTCAAAACCATCCACGCGATCATTTTCAATAAAATCAGATATAATCCACGAATATTTTCGACCGTTAAATTCAAAAACCGATCCAATATGCATTTTATTTACCAACCCACGCACACGCTTCTGTAATGGCATAACATCCAATTCGCCCGTGGTTGTACGACGATTAATCTTGAACGCAAAGATATTATCGCCAATCGTCATTTTATATACAGATCCAATCGAACCAGATGCGACATAATCCAGTGATACCGTTTGCCCGAACAGTTTGCCTGGGACGCGCAAATTTATATCCTTAGGATTAATATCCAATGCTAACTGGGCATGAAATTCGGTTGCCAATGCCGTCATAAAATCCTTAAATTCAGCCGTTGCGGCGGCAACATCAGCATCGCCAATTAATTGGCGCAGTGCGGGCGGTAATTCCCCCATTGATTTATGAACGGCACGATTAAATTTTTTCATAAATTAATTATACCAGTTTTTAATGCAAAATAAAGCCCCCAATTGTGGGGGATTTGGCTACCTGGTTTTATTGCGACGATAAAGGCACGATTTTGCAAACAATTCATGATATGCCGCACCACCCAATGCACGTGGACAATTTTCACATGTGCATCCCTGGGAACGTTTTGGATTGTATGTACAACTGAATTTTCGAACGGGTTCTGTCCACTCGATTTCGCCATTTACATAACGACACGCAACATCAAAAAATTCACCCGCCGCCAATGCGTCCAGACGACCACGTGATTTATACTCTTCGGACGATGGGGATGTCTGCTTGATAATGTGCACGGCATAAAATTCATCGCCGCCTGTTACATGCACTTCGCCATTTTCGTGATGGTACACTTTGACCGCATCTGACATATTGTAATATATACCCAATAAGGTAACAGGCATTTTAAATCCTTTTTTCTTATTCGTGATAATAACAAATCAAGCGCGATACGCAACAAAAAAAACCGCCCGGATGGGCGGCACGAAATTAAAGATTTTGTGGGTGATTGGGGCGACAACCAATTCTATAACCTAACATTTTTTGCGCGCGATATCATCTTGGCAACCTCTTCATTTGCATTTAGAACCAATATCTCTATGTCTGGATGCTCGTTGGCAAACACACGAAATATTTCATCTGCAAATGCCTGGCCAATATATGGAACATCTTTAAAATCCAAAATAACGCTTTTAAATAAATCTATGCGCGCCATGACTCGTTTGGCCTGAGAACGAGAAATCAAGTTATCATCGCCATAACGTGCCAACTCAATCGGTATCAAGGTTTTATCAAAACTGTATTCATCATCAACAGAAAACGTGTTAAACACATCCAATAATTTACGTTTACTGTTGTTAGATAAACGCATCAATACCGACGTTCCGTCGCAATCGTTGGCGCTATCTAATTTTTGTTCAATAAATATGTCTTGATAGGATCGTGCGTTATCATTGTGCGAAAAGCTAATACCATAAGATAAAATGATAAATATATCAAAAATACGCGATGTGAAAAATATGCCTTCACCACTATGTTTCTTACGGTCCGTTGTTAGTTTTCCTTTGGACAATTCTAGGAGCGCTTCGCGTTCATTCTGCAAGTTAAATCTATTTTTAATATTACGAAAAATACCGATGCCATTATCGCTAATAATTATCGTAGTATTTACCGCATCAACCTGCACCAACACATTTATCTTTGTGCCTTGCGAATGGTCAATAGCGTTGTTAAACATTTCAGTAAAACCATGTTCCCAGATACTACTGATATTATCTTGTTTTGGGACAAGTGGCGCAATATCTGTTGACCAGACGGCAGACTCTGATAAACCATCCGTTATATCGTATGAAAATCTGTATTCCTGTGCTATCAAGCGATACCTGCGTCCCTTGGGCGCGTCATTGTGTTGGATAATGTTTTGCTCTGTCAATTGCTTTAAGTGACGATATACTGCGGCACGGGTAATACCGAATTTTGATACAGTATCCGAAACCAGGTTTTTACTATCTATATTAGACAATAAAAATTGACGAATTTCTTGGGTATTACGTATCTTTTTCATAATTATTATTCCATATTGTATACTTTATATGAAAATATTGTATACTTTTTTGATTTTATTGTCAACTTTTATTTAAACTAAAACCGCCCAAATGGGCGGTGGGATTATTTTTCGGGCGCAACCGACGGATCTTTCCTGCGGCCACGTGTATGTGTTGATTGATATGCGCGACGCTGTTTGGTTATTTCGTACAAGACGATGCCCGTAGACACCGCCAGGTTAAAACTCTCTATGATTCCGTACATTTCAATGTTGATACAGGCGGCGCTGCGCGCGACGGCCTCTGGGCTGATGCCGCGGGCCTCGTTCCCGAACCAGACGGCCAGACGCTTTTGTGTATAGTCACCGTGCTGTAATATCACATTTGTGCGCCCCTTGATATGCGGAGATGTTACAACCGATACATATTTGTTTTTTTCCAGATGATCCATACACTCGGCCGTGGATTTAAATTTCTTTACAAATGTATATTTAACGGCACTGACCGATGATTTAAGCAGGGTTTTGCGGGTACGAATCTCGTCCCAGGTGTCTGGCACAATATTATTTGAATCAATGATATATAATTTTTCTACCCCAAGGGCATTTATATTACGAATAACCGCACCAATGTTTTTTGGATCGGATGGCTCTTCTAGGACGGCGATTAGATTTTTACATCTGCCTTTTTTAGCGGCATTTGCCTTGGTACGTAATCCAGATAACATTTTAAATCCTTTGGTTTCGGTTGGAAATATTGTAACACCCGCATATGAAATGGCAACAAAAAACCGCCCGGAATCGGGCGGCGCAAAATAAAAACTTTTGTGGTTGATTGGGGCGGTGGGATGGTTATTTTAGATAATTTAAATACCTTAGATATTTTTCTGACATTTTGTTGTCTATATACGATTCCATATACTGATAATCTGGTATATCATTATCATCAACTGGCAACAGAATCTTTGTTTGGTTTAATCGCCCTAACGTTGCACCATTTCCTCCCCAATTAAATTTATTTAACTGAGCCTTTAACAAAGGGATTAAAAACATCGCCATTGATTTGTTTAATTTATCTGAGCCTAACACCTGAATATTTTGCCCTGCAAAAAATTCATAGGGTTGATAAAAGGCTGTTTGCGTATCCAGGCCAATGGTTATTACGTTGCCATTATCTTTTTTATATTTCCTATTTTGGGCATTCCCAACAAACAAAGAAATCCCATTGTTTATTTCACTACGTGTAATGTATGGAATATTTTCGGTTTCGCAGGATTGCAATTTATTCTTGTCAATACCACTATTTGAGGCACGTAAACAGAAAATGCCGTTTTTGCCACTAATGAAAAATGGTTTCCATTTTTTGCTCGGCAATGACTTTATGTTTGTTTGTTTGTTTGTTTGT
>JAFURB010000004.1 GCA_017472065.1 Alphaproteobacteria bacterium | reverse complement strand
GCGCCTGGAAATTACGTCTAATAATTGATAACAACCCCGATTGGCGTGATTTGTACAATGACATATTAATCCATTCTGGGTACAGCCCAGAAAGTTAAGTATAACCGAACACAATGGATCCCGGCCTGCGCCGGGATGACGACAAGAGTGTCAGATTGTTTTTTTTGTTTGTACCGTGGGGCACGATACGCCACGGGATGACAAACATTGTAAATACAAAAATTTATTAACAATTGAATAACTATAACATTTACGATATAATTTTTTATGAATTCACAGGGATGTGGGTTCGGGGCTGTCGTAAGCCTACTTTATCCGGTGTAATTATACACTGTTCTCCCCCGGCTTTGGTCGGGGAGCTGTTGATATATAAAATACAGGAAACTGAAAAATCAGCAGAATCAATGATAAAGTGATTTACGAACTCCCCGACCGTCAATTTTATGACGGTTTTTTATAATAAATCAAAGGAGTTTAAAATGAAAAAAATTTCATTAATTGCAGCGTTATCTTTACTACCAATTGCTTCATTTGCAGAAGAAACAAAAACTTTAAATCCACGTTTTTTTGTAGAATATGGTGTTAGTTTATATTCTAATTCATCAACAGAAATTAAATTTGATGGTGAAAAAGCGGGTGAAGCAGATACATCAGAATTTAATGGTGGTGGGACCGCATATATTGGCGTGGATTTTAATGGTATTCAATTAGGTATAGCACCAGAATATGCCGAATCAGATACAGAAGAATTGCTGGGACTAAATATTCGTGCTGTTGTACCATTTATGGATGGAAATATCCAACCTTATGTTTCAGCAGAACTTGGTTTTGCAAATATGGAATATAATGACGGTGGTATCAAATTTGATGATACTGCGTTTGCATATGGGATTGGTGCCGGTGTTAAATACAGTTTTAATGATAATATGAATATTAAATTTGGACTTGAATATCATTCTATGAACTTTGAAACAGATATTGAAGGTTTTGAATACGAAACAGATATGTCTGGTTTTGCATTTATAAGTAGTATAGGTTACCGTTTCTAAATAATAACAAAAACACCGGCATTTGCCGGTGTTTTTATTAATTACTAATCACTTAATCGTTAAACAATAAATGACAAATTAAGAAATAATATATAAAAAAAAGAACCTAAAAAGGTTCTAAAAAAACGGGTAGTAACCTCTTGCAAAAGAATCTGCATTGTAGGCGTCCCCAAAAAATATTTTTTTATCAACGCCTCGTTATTTGTTACTGATGAGTTTTTATTATAAAACAAATAATATCCATTTGCAAGAAAAAACGGCTTTTGCCGTTTTTTTTTAATTATTAAACAAGAAATGGCAAATGTCGCCGTTTTGCATAACATAATCACGCCCGACCAGGCGCATTTTACCCGCTTCTTTTACGGCAACTTCGCCACCGTGGGCGATATAATCTGCGGGCGAAATAACCTCGGCCCGGATAAATCCTTTTTCAAAATCAGTGTGGATTTTACCAGCCGCCTGTGGTGCGGTCATACCAACGGTAATGGTCCATGCGTGTGCTTCCTTGGGGCCGATTGTGTAAAATGTTTGCAGGCCCAATGTTTTATACCCGGTCTTAATAACCTGGTCAAGGCCGGATTCAGCCAATCCCAAATCATCCAGGAACATTTTTCTTTCGTCCACATCCACAATTTGTGAAATTTCCATTTCAATCTTTGATGAAATAACTAAAACATCGGCGACCGATCCAAATTTTTCACGAACCATATCAGAATACTTGTTACCGGTGGCCGCGGCCGCTTCTTCGACATTACAAACATATATAACTGGCTTGGCGGTTAATAAATTAAATGGTGTGGCATCAATATCACCATCGCGTGCCGGAATTGATTTTTCCAGATTGGATTTAATTACATTTGCATCCGCCAATAATTTTGCCGCATCTTTATCCAAACCACGCGCCTTTTTTTCCAGGTTTTTAATCTGTTTTTCCAGGCTTTCCATATCCGCCAGCATCAATTCTGTTTCAATTGTTTCAATATCGCCCAATGGGTCAATTTTTCCATTAACATGCACAATATCATCGTTTTCAAAGCAACGAACCACATGAATAATTGCATCTGTTGATAAAATATTACCCAAGAATTTATTACCCAATCCTTCGCCGGCGGACGCCCCCTTTACCAAACCTGCAATATCAACAATTTCCAATTGCGTTGGAATAATTTTTTGTGAACCTGCAACGCGCGCCAATTCATGTAATGTTGCATCTGGTACAACAACACGACCGGTGTTCGGTTCGATTGTACAGAACGGATAGTTCTGTGCATCCGCCGCCGCACTTTGTGTTAATGCATTAAACAGTGTTGATTTACCAACATTTGGTAAACCGACAATTCCACAATTGAATCCCATATCTAAATCCTTTATAATGTGGATAATATGTCATACATGTGGAATGAATTCAATATAAAAACCTTTCCCGCGGAAACAATTGTTTACCGCGATGGTGTATATTGTCCGGACCTTTCAACAATAAATCCCGGGCAAATTGATAAAAAATATGATTTACCGGTACATATAATTTATATTGGTGAAATTGTTAATAAAAATGATTTATTTATCGAAATCAATGTTGAAAATCAGCCTGTGTTTTTATCGGTTGATGTAAAAAATAAAAAGCCGGCCTTTTTGAATATTTTCATCAAAAACACCGGGAAAAATTCTGAATTAAGGGGGCATGTTTTTGTTGAAAACTTTGATACATTTGAATTGAATATTGATGCCGGCCATTATTGTGAAAACACCGGTATTTTAGTTCATAATAAATTATTGGCACATGAAAACACATATTCAAAATTAACTGGCAATGCCAGAATATTTGAAAATTGCCGTGATTGCACTTCGGATATTGGATTTTCTGCGATTGCGGATAATACGGCAAAAATAGAGTTTTTGCCGGCACAATTTATAAAATCAGAACCTTTGTCTGCTGAACACAGTGCATCAATTTACCGGCAAACACTGGCCCAAATTCAATATTTACGCATGGCTGGGTTATCATCACGCGAAATTAATAATGTCGCGTATGAATCTTTTAAGAATAACTTCTCATTATTTTGATTTTTCTGTTAATAAATTCCCGGCCTTTTTGATAAAAATGTTAAAAAAAGCCGGTGAAATCACAATGTCTTTATTTGTGAATTTATATGCCACACCATCTAAATTATATATCGTATTGTTGTGTACAGTTCCCATTGTATAGATATTATCGTGCCATTTTATATTTGATTTACCATCTTTGATAATATTAACCCCGATTTGAAAACGATATGGTTTTGCAATGGGCATTTTGTCACGCATTAATTTGAATAATTCATCAATTGACATCGCCATCGCATGCCAACCAACAACATATCGAATTATATGTTTTGTTTCTGGATTACGCAGCAAATAAACATATCGCACAGACATATAAAAATTATTTCACGAATACGCATATAATCAAGTCTTTTTTCAGACCTTAAATCGTCAACAAAGTTTCGCGTTTTTGATGTGCAGAACTTAATTCATCGTCAATCTTATTTAATTCTTCGCGCGCATTTTCATCACCCATTAACATGCGCGATGTTAAATCTTGCTTTTGTAAATTTAGTTTATCGATATATCTTTGCAGTTTCAAAAATACTATATATTTTTCTGCATCTTTGAAATCCAGGTTTAGTTCCCCCGCAACCCCATCAAAATCAATATTCAGTGTCCCCAGAAAATCTAAATATCTTTCTGCTAATTCTGGGAAAGTATTAACGATATAAATCAAAGTATTTTTTGTAACCGCATCAACATCCGGCAGATTAATGTTTGAAACATTGTTTGATTTTTTCCACTTATGCCATGTGTTAAATTTGCGTGCATTATATTCTTTTTCAAATTCGATTTTCAAATCATTATCTGTGATTTTATTGATTTCTTTTTTCAAGAATTTTTCTGCCTGGCTGCGTCCACCGGGCGTTGAAACAACATAGTTTTTATTTGTTAAATCCCATAAAAAATCCACCAATGGCACGGCATCATCTATAATCTTTTTCATTGCATCCGTACCACCTGTTTTCAGGATTTCATCCGGATCCTTGCCCCCACGAACAAATGCAAATTTTACATCGGATGTATCACGCAAAAATGGCATTATAATACCGCATGCGCGTGCCGCAGCCTTTTGACCGGCATTATCGCCATCGAAACAAAATGTGATATTTCTGTTAGATTTACAAAGTATTGCAATATGATCATCGGTCAGGGCTGTTCCCAATGGTGCGACTGTTTCTGGAAAACCGCCAATTTGCATTTTTATTGCATCGATTTGCCCTTCGACAATAATGCTGCGGTTTGCGCGGTGAATTGCTTCGCGTGCGAAATTCAAACCAAACACAGTTTTTCTTTTGTGGAAAATATCTGTATCTGGGGTGTTGATGTATTTTGGTTCTGAACCATCTAATGAACGTCCAGAAAACGCAACAATTTTTCCCCGTGGATTAAATATAGGAAACATTAATTTATCCCGGAAAAAATCATACATCCCATAATCGCCACGACGACACAACCCAGAATCAATCAAGAATTTAGAATTTGCAAATTTATTCGCAATAATATTATTTTTTGGTGCGTATCCAATTCTATATTTTTTTATGTCTTCGTCTGAAAATCCCCGTTTTCTTGCATATAGCAATGCATGTTCCCCATCGGCAGAAAATAATTTTTCTATGTATGTTTGGGCGGCTTTTTCACAAATATCAAACAAAGAATCTTCGCGTTGAACAATTTTTTGATCGCGTGGTTTATATTCCGGCATTTTAATCCCGGCCATATTTGCCAATTCTTCGATTGCAGATCTAAAATCCATATGATTGTGTTTCATGGTAAAAGAAATAATGTCACCATGTTCACCACAACCAAAACAGTGATAAAAACCTTTGTCTTCGTTCACAGAAAAACTGGGGGTTTTTTCATTATGAAATGGACAACAACCCCACCAATTTTGTCCCTTCTTTGTTAATGGCACAACGCGCCCCACAACATCCACCACCGACAGGCGTTCACGCAGTTCATCTGTAAAGTTGCGGTTAAATTCTGCCATTACTTCTTTTTAGTTTTATTGTTAATAAGTTTTATTGCCGTCTCTAAATCAGGCATTTCTTTGACCGACACATTTACCCGATTTGATGATATGTATGGGCCATAACGACCAGTTGGATAAAAGAATATCATTTTTTTTGTATCTGGGTTTTCACCAATTTTAACTGGTTCTGCTTTTTTGTTTGCATTTGTTAATAAATCTCGTGCAATTTCCAGTGTGATTGTATCAGATGTATATTGTTTTGCAGATACATTTTTTGCACCATCTGTTACATATGGTCCAAATTTACCAACACGAAATTCTATACCGTCACCCAATTCAACGGCATCTGAAATATTGCGCTGTACGCTGGATTCTGTGGTGTCCACCGGTTTGTCGTTTTTATTTAATTGCTTTGTATATTTACAACTAGGATAGTTTTCACAACCAATAAACGGTCCAAACTTGGATAATTTAATACCTAATTTTTTACCACATTCTGGACATGTGTCCCCATTTTCCCCGAACAAGTGTTTATGCATAAATTCATTTATTTCATCGATAATATCAGATGTTTTTATGCCGCGCGCCCCCTCAATCATTTCATTTGTTGGTTGCCAGAAATTTTCCAATGCGGTTAATTTTTTTACCTTGCCATTTGACACATCGTCCAATGTGTCTTCTGTTTTTGCAGTAAAGTTCACATCAACCAAATCTGTAAAATATTTATTCAGATATGATGCAATAACCCAACCGCCACTTGTTGGATGAAAACGACGCTGTTTATCTTGTTCAACATATGCGCGATCAACGATTGTGGACATAATTGTCGCATATGTAGATGGTCGTCCAATCCCCAGTTCTTCCAGTTTTTTAACCAGTGATGCTTCGGTATATCTTGGTGGTGCCTGGGTAAAGTGTTGTTCAGGAATAATTTCAGTAATACTGATATTGTCGCCAATATTTAATACCGGTAATTTTGATTCTTTTTTATCTTCGTCATCATCTTTGTCTTCGGTATAAACCTTCATAAAACCGTCAAATATGCGTGTTGAACCAACCGCGTGAAATACTGCGACCTTGTTTTCTGTTTCTATATCTGCGGCAACTGAATCAAATTCAGCATTTTTCATCTGGCATGCAATAGTGCGTTTCCATATTAAATCATACAGTTTTGCTTCGTCCCCGGATAAATTTTTTGCTGGTTCTTCAAAATGTGTTGGACGAATTGCTTCGTGTGCTTCTTGGGCATTTTTAGATTTTGTTGCATAAACATTTGGTGTGCTTGGTATAAAATTTTCACCATATGTATTTGCGATATATTTTCGAATTTCACTGACTGCATCCGCGTTCAGGTTTGTTGCGTCCGTACGCATGTATGTAATTAACCCCTGTTCATACAGTTTTTGTGCCGCACTCATTGTGCGTTTTGATGCAAAGTATAATTTGCGTGCCGCTTCCTGTTGCAGGGTTGATGTTGTAAATGGTGCCGCCGGTTTTCGCTGGGTCTTTTTCTTTTCAATATCAATAACAGACGCTTTGATTTCTGGTGTTCCAATTTTGGATAAAATATTATCAACCTGCGCCTGATTTTCAATAGTCATCTTTTCAATTTTTTGACCATCAAATTTATTCAGGTTGGCTCTAAATTCTGCATTTTGTAATTTACAAACAGATTCAACCGACCAATATTCAACAGGCTTAAAATCTTCGATTTCTTTTTCACGATCAACAACCAATTTTACCGCAACTGATTGCACACGCCCCGCCGATTTCCCCAGATTTCGTCGCCACAACAATGGTGAAATACCAAACCCAATTAAATAATCCAGTGCGCGACGAACCAAATATGCATCAACCAGATTTGCATCAATTTCACGCGGATTTTCAATTGCAGCCAACACCGCCTTTTTTGTAATTTCATGGAACGCGACACGATAAACAGGCTTGTCCGCCAATAATTTTTTTGCCTTTAATATATCCAACAGGTGCCATGCAATGGCTTCCCCTTCGCGGTCCGGGTCGCTTGCCAGATAAACAGCATCTGCTTTTTTTAGTTCATCTGTGATAAGTTTAATTTGTTTTTCTTTACCTGGCATAATTTGCCAGCGCATTTTGAATTTATTTTCTGTATCGACACTGCCATTTTCTGGAACCAAATCGCGGACATGACCAACAGACGCAATAACGCGCCATCCTGCCCCCAGGTATTTTTCAATTGTTTTCGCTTTTGATGGTGATTCCACGATAAGCAGTTTCATAGACTTAACTCCCCTTTGCCGATAATTGTTGGTCTTTGTGAATATGTGCATTTTGGGCCAGACCAAATCCAAACATAAGGGAAAGCAAACTGCTGCCACCAAAAGACATTAATGGCAACGGCACCCCAACTGTTGGCATCAAACCCAAAACCATGGCAATATTTATAAAATAATAAATAAAAAAGTTCAACATAAAACCAAAACATATTAATTGCCCAAATCTATTTCTGCATGTTTTTGCGGCCCAAAACAATACGATAATAATCCAAGAATATATAAACAATAAACCAAACGCACCGACAAAACCAAATTCTTCGCCCAACATTGTGAATATAAAATCAGTATGTTTTTCGGGTAAAAAAGCCTGTTGTGATTGTGTTCCGGCCATATATCCTTTGCCAATCATGCCACCTGAACCAAATGCGATTTTTGCCTGGTTAATTTGGTACCCTGCCCCTTGGACATCACTGTCGGGGTTAAGAAATGTTATAATGCGTCCGCGTTGATAATCGTGCAGGCCACCATACCAAACAACCGGTGCCGCCATTAATCCTAATATTGCGGCAATGATAAACCATTTTTTATTTGCGCCAACGATATAAAAAACACCAACTGTAATCATCCCCAGTGATAATGCCGTCCCCAGGTCTGGTTGCGCCACAATCAATCCAAACGGCACCAATAACATCAACCCCGGGACCAAGTAATTCTTAAACTGTCCCAGTTCTACAGAATTCATCCATGCAAAATATCGTGCCAGCGCCAGCACCAGCGCAATTTTAATCAATTCAGACGGCTGAATATGAATAAACCCCAGGTTCAGCCATCTTTGCGCCCCCATACCTGTATGACCAACAAATGTCACCAGAATAATCATAACCAGTGCAACCGCATAAATAACATATGCAGATTTAATCCATGTTTTAATATTGGTAAACGCAACAACAAAAAACACCCCAAAACCAACCATAATTTTTAATAACTGTGATAATGCGAACGGTTTCCATGCCCCACCACCGGCCGAATACAAAACAACAATAGATAACGCCAAAACAATACACATCGGTACAAACATACCCCATGAAAAACGCGCCAGTTTTTCACTAAACCCCATCATAGATGCATTTGAAACGCGTGTTTGTTTTGCCATTTTATTGCACATCCTTTTTTAACAGTTCGCGCATAACTGCGGCGGCGGTTCGTGCGGCCGGACTACTGGAACCTGAATGTTCTGTAACAACACAGACCGCATACTTTGGATTATCCAGTGGCGCATAACCAACAAATAATCCATGGTTACGCATAGACCATTTTAATTGTTCGTTGGTCAAAACACCACTTTCGCGTTCTTTTTTTGAAATACTGCGAACCTGGGATGTACCTGTTTTACCAGCCATCTTCATGCCTTTGATATTAATTGCGCTGCCACTGGCGGTACCGCCCTGCTCTAACACCTGGGCCAGTCCCTTCATTACATATTTTATATTTTTTTCATTTAATCGCAGTGGTGAAAACTTTGGTTTATGTCCTTTTTCAATTAAGCGTGGTACAACCACACGATTAGATGTGACACGCGCCATCATTGTTGCCAACTGCAGACAGTTTGCCAGGATAAATCCCTGGCCAATACCAGAAATAATCGTATCGCCATGAACCCATCGTGTGCCGACATTTTTTTCCTTCCAGTATCTATCTGGCATAACACCTGCCATTTCGCGTGACAAAACATCATCCATGAATTTTTCTGTGAACCCCAGTTTTATTGCCATTGCCTTAATCGCGTCAATACCGATACGCAACGCCATTTGATAGAAATATATGTCACACGAATGTTTTAATGCGCCATAAAGGTCAACTTTGCCATGGCCCTTATCTTCCCAACAGTGATAGCGTCTGTCACCATAATCCCAGTGTCCTGGACAGAATATTTTTTCTTTTGGATTAATCGCACCTGATTCCAGACCTGCTAATGCAACAACGATTTTGAATGTTGAACCGGGTGGATACAGACCTTCGATTGCCTTGTTCATAAATGGTTTTGCAAAATCTTCGCGCAGTGTATTTATATATTCATCACCATCATCACTGCGGAATATATTTGGGTCAAAACTGGGGGTCGAAACCATTGCCAGGATATTTCCAGTTTTTATATCCATTGCGATGCCACAGCCTGCGCGATGTTGTGTTAATGCATCATACATTTTGCGCTGGATATTATCATCGATTGTGGTTTGAATATCGCCGCCTGGGATTGATGGGATAAATTGTGATTTATCTTCGCCTGTGACGCGCCCAACGGCATTTGTTATCATAACAGTTTGTCCCGGCGTGCCAGATAAATCATCATCAAATCTTTTTTCCAGCCCCGTCACCCCCATGGTAAAGAACGGTGCGTTTGGCACAGATTTATTTGGCGCGCCAACATACCCAAAAATCTGCGCCCCTGCCGGCCCCAGTTCATAGATGCGACCATATCCGCTTTCTACATGCAACCCCGCCAGGTTTTTTGCCTGGACCCGTGCCAGTGTTGCCCAGTTTGTGTTTTCGCTGACCAGAACAGGTTGGAATTTTGGTTGTTTGTTTATCTTTTTGAAAATATTTTTTACTGTCTTGTCGCGCAGATTCAAATCCGCTGCGACCGTATGTACCAGTTTTTCTATATCATCAGATTCTTCGGGGATAATATAAATTCTATAAATTGGTGCATCGCGTGAAATAGGATTGCCATTTGCAGACAATATTTGGCCACGTTGTGCCATGTCCAGTTGCATACGATATGAATTATTTTTACTTTTTTGTGTATATTGCCGATAATTAAACAGTTGCATTTGCAACATCCGCAACACCAACACAGATGTTAAAACCGCCCCACCGGTTAAAAATAATGCACTGCGTCTATCAAAAGTGCGTGAAACTTCTTTATCTATCATTTTGCACCCTTTTGATAATTTCTGATATTGGAATATATAACGCGCATACCCATAAAACAATCCATATTGCCCGTATTATGTTTATAAAACTAAAATTCATAAATAATAAAACAATCATCCCGATTGAAATAAATATTGCAAATATGTGTATAGAATTTTTATCGGTCTTGGTTATATCTGTAAATGTTTGAAAACCGTTGATTGCATAAAACAGACAATACAACGTCGTCCAAAATGCCAATGTTTCGAATTTATAATCAATCAAGAAACAAAACAGTATTGCATATGGCACAAACCATGGTATTGGTTTTACAAAAGAACAATAAAATATTGGAATAATTGCTAAAATACCGGCTGGATTCCACAATGGATTTGATAAACGCCATAATACCAGCACCGCCAACCAAGGCGTCAACACGCGTAAAAAATGAATAATTTTATATTTCATTTATTTATATTCGCCTATTGTATCAAACTGTAAAACCATTACACGGGTTAATTGTGATGGTGTAACAGTTTTGACATCTGTTTCGTCAACTGTTTCGCCGACAATAATACCGTTTGGTAGAACACCGCTGATATTACTTGTCACCAGGTGTAAACCACTGGTTGGTTGAAATTTTGGATCACTGAAAAAACCAATAGATGGTGTGTTTGTTCCGTTGCCGGCCAAAAATCCATAAACATGTGTTCCTGCGATGCGTACCGCGATATTTGAATCAGAATCTGTCAATGCGCGTACGCGTGCAAAATTACCACCTGCATCAATAACAATGCCGGCCAATTTATTTTCCATAGAAACAACGACATTTCCACGTGCAACACCACTGTCTGTGCCGCGATTTATAACAAATGTAGAATTATGAAACGCGCTGTTGTTGTACATAACATCTGCAATAATCGTTTTGTATGGTTGTGATGCCACAACCCCCAGTTCATTGTTTAATTTTTTATTTTCTTCGATTGCAATTTGGCATGCGTATTGATTTGCCAGCGCGGCATCTAAACGCACCCTTAATTCTTCGTTTTCGTCGCGCAGTGTGGCCAGTTCACGGATATTTTCCGCCGTCTGTCCAACGACGCGAATTGGCCATGTAACCACATCCCCGACCCAGTTAACCACCGGTAAAACCACATGCGCCAACCCGTTCAAGATTGCATAATCCGGCTTTGCAATCATGATGTATATAAATAAAACCGGCAAAACCGCCGCCGCGGCCGCAGATTTAATAATTGTATATACCCTGGAAGATAGTTTACTTTGATTCATCACGGATACTTTATACGCAAAAAATCCGATATTCAATAAAAACTTGATTTTTCCAGAAAATATGCCAAAATACACATCGGTCAAAGTGGCAGGCATTGCCACCAGGCCTTAAAAAACACCTAAAAATAAAAGGATATAAAATGCCAAAATTAAAGACAAAGTCATACTTGAAAAAGCGTGCGTCTATGACTGCAACCGGTAAAATCCGTGTTGCCCGTAACGCCCATAAGAAACTGTTACGCAAGAAATCTGCGCGTGCAAACAACGCAGGTTCTAAACCACAGTATTTGAACGATAACATGGTGGGTCAGGCAAAAATCCTGGCACCATATGGTTTGAAATAATAGGGGGCGATTATGGCAAGAGTTAAACGCGGAACAACCGTAAAACAAAAACATAACAAGATTTTGGCGCGTGCCAAGGGTTACTTGGGCCGTCATCATTCAACATATCGTGCCGCCCGTGAAAAAACGGAAAAAGCGGGTCAGTATGCATATCGCGATCGTCGTGTTAAAAAACGCGAATTTCGTGGTTTGTGGATTGTCCGTATTAATGCTGCGGTGCGTCAAAACGGTATGACATACAGCCAGTTTATGAACGGCTTAAAGAAAGCCGGTATTGCATTGGATCGCAAAGTATTGGCCGAAATGGCATATGCAGGCGATGCAAACTTTGTTAAATTGGTTGAAACTGCAAAACGATTTAGCGCCGGGGAATCTAAATAATCCCTTGTCGGCGGGGTATTTGTTTTGTACAATAAAGGTCGTCAATTTGACGGCCTTTATTAATAGTTAAAAGTTTTATTAAGGTAAACAGTTATGCAAGACCAAATTAAAAATATAAATACACTTGAAGAATTACAGGCATTATATACCGCAACATTCGGTAAAAATGGCACAATGACCGCGCGGTTAAAGGAAATGAAAAATCTGGATAATGATGCGCGTGCGGCATTAAATATGGAAAACCAAAACTTACGCGAATTATTCAAAACGCGCCAGACGGAAATTGAAAACGCGGTATTGATGGCGGGCCTGCAAAAACAGAAATTGGATGTATCGTTAAATGCGGCACCTGAAAATCGCGGCACATTACACCCAATGACACAGAGTTTAATTGAAATTTCTGAAATCCTGGAATCGTTTGGTTATACGCCATATACCGGACCTGAAATCGAAGATGATTGGCATAACTTTACCGCATTAAATACACCGGATTATCATCCGGCCCGTGATATGCAGGATACTTTTTTCTTGGGCAACGGCAATGTTATGCGTACCCAGACATCTGCGATTCAAATTCGCACAATGGAAAAAACTGGCGCGCCGGTAAAAATGTTTGGTATTGGCACAACATATCGCAAAGAAATGGATGCAACACATGCGCCTATGTTTGGCCAAATCGAAGGGTTATATATCAACAAAAATATAACAATGTCAGATTTGATTGGTGATATTCGTGCATTTTTGAAACGGTTCTTTGAAATGGATGATATTCAGTTGCGTATTCGTCCGTCATACTTTCCATTTACCGATCCATCGATAGAGGTTGACTTGAAATGGAAAAACGGTCGTTGGCTGGAAATTATGGGGGCTGGTATGGTTCATCCAAATGTTTTGCGTAATTGCGGTATTAACCCAGACGAATACCAGGGATTTGCATTTGGTTTTGGTTGGGATCGCTTGGCAATGTTGAAATATGATTTACCAGACCTGCGTGATTTTCGTGGCAATGATATTAGATGGTTAAAAAGTGCTGGGTTCTAATGTGGGGGCAAAAAAATGAAATGGACATATGATTGGTTAAAAGATTATCTGGAAACAGATTTAACACCCGAACAAATTGCGGATGAATTGACGCGCATCGGGCTAGAAGTTGAAGATTTGATAACCCCCGTCGCACCAATTGCGGCGCGCATTGTTGAATGTAAACCACATGAAAACAGTGACCATTTGCATGTGTTGATGGTTGATGATGGGATGGGTAGCTTGCGCCAGGTTGTATGTGGCGCGCCAAATGCGCGTGTGGGGTTGGTATCTGCGCTGGCGGTGCCGGGATGCGTGATTGATGGGCATGAAATTCAATCTGGTAAACTGCGCGGTGTTGTATCAAATGGTATGATGTGTTCTGGCAAAGAACTTGGGATTAATGATGACCATAGTGGTATTATTGAATTGCCAGACGATACAAAAATCGGTTCACCGGTCTTGGATGTAAAAACGGTATTTGATGCCGGTATTACACCAAATCGTCCGGACTATTTATCTGTGCGTGGTATTGCGCGCGATTTGTCGGCATCTGATGCGGGAAAATATATTGCACCAAAAGACGATGAATTCAAAACTGTATCTGGCACGCGTCGTGCGGTTATTAAAACAGATAAATGTGCGACATACAAACTGGTTGAAATCAGTGGTGTAAAAATCGCCCCCAGTTCGGATAAAATAGCGTCGCGTTTGCGTGCAATTGGTATTAATCCAAAAAATGCGGCAATTGATGCGACAAACTATATCTGTTATGATATGGCGCAGCCAATGCATTGCTTTGATGCAGATCAAATTCATGGCGACATTGTTGTTCGTATGGCAAAACCAGGCGAAAAATTCACAGACTTATTCGGTAATGAACATGAATTGACTGAAAAAGACATGGTTATCGCCGACGATATGGGAATCTTGGCATTGGCGGGTGTTATTGGTGGGGCGCGTGCCTCAACCACAAATGATACCAAAAATATCATATTGGAATCTGCGTATTTTGATCCGGTATCGGTTCGCAAATCTGCAAAAAGAATTGGTATGTCAACCGATGCATCATATCGATATGAACGTGGTATTGATCCAACAATAACCGGTGTGGCGGCGATGAAGGCTGCCAAAATAATAATTGATGCATGTGGTGGAAAAATCACAAATGCATTTTGTGCCGGTGCAGATTTAATGCCAGATATAAAAATCCAATACACCCCAGATATCTTTGCCAAAAAAACAGGCGCCCAAATGGATGAAAAAATCCAGCGCGGTATATTGGAAAAATTGGGTTATACGCTGGAAATCCAGGGTGATACATGGTTTATAACCCCACCGACGCGTCGTGTTGATGTTCAAATACCTGAAACAATTGTGGCGGATTTGTTGCGTATATATGGTTATGCAAATTTAGCATTGTCTGCCACGCATACGATTGGGGATGTTGAAAAAAAGTATAATCACGAATTATATTTGAAACATCATATGGCATCGCGTGGATTAAATGAATGTTGTTCATATGGGTTTGGTAATTCTGCCACGGAACAATTGTTATCTGATAAACCATTGGTTAAAATTGCAAATCCAATTACAACTGATATGGATACGGCGCGTAATGGTCTGCTTGGTGGATTATTACAAACGGTATCTAATAATGAAAAACGCGGGTTCGCAGATTTGAATCTGTTTGAACTGGGGACTGTGTTTGATGGTGACACCCCGGGCGCGCAACATACATCATTGTGTATTGTTCGCAGTGGTCGCACCGGTCCAAAACATTGGCAATCACGCACACGCGATGTTGATGTTTATGATGTAAAATCAGATATTATATCAATGTTAAATGGTCAAAAATATACCATATCAACAGAAAATGCACCGCGTTGGGCGCATCCATATCGTTATGGTAAAATTGTTCAGGGTAAACGAATATTGGCCGAATTTGGTGAATTACATCCATCTGTGGCAAAACAATTGCGTATAAAAACAAATGTTGTGATTGCGATTGTTGATGATATTAATAATATGCCACAAAAACGCGTTGGGAAAAATATCACACCATCTGAATTTCAGCCGATAACACGTGACTTTGCGTTTATTGTGGATATGGATACGCCGGCTGAAAAATTAACTGGTGCGGCGCTTGCGGCGGATGCGCGCATAACAGACACGGTTGTGTTTGATGTATTTGATTTAGGGGATGGTAAAAAATCAATTGCATTTACAATTACAATTCAGCCACATGAAAACATGGCGGACACAGATTTATTAAAAATCCAAGATGCGGTAATTAAATCTGTTGAAACAAAATGTAATGCACAAATCCGTGACAAATAAAAAAATCCCCCAAACGGGGGATTTTTCAATAAACAACATTTAATGTTTATTCATGTTTATTTGGATATTTACCATCGATTAAATTCTTGCGTACAATGTGGTGTTTAACCTTTTGTGTGCTGGTCAATGGTAAATCTTCGGTTGTCATTGCAAAGTGTGTTACCCACTTGTAACTAGCAACCTTTTTGTTTGCGGCTGCGATGGCTGCAGACAGTTTTTCCATTGTCATATCTGCATCAACACTGAATACACCGTATGTAACAGTTTTGCCTTTTACCGTGTGTTCAAACACTGCAACATTTTTTACACCTGGGATTGTGATGAATAACCCTTCTAGTTCGTCTGGATAAACATTTTTACCACTGTCTAAAACGATTACTTGCTTTTTGCGGCCGGCAAAGTGTAATTCACCATTTTTATCCATAGATACCATGTCGCCTGTGTTAAAGAATCCGCGTTCGTCGAACACTTCTGCATTAACACCTGGGTTATTCATGTAACCACCAAACACCTGGTGACCACGCACCCACAGAACACCAACGCCTTCTTCGTTTTTATCACGAATTTCACATTCGTTATTTGATGTTGGTCCACCAAATGCAAATGGGAAACGTTTTTTTGTAGGTTTAGAAATACAGATTGGTCCGACTGTTTCTGTTAATCCATAACCTTGGATAAATGTTAAGCCTAGACGTTCGTAAAATGTTTCAACCTCTGGCTTGGTTGCGGCACCACCGGACACCAGCAATCGCGCACGACCGCCGAACACATCCAAGATTGGCTTTTGTACTTTGCGTACCAATGCGCCTAAACCGATTTTTTCCAGTGTTTTACCGTATTTCAAAATAAACGATACCAGCCACCATTTTTTCTGGGCTTTGACATTATCGATGATTTTGTTGCGGAAAACTTCCCATAAACGTGGAACCGCTGGAATGACCTGGGGGCGGAATTTTTTGAAGTCTGCCATAATTTCTTTTGGGTTGACGGTTGGTTGTAAAATAACACCGGCACCAAAGTGCAATGTTGCCAAGATTTCAACCGCAAACCCAAACACATGATACATTGGCAAGAATCCATACAGATAATCACCTGAATTGAACCATGCAGCCATATCTTCTAATGAATTTGCACATTCTGTCAGGTTAAAGTGTGTTAATGGCACAACCTTTGGTGTACCGGTTGAACCCGATGTGAACGACATTGTTGCAACATCCAGTGTTTCCAACGCGGCTGGTTTCAGATCTGGATTCGCCTTGCCATCTTTTTTTGTGATGTCATAGAATTTGAATTTATCTGTTTTGTAAACAAAAGACTTTTCTGCACAAACCATTTTGCAATTTGTGATTTCTGCCATATTGTCATATTCAAACGGTGTCAGATTTGTATCCAGCAACAATACCGTCGCCCCCAGATACCACAATGCAAACATAGTAGTTGGGAATTCAGGTATATTGTGTGATAAGATACCAATAATATCACCTTTTTTAACACCCGCTTTATCCAGTGATGTTGCGCGTGCCTTAACTAAATCTAAAAATTGAGTATATGTAACATTTTCGCGTACCAGATATAAATTATCTGGGTATTTTGCCGCGGTCTGTTCCAGTAACTTGTACATATTCATGTCTAAAATTTCCTTGTTGTTTTTATATTGGACGTTCGTTATTATACTTAAGAATCACAGGAAATCAAATATGAAAATTCTAACCCTTAATATCAACAGTATTCGCGCGCATGTGCAAAGTTTCTTGGATATTTTGCGCGCCGGCGAATACGATGTAATATTGTTACAAGAGATAAAAGTAGAAAACGCAGCCTTTCCACATAACTTGTTTGATGAATATGGATATAATGTAAAAGTATTCGGGCAAAAGTCATGGAACGGCGTTGCGGTATTTTCAAAATATTCAATCGAAGATGTGGTATGTGGTATGCCAACATATTCAGATGTAAACGCACGATTTCTGGAATGTTTGATTGATGGTCATGTGCGTATAATAAATGTTTATATGCCAAATGGCGATACGGTTGATTCACCGAAATTCCCATATAAATTAGAATGGATGAACGCATTTACAAAATATATTTCCCAATACACCAATTCGCCTGAGGCTGTTATCATCGGTGGTGATTTTAATGTCGCAATCGAGGACAGGGATATTTGGAAACCTAAGAATTATGAAGGAATTGCAATTTCCGCCCCTGCTGCCCGCCAAATAATGACCCAGTGGTTAAATATGGGCTGGATTGATGCGTGGCGCACATTGCACCCAGATGAAATTGATTACACATGGTATGGTTATCGTGGTCGTGACACGGTTGGAAATAAGCAGGGATTGCGACTGGATTATTTCTTGTGTAATAAGACCGCGATGGAAATGGTAAAAAATTGTGAAATTGATATGGAACCGCGCCTGGCGGAAAAGCCAACCGACCATTGTGGATTGATGATTACATTAAAATAAAAATGCCCAGACGGGCATTTTTATTTTCTGTTTTTTCTAAATTCATCCAATGATACAACGCGCTTATCATCTGGTACAGAACCTGGTTTTTCATCCAATGGTAATTCCATATCATTGTCGGGTTCGGTTTGATTTTTTGGATGAAAAGACAACATAAAATCAACCGACGGATCTTTGAATTCGACCAGTGCAGAAAACGGTACACGAATAAAGAATGGTCGTCCATCAAATGTTAATTGAACACCAAATTCGCGTTCTGATACATTAAGGTTATTATAAGAATATTGTAACACGATTGTCATAATATCTGGATACCGCATACGCAGGAAATCCGGCAAAACAACCCCTGGATCGCGTGTCTTAAATGTGATAAAGAAATGTGTTCCGTCCCCCAGACCATTAACCTGGGCATGAATCAGTGCATCTTTGACCACAGATTTTAATGCGTTGTCTAATAATGTTTGATAATCGATACGTGCCATTTTATACCTCGCCCACAAGTATATTATTTATTTGTCCATTTTCGCAAGTAACAAATACAGCATTTGGTACATCTTTGAAAATATTTGCATCAATACCGGTTGCCCATACCTGGGCATTTGCATCCGCCAGTGCTGCAAACAGATTTGTGCGCGCCCCTTCGTCCAGGTGGGCGGCCGCTTCGTCCAGTAAAATCAGTGGTCTTGCCCCGGTTTTTACATGAATTAATTTTGCGTGTGCCAATATCAGGTCTAATAAAATAGTTTTTTGTTGACCTGTGCTGGTTAAATGTGCAGGCAAATTTAATTCGTTATTAAACACCCCGAAATCAGATTTGTGTGGCCCATCAAGTATCATTTTATCGCCGACCAATTCGCGTGTATTGGTCAGGTAATCTAAATATGCGCGTTCTGCGTCTGCGGCAGACATGCCGTCAATTAACATTTGTTCGATTTTGCCACTGACCGATACGGCGCATCTTTTTAAGAAATAGTTTAATTGCCCGGCATATTGGATTCGTGCGGCGGCAATTGCAATGGCGGTACCGGCGATTTGTGAATCCAGTGCATTTAACCAATGTGTATCTGCCCCTGATTTTAATGCAAACGCGCGTTCGGACATTAATTTTGTCATCCGTGCAATTCGTCCGGTGTGTGTTACATCAAATGCCCCGGCCAGTCTATCAAAAAACGCACGGCGTTCTGCGGCGCCATCAATAAACAATCTGTCTTCGCGTGGGGTAACCCATACGATTCTTAAATGTTTTGCCATTTCGGATAACGCGACATTATCGCCATCGATTTTTGCACGACGATTTGTGTCACCTGGGTTAAATGTAATTGATAAATCAGTTGCGTCATCCAGTGTTGCAAATACAGAAAAATCCCCATTGCCGTTAAATCGTGCGATGTCGCGCATATCTGCGCCACGCATCCCGCGATCACCGGATAACATTGAAACAGCCTCTAATATTGCGGTTTTACCGGCCCCATTTGGACCGGTAATAATTACATTGCCGCGTCCATGTGTTATGACCCGACACGCATCATGATTTCTAAAATTTGTCAGTGTTAATACATTAATCATGGTTGGTATAATAATAAATAATAAGAATCTAAACAAGAAACAAAAAATGCCCGATAAACGGACATTTTTTATTTGGATGCGTGTCGTCGGAATGTTCGCATCGCCGTTGGCGACCGTTGCTAAACGCAACTTGACTCACCACTCGCACGGATTCGTCGTGTGCGTGCACATATTGCACACGACAAATCTCGGCTCTTATGCGAACCGGGTCGGTTCGATAGCACCATGAATTTCCAAAATAAAAAACACCCATTCGGGTGCTTCTTATTTTGGAGGCTTGGGTCGGAATCGAACCGGCATCCAAGGATTTGCAGTCCTCTGCATAACCACTCTGCCACCAAGCCTTAACTTTTGGTGTTTGCATCTTACGCAAAAAAAAATTGTAATTCAACATAAAAATATATAAAATACAAAAAGTATTGTACCAGAGAGAGAATTTATATGAGAAAACTGTCATTTTTAGTATTTTTATTGGTGCCATTTTATGCGTTTGCATCGGCTGATGACTGTGCAACACGCATCAATGCGCCGACTGAAAAACTTAATTTACCCGATGTTATTGAACTGGGGCTGTGTCGCAATCCCCAGACTGCATCGGCATATCTGGCATATGAATCATCGCGTTTCAGTAAAAATGCAGGCTATGCGAACTATTTACCATCGGTCAGTGCAAATGCATCTGCATCACTGCCGTACCGTAATAACGATTGGGGCGATTGGTCGTATGGGGCATCGTTGTCTGCATCTTATTTGATATTTGATTTTGGCAAACGTTTTTCCGACCAAAAACAGTTGATTTACGCATGGCAGGCGGCTGGATTTGATTATGATGAAACGGTCCAGAACTATATTTATGGTTTGATTGGTTCTTATTATTCATTGTTAAACGCGGACGCGGATGTAAAGTCTGCTGAAATGTTATTGTCGGTTGCGAAAACCGCCCATGATACCGCATCAAAAAAGTTCAAGGCTGGTGCCGTCGCCAAGGCGGATGTCTTAAAAGCCGACACCACATTGGCCAGTCGCGAATTAGATTTAGAACGCGCAAAAAATAATCGCGAAATAGCCAAGGGTAAATTGTTAAGTCAATTGTCTTTTTCTGCGGATGATGAATTAACGATTGCAGATTTGCCGGCTGAAATTGGCACACCCGGCGATTCAAAATCATTGGATGAATTATTTGAAATTGCGCGCGAAAAGCGTCCTGATTTATTGCGTGCATCCGCGAACAAGGATGCGGCATGGCATCGCCGCAACAGCGCGTTTCTGAAAAATCTGCCATCGATATCGGCATCTGGTTCATTGTCATGGAACAATCGTCCATCTGAAACATATGGTGCCGGCATGGACGAGGTAAGTGGCAGCATCGGCATCCGTGCATCAATGCCAATATTCGCAGGTTTTGCCAATATGTACGGTATTCGCAGTGCAAATGCAAACTATGAACGTGCCATTGAAACCGAACGCAATGTGACGGATAACGCATCGTTGGATGTTTTTACAGCATATCAAAACTATAAAACCGCACAGAAAGTTTTAACCCAAACCCAGACATTACTAAAATCTGCAACCGAATCAGAACGCGTAACGGCGGGTATGTACCGTGTTGGCCGTGCAACCATGCTAGATTGGCAAACGGCACAATCAGAACTGGTAACTGCAGAAAAACAGCATAATGCCGCCCGATATGATTTATTTACAAAACGCGCGGCGGTTGCGCTGGCGGTTGGGGATATAACAGCAGAAATGGAAAAGGAAAACACAGATGAAAAAGAACTTAACTAAGAAATCATCAACACAATCTGTCACGCCAAAACGTGCGTGGTATAAACGTTTGTTGTCCTGGATTTGGGGCAAGCGTTGGTGGGTTACAATATTGGTTGTTGCGGTATTGGGTGGATTTTTCATATTTGGTGGTTCCGAAGATGCAAAAACGCAATATGCACTTGTTAATATTTCGCGTGGCGACCTGCGCCAGGTTGTAACCGCCACCGGTGAAATTCAACCTGTTAACACGGTCAATGTTGGTTCCCAGGTATCTGGTACAATTGACAACCTTTATGTTGATTTTAATTCGACCGTATCCAAGGGCGATGTTTTGTTGACCATCGAACCATCTGTTTTACAGGCAACGGTTGATGAATCGCGTGCATCACTGGACAGTGCAATATCACAACGCGACCTGGCAAAAAGTGAATACAAGCGCAGCAAAGAATTATTCGAAGCCGACATTATCGCACGTTCTGAAATGGAACAGGCTGAAAACACATATAAACAGGCCGAAGCATCCGTAAAACGCGCCCAATCAACATATGACCGCGCGGTAACAAATCTGGGGTATGCGACGATTACATCGCCTGTTAATGGTACTGTCATCTCGCGCAAGGTTGATGTTGGACAAACAGTTGCGGCATCGTTCCAGACACCCGATCTGTTTGAAATTGCCGAAGATTTAACAAAAATGCAGATTGAAACATCTGTATCCGAGGCTGACATTGGTGTAATCGCAGATGGTCAACCGGTAACATTTACCGTTGATGCATATCCAACCGAAACATTTGAGGGTATTGTTCGTCAAATTCGTCTGTCACCAACGGTAACATCTAATGTTGTTGTTTATACGGTTGTAATTGATGTTGATAATACTGATTTGCGTCTGAAACCAGGTATGACTGCATTTGTGACAATTATAATATCTGAAAAACAAAATGTATGGAAAGCTGCAAATTCAGCATTTTTAGTTCGTACATTTAATGATTTGGTTGACGAAACATTGGTAAATGGTGCAACACCAAAGACACACCTGGCATTGATGCGTGATGGCGATGTGGTATTGGTACCATATGAAAAGGGTTTAAGTACCGCCACAGAAACCGAAATTATTTCCGATGAAATACAGGTTGGTGATAAAATTATCACGGGTCGCGTTGGTGCAAAAACAATGTCGTCTGGTAACCAGATGCGTATGGGTAATCCAATGGGCGGTCCGCGCTGATAAAAAATCCCGCGTTTCGCGGGATTTTTTATTATGATAATATTTTAATTTCCTTGGTTGCTGGATAATATATCCGTGGTGTGCCCGCATACCCCAGCGCACGATGATGCGACGGCACCAAGAATTCCGGCAGTGGCGGTGCCTCGCCCATTTGTACCTTCTTGAACAGTTCTTTTTGAACCGGTGTTTTGTTCAGATGCCATCTTTCCTGGTCTGCCTCAATCGGGCGGTTATAGTGCCCCTGGATAATAACCAGTTGTTTGCCCTCTTCCAATTTCATGATATCCATTGGTGTATAAAGCAATGATTCCTTGGTAACTTCTTTGCCGTCGGCACCTTTTTCTTTTTTCATTTTCATGCCCATCATATCCGAAAAACGTTCGGCGGTTTTTGGATCGTTTTGTCGCATGACAATTTTGGCAGCCGTTGTTGATATGATGGTATTTGCGGCTTCTTGCCCGTATTTTTCGGAAATCTGGTTTAAGTCCTGACCGATTAACAGGTATGAAATCTTTTGTCCACGCCCCAGGTCTGGCCCCTGGATAACAGCCTGCATTTTTTGCATTTTTGGCATTTCGTCCAATACAAACAATACCGGATATGGTCCCAATTTTTGCCCATTGTGTTCTTCATCTGGTTTGTTTGCCAACAGGAAGTTTGACATCAATTCAATAAATATAGCAGTGATTGGATTAAGTGCCTGGGCATCAACCATATTGATTGATAGATACACCGACACTGGTTTTATTTTACCGTCGCGCGGGTCGCGCATTCCACGTAAATCCGAAAAATGAAAATCTGAATGTGATGTACGATTGCGTACGGCGGCATTACGGAAAATTGTTAATCCAGACAGCGCGGTTGACATAATAGAACCACGTTCCTTGTCAGGTGTGTTTGCTAATTGTGTTAATTCTTGGATGGCGCGATGCGAATATGCGTATTGGCGCGCTTCATCGACCGCGTTTTGGAACAATTCCTTCATTGGATCGGCCATCATAACCATTTGGTCGCCGGCTTTTCTACGTTCATCCATCTGACGTGCAATTTCAATCTGGCTGGATGTTAACCAATCCAGAATCATTGGTAAAGATGCTTCTTTACCGCGCCATGCATCTGGAATGTTGGCCCATGTTCCAACATGGACATAGTTCATTGCATTTAATTCACCGCGTTGCAACATTGCATGCGCCGCATATGCATTTGGATCTGTCATCATAGACAGGTAATAGTCAGATAACACCGCGGCATCTTCGGCATTAAATGTGCCGTTAACCATGCGTGCATAGAAATAATCGTCTGCCTTGGCGCGTTCAACCTTGGATACAATATATTGTACAAATCCGGTCAGTGCCGCACGCCCAGTTATTGTCCAGTGTGGGTCGGCCGACGACCCCGAACGGTCTGGGATAAGTGTGTTGCAAATTGAATCAATATACAAATCGCGTTGTTCTTGGTTAAACGGCACATGTTCGGGCGACAATGGATTCCATGACGGATAATATATACCGCGTGCGGGGTCGTCTTGTCCTGCCCAGTTCATAATAAACACCGGCCCCACAGTTGAACGATAACCACTGGTTGTTTGTTTTAATTCGGGTTTTGGGTCGTTAATAATCATTGATACGGTGTCACATTCCAGAATTGTTGGCTCAACAACCCCTTTGGTTTTACCGGTTCCCGGGGGCGCAACACATAACGCAGACAACGGTTCATCGAACATCAAGGGTACACTTTTGCCCTTGTTTTTAAAATATCCCAGAACAATAATAAAACCTTTGAACAACCCTTCTTTGTTTTTCCAATCCTGGTTCATCTTTTTAATATCGGCGGCGGTGGCTTTGTTTGATGATTTTTCATCAAATTTATCTTTGCCGTGTGGGTTAAATTCGTCGGTAAATGTGCCGTCTGACAGAAAATAGTATGCAATCAGTGGTAACAGTGGTACCATGCATGCTAAATCAGTTCTGAAAATGCAACGCCAAAACCATGCCGGTAATTCGGCCAGCGCGGCCAGACCGCCACTGGTCAACAAATTCATCAGATATGTTTTTGTCCATACTGCACTGGCGGGACTCCACCCATATCGCCAAATATGTTCAATAATAAACGACGCGCCAAATGCCAATGCGGCTGCAATCCATATACCACACCCCCACCGAATGCGCCAGAATATCTGTGCCATTGGTGTTTTTTCGTGTTCTTTGTACGCAGTGGACCGGAATATATCTATTCCTTTGCCTTTGCCGGATGCGGATAAAATCTTGAACTTCTTGGCCATTGTGTTATGATTATATCAGAAAAAATCATTTGGATAAATCAGGAAATACGAATTTATGAAAAATATTCCAAGAATTTATATTGAAGATAATATTAAACCTGGTATTACAATACCGCTGACACGTGAAACACTGCACTATTTAACGCGCGTTATGCGTACGCGCAATTGTTTGGTTTTTGGTGGCGGAAATGAATACAGTGCGACGGTTTCAGATGATGATAAAAATCTGATTATTGGTGAAAAGACATCACATATTGACCCGTCAAATAATATAACATTGATGTTTGCCCCGATTAAGCATACAGATGATTTAATTAATATGGCGACCCAAATGGGGGTTGCACGGATTTTGCCGGTTATAACCGCCCGCACGGTCGCGCACCATATAAATTGGGGGCGTATGCAAAAAATAGCGACCGAGGCCGCCGAACAATCAAATCGTAATTCTGTACCGGAAATTTTAGAGCCTGTTAAGTTTTCTGAACTAGATTTATCCGATGTTGTTTTTGCAGACGAACGTGTGGCATATGGTGCAGACGCATCGACCGATTTTAACACAGATAAAATACTGATTGGTCCCGAAGGTGGTTTTTCAGATACAGAATTTGAAATGCTGGATGCGGCGCATGCCCGTGGGGTAAGTTTGGGTAAAACAATTTTGCGTGCAGAAACGGCGGCGATTGTTGCGCTGGCAAAAATACTAAAATAAAAATGACGATGCGAATTGCTAAATTTTTATCTGATAATGGTGTTGCGTCACGACGCGTGGCCGAAAAACTAATTGCCAATGGCGTGGTTGCGATAAATGGTAATGTAATCGACAGTCCGGTTAATTTTGTCGGACCTAATGATGTTGTGACGGTTAATGGCAAACAAATAGATACGCAAAAAAACACAGAATTGTATGCGTTTTATAAGCCGATAAATACGATGACAACTGCGTATGATCCGCATGCTCGCAAAACGATTTATGATGTGTTGCCGGAAAAATATAAGAATTTAAGATATGTTGGGCGATTGGATTATAAAACAACTGGGCTATTGCTATTAACAAATGATGGCGAATTGGCACGACGCCTGACATTACCGTCATCAAAAATTCCACGTGTTTATATTGCGACTGTTTCTGGTAATACAAAAAAACTGGATTTAGCGCGTCGTGGAATAACGGTTGATGGTATTCGTTATGCACCAATGAAAATCACGGAAACAGAACCAAATATTTTGCGTATCGAAATAACCGAAGGTAAAAAGAACGAAATCAGAATTGTAATGCGTGCATGTGGATGTCCGGTTGTGAAATTACATCGTATAAAGTATGGAAAAATAGAACTGGGAAATCTTACCCCGGGACAAATTAAAAAGATTTCACAGAAAACAATTGACGAAATGATAAAAACTCTCTAATATTCCATTAAACGGAAGGGAGATTTTTATGAAAAAAACACCATCAAAAAACACAAAAATAACAAAAAAAGCCCCGGTTTCTAAGTCAAAACCTGTTGCAAAAATCACACCAAAGAAATCATGTGGTGGTTCTTGGTCTTTATCAATTTATGTTTACTGGTTTATAATTTTGTTCTTTATTGCGGCGACATTTTATATCTTGGGTCGCAGTCACGATGCAATTTATACACCATCGACAACATCACAAATTAGCGAAGAACAATTGTTACAAGCCAATGATTATTATGAAAGCGGTAAAACAAAATTACTGGCCGGTACAATTGACGAAGCGATTGTTGATTTAACTGCGGCAATTGATGGTGGTGCGGCATCGATTGATACATATATCTTGCGTGGCGAAGCATATATGCAGTCTGGTGATTATCGTAATGCGATGGCGGACTTTGACGCGGCATTGGAAAAAGATGCCCAAAACGCGGTTGCGTTTTATGATCGCGCATTATTAAATATTCGTCTGGAAGATTATGGTGCAGCATTGAACGACATTAATAATGCCATGGCTGCAAACACAACAAACCCAACACCGGTATTACAATTGCGTGATTTGTATGCAAAACGCGGTCAGTTAAACCTGTGGTTAAAGAATTGGGAAGGTGCGATTGCAGACTATACAAATTCATTGGCTCGCCCCGAAGGTGTTGTGAATCCAACAGTCTATGCGGAACGCGCCGAAGCCTACACTGCACTTGGTAATTACGCAGATGCAATCAATGATTATTCATCTGCGGTTCGTGTAATTTCTGAACAGATTCAAGGCGCCCCAACAATGGAAGAACGCGAAAGTTTGTCCACGCGTGCTATGGATTACTTTGAAAAATCCGCGGCATTAAATGTAAACTTGGGCAATATGGATGCTGCTCGTGCAGATTTGGAATCTGCTCGTACGATTGGTGCGGCCCTGGGCGACAGTGAAACCGTCGAACGTCTGGATGCATTAATTGCAGACATGAACGCGGTTCAAAATCCTGTGACAGAACCGGTCCCAGAATTGGTTGTGGAATCGGTTGTTGAACAAACAGCGCCCATTGTAACAGAATAATAAAAATCCGGCAAATGCCGGATTTTTAATTGCAAATTTATGTTTGTTTTTGTATGGTAATCCTGATAAACAATCGGGGGTATAATCATGGACGAAAACAAACCAACATTCGAAGAAGCATACAAACAATTAATGGAATTGGTAAAAAAAATGGAATCTGGCGAATTGCCATTGGCGGATTCTGTTGCGGCATATGAACAAGGTGTTAAATTAAAGGCATACTGTGAACAATTGTTAAAAGAAGCCGAATTAAAAATAGAAACATTAAAAGTAACTAATCAATAATAATTTTTATCAAACGGAATTTATCGTGGCAGAAAAAAGTAAACTGACCCCTGTGATGCAACAGTATGTTGATATGAAGGCGGAAAATCCAGATGCGTTGTTGATGTTTCGTCTGGGGGATTTTTATGAATCTTTTTTCGAAGATGCAAAAATAATCAGTTCAAATCTAGGGTTGGTTTTGACGGCGCGTGGTACCGATGGCGATGGTGAATCTATTCCAATGTGTGGAATACCGTGGCACGCGGCGGATAATTATTTTGGTCGTCTGGTGCGTGGCGGTTTTTCGGTGGCACTTGTTGAACAAATGGAAACCCCAGCCGAGGCTAAATCCCGTGGGCACAAGTTTATTGAACGCAAGGTGGTGCGTGTTTTAACCCCCGGGACATTAACGGATGAAAATTTATTAACACCTAAGAATTCAAATTTCTTGGTATCGGTTGTCCCATTGTCAAACCAAGAATTTGATATTGCCGGATGTGATATTTCAACCGGTGAATTTTTTATTGGTAAAACATCTGATATTATTGACGACCTGGTTCGCCTTAACCCGGCCGAGGTTATATATCCATCACATGCGGCCGAAAATGACAAGATTATGCAACTGCGCGATATTTTCAAGACAACCGCTGTTTTTGAAAAACTGTATCATCGCACCGATATTGACCAAATTGTTTCCCGTGTTTTTGGCGGTGTTGTGCGTATGGATGCGGTTTCTACGAATATTGATAATGCGATATGTTTGCTGGCTGGATATTTATTTAATACCCAGCGCGATGCACCGATAACATTTCGTGCGCCGCATCAATTCAAATCTGGCGCACAATTGTTAATAGATTCCGCCACATGGAAAAGTCTTGAAATAGATGCACCAATTAATGACGGTGGTACATGTCTGATTGATGTTCTTGATAACACCAAGACGGCGGCTGGTGCGCGTAAATTGCGTTCATATCTGCGTGCATTATCATCGGATATAGATGAAATAAAAAAACGCCAGGCCCACATTTCCCACATGATGCTGAACCCGGATGTTATGATGGGATTGCAACGCATGTTATCGACCGTGCCGGATGTTGGTCGTTGTTTGTCGCGCTTGCTATCTGGTCGTGGCACGCCGCGTGATATGCGTAATATCTTGGAATTTTTATCTGCCCTGCCCCATGCCCAAATGATGTCATCGCGTTTGGATTCTGGGTTGGCGGCGCGTTTTGCATCGATAAACACACATGATGAATTAGCACTAAAATTACGCAATGCATTGGCGGATGAATTGCCGACATTTTTCCGTGATGGCAATGTGATTCGTGATGGTTTTGATGCATCACTGGATAATATGCGCCGTTTGGCCAACGGGGCCAAAGAAACAATTGCCGCATTGCAATCTGAATATGTATCCAAGACGGGGATAAACACATTAAAAATAAAGTACAATAATATCTTGGGATACTTTATTGAAATCCCCAGTTCGCGTGCAGATATCATGATGGCGCCTGAATCCGGATTTATTCATCGCCAAACCATGGCCGGCAATATGCGATTTACAACGGCGCGTTTGATTGATTTAGATAACGATGTCCGCAGTGCGGCTGAAAAATCCGCCGGGATAGAATCACAAATCATTTCCACCTTGATTGATAATATCCGTGCGGTATCTGATGATTTGCTGTCTGTGGCAGATTTATTGGCGGATGCAGATGTTTGGTGTTCATTATCATATGTTGCAGATTTATATTCTTGGGTATGTCCAAACATAACAAATGATAATGCGTTTGATATTGTTGGTGGTCGTCATCCTGTAATTGAATCTGTGCTGCGTGCGCGTGGTGATAACTTTGTTAAAAACAATTGTAATTTGAACGCGCGACCAATTGCGCTGTTGACGGGGCCGAATATGGCGGGTAAATCAACATACCTGCGCCAAAATGCGATAATTGTTGTGCTGGCACACCTGGGGTCATTTGTGCCGGCAACATCTGCGACCATTGGCATTTGTGATCAATTGTTCAGTCGTGTTGGTGCATCGGATAACCTGGCCGCCGGTCAATCAACATTTATGGTTGAAATGGCTGAGACTGCAAATATTCTAAACCGTGCCACAAATAAATCATTTATCATATTCGATGAAATTGGTCGTGGTACCGCAACATATGACGGTATGGCTATTGCCCAGGCGGTCCTGGAATTTCTGGACACGATGCAACCGCGAACATTGTTTGCAACCCATTATCACGAATTAACACATTTGGTGTCGCGTGGTGAATTGAATAATGTTTCTTGTTTGACTATTGATGTTCGTGAACACAACAATGAAATTGTATTTATGCATAAAATTGTACCCGGCGTTGCCAATCGTTCGTATGGTATCCATGTGGCGCGTATGGCGGGGATGCCGGCATCTGTGGTTGCGCGCGCAGAGAACGTTTTGTCATCTCTGGAATCACATGCCCCCACGGACCAGGCAAAACCAAAATCCGCCCAGTCATCCACGATGGCACATGTTGTATCATCGCCTGTGCGTTCACAATTAAACCTGTTTGGGGAATAGAGGGTAATGGCGGATGGATTTATAATCTTGGACAAAGAATCAGGGTTGTTTTCCCGCACAGCAGGCGGGCGCATTGCGCGTATGTTTGAAACGAAAAAGTTTGGACATATCGGCACACTGGACCCAATGGCATCTGGGGTTTTGCCAATTGCGATTGGTGGTGCCACCAAAATGATACCTTTTATCGAAGAAATAAATTCCAACCACAAAGAATATTTGTTTTCGTGTCAATTTGGATTTGAAACAGATACCCTTGACATAACAGGTCACGAAATCGCGCGTGACAATATTGTTCCAACGGTTGAAATGGTAGAATCTGCATTGCCAAAATTGATTGGTAAAATTATGCAAACGCCACCGATGTATTCTGCGGTACATGTCGATGGCATGCGTGCATACGATGCCGCGCGTCGTGGTAAAAATATTGAAATACCGCCCCGCCAAATAGAAATTTTTGAACTAGAATTTCTGGGTGTACGCAATGCATCGTGGCATTTTCGCGTGATGTGCAGTCGTGGTACATATGTGCGATCAATTGCCCGTGATATTGCCAAAATGTGTGGGTGTATTGCGACGGTTGATATGATACGCCGGACACAAACCAATGGTTTTACTATAAAAAATGCAGTAAAACTTGATTTTTTAGAAAATCTGGTTAATAATGGTGGCGATTTCAAGAAATACTTGGAACCAATTGATTCAGGACTGGGGGACATTCCGGTTGTGAATCTTGACGGCACGGCGGCTGGGGTTTATAAAAACGGCGGCTTTGTCGCGACGGTGGGTGCGGCGGGTTTGCGCCGTGTATATTCTGGTGATGCGTTCATTGGAATTGGCATGGTGTCGGATGGTATATTGCGCCCGAAAAGAACAATATAAAAAACAAAAGGAAAAACAAATGTCCGTTACAAAAGAACAAATTGCCGAAGTAGTGGCAAATTTCAAAACGACTGAACATGACAATGGTGGTTCTGCTGCGGCCCAGGTTGCTGGTCTTACATTGCGTATTCGCAATTTGACAGAACACATGAAGGCCAATCACAAAGACAAACACTCAAAACGTGGTTTGTTGTTGATGGTTAATCGTCGTAAAAAATTATTGGCATATATCAAGAAAAATGATGTTGCCGAATACGAAGAACTGATTAAGAAATTAGGTCTGCGTAAATAGTAAAAAAACACCGGCGTTTGCCGGTGTTTTTTATTGTTTTGCGGGACACCACTTTGCGACCGCACATTTTTCACAATTTGGGCGCAATGCCTTGCATACATATCGACCATGTAAAACCATTACATGATTTACAATCGGGTGGTATTTTTTTGGAATTTTTTTAAGTAATTTTTCTTCGACTTTTTCCGGGGTGTTGTCGGACGCGTCCACCCAACCATAACGATGTGCATTGCGGAAAACATGCGTATCAACGCCGATATTGGGTGCGCCCCATAAAACATTGCATACAACATTTGCTGTTTTCTGACCGATGCCAGGCAACCGCATTAACACATCACGGTTGTGATATTTTTCTGGGAAAACATCCACCATGTTTTCGGCAACCAAGGTTGAAGCCAACGCAATAATGTTTTTTGCCTTGTTATTAAAGAAAGAAATAACCTTGATATGATTTTTTAATCCGTCAATCCCCAGTTCCAGCATCTTTTGTGGTGTTGGTGCCACGCGGAACAATTCAGGTGTGACTTCGTTCACCTTTTTGTCCGTTGCCTGGGCGGATAAAATAACCGCCACCGCAAAGTTAAATTCATTTGTGTGATACAGTTCCGACCGTATTGTCATATCAATCGTCGGTGGCACTAATTCAAAATATCTTTGCGGGGTCAGTTTCATTTATTTCTGTTTTTGCAATAGTTCCAGAATTTTCGCATTTTGTGCTTTAACAATTCGCAGGCTTTGCATAATTCTTGCTTCTGTCGGGGTCAGTTTTAATTCATCAAAACACATATAACCCTTGATTTGATTACAGTACCCTGTTCTTGGGTTTAGTTTATCGCATTTCATTTCTTCTGGATATGCCTCAGGATTAAAATGTCTGTTGCAATAAGTATATTTTTTTGCCATATCTTTCCCTTTTATTTTTGTTTATCCAAATCACGATGAATAAATTGCATCAAACGTGTGGCTAATTCCATTTCCTCGCTTAGATACATTTCGTGTGGACAGTCCTCGTGTTCCGGCATATATTCGTGTGCTTTGCATTTTCCGCCCGGCGATTGATATGGACAGTGCTTATCAATTTGACCACAATATATATTATCTGGATAAGACGGTTCTCTTCTGCAGGTTGTTGAAATCACACGCGCGCCATTATTGTGGATATGATACATATACTTAATCAGAAATCCCATATCTGGATTTTCAACCACCACAGAATCCGGACAGCGTTCACATTCGTCCAAGCGTTCTGTTAATTTACAACGCCCGTCCGGTAATTTTTCCGGACATTTCGTTGTGATATTGCCACAGTACAAATATGGGAATTTCATGATTTATCCTTTTATGCTTTTTTGACCGAGATTGCCAATGAATACCCTTCGATTTCTGTTGAATATTCGCCGTCACCATTTACCATTTCAACGACCAGTGCCTCACTCATAATACGCTTTTTATGGGCGTCGATTGCCATTGCCAGCGCAGGGTCCGCATTATATGTCAAAACGATACGGTCAGATACATCCAAACCGGCGGTTTTACGCGTGTCTTGGATAAAGCGCAACGCATCATTTGCCAGACCTTCGGCAACCAAATCTGCGGTTACATTTGTATCCAGAACAACAACGGCGGTATTGTCTGGCAATGCTGCGCCATTAATGCCTTCTTTGACTGTTAAACGATTTTCAAATTCATCCGCATTTAATTCGTGTCCCGCCACAACCAGTTTATCACCATTGATTTCATATTCGTTGCGTTTGACGGCCGGGATAATTTCTTTTAATGCCCCACCCAAACGCGCGCCAATTTTTGGTGTAATCAGGTACACAAAACTGTCTGCGACATCACCAATATTGTTAACAAACTGGACGGATTTCACATTTAATTCATCGCGAATAATATCGGCATACGCACTTAAATCAGTTCCCGCCACCGTCAGCATTGCCAACGGCAAACGATTACGCAATTTATATTGTTCGCGCAACTGTTTACCGGTTGATACAACCGATTGAACGCGACGCATATCGTCAACGATTTTTGCATCAAACGCATCCGCGGTTGGGAAATCTGTTAAATGCACAGATTCCGCGCCCGTCAATGCACGATAGATATGTTCTGTTACAAACGGTGCAAATGGTGCCAATACGCGGCACAGTTTTACCAACACCGTGTACAGTGTATCAAACGCCGCCTGTTCTTCGTCCCAGAAACGCGCGCGCCCACGACGAATATACCAGTTGTTCAGAATATCCAAGAAACGCACAAATTCTTTGACGGCTGTATCTGGTTTATATTCATCCAAGGCGTTTTTAACCACATCAATTAATACATTTAATTCCGCCAAGATATATTTATCCAGCGCATTTGTTGGATTAACAATATCATGTGCAACAATGTTTCCTGCGTTTGCATACAGTGTAAAGAAGTGGTATGCGTTCCACAGTGGTGTTAAAATTGTTTTTGTTGATTCTGCAAAAACTTTACCTTCTTTATCAACCGGCACTGGTTCGGCCTTCATAAAATTAGACCCCAGTATAAACAGACGAATTGCATCTGCGCCGTACTGTTCAATCTGTTCAGATGGGTCAACAAAGTTGCGTAATGATTTCGAGAATTTCTTTTTGTTTTCATCGACAATCATACCGTTTGCAGATACCGCGCGGAACGCAGGTTTGTCAAACAATGCGGTTGCCAACACCATAAGCGCATAGAACCAACCACGTGTTTGATCCTGGCCTTCGATAATATAATCTGCGGGGAATGTCGCATCAAATTTATCTTTGTTTTCAAATGGATAATGCAGCGATGCCCATGGCATAGAACCCGATTCCACCCAGCAATCCAGAACATCTGGGATGCGCGTCCAACCGTCTTTGGTTAATTTATCCAGTGTTGGACGATGCAAATCATCGATTTTCACACCAAAGAATTCTTCGATTTCTGCGATTGAACCAAATACCTTGAATTCGCCGTCTTTTTCCCAGATTGGCAATGGCATCCCCCAGAAACGGTTGCGTGAAATAGACCACGGGCGTGCATTTTCAATCCACATACGGAAACGTTCACCGGCACTTGTCCAGTTAACCAGATTGTTATTCGCAATCAATTTATCTTTGATTTTTGGTACGTCAATATACCAAGAATCCGTTGCGCGATATATTAATTTTTCTTTTGACCGGTCACCAAATGGATAACTGTGCTTGTACTGTTCTTTTTTAACCAGGCGGCCATTTGCTTTTAACCAATCCAGAATCTTTGGTGTTGCGGCAAAGATATTTTCACCCGCAAAATCCGTTACCGTTTCATCAAAATTGCCATACGTATCAACATTTAATAACACCGGGAATTTTGCATCAATATTTTTCGCCGCCCAGAAGTCATCTGCCCCGTATGCCGGTGCAATATGAACAATACCTGTACCATCGGAATCAGAAACATAGTCCGCTGGTATTACTTGGAACAATAATTCAGATTGCCCCGCATAATATGGGAACAGTGGCGTATAATGCATGCCGGCTAAATCTGCGCCCGTTACGCGCCCTATTTCCGTTGCATTTGCGAATTGCTTTTCATATGCTTTCAAGCGGCTTTCTGCGACAATATAAACCGCACCGTCCGTGTCTTGCATACGCAGGTATGTCATACGTGGATTTACCGCCAATGCACTGTTTGCCGGTAATGTCCATGGCGTTGTTGTCCATGCAATGACTCTATCACCATTTTCCAGTTCGAACCAAACCGTTACCGCATCATCAACGATTTCGCGATAATCCTGGGATGCTTCGGAATTAGACACAACCGTACCATTGACCCAGTCAAATGGATTAACACTGTAATCTTTATACAACAGGCCCCTTTCATACAACGATTTCAATGTCCAAAGCATCGATTCCATATAGTCTTTGTTCATTGTTTTATAACCGTATCCATCGCCAATATCAACCCAGCGACCCATTCTGGTGATAAAGTGATTCCAATCGTTCGTATATGTCATAACATCTGTCCGACACATGTCACAGAATGTGGCGATACCATCGTTTGCCACAATATCTTTGGCGGATTTACCAACCTTTTTTTCGACCGAGTTTTCTGCCGGCAACCCATGGCAATCCCACCCCAGTTCGCGACGAACAAAGCGACCGTTCATTGTCTGAAAACGCGACACCATATCTTTGACAACCGATACCCCCAAATGTCCCCAGTGTGGTTTACCATTTGCAAACGGTGGCCCATCATAGAAGGAAAACGGATGTCCCAACTTTGTTTTTTCTAAACTTTTATGAAAGACATCATTTTCGCGCCAGTATGACAATAAATCATGTTCCATGGCGGTAAAGTCTGCGCGTGGGTCGGTTTTTGGATATGACATATTAATACTCCGTATTTAATGTTCAAAGTGCACTGTGTAAAGTTCAAATATTGTGTGCGTCTTTGGCGCACGGCATCAATTGAACTTTGAACTATGAACTTTGCTAATTACCATTAAAAAAAGGCGCCCATGCGCCCCAGCCACCGCAGAAGCGCAGTTGACCATTATTTAATAATAATTATTGTTGCCTGTTTCATTTTTGTTTATTTATTTCTGGTGCCGGTGATAGGACTTGAACCTACGACCCCCTCATTACGAATGAGATGCTCTACCAGCTGAGCTACACCGGCGTCGCCCACGACTATAGACCATATTTATGATAATTTCCAGTGGTTTTTTACTTAATCGGTCTGGCAATATATGCGTTAACATATGTTGGTGTGCGCTGCGGATTCTGGGGGTCGTATAAAATACCATTATTATCAAATGTTATTTTTATATCACCATAACCAATGCCACTTTGACTGCGCGTGTCGTTTTTGTGTAACAGACGCGTTGAATCAACAATTCTTAATTCTATATCGTTGCCAGAACGACTAATAATTTTATCTACAATCATCATATGACCATTGCCGTCACCATATACAATTATTAAAATATCGTCTGGGTGCATATCAAAAATATTTTTATGAATTTTCCAGTAGCGCAAATTTTCCGGATGGTTATAAATTCGTTCAAAATCCTGGCAATAAAAACGATTTATTTTCAAGAAATCTGTCGCGCGCAAATACCCCCTGATTTCGGCCAATGCACGCAAATAACCATTTGTTCCAATATACCATGCAACAAACCCACTGCAATCAAATTGCATAAAATCACGATTGTCTTTGCGCGTTATAATATTTGCATGATTGTATTCAGATAAAATATCACCACTTAAAATTTTATTCACAATTTCATCGTGTTTCATTTTATGCCTTTATTTTCCGCAATACAACCATAATCCCCGCCGGCGTCATGCCTGGTATGCGCGATAAATCCGCAATATTTTCGGGCCGCACTGTATTCAGTTTTTCTATTAATTCGTTCGTCAGGCCCGGTAAATTATCATACTTAAAATCAGCCGGGATTTTCATATCTGCATCGCGCTTATACGCGGCAATTTCGCGTTCGTTGCGTGCAATATACCCGGCATAAAATTTATCGTTTTCGGCAATTATATCGCGTTTCAAATTATAAATTTTATCGTATTGTGTTTGTGATATCAGCCCCAGTTTAACACCAATTTTTCCCAATCGTGCGATTGCATTATCTGCGCGCAGGTTTAATCGATATTCTGCGCGTGATGTGAACATACGATATGGCTCATCCACACCCAATGTTGTTATATCATCAATCAACACACCAATCATCGCATTTGTCCGGTCCAATTCCAGATAATCCGTCCCCAATGCATATGCAGCCGCATTTGCCCCCGCAACCAGACCCTGTGCGGCGGCTTCTTCGTAACCACTTGTACCATTAATTTGCCCCGCCATGAACATGTGTGGCAAATCTTTGCTTTGTAATTTGTCATTTAGCGCGCGTGCATCAATTGCATCATATTCGATTGCGTATCCATATCGCGCAATACGCGCGTTTTCCAATCCCGCAATGGTGCGAATCCAAATGTCTTGGATGTCGCGACCAAAACTGGTTGAAATACCATTAGGGTAAATAATGTCACTGTTGTACCCTTCGGGTTCCAGGAAAACATGATGCGATGTGTGTTCTGGGAAACGCATAACTTTGTCTTCCAGACTTGGGCAATAACGCGGCCCGGTGCCAACAATATCGCCATTATACATTGGTGCATTTTTTATGTTTTGACGAATTACATCATGCGTTTTTTCATTTGTATGCGTGATATAGCACGCCGAGTGATAATTGTTATTTTCATCTCCTAAATCAAACCAGTCATGTGGTGTGTCTGGTTCTTGGATTTCACATGCGTCCCAATTAATTGAATCACGATAAATGCGCGCCGGTGTACCGGTCTTTAACCGCAGAATTTTGAACCCTGCCTCACACAGAACATCAGAAATATTTTTATCAGCCGCCTGGTATGTGCCATCGTCTTGTAATCGACCTGATGAAATTTTTTCATCTCCACGCGTTACAACGCCGTGTAAAAAAGTACCCGTGGTTAAAACAATTGCTTTTGCTGTATATGCATCATTTACAGTCTTATTTTGAATATCTAAATCGAAAACTGCCTCGTATTTTATATCCAGATTTTTATATTCTGATAAAATATCAACGATTGCATCATGATATAAATTGCGGTCAATCTGTGCGCGCAGGGCCTGGGTCGCCGCACCATGTGTTGCGTTCAATGTGCGCCAATGAATACCTGCCCTATCTGCGGCGCGGCCCATAACCCCGCCCAGTGCCGACATTTCTGCAACCATCTGTGATTTGCCCGGGCCACCAATACTGGGGTTACATGACAATGCACCCAAATCACTTTCCGCCATTGTCATCAGCAATGTTTTCGCCCCACGACGGGCAGATGCTGATGCGGCCTCGACCCCGGCGTGTCCACCACCAATAACAATCACATCATAGTTTTGCATTTCTTAGAATCGTCCCATACCACCATTTACATGTAATGTCTGACCGTTGATGTATGCGGCCTCGTTCGATGCCAAGAAAACACATGCGTTTGCAATATCTTCTGGTTCACCAAAACGACCGGCTGGAATCTGTGCCAGATATGTTTTCTTTAATTCTTCTGGCAAAACATCGGTCATTGGTGTTTTGATAAATCCCGGCGCAATCGCGTTTGCAGTGATGCCGCGTGATGCGACCTCGGCGGCGATAGATTTTGTCATTGCAATCATACCACCCTTGGATGCGGCATAGTTTGCCTGGCCTGGGCCACCAATTGTACCGATGATTGATGCCATATTAATAATACGACCAAAACGATTTTTCATCATTGGCATAATTGCCGCCCGACACATCTTGAAACAAGAACGCAGGTTTGTATTTATAACTTCGTCAAATTGTTCATCACTCATACGCATTAATAATGTGTCGCGTGTGATACCGGCATTGTTAATTAAAATATCAATTTTACCAGTGGCTTCAATCGTGTTCATAACCAAATCAACCGCACCACCTTCGGCCGCCAGGTCACATGGAATTTTAATGTAATCGTCACCAAATTCTGCGTCCATTTTTGCAGTGTTGCGACCCGATACAACGACGGTTGCACCGGCTTCCTTCATCTTTTTAGCGATTGCGACACCGATACCGCCGGTGGCACCCGTGATTAATGCAACGCGTCCTGATAAATCAAACATAATTATATCTCCAATTTCTTAGCGGTTATTTTATCTGTTATGCGTGAACACAGACCTGTTAAAACATTTCCTGGTCCAACCTCAATCTGTTCTGTGATACCCATGTTTGCCATGTTCAAAACACTTTCGCGCCAACGAACACCATGTGTCATTTGGTACACCAATGCGTCTTTGATTTCATTAACATCAGTTGTTGGTTCACATGTTTTATTTAATATGATCGGCACAACTGGTTTTTGTAATTCAACCAAATCCAATGCCGCACGCATTGCGTCGGCGGCCGGCATTTGTGCGCGACAATGAACCGGCACAGATAATGCCAATGGCATTGCGCGCTTTGCGCCGCGTTCCTTGGCGATTTGCATTGTGTGTTCAACCACATCACGCATGCCTGAAATTACAACCTGGCCTGGACTGTTGTCGTTTGCCACATCACAGTCTGTTTGTTTGCAAATTTCGCGCACCGCATCAATATCCAGTCCCAATATCACCGCGGTTAATCCCATGCCGGCCGGTACGGCGCTTTGCATTGCGTTTCCGCGTACGCGTAATAACTTTGCCGCGTCCCCAACAGATAACGCACCCGCCGCACACAGTGCGGTATATTCACCCAAACTGTGACCTGCGACATATTCTGGCAATTTTGCACCCGATGCGCGTAACATTGCAATAGATGTGGCCATAATTGCCGGCTGAACATTTGCCGTCAGTGTCAGTGTTTCCGCCGGTCCATTAAATATAACATCGGTCAGTTTTTCCCCCAACGCCACATCCACTGCATCAAACACGGCACGTGCGTCTGGGTTATTTTCATACAATTCGCGTCCCATACCAACACTTTGTGCGCCTTGACCTGGGAAAACAAAAATAGATGACATAATGTGCCTTTTTTTATGTTTATTAAACCCATTATAGACTGGTTTTTGCCAAATCGCAAATATAATGATTTGTTGACTGTTTCCCGATTCGTTGTGTACTTTTTATCGCGTAGGGGTAAAACAAACAACCGCACAGGGTCGTTTATGCCGGAACCGAATATTTTTACAAATAATACAAATGTAAAAAATCCTGGTGTTTTTTATTGTCGAACATATCGCACCCCCCCGGGATAATCCCGGGGATTTATATATTGACAAATTATTTCTGGCTGCTAGTATCTAGGTAAAATGTAGGTGGTACAAATATATGGAATATCCAATGCAAAACAATATAGATCAGAACAAGATAGATCAGATTAAAAAAAGTTTTATATACGACACAACAATTGAATTTCAAGAAGATGTGGGACATGTTATAGAAACATATGAATGCGAATTATCTGAACAAAAATTGCGTAAATTTTTAGAATCGATTGCTTTTTATGGTACGGCCACATGTGTCAAAAGTATATCGTCCCAGGTTGATGCAACACATAATTCATATCTTTATCTCAAAGAAGGTTACCCCCTGCACTTCAATCATGTGGGCAACAATACGGCCAAAATCACGGTTAGTTTAAAACCATTGGGTTGTATATGCGGAATTGAAAATTGTCCCCAAAGAATCATTGGTGGCAGATGTCTGTCCAATCGTATTGAAAAAACATTTGGCGCGCACATATTTAATAACGAACATGTCAAAGGCAGATAAGGATAAAAAAACAACACAAAAACACCGGCAAATGCCGGTGTTTTTATATCTTTCTTATACTAAATTCGCACCCGCAATAATTTTGACGATAAAAATCAGAATTGCGGTTTATCTGTACGCGTAAATTTTCATCCCATTTGATGGGTAGGTATTCGATATCATCACACATGCGTTGTGCGGCGGTGTCCACTTGGGTCTGGTCTTTGTGTCGGGAAACACCCAACACACTTGCAATCGCGTTGTATCCATTTTCGCGTGCAAATTGCGCCGCGCGACGGAAACGATATTCAAAGCACAGTGAACACCGCGCGCCGCGTTCGGGGGCGTCTTCGAATCCGCGCACCGCCGCGCGCCACGCATCATGATCATATTCCAGAACCGCATATTTTGCACCAATGGATTCACAGTATTTTATCTGTTCAGCCATGCGTTTTGTATATTCGGATTCTGGGAAAATATTTGGATTAAAAAACAGAACAATAAAATCATCAACACCGTCAATTGCGCCGTCTTTTAATTGCTGTATTGCACCCGCGCTACACGGCGCACAGCAAGACAATAATACAACACGCAATTTATTGTTGTTCATTTATTTGGTTTTATGTTTTGGCTTGCAACAACAAAATTTAATTGCCCGGTCGGCCATTTCATAGGCCCGTCCCAATTCATTTATATTTTTTACAATAATTGTTGCCGTGCGATTATCTGATGAATTTGGATTATATTCCACATTTAGATTATGTTTTCGCAAGACATCAATAACATTACATTTGTTACAGTTTTTACACTTTTTACATCCTGGCAAAATATAGTCCCCACAATAACATTTAACATCCACCATATGAAAATATTCTTTGGATGTTGGGGACGATTTTACATAGATTGTCATTTTTTTTTCCATTTAAGTACCCTTATCTAAATAATTGATGTCTGGCCAATCTTATTGCGCGATTTGCGATTGTGTATGCACGTTCCATTTCATTGATATTCTGTGTTAAAATGGTAATCTCTGGCATGGATTCATTTACTATTTTATATTCTACATTTGGCAGTCTTTTAGAAATATATTCAGCCACCCGGCATTTTCCACCATTTCGACACACAGGTACATATTTATCATCTTTCAGTGTTTTTTCGCGACATTGCCAACATGGCAGACTTATCTTTGTCAAATATCCCATCGAAGACGGTGCTGTTTTAATATAAACATTTACTTTCCACATATTTTACCCTTTTTATTTTGTAAACACATCACCGACAATCATATCGTCGCCCAGTTCGATGATATTTTTATCATCATCACCAATACCCAGTTCGGACGCCCCACACATCATGCCAAACGATTCAACACCGGCCACAGTACGCTGGGCAATTGGTTTTTTGATTGTTGGCAATTGCGCCCCAACCGGTGCCAGTACACTTATCATCCCGGCGCGCACATTTTGTGCGGCGCATACGATTTGTACCGGTGCGTCTGCCCCGAAATCCACCGACAAAATATGCAAATCATCACGTGTTGGATGATTTTCAACAGATATTATTTTCGCAACAACCGGTTTTGGTGTGGTGTCTTCTTTGCTTGGTGTGTATTTTTCAGTTAAACGCGCAACCATTTCTTCATCAATACGATTAAACAGATTTTCTGGCACAACAAATTCCGCCCCATTTTCAATGCGTGGCTCAAAATTTTCTGGCCAAGATAAATCATGGGGTGTTACAAACACGTTCTGCATTTTTGTTGCGCTGGCCGGGATAAATGGCGCCGACACACGCGCATATAAATCAATTAATTGCATGCATGTATTTAACACCGCCCCCGCCGCATCCATGTCGCCATTTTTAACCAAGGTCCATGGTTCCATTTTTGTCATATATTCATTACCAATCGCATACAGGCCACGCAACGCCGCAATCGATGCACGAAATTCACATGCATCCAACGCCGTGGTTAATTCGTTCAATTTTTCATTAATTTGTGATTCTAAATCTGAATCCATTGCGCCTGCATTTGGAATATTATTACCAAAGTTTTTCGCAGTTAATTTGCACACGCGTGATACAAAGTTCCCCAACATCCCGTTCAGGTCCTTGTTCACAATATCGGCAAAGCGCGCGATTGTGAAATCTGTATCATCTGTTTCTGGCGCACTTGCCATCAGCGCATACCGCCAACAATCGGCCGGTGCATCATTTATTGCATCGTTCAAGAATATCCCGTTGCCGGTTGATTTAGAAATTTTGGCACCATTAAAGTTCAAGAAATTAAAACCTTTTAATATATCAACTGTTTTCCAGTTGTCGTTCATGGCTAATTCTTGGGCTGGGAAAAATATAGAATGGAACGATACATTATCTTTGGCCATAAACTGGGCATATGTAACATCGTCGCCACCATGCCACCAGTCTGCCCAATTTTCATTTGCCGCCTGGGATATAGAAACATATCCCCATGGCGCATCAAACCAAACATAAAAAACCTTGTTTTCATATCCTGGCTTGTTAACCGGAATCCCCCATTTCAGGTCGCGTGTAATTGGACTGTCATGCAGGCCTTCTTCTAACCATTTATTTGCGATTGCCAACGCTGTCTTGGACCATCCTTTGCGTGAATCAATCCATGTACGCAATTTGTCTTGCATTGCGCTGGTGCGGAAATACAGGTGCTTGGTTTCCCGCATTTCCACCGGCGATGTTGCATCAACTGCACTGTGTGGATTAATCAGTTGTTCTGGTTCCAGTGTTGCCCCACATTTACCACATTCGTTTCCATATGCCCCGTCATATCCGCATTTTGGACATGTGCCGATAACAAATCTGTCGGCCAAGAACATCTGTTCGTTAACAGAATAAGGCTGCATAGAAGACTTTTCCACAATCATATTTTCTTGTTCCAGACGCGAAAATAATGATTGGATTAAATCATGGTGTCTTTTTGTATGTGTCCGTCCATAAATATCAAATGATAGATTAAAATCACGCACAGATTGTTCATGTGCCGCGCGATATTTATCGACATATTCTTCGATTGGCATATTTTCTTTTCTGGCACCGACTTCGCTGGTTGTGCCGTGTTCATCAGCCCCACAAACATATAAAACATCGCGTCCACGCGCACGACAAAAACGTGCATAAACATCACTGGGTAACCAACATCCCACCAAATGCCCAATGTGCAGATTGTTGTTAACATACGGTAACGCAGATGTAATTAAATATTTTTTTGCCATTTATATGCCTTTTTTATTGTCTTGTGGATTATAAAGCATATTTTGCACAAATCAATATTTATAAAAGATAAAAAAACACCGGTCAATGCCGGTGTTTTTTTAACATCCTAATGCTGTATACGAAACCATAGGATTATAGTTATTTTCTGAATGTCCCACAAATGCTGTTTGGCATCCATTTTTGCAACTTTGCGCGCAGGTTGAATAACTGTTCATATTTGCGACCAGAAAACTTTTTCCATTTGCATTACACCAACAATATGTACCAGATGTACTGTTTGTCTTGGTTCCTGATACGACGGCATATGTCGTGCCAGATGTTGTGGAACATACGGCGGTATATCCCGCACAATTGCCCAGTGAAAACGAGCAATATTTGGGGGGCGTGGTTTCCATACCATATGGCGCGGCCATTACAAATGTTCCAGATGCATCTTGGAATTCGGTGACACCACCAACCGCATCAACCACGCACGACTGGACATTGACTGCATCGCGCATAGCGGTTGTTGTTGCATACGATGTACCATTTACTGTATATGGTGGACATTTGCTGCATCCAGATGCAGATGTCAAATAGGCCGACGATCCAGATGTCTTATAATATCCATAATTACATCCATATTGTATGGTTGATGTACATGTTGTACTGTCGGTGCATGAACGTGCCGTACGCTTTATATACGCATTATTGTATGTGACCCAATCAGAACTGACACAATTACTGGATGTACATGTGGTGCCACCGCCACCGGCATTTATTTTCACGCACTCTTGAACTGTAAGATTAAGCAAACTGTTACATTGAATTGTGTCGGTATTGCCATATATAAATGGTCCATCACTGGTCGCCAGTTCATATCCATCGGCACATGCCGTACACGAATAAATCCTGGCCAGGCTGGTTTCCATATTGCCAATATCAAGTGCTTCGCCATTTGTACTTGCTTGTATTACATATTGTGTTCCAGCTGTACATGTTCCTGATGAATATGTGGAAATATCCACTTCTTCGCTCGATGAATATGCGTTTCCAAGATTGCCAGAGTAATTCGCATAATAATATTTAGAATGTCTAGCGGTCGTGTTATAACATGCCCCACTAAAAACGGTTGCGGCATTTGCATCCCCACCCCAGCAAAGCATTGCAAAAAGTGCGGCAAATAAACCGACGATTATTTTCGGCACAAAATAGGGAGTGAATTTATGCAGAAAACAGGGAATTTTTTAATTGATTTTATGCCTAAGAAAATCGTCCCATTAGATTCGGCATGTGTTTTCCCTTTCTATGTCGTGTATTCTAACGGTTTTACCGGTTTTAGGCAAGGGTATTTTTTTGTGAAAATGTTACTTCGCTAAATAAAAGTTTAAATCAAAGTTCAAAGTGCATAGTGCAAAGTTCAGAGGAACAATTAGACACTGTCGTCATCCCGGCGAAGGCCGGGATCCACTGTGTTCTTCTCAATTTTGAAACTGGGTGGAATGCAATGGACCCCGGCCTGCGCCGGGGTGACGGCTTTATGAGTTACTGCGATAAACTTTTATTTATCGAAGTTTAATTAATAGAATCCACAATTGCACTTTGAACTTTGCACTCTGAACTTTGAAAAAATCCCCCGTCCGGGGGATTTTTTATTTATTTGGGATAATTTTAATTTCCACACGACGATTTTGTGCGCGTCCTGCGGCATCTGCATTTGATGCAATTGGATTAGATGACCCCATACCCATCACTTCAAATCGTGATGATTTTACACCTTGACCCTGCAGGTATGCCGCAACCGATTGTGCACGTGATTTAGACAGTGCTAAATTATAATCTGCGCTGCCGGTGCTGTCTGTATGGCCAGAAACCATAACGGTTGAATTTGAATATTTATTCAAAACCTTGGCAACAGAATTTAATACCGGATAGAACGAAGAATTAATGTCGGCTGAATCTGTCTTGAAAGTGATATTGCCCGGCATAATCAGGCGAATATTGTCATCAGATTCAACAACCTGAACACCGGTTGATGCTAATTCTTGACGCAATTCTGCGGCCTGAACATCCAAATAATATCCAACGCCACCACCGACGGCCGCGCCGGCCAGTGCGCCGATTAATGCGCCTTCGCTGCTGTTGCGGCTGCCGATTAATGCGCCGGTTGTTGCGCCGATTGCGGTACCCCATGTTGATTTTGCGGTCTGTGTTTGACCTGTGTATGGATTAACGGTTGTGCATGCTGTTAACGCAGCAATTGCAAACAAAGAAACTAATTTTTTCATACCTTCTCCTTTCTGTGTTTCAAAATTGATTTTATATTATAAAAATTAAAAGGTCAACCGCATCCCGGCCGATACAAATGGTGTCTTTGATGTAACCCCCAGTGATATCCATCCATCGACATTTTCACTGTATTTATACCGGAAAGATCCGATTAACATGTGGTCCATAAAATCATCTACATCATGGTTCCAAACACCTGTGTCTGAAAACATGTATGTCAAAGATACGCTGTATTTCAATAAATCATAACTGACCCCGGTGCCGGCAACGATTCCGTCTGATACCGGGCCGATTGGGTTGCGATCATAGATTACACGCGCGGTTGTTCCCCAAATCCAACTGTTGTACTGAATATTCATGCCGGCTGTGACCTGGGCGCGAAAATCAGCTGTAACCGCCGGTGCATAGACATCGGTGCTGAAACCATGTGGGTTATCCATAAAAGATGCGCCAACTGTGAACGCGCGCTTTAATTTCCCAGATGGGCGGCGAATTTTTAACCCTGCATCAACTGTAAAATCATAGTCATCTGTAATCCCTGCCAATGACATACCATATTGCGCGCCCGACCGTGGTGCCGATACGATATTTACGCGTAAACCACCCCGCCCTGTGGTTAATGTTGTGTCGGAAATAACAGGACCTTCTGGAACAATCTTTTTATGAAATATTGGGCGATCGTTTATTCGCAGTCCCCCAACATCCGGCAACCCCACCCCCAGTTTTCGTGCAATAGAATCCGTAAAACCGATTTCAATGCGTCCCATGTCACGCATTTCATAGAAACCGAACGCTTCACGAAAAGCCTTGCCATCATCGGTGGCGGCGGCATCGATTGAATATACCGCGCCTAATTTATGTGCATCGGTTGCGGCAAATGTTGCCTGGCCACGCACGCGCCAATCGCCAATAAACAGCGGTGTTTCAAAATCAGGCTGAATAATACCACTGGTACCATAACCGGTTAATTTGAAATTAAATTTACCTGCATCATACTCGATTGCGTTGGCCCCTGCCCCAGATACAACCCAGGTCAGTGCCGCAATACCAAACATTTTCAAAAAACGCATATTCGATTACCCTTGGGCTTCTTTTAATATCGCATCGCGCAGTTTTTTATACGCGCGTTCTTCAATCTGTCGCACGCGTTCGCGTGAAATTCCGTATTTTTGTGATAGTGATTCCAGTGTTGCCACCGGATCAGACAATCTGCGTGCCTTTAATATTTCGCGGTCGCGTTCTGGCAACGCATCCAGATGTTTACGCAACATTTCATATCCGCGCCGACGAAATTCAATTCGTTCCAACGAATCTTCGATGTTTGATCGATTGTCTGGCAGATTAGATAAGATATCTGTTGAACCTTCGTCGCCGGTGTGTGCCGGCGCATTCAGTGAAACATCGCGCGCCCCAACCCGTGTTGCCATACGCTTTACATCGTTTTCCGGCACGGCCAGATACTCTGCGATTTGTTTGGTCTGGTCATCGCTAAGATTGTTGTCCATAATGCCCAGCGCGCGTTTTGCTCGCGCCAGGTTAAAGAACACGCGTTTTTGATTTGCAGATGTTCCAATTTTCACAATTGACCAGTTGTTCAGGATTGTTTCATAAATTTCTGCCCGCACCCAGAACATTGCGTATGTCGAAAATCTAAAACCTTTTTCTGGGTCGAATTTCTGTAACGCCTGCATCAGGCCCATATTACCACTGGCAATTAAATCGCCGACCGGAATACCATAGTTTTTGAAATCATACGCCACCGATACCACCATCCGCAAGTGTGATGCCACTAATTTTTCCCCGGCATTTTGGTCATGATTTTTCACCCATTGTGTGGCGTATTCATATTCTTCTTCGGCGGTCAAGATTGGAATTTTCTGCACGGTTTGAATGTATTGCGCCAATCCTGATTCGTCACTGACCCCACGGGCGGCCACCAATGAAGTATTTGTTTGTACCGGTAAAGCGTTCTTGATTTGCTTTTTCATAACTTTTATAGTATATCATAATTCAACAATTATCAAGCACAGGAGATTTATAAAAATGTCATCAATCTTATCAAGAAATCAGAAAGTCGCCCCAAAACATAAAAAAACACGCCAGGAATATGCCGAAGACGCCCTGTATCGTGAAGTGTGGGAAGATGTCAATAACGAAAAAACATTAAAATTTATTAAGAAATATTATCGTCACTTGGTTGCGGCGGCATTGGTAATAATGATTATTGCGACTGGTTTCCAGATTGGTGCGCGTCATATCGCAGCCCAGAAAATGCATACCGCCGAAATGTACGAAGAAGCATTGGCAAGCATTGATGCAAATAACCTGGCGCGTTTTGCCGATGATGCATCGGGTGCGACGGCGGACCTGGCACTGTTCCAGTCATACTTGCTGGATGCAGATGTGAAAAAGTTAGAACGCCTGGCCGAAGATGGCAATACGCGTGATTTTCGTGACCTGGCCCGTTTGCATGTTGTAAATGCGCGTGGCGATGATATGAGTGCCACAGATGTTGAAAAATATCTGGCTGATTTGGATACAAAGAACTCGCCATTTTATTACACCGCGTCATTGACAATCGCCCAGAAATATTTAGCAGACGGCAATCGTGACGCGGCCAACAAATGGTTGGATAAAATCTTGAACGACAAAGATGCACCGGCATCAATTGTTGGTACAGCCACCACTTTGCGCTAAGGCTTGTGACATGAAACGGACACTGCTGGGGATTTTATCGGTTTTGGCATTATCGGCATGTGACAAACACGACCCGATTTTGCCAGGAACACGCACGGCGATATTTGACACATCATCGGTAACGGTTCTGGGGACCCAGATTGAAAACCTGCCGGATGTGGCGTATTCAATGCCGGCGATTGATTGTCCGTATACCCGTGATAAATCTAACACAATCTGGTCCAATAATCGCAAGATTTTCAGTGGTTTTCCAACAACCAATTCTGTTGATGCAGAAATTGCCCCTGTGTGCGCTGGCAAATATGTATATGCCGGATTAACAACGGGTGAATTGGTGAAAATAGAACCAAAAACACGCAAAATAATGTGGATTGCCGATATTTATCGGGCCAGTAACCTGACCGGTGGCGCATCTGTTCTGGACATTGTGGCCATGCCAATTGTTCGTGACAATTCGGTTTATGTCGGTGGTCTGGGGGATGCGTTTTGTTGTGTTAATGCCACATCTGGTGTAAAAAAATGGTGTGTTAATATCAGTGTTGCCGCCCCATTTACAATTGTGGGCGATGCGGCATTTGTTGTTGGCGCAGATAAAAATTTATATGCGGTTCGTTTAACTGATGGCGCGGTGTATTGGACATCGCCGGTCAAAGAAATCCAAAAAACAACATATGCCGACCAGTTTGTGACCGTTGGCAAACAAAAATTTAATGCAAAAAATGGAAAATAAAAACGCCGGCAAATGCCGGTGTTTTTTTATAAAATCTGGTGGGTGGTATTGGACTCGAACCAACGACCTTTACGATGTCAACGTAACGCTCTAACCAACTGAGCTAACCACCCAAAACTGTTCTTCGGGGGTGTTATGTCCGTGAAACCGACGACCTTTACGATGTCAAGGTAACGCGGCTCACCAACTGAGCTAACCACCCGCAAAGCCCACTGATTATAACAGACATTTTGCCAATTGCAAATAATAAATATTTATTGCCACGCAGTGATATTGATTTTGTGTTGGATTTTGGTGTTTTATTAGTTTATACTAACATAGAATCCACAGGGATGTGGGTTCGGGTCGCTCAAGACCCATACAACACGATGCGAATTGCGTCGTAATATGTTGCGAATGTTTTTCGCATCGTTTACCTGACCCTGGTCGGGTGTTCGCTGTTATAAAATAGGTTTTACCAAAAGCAGCGAGATCATTTGTTGTATGATTTTGAGCACACCCGACCACCCCTGTAAAAGTGGTGGTTTTTACTTGCACAAAAAAGGGGAATAATCATGACATTTGGCCAGGAAATAGAATATATGCGAAAACTGCGCGGATATACGATTATTGATATGTGTAATATTTTGTGTGTAACTGAATCCAAATATAAACATATAATCGCGCATGGTGGGCCACTAAATATATACCAAAAAATATCGCTGGTTATTGCGATGGAATACCCATTTGATTCAATGCCAAAAAATTAAAAAAACACCGGTAAATACCGGCATTTTATTATTCGTCTTTTTTCAAAAATGCTTCCAGCCATTTGTTATCAAAGTTTAACTGTTTAACATCTTTGTTGGCCAATAACTTTTGTTGCAACGGGATTGTTGTTTTAACCCCTTCGATAACAAATTCATCCAATGCGCGTGCCGCACGCATAATACATGCTGGACGATTTGGCGCATGCACAATTAGTTTGGCAATCATAGAATCATATGTCGCCGGGATTGTGTATCCGGTATAGACCGCACTGTCCACGCGAACACCCATGCCACCCGCCGGTGCATACAATGTAATTTTACCCGGATTTGGGATAAATGTATCTGGATCTTCGGCATTGATACGAAATTCGATTGCGTGTCCGTTTGGAATAACATTTGATTGGTTGTATCCTAATTTTTCGCCGGCTGCAATACGGATTTGTTCACGCACCAGGTCAACCCCATACACCATTTCTGTAACTGGATGTTCAACCTGTAATCTGGTATTCATTTCAAGAAAATAGAATTTACCATCTTCGAACATAAATTCAAATGTACCGGCATTTGTATATCCCATTTTCTTGGCGGCGGACTTACACACCTCTATCATATCGTCGCGCTGTTTCTGGGTTAATATTGCCGCAGGACACTCTTCCATAACTTTCTGATTGCGGCGCTGTAATGAACAGTCGCGTTCACCAAATATCACAACATTGCCATGTGTATCGCCCAAGACCTGAAATTCAATATGGCGCGGATGCGTTAACAGTTTTTCCATATACAGTGTATCATCGCCAAATGCAGATTGTGCCTCGTTCTTGGTTAATTGATATGCTTCTGCCATGTCGTCTTGTGACATGATTGCGCGCATACCGCGTCCACCGCCACCTGCGGCGGCCTTTAACATAACGGGATATCCAATTTTCTGTGCACATTCAATTGCGTGTTCCAGACTTGTAATCGCGCCATCAGAACCCGGCACCACCGGCAAACCACATTCAATTGCAGTACGCTTTGCATTAACCTTGTCCCCCATTTTTTCAATCATATCAGGTGACGGGCCAATCCAAATCATTTTATGCTGTTCAACCTTGCGTGCAAAGTCTGCGCGTTCAGATAAAAATCCATATCCTGGATGAATTGCATCTGCGTTGGTCAATAACGCCGCCGTCAAAATCGCAGATTCGTTCAGATATGAATCACGAACCGCCGCTGGTCCAATACACACAGATTCATCGGCCAATTGTACATGCATTGCGTCCCTGTCTGCGGTTGAATAAACCGCAACCGTACGAATACCCATATCGCGACACGCGCGAATAATACGCAGGGCAATTTCACCACGATTGGCAATTAAAACTTTTTTAATTTGTGACATATTATTCAATAACAATTAAAGGTTGGTCAAATTCAACCGCCGCCGCATCTGTGACCAAGATTTCTTTTACAACACCATCTTTGTCAGATTTGATTGGGTTAAATGTTTTCATCGCTTCGACCAGTGCAACTGTGTCCCCTGCTTTGACCGATGTGCCAACGGTTACAAATGGTTTTGCGCCTGGTTCTGGTGCCAGATATACAACACCCACCATTGGCGATTTTAATGCGTATCCATTGATTTTAGTTTCTGATGCACCACCGATTTTTTTATCTGATAATGTTGGCGCAGATACAGCAACCGCTGTGGCTTGTTGTTTTGATAAATGAATATGTTTACGATACAGTCCAAATAAAAACTGACGTTCCAGGTTTAATTCAGTAATCCCCATGTCATCCATGATTTTCGACATAGATTCCACGGTTGCACGAAATGACATTTTATAAATCCTTTTATATATTTTCTTATCGCATCCTTAAATTTTATCACAATGTATCCACTTGTCAAGCAATCACGGCACCGGGTCATATCCGAAACCACCGCCGGGCCGACATCGTAGAATTCGCTTAAACCCCATGTATGTACCACGGATTGTGCCGTATTTTTCAATTGCCTGGCGCGTATATTCACTGCATGTTGGGGTAAATCGACACGCCGCACGGCCGCCTGTAAATGGGGAAATGCATACCTGATACATGCGTACCATGGCCATCGCCAGCCGCTTTGTAATACATGGATTATTTTTCGGATTCATTTTTATATGTTTTTTTTATCCAGTGCAACGCCTTACGCATGGCGGTGCGTCCATCGTCACGCGTTGCCCGTAAAATTGGCGCACGTGCTACAAAGATATAGTCCATATTAGGCAACATCATATCATTGTGGAAACGAATCCAGTCGCGCAATAATCGCTTTGCCCGATTGCGGTCCACGGCATGTTTGAATGTTCGTTTTGTTACAATTAATCCATAACGCGCGTCATTTGGAAATTTTGCATATTTTGCCCGTACGATAAAGTACGACGACATACCCGATAAATCATCGGGTGTAACGGCAAAATCGCTATGATTTTTAATTGTCTTTCGCATACGCCTTATAATATCACATAAAATAAATAGTCAAACTTTTTTTATGTGGCCATCTTGATTTTTGCCAATCCCCGTTTTATAGTTGTGAAAGCATATTTATGAATACTTATTTTAGGGGCGAAAAATGTATAATTGGTTGATGAAGTTTTTTTCCGCAGACATGGCGATTGATTTAGGTACTGCGAACACATTAATTTATGTTAAGGGACGTGGAATTGTATTGAACGAACCGTCGGTTGTTGCGGTTGCAGAAAATCGTTTAATGGGTCGCAAAGAAATCTTGGCCGTCGGGACCGAGGCAAAGCAAATGTTTGGCCGTACCCCGGGGACTATTTCTGCGGTGCGTCCCCTGCGCGATGGTGTTATTGCCGACTTCGAAGTTGCCGAAGAAATGATAAAATACTTTATTCGCAAGGTACATCATAAAAACCCATTGGCGGCGCCATTGATTATTATCTGTGTGCCATCATGTGCAACCCAGGTGGAACGCCGTGCTATTCAAGAAGCGGCCGATGCCGCTGGCGCACGCAAGGTATATATTGTCGAAGAATCAACTGCGGCCGCGATTGGCGCGGGTCTGCCGGTGGAAAAACCGGTTGGTTCAATGGTTCTGGATATTGGTGGTGGCACGACTGAGGTTGCGGTTATGTCCCTGGGTGGTATTGTTTATTCTAATGCCGTTCGTACCGCTGGTGACCAAATGGATATCGATATAATTGATTTTGTTAGAAAGAACAAAAATCTGTTAATTGGCGAAAACACCGCCGAAGAAATTAAAAAGAAAATTGGTACCGCCATCATGCCCAAGGACAAGACAAACGAATTAACCATGAAGATCAAGGGGCGTGACCTGTTATCTGGTACACCGCGTGAAACAGTTATCACAGAATCCCAGATTGCATCTGCATTGGCGCAAACTGTATCAAAAATCGTTGATACTGTCCGCCAGGCTCTTGAATTAACACCGCCTGAATTGTCGGCGGACATCGCGGATCTGGGTATTGCGATGACGGGTGGTGGTTCGATGTTGCGGGGCTTGGACGCGGCAATTCGCGCGGCAACTGGGTTACCTGTATTCTTGGTGGACAACCCATTGGCATGCGTTGCCTGTGGCAGTGGTAAAATGTTATCCAGTCTGGATAAAAACCGCCACATTTTGCAGACAATGTATTAATAATTTTAGACATAAAAAAACACCGGCATTTGCCGGTGTTTTTATTTGTTTTTTATAGTCCCATTTTATCGCGCATTTCACATAAAACGGGGGTTGGAACATTTAATGCATTTGCACGTGCAATTAAACCGCCCAGGGCGAACAGGCCTTCAACTGTGCCGGCGGGTGGCATGCCACGCGCAATTGCCATACCGCCTGCGTAATTGCGACTGGTTGCCGATGTCGCCGACAAGAACAAGTCCCCTATTCCGCACAACCGCAAAAATGTGCGTGTCTTTGCACCTGATGCAATCCCCAGGTCAACCACTTCGTTCCATGCGCGTGTGAACAGCATTGCCCGATCATTTTCGCCACGACATGCAATCGAATTGTATCCACAAATCAGTGCGACTGCATTTTTCCCCATGCCACACATTTCGGTGCCGATAACATCGTCACTTTCTTCGATATACAGTTGGTTAAGTATTTGTTTGCCGACTTTAATGGCGGTTTCTGTCCCGGCCAGTGTTGATCCTGTTGGGATGCCACATGCAACCTCGGCTGCGAATTGTGGACCTGACAAAACACCACTGTCTTTGCATTCTGGCAATTCATCACGCAACATTTCAGATGTAAACGCGCCGGTTGAACTTTCCGCGCCCTTGGTACAGATGATAATTGGTTGATTATTATAAAACGCGCGTGCCTTACGCAGTGTTTCGCGGAAAAAAGCCGCCGGTGTCACAATCAGCCATGCATCACTTTCATTTATCTTAGACATGTCTGGTGTAATACTTATATTTGCAGGCATTTCAACACCGTCAAAATGTTTGTATTCCCCATCATATGACCACAAAACAACATCTGACCCACCACGGGCCGCTGCAATAGCCAACGCAGTTCCCCACGCGCCTGCCCCAATCACAGATATTTTCATTGTAATTTCCTTATTTTTCTTTCTATTTTTGGAACGACAACCAAACCGTCATCTGATAATTCAATTGCGCGTTTGTATGCCTTGCGCGCATTGTCACAGTCGTCCAATTGTTTATATAAATCACCCATAATTTCAAACAGTGATGAACATGTATTTGATACTTCCCCTACCCTAGTTAATAATTCCAGTGCTGCATCAGCCCCTTCGCGGGTGGCAACAACGCGTCCCAGTGTATCCCATGCAAAAACATCGGATGGATTTTGCCGAACCATTGTCATTGCATATTCATACGCGTTTTCAATTTCGCGATTCTGGGCGGCCCAAATTTTTGCCTGTAATGATAAAATATCACCATCTGCCCCCAGTATATCGGATGCCGCATGCAAATCAGACTGTGCATCATCCAAATCGCCGAATACATAGTTTACCTGGGCGCGCATCTTCATAAAAAACGCACGGCCCAGGTCGCCAATATTATCAGACTTTAATGCGCGATTGATAACACGCAGTGCCGCCCTTTTGTCGCCGTTTTTAACAGATTTGGCAACGACGGTATTTATTGCCGGCACAAACAGCGGATTATCATCCAGTATTTTTGTTAATCTTGATATATCGCCACTGCGTTCTGCGATGCGTAGTTCTGCGAACAATTTGAACGGCGAAGATTGGGATATTTTATCAAAATGCGCCACATAATCGCCGGTGTTTGTATAAAAATACTGCCCCAGATAGTAATTAATTGCATCATTGTTCTTGCTAAAATCTGGTGCGGTAACTTCTGCAAATCTTAAAAACAGCATCGCCAAATCTGAATACATCATGATTTGTGTATGTGACACAGATTGAATCAAACTAAATGCCAATTGATTTTTGTATCCTGAAAACATTTCCCATTTTGGATATTCATCAAAATCTGCCAAGAACATACCGCCGGGCCGTGCAACAAAATCATCGTGTAATATGCGCGCATCTTCGAATAATTCGAAATGATTATAGAACGACATTAAATACAAATAATCGTTTATATTCATGAAATCTGGATGAACCTTGGCGAATTCAATATTTGCCTTGTCAATGTCGCCCATTTCAGCGTAAATCTGGCCACGAATAAATGATTTCCAAGAATCGTTTGTTGGTAATTTTTCTATAAATTTGAACGTGTTTGTACGCCAATCATTTGCAATCGCCGACCAAATACGAAATGGTGCAGATAATGCAGATTTATCGGTTTTGTGACGATTGTGAAATGCCTTCCACTCGTCCTGGGAAACCAGGTGTGCATCATAAATAATGCGTGCAGCCGGCCCCTTTTCGTCTTTTAGTAATTTTGCATCTTGGGGCATTTTCCCGCTTAAGAACTCTGACAAGAATTTAGTGTTTTGAACGGTTGTGTATTCTGTCTTGGTTAATTGATTTGAAAACAGCGCCGCATTTTCAAAATCGTTGACATATATTGCGTGTTGCGCGGCCAAGAACGCACCATATTGCGTTGTTGGAAAAGCGGTTGTTTTTGTTTCTGTGGGCTTGGTTGTGTGTACAAATAATGCACCGCCAATAACCGCCACGACGGCACACAGCCCAACCCCAATAAATAAACTTTCTATTTTTCTCATGATTATGCTAGAATACCGCTTATGAGTAATAAAGTCAAATTTGAACAATATGAAAAACTGTTGCGTGACTGGTCGGCGCGGATGAATCTGGTCGCCCCCAGTACGCTAAACGATATACAAACGCGCCATATTGCGGATTCAGCGCAATTGGCGGATGTTTTGCCACGCGATGTTCGTATCGCAGATATGGGCAGTGGTGCTGGATTTCCGGCGGTTGTACTGGCGATTTTGGGGTGGCATGTCACATGTATCGAATCGATTGGCAAAAAGGTTTCTTTTTTGCGTGCGGTCAAAGAAGAATTGGGCTTAAAAAACCTGGAAATCTATCACGGCAGACTTGAAGATTTTGTCCGGCAATTACCGGCCAAAAACGATGATTTGGTGTTTACTGCGCGTGCATTTGCATCATTGACCAAGATAATGGATTATGTTGCGCGCACAAAATGCCGGCTTTTTTTGCTAAAAGGCCGGGAAATAGAAAAAGAAATTATGGATGCAAAACGCAAATATAAATTTAATTATGAATTAACACCGTCGAAAACAGGTGATGGTTTTATTATTTTTGTGCGTTTTGACCGGTAATTTCACATGAAATACCGTGTAATTTATTGTAATTACATAAAAGTGATGTTTTGGCCGGCAAATGCCGGCATTTTTGTATTTTGTTTGTGTTGTTGAAAAAAAGCGTGTGTTTCACATGAAATAAAAAATAATATGTTGTTTATAGTGTGTTTTTATGGTGCGTTTTTTAATGTCTTGACCGAATCGATGTGTTTTTATAACCTTAGAAAGAACTTAAACTAATTTATCAGGATTGGAAAGGATGGTAAAAATTATTGCGTTTGCAAATCAAAAAGGTGGTGTTGGTAAAACGACAACTGCAATTAATATTGGTGCGTCGTTGGCCGCAATTAAACGCCGGGTTTTGTTAATTGATTTAGATCCCCAGGGTAATGCTGGGACGGGTTTGGGGTTTGTTCGTGCCGACCATCGTCAAAGTGCGTATGGTGTTATTATGGGGACGGCAAATATCACAGATAATATTTTATCAACGGCGGTACCGGGATTGCATCTGTTGCCATCATCCCAGGCATTGGCGGGACTAGAAATAGATTTGTTGGGTATGGATAATCCAGAATTTCGTCTGCGTGATGCGTTGCGTACGGTTGCCGAACATTATGACTATATTTTACTGGATTGTCCGCCGGCGTTGGGGTATTTGACGGTTAATGCGCTGACGGCGGCCGATTCTGTGATTATACCATTACAGTGTGAATTCTATGCACTTGAAGGATTAACACAATTAACAGACACTATTTCTGCGGTTCGTGAAAAATGGAATCCAAATCTGGAAATTTTGGGTGTGTTGCTAACGATGTATGCAAAACAATATGGTCTAACACGCGCCGTCGAAGACGATGTGCGTAACGCGTTTGGCACAACTGTGTTCAAGACGGTTGTTCCGCGCAATGTCCGCGTGTCTGAGGCACCAAGTCACGGCAAACCCGCACTGTTTTATGATTTCAAATCACCGGGCGCCCAGGCGTATTTGCGTGTCGCAACCGAAGTAGTTGAAAAAACCGAAGGATTAGAAAATGTCATCGAATAAATTTGGACTAGGGCGTGGTTTGGCCGACCTGCAAATGGCCAAGGGTACAATTCCGGATATTTCTGTTTTAGCCGGTGGGGAACGCGTTGTTGTCAAAAATATACCATTGGTTCAAATTGGTGCCAATCCTGACCAGCCACGCAAAACTTTCAGCGAAGAAGAATTAAAAGATTTGGCGGCATCTATTCGCGAAAAGGGTGTTTTACAACCAATCTTGTTGCGGACTGTGACGGGGCGTCCATACATGTATGAAATTGTCGCAGGCGAACGTCGTTATCGTGCCAGTAAACTGGCCGGATTAAACGAAATACCGGCATTGGTAAAAACACTTAGCAATGAAAATGCGATGGAAATTGCGCTGATTGAAAATGTTCAGCGTGAAAACCTGAACCCCATAGAAGAAGCAAACGCATATCAAAATATTATGACCCAGTGTGCATACAGTTTGGATGATGTTGCGCGCTTGATTGGCAAATCGGCCAGTTATATTCGCAATATTTTGCGTTTAACAACATTGCCAGAATCTGTCCAAGAATTAGTAGAGCAGGGGCAAATATCCGCATCTCATGCCCGTACAATTGCGGTTGCAGAAAATCCAACCGAATTGGCGCATCAAATTATTGGTAATAACATGTCTGTTGCTGAAACCCAGGCAATGGTAAATTCTGGCAAAAAAGCTGGTAAACGCCGGGAAAAAGTTTCAAGAACTATTGATACGAAAATCGTTCGTGAAATGGAATCAAAAATCGCAAAAAATATCGATGCGCCGGTAAAAATCGTTGAAAGACGGGGTGGGGCAGGTCAAATTATCATATCATTTGCGACACGAACCCAACTGGAAGAATTAATAGAAAAATTGTCATAAAAAACACCGGCATTTGCCGGTGTTTTTTTAGATTTTTTATTTAACGAAAATTCGTTTCAAATCAATTATTTTTTGTCGCAATTGTTCATATCGTGCGCGTTTTACTAAATCATGTTTAATTGCCGGCAAATTCCGGGGATTTCCATCTTTGTCGCGCCAGGGGACCGTTATTTTTCGTCCGGAATTTTCCCCCAGTGTTACATTGCCCATAGAATCAAACGCCATTAATAGATTTGCATCGTCATTTATAATTTCAAATGTTGGGTTTTTGGTTGGAAATGCTTCTGGTAAATTTTTGGCGCGTCCACCTGCAAACAGCAACGCATCAAACGATGGGCGCAGTGCCACACAACGATTTATAACATGTAATGGAATTGCGTTACCAGATGTTGATGCAACATATGCGTTTTCAATTTTAATTTTTGGATTTTTCAATAATTTTGCCAGCAATTCATTATACATCGCATCTTGTCCCATAAATCCAGATATATGCAGCAAAATCATAGGCTTGTTTTTGTTGCGCCGCATCAATTCACATATAATTTTATATGTGTTTTCCAGTGCGTTTGGATGGTATTTATCCAGTGACAAAGAAATCTGGTATGGTAAACGGCGATATTTTGAATTAAGTTCGTTTATATTTATTAAATCTGGGACAATTTTGGTGCGTAATTCTTTGTTGCGAATCCATGCGCCATTTGTTTTTATGTCCAACCTGATACCGTGACCGGCAATATAATTCATTAAATCGGGGACATAGTTTTCTATATCGAATTTATATGATGCCATTATTTCGCCACCGGTTAAAACAATTTCTTTTGTAAATTTTGGATCGGCCCTGGCGGAATCTGTATAGAATTTTATAACATCGGCTGGGATAAATTCGGCCGGCTGATTTTTTCCCGCTGATTCACAGCAATGTGGGCAATTATACCAACACCAATGTGTGGTTTTGAAAATCATGACATACGGCAAATCGCGCACAACCACGCCCACCGGGAAAATCCGGTCAATTGTGTATTCAAAAATTTGTTTAATCTTTGACATGATGCAAATTATAATACCACTAAATCATGTTTTGTCAATATTGAATATAAATCAATTTATTTGTATTTATTTTTTATGGTATAATATCCGGGAAATACAGGGAAAGAGAGTTATGAAAAAATCGTCCGAGATAATAATTTCGCTAAAACACATCAATAAAAGTTTTCCACTGGAACTGGGCGGTGAACAGCAGGTTTTATTTGATATAAATTTTACTGTAAAATCTGGGGAATTTGTTGCGATTATGGGGCCGTCTGGGTCGGGCAAATCGACATGTATGAATATTATTGGTGCGCTTGATACACCGACCAGTGGTGTTTATGAACTGTACGGAAATGATGTGACGGGTTTAACAACAGATGAACTGGCACTGGTTCGCAATGAATACATTGGCTTTGTTTTTCAGCAGTTTAATTTGTTGCCAAAACGCAGTGTACTGGACAATGTTATGCTGCCGTTAATGTATCGTGGCATGACCCGCGAAGAACGTCAGCGTCGTGCGCGTGAAATGCTGCGACGTGTGGGATTGGAAAAGTTTGAATCTTATTTGCCGACACAATTGTCAGGTGGTATGAAACAACGCGTTGCCATTGCGCGCGCATTGGCGGGCGAACCTAAATTGATATTGGCCGACGAACCCACTGGTGCATTAGACAGTAAAATGGGGAACGAGATATTAAAGTTCTTCAAAGAATTAAATCATGATCTGGGGATTACAATTGTAATGATTACCCATGAATTTGATATTGCAAAATACGCCAACAGACTGATTCATATTCGCGATGGTAAAATAAACTATGACGGCAAAATACCGAAAAACGATGATAATTTATAAACACACGGGGCAGGGGGCATAAAACATGAGTATTAATGATATTCTAAAAGAATCGTGGCTTTCCATCAGCGGTAACAAAATCCGTTCTTTTTTGACAGTATTGGGGATTATTATCGGTGTTATGGCGGTGGTTATTATGGTTGCTGTTGGTGAAACGGTTCAACATCAAATCACGGACCAGTTTTCATCCCTTGGCACAAATACGATTATGATTCGTGCCGGCGCGGCGCAAAGTGCCGGTGTGCGTACGGGAAACCGTCAAACATTAACAATTGACGATGCCCAGTTTATTGCAAAATTGCCCGATGTCATGGCGATTACGCCGGTTCAACCCGGATCTGCCCAGGTAATTTATGGTAATAAAAACTGGGGGACATCAATGATGGGTGTGTATCCAGACTATACCACGGTTCAAAACATTGAAATAGAATACGGTACATTTTTTGATATGTCGGCGGTACGCAACGCATCAACATATGCGGTTGTTGGCCCAGAAACCGCCGAAGAACTGGGGTTGCCACAAAACCCAGTGGGCGAAGTTATTCGTATCCAAAACACCCCCGTTACAATCATCGGTGTTACAAAGGCCAAGGGTGATTCCGCCATGGGCAGCCAAGATGACATGGTAATTGTTCCAATTACAACACTGAAAAAGCGTCTTCAGGGATCGAGATTTCCAAATTCGGTAAATATGATTGCGTTAAAATTGTATCCAGAATCCGACAATGCATTGGCAATTGAACAGATAACAACCCTGTTGCGTCAACGGCACAAATTAAAAGACGATGTTGTTGATGACTTTCAAATCATGGACATGAAACAGATTATGGAAACCATGAACACAGTAACGGGTTATTTGAAATTATTGCTGATTGCGATTGCAGCGGTATCATTATTGGTTGGTGCGATTGGCATTATGAACATGATGTTGGTATCGGTTGCGGAACGCACACGCGAAATCGGCATACGCAAGGCCATCGGCGCCCGTGAACGTCATATTATTATTCAGTTTCTTGCAGAATCGATAATGATATCGTTCCTGGGGTCTATGATTGGTTTGATTCTTGGGGTAGGGCTGGCCCAGGGTGTTGGTCGTGGGATTCTGGGATATAATGTCCCGTTCAGCATATGGCCGGTTGTATTATCGGTATCTGTTGCGGTTATTGTGGGGCTGTCATCGGGTGTTATGCCTGCGATGAAGGCTGCAAAATTAAACCCAATCGACAGTTTAAGATATGAATAAAAAACACCGGCATTTGCCGGTGTTTTTTATCACTTTTCAAACACAGTATTTAGTTGTGTGTTCACGCGATAAAATGTTGTGCATTTTGAAATGTCTTTCAACCGGCGCGCACCGATATATGTCATGCATGACCGCAGACCTCCCAAAATATCCTGTAAAAGCCGGTCGATTGATGGCTTTAATGGAACTTCTACAAATCTGCCTTCGCTGGCACGATATGACGGCATTCCGCAATAGTGGGTTTTCTGGGCATATTCAGACGACATGCCATAGAATACCTTGAACTGTTTTGTTTCGATTAAAAATTCGCCATTTTCATCGATTTGATTTACTTGGAATTTTTTCGTGATAATATCACCGGCGGCTTCGAGGCATCCGGCAAAGAATCCACCCATCATCACAAAGTCTGCACCGGCACCAAATGCCTTGGCAACATCGCCGATATGTACGATTCCACCATCGGAACAAATCATACCGCCAATGCCGTGCGCCACATCGGCACATTCGAATATTGTTGATAACTGTGGCCGACCAACACCAGTCATGCGACGGGTGGTACATGCACTGCCACTGCCGATGCCGCATTTGATAATATCAGCCCCGGATAATATTAAATCTTCGACCAGTTCTGCTGTAACCGCATTACCCACCATTAACAAAATATCTGGATATTTTTGTCGCATGCGAATCACCAGTTCTTTGACGCGTGGAATATATGCATTTGGAACATCAATACATATATTGCGACATTTATCAGGATATTGGTCCAAAATCGTATATATTTTTTCGATATCGTCATCACGCAGCCCCATTGACAAGAACACATATTCGCTGCAATCATTTTCAGTGATAAATTTAATCAATTCATCCAATGAATAATGTTTGTGCAGACAACAAAACATCTTGTTTTGCATCATATGTTTTGCGATTTCAAATGTCCCAACGGTCGCCATATTTGCCGTGATAACGCCGGTACCAATAATTTTGCGTGGACACCATTTGAACTTGTATTCGCGAGTAACATCTGTTTCAGATCTAGAATTAATATAAGACCGTTTTGGTTTGATTAACACATCTTTGAAATCCAGTTCTGTCTGTTCATAGATTTTCATTTCCATCTTCCTTTGTTCTTACAGGTAATTCTAGGAAATATATACTGTATTATCAAATAAAAAACACTGGCATTTGCCAGTGTTTTTTACCAATGTCAGTCAAATGGATTATCTGCCTTTTTATATTCAATTACAATGGGCAAGTGTTCCCATTTTAACGCCGTTGCGATACCGCGTCGCAGATATCGCGTATATGATTCTGGAATATCCGATGCGCCACCAACATTAATTGTTATACGCATTGGATGACGGCCCGTCTGGCGTGCAAACTTTAATTTCATTGGTCGTTTCAGTCGCGACATTGGTGGTTGACGTTCTGCAACCAGTTTTTCGACAATACGGTTAATCAGACTGGTTGGTGATGTCGAAGATGAAATGTCCCACTGTTCATACACGCGTTTGAACAGGTTTTGAACCCCCATACCTGTTTCTGCAGAAATAGCCAGGATTAACGGTTTGATAATTTGATGAAAAGAATTTGAAAACTGATGCTTTAATTTTAGTAATTTTTCATCGCGTTCCGCCGCATCAACCAGATCCCATTTATTCAATGCCACGCACAGTATTTTGCCGGCATCATAAACACGTCCTGCAATCCCCAGTGCCTGGTTTTCAATATTCTTGGTGGCATCCACGACCAGTATGACAACATCTGCCTTGCCAATCGCATCCAGTGATTTCAGTGCTGACAATGTCTCAACATCGTCTTTGACACCTGCCTTGCGGCGCAGACCGGCTGTATCCATCAAAACAATATCACGACCATAAAACTTAGTTGGGATTTTAACCGTGTCGCGTGTAATTCCCGGTGCATCCATAACGATTTGTCGTGTGGTTCCTAATACGCGATTAACCAGTGTTGATTTTCCAACATTAGGCTGACCCATAATTGCGATTTTTACGCGTGTGTCGGCTTGCTTTTCTGGGGCCGGTTCATCAATGCTATCGTCGCCTGCTATTTTATCCAGGAAATCATAAATTGCATCAAATCCGCGTTTGTGTTCGGCTGAAATCAATTGTGGTTCCCCGAACCCCAGTTTATAGAAATCATGCACATCCGCCATGCGTTTTCCAGATTCGGATTTATTTACCAGTAATAATACCGGTGCCTTTGTCTTGCGTCGAACCAATCGCGCCCAATCCAAATCTTCGTTTGTCAATCCTACGCGCCCATCAACCACGAACAGAACTGCATCGGCCTGAACAATTGCATCAATTGCCATATTCGTAGAATCCAATGCGATTCCATTTTTCGCGTTTTCTAAGCCTGCTGTATCCATCAATTGATATGGTCGGTCGGCAAAAACGCCACCAATTGTGTCGCGTGTAACACCTGGGCGGTCATGCACCAATGCATCCCGTGTACCCGTCAGTGCGTTAAATAGTGTGGACTTGCCTGTATTTGGTCGTCCTGCAATAGTTATTTTCATCATCACTTTTTCCGTTGATTTTTTGTAATTATAAAGCAAAAATATAAATAATCAAATCTGGGGGAATAAAATGATAAAGAAATTAAAGCGCGCCATAAAACATGTACGTGATATTGTTATAAATCCGCGCCGTTATTTTACAAAAATTGTTGCCGATGGAAATATGGAAGAAGCCATGTTCAAAGCGTTCCTGTGGGGATTGCTGGGGGGCGTGTTGGTATTTGGTATTAATATGCTAACCGGTGCATCGTTCACGGTTGGTGCATTGTTCAATGCGTTAATTATAACCCCGGTAATGGCGGTTGGAATACTGTTTGTTATGGGCGGACTGTTGATGTTGGTATCTGAAATAACCGGTGGTGAACGCGACTGGGAAATCGCGATTAAGGCATTGGCATCTGTATTTTTCATGTATCCTGTGATATTGGGGGTAAATGCGCTGGCATTTAATTGCGTGTCATTATGGGTCATCAGTATGTTGGTTGATGCGTATATACTGTTTTTGTTTTATAACATTTCGCTGTATGCGATGCGTGGCAAACGATCAAATGTTATATTGGTAATTGGGATAATTGCGATGTTCTTGGTAACCGTATATGCAACAGATTATCGTATGGGCTGGTTTGTGTTAAAGAATAACGCCGCCGCATTTGCATGTTTGTAAAAAATCCCGCATTTCGCGGGATTGTTTTCAAAGTTCAGAGTGCAATTGTGGATTCTATTATTTATATAAGCAAAAAATCCTATTTGTATTTTCATAAATATGGTATATAATCCCATTGTACTGATGATTTTGTCAGTATGGGTGGTAACGAACCCATAGTAAGTTGTTCCAATATATTTGGAACGTAAAAATCTCCAACAACAAATGGTTGGAGACGTGTGAAATATATTGAATACACCGACTATGCTTACTATAGTTTGTTACTCTCCAACCACTTAATTTTATTAGGTGGTATTTTTTTTGACAACGGGGGGACAAATGACAATAGATGTAAAACAATTACCACTGGAATTTATAATCCCAGACGGAACACAAGATTTTTATGAATATCTGGGGGATGTAATAAAATCTGTGCGATGTGACCGAAATTTATCTGTGGAACAAATTGCCCAAATGTTGCACACGGCCCCAGAATTTATCACTGCGTACGAACAAGGTACCCTGGCCATACCGGTGTATCATTTCTTTGAATTGGCCGCACGATTGGGATATCCACCCGAATTTGATAATATTGGTATCAAACTGTTTGGCAATTAAAAATCCCGCATTTCGCGGGATTTTTACAAATCACGATGTTGCAGAACGGCTGTAAATGTTGCCTCGGCTACCTTTTTGCCAGACACCATTGCAATGCCGTGGAATTTGTACAGTTTCATTTTGCTCATTAACAATTCGACATGTAATTCCAGTTTGTCACCCGGGTGTACCATATGTGAAAATTTAATCTTTTCCATTGTGGTAAAATATCCCAATGTTTGTGCGGCCTCATTCGGGTCCATGCGATTAAACGCGACAAAGCATGCGGTTTGTGCCAACGCTTCGACCTGCAGAACACCGGGCATAATTGGTTTGTCTGGAAAATGTCCCGCGCACCAAAATTCGTCATCACGAACATATTTTATACCAACCGCCGATGTGTCTGAATATTCACGAATTTCATCAACCAATCGCATGTTTCCACGATGTGGAATTATGGCCTCGATACCTTTTGCATCAATCATGTTTATGTCCCCTTTTGCCTTACTGTTTAGAGTGTTTTTTTAACCAAGCATAATGGCGCATAAATTCAGTCCCCGGACCTGCTGGATACCCCATATGTGATTGACCGTCTGGAATATTTCTGAAAACACCACTGTTCGCGCCAACGGATGCGTCGTTGCCAATCTTAACCCCATTGGCAATACCGACATGCCCCCCCAACAACGCGCGGTCGCCAACAACAACCCCGCCCGCCAGGCCAGCACCCGACGCGATAAAACATTCTTCGCCAATAACAACACCGTGTGCAATCTGGCACAGGTTATCAACCTTGGTTCCATTGCCGATGCGTGTATCTGTCATTGCGCCACGATCAACACATGTGTTTGCACCAATTGATACGCGGTCACCAATAACAACGCGTCCCACATGTGGAATAAATACATTTTTGCCATTTTGGCGGGTGTAACCAAAACCATCTTTGCCGATAACCGCATTTGCGTTGATAACGCAATCTGCGCCAATCGTTGCATTTTCGATATGTGCGCCGGTTTGAACAACTGTGCCACGCCCCAGAACAACATTGCGCCCAATAAAAGCATTTGGGTAAATTTTAACATCAGGCTCAATAACCGCGCCGCGTTCGATTGTTGCGAACTGTCCCACATATACAGTGCGCTTTTTGCGGAAAAATACACCGCGTGCAACATCTGCATTGCGATGAACACCAAAACGTGGTTTTTCGCGATAAATTTCCCCTAATATTTTTACAATATTTCCACGCGGACTGTCTGTAATCAGTAATGTTGCGCCCTTTGGTGCATCTTTGACCTGATCCGGTTGCAACAAAATCACCGTTGCGCGTGTGTTTTTTAACACCTCTATCGGCAGGATTTTGAACGCCGCACTGTTTCTTTCCGTAGAATAGAACGCCAGTTGCCCTGCGCGTGCATCTGCAATCGGTGCCACCCCACGCACTGGTGCGTTTTTATCCCCTTGTAATTTCAGGCCGAATTTTTCAGCCAACGCCCCAGCCGTCGTTTTCGCGGCTTTTGGGCCAAATAAAAATGATAATATCTTAGACATGCGCCGATTATAGAACAAAAAAACTGGCACTGCCAGTTTTTTTATCAATTCTATTTGCCTGCCTTTGCGGGCGCAACAATAATAGATTTTGTTCGTTCGTCGGGCTTTGATTTTGATTCCAATGTCCCGCGTTCACCAACGATTTCTAAAATTCGCGCGAACAATTCTGGTACTGCATCCTTACCGCGGGCCAAAACTTTTTTAGACCCCTTGGTCATAACAGCAATTTTAACTTTATTCCCGTCGCCCAAGAATTCCAGAACCTTTTTCATTTTGATGTTCAGGTCATTTTCTTCGATAAAAGGTTTGACCCAAACTTCCTTCATTTCTGTGGTTTTTTGATTTTTCTTGGCCTCGGACGCGCGCTTTTTCTGTTCATACTTGAATTTGCCATAGTCCATAATTTTTGCGATTGGTGTTGGACCGTTTGCGTTCATTTCGACCAAATCCAGCCCCAAATCCATCGCCATTGCGATTGCATCTGCGGTCTGCATAATGCCCAGATTCTGGCCATCTGCGCTGATTACCTGAACGGATTTAGCAAAAATCCGATTATTTATACGTGGGCCGGCATCGCGGCGATTATCACGATTTAATGTTGGTTTAATAGTAGGCTCCTTTGTAACACTATGGGCGAATTATTAATTATTTTTACGCACTTTTCAACAAATTTTGTACATTTTGCAACGCGTTCCACACATCGCGTTTTGCCGCAGGTTTCAGTATCAGATAATTTGGATGGTATATTGGCATGACCGGAATATTGCTTTTTGTTTCGGCCGGCACGCCGTGCGCCCGTCCCAGGTTTATCCCTGCTAACTCGGTCGCGGGCAGTGTCCCCAGTGTTAAAATCAACCGTGGTTTCAACAATTCTATTGCGCGGTTAACAAATGGCTGGGCTAAATCAATTTCTTCGCGTGATGGTGTGCGTCCGCCTGGTGTCCGCCAGAATATCATTGGCAAAATTGAAACATGTTCGCGTCCCATCCCAATCGCAGCCAGCATTTTATCCATCAAATCCCCACATGCGCCGGTCAATATTTTGCCCGATGCGTCATCGTCTGCGCCCGGCATATCTGTGACAATAATCATACCATTTGGTTGTGTGGCGACATGAATTCCGACGGTGTTTGTCGCGCTGGCACGCAGCGGATGGTTAAATTCACCAATCATGCGATTAAGCGCATCGATATCCGCCGGGCGCGCCGCCATTGATACGGCGGTATCAATAGATATCGGCGCCACAGGTGCAATTGGCGGCACCACGCATGTTGCGGTTCGACCCGCAGATGCCGGGTTTTGCGCCGGTTGTGTGGCCTGTTTAATATTTGCACGCACCAGTGGCACATCCGTAATTTCCCAACGAACGCCGGCCAGATACAATTCGCGTAACCCGTCATATTCCATTTGTGTTTTTCCTTGATATTTCGTAACTTTTGTTATAGAATAGAACACGAGCAACAGAAACTCAAGGGAGTATTTTCATGAAAATTAAAAACTTTGCTATCTTGGCCGGTGTTGCGGGGCTGTTGGCTGCCTGTGGCGGTTCCAGCATCGTTGAACCAGCTGATTTGAACGAACAACGCGTATTTTTTGCGTTTAATTCTGCGGAAATTTCCGAAGATGCGAAAAACAACCTGTTGGGCCAGGCGTTGTATATGAAAAACCACGAAGATGTCAAAATCCAGATTGCTGGTAATTGCGACGAACGCGGTTCAACAGAATACAACTTGGCATTGGGTGCAAAACGTGCCAATGCTGCCAAAGAAGTTATCGTAAACGATGGTATTGATGCCAAACGTATTTCAACGATTTCTTATGGCAAAGAACGTCCATTGGTTCAGGGTTCTGGCGAAGAAGTTTGGAAATGGAATCGTAACGCAACAACAACAGTTAAATAATATTGTTGATAAACGAAAAAAATCCCCCGTTTGGGGGATTTTTTTACATCGGCAATTGAACACCGGCGGTGGCTTCGCCCATGACGCGGTCAATTAATTCGTCGGCCTTTTGCTTTGCATCACGATATGCATCTGCAACGATTTTTGCAACCGTATCCGCATCATATGATAAAACATCTGGGCAAATAACAATGTTCACCAAATCGTATTTGCCGGTCATGTCAACGATGCATGCGCCGTTTGCGGCGATACCTTTGACAACGGTCTTGGCCAGGTTTTCTTGTGCCACCGCAACCTTGTTTTGCAGTTCTGCCGCCTGCGCCATTAAAGATTCCATATCCATTGTGTATCCCCCCCTGTTCTATCGTTGTATTTGATTTTCAATGTGCAACATTTGTAATGTTTTTGGCGGAACCATATTTAACGCAGCTGAAAGTCGTGTCAATTGCAACGAAGGTATAACATGCTGATTAGCTTTCGTTACCATTTCGTCCAGCGTCGCAACACATGGTTCAGTTGATACAATCGGCGTAAAACGCACTGCGCCTGACGGTGCGTCATGCCGGCGCCCAATTTCGATATATCTCTTACCAGAGTTCTTGCGTCGAAAAATTACAGCATAATAATTTTTAGCCAACCAATTTTTTAGTACTGGAACATCAGTGGCAGCGCACCCCAGGTGCGCTGCCCACTGTTCATCTGTCCATTTCAGTTGTTCTGGTCTCATAACTCAACCTTATTTCTTGATTTCTTCGCCCGTTTTCTGGTCGATGCCAACCATAGACATGCGTGTTTTACCGCGTTTGTCGGCCCCCAGATAACGAACATAAACCGTGTCGCCTTCTTTGATTTTTGTATCTTCAATTTTAGCGATACGTTCACCTGTGATTTCAGAAATATGAACCATGGCTTCGAACCCGTTCATGATTTTTACAAACAAACCGAAATCCTTTATCCCGGATACAGTTCCTTGGTAAATCATGCCTACTTCTGGTTCTGCAACAATATCTTTGATGCGGGCGATTGCATCGTCTGCTTCTTCTTTGGTTGTTGCCATGATTTTTACTGTACCGTCATCTTCCAGGTCAATGATAGTATTTGTTTCACGAACCAGTGCCTGAATCACAGAACCACCCTTGCCAATTACTTCACGAACCTTGTCTGGGTTGATTTTCATTGTATATGTCTGGGGGGCGAATTCAGAAACATTTGCGCGTGGTTTTTTGATTGCTTTTTCAATCTTGCCCAAGATGTGCATACGGCCATCTTTTGCCTGGGCCAACGCGCGTTCCATGATTTCAAATGTAATAGATGTGATTTTGATATCCATCTGCAGCGCTGTGATACCCTGGTCTGTACCAGTTACCTTAAAGTCCATATCACCCAAGTGATCTTCGTCGCCCAGGATGTCTGTCAGAATTGCGTAATCGTCGCCTTCTTTAATCAATCCCATTGCGATACCGGCTACGGGGCGTTTCATTGGAACACCGCCGTCCATCATTGCCAATGTTGCGCCACATGTTGTCGCCATTGATGATGAACCGTTTGATTCCAAGATGTCGGACACGATACGAATCACATAATCAAATTCGGCACGCGTTGGTACCATTGGATGAACCGCACGCCACGCCAAATTACCGTGACCGATTTCACGACGGCCTGGGGCCTTGATACCCTTGCATTCGCCAACGGAATAGCCAGGGAAATTATAGTTCAAGATGAAATCGCGTTCTTCGGCACCGTCCAATGATTCAATTGGCAATGCATCTTTGCCGCCACCCAATGTCAATGACACCAATGCCTGTGTTTCACCGCGTGTAAACAGCGCAGAACCATGTGCGCGTGGCAAAACGCCTAATTCAATTTCAATTGGACGCACTGTCTTGTTGTCACGACCGTCAATACGCGGTTTGCCGGCCAAGATATTGCCGCGCATAATACGCGCCGTCAGGTTTTCAACAACTTCATCTGCCCATGATTCCAGTGTAGATGTCGCGCGTACAGATTCTGGGAATAATTCTGGGATACGCGCCTTGGCCGCGGCATGGATATCGGCCAAAGTTTCCAAGCGAACCAATTTTTCTTTGATTTGCAATGCATTTTCAATAGCAGGTGCAAATTGTTCGAAATCAGATTCCATTGCCAACTGTTCTTCGGTTTTTTCTGGTGTTTCCCAACGCTCTTTGCCGGCTTTGTCTGCCAATTCGTTAATTGCATTGATAACAGTTTGTTGTGCATCAAAACCAAATTTAACCGCACCTAAAACTGTTGGTTCATCCAATTCACCGATTTCAGATTCAACCATTAAAACACCGTCGCGTGTAGCGGCAACAACCAAATCCATTTCGGATTCTTCTGTTGCTTTCTTAGATGGGTTCAAAATATATTTACCATCGGCAAACCCGACACGCGCAGCACCGATTGGACCCTGGAACGGAACACCGCTTAATGCCAACGCCGCAGATGACGCAATCATCGCCAAAACATCTGGCTGATTCTTTTTATCGTATGAAAATACCTGGGCAATAATTTGAACCTTGTTCTTAAATGTTTCTGGGAACAGTGGTCGAATCGGACGGTCAATCAAACGCGCAGTTAATGTTTCGGCGGTTGATGCTTTGCCTTCGCGGCGATCGCGAGACCCCGGGATACGACCCGCGGATGCAAATTTTTCTTGATAATCAACGGTTAGCGGAAAGAAATCTTGACCTTCGACGGCTGATTTTTCTGCACATACCGTTGCCAGCACCATTGTGCCACCCATTGTTGCCAACACAGAACCGTTGGCCTGTTTTGCCATGCGGCCTGTTTCCAGGCGCAACACTTCGTCACCATATTGTACTTCGACTACAACTGGGTTGTTTAATTTGGCATCTTTTTTGAATAAACCAAATACCATTTTTTACTCCATTTTTTATTTGTTCTTCTTTTCTACATTGCGAAGACAAATTATTCGTCTTTATACTCTTGATATATCCAAGCATAAAAAGGAACAATTCCATCTTCGCAGTCGGAATTATAAAGCATATTTAGCGGTTTGCAAATAATAATATTTCCCCAATATAATCACATACACAAAAAATATTTGACAAATGAAAAAGTATAGGTTAATATTGCTGGGCTTTGGGTGTTTAGCTCAGTTGATTAGAGCATCTCGTTTACACCGAGAGGGTCGGGGGTTTGAGTCCCTCAACACCCACCAAGATTAATCCGCGTAATGCGGATTTTTTAATCTAAGAAAAGAATATATGTATTAAGGTTTTTTATATGAGTGAGCAAACAGAAAACAAAACAGAAAATACACCTGTATCGGCACCTGTGCCGGGCGGCATGATGTTGCGTAAACGGGTCAAGGACGGCAAAAAATTTGTAAAGCGTATGGTATATGTTGAACGCCCCCAGCAGTCCAAGGATCCATTGCATAACAAAAAACGCGATGCCAAACGCACTGCACAAGCCATGGCCAAAGAACACAAGGCCCAGGTCCAGAAAGAAATCAAAAATCAGATGTCTGTATTTGATATGCGATTTATATTGGCATCAATGAACAAATTTGCCCCCGCCGGATGGCGTTTTGTAACGGTTGGTAATGATAATCGCATTGCAATGCAGTCGACACGCATTATGGGAAACCAGTCGCCCCGTGGCGCGTTCGTGTCAGATATCTCGTTTGATTTAATTTATGGTGTATATGGCGATTTGTTTTATCCAAAACAAGAACATGCGAACACAAACCTGTATGAACAGATGAAGTTTTTTCAGTACGAAAAACCATCTAATGTCCCCCAGGATACACATGATAAATATATTAAAACGATTAAGGGGCTGGATTCATGGGATTTTGGTATGATGTGGCCAATGGCGGCTAAACACGCGCCAACGCGCCCGATGCTGAATAAAAATGCGGCATTGGTCCAGGGTGTTATGGATTCTGGTAATGTGCCACCTGCATATTTGAATAACCGCATGCACAAGATTGTAAACGAAACCGTATGGTGGGCATTTCGTCGTGCTTTGTTGGGTTTGACACTGGAAAGATTACAACACCTTCGCAAGGTGTATCGCACACATATGACTGCCAAGGCCGTAATCCCAGGCAAGAAATTTGCCCTGACATCTATCCCCGGGCCGCGTCAACGTGACCTGGAATCGCGTCTTGATAATCTAATTAAACATGTTCTGCCCCAGGCAATTGCAGAAACAAATGAACAAAGCATTTCACTGCATCGCCAAATGGCACAATTGGCTGAATTACAACCAACTAAGTTTGACAGGGCAGGGCAATTTAATTTTGACGATGGTATCAAGCCGTCCAAGAAATTAAGACATCAAATTCATACCGAAGTGCAACGTGATGTTGATGATTGGTGTTCTGGGTTTGCACAAAAACAACGCGTCAAAGAAATTAAACGCGAAATCTGCAAAACAATTGCACAGATTAACGGTGCGCCGATGGAAATTAGTCAACCGGCACGTGGTTTGATGCCAAAAGTTTTCTTTGTAGATGGTGATACCGATGTTGCGCGTAAAATAAACGACAAGACATCTGTGTTGCAACAAATTGCATGGCTGACATTTGGTCGTATTCAAAAAACTAAATAAAAATCCCCATCTTGGGGATTTTTATTTTGCATTATTTAATCGCAATTGCCCGCACGCCGAACCGATATCTGTTCCGCGTTCGCGGCGAATACGCGTATGAATACCGTTCTTGATAAGGATATCTTGGAAACGATGCACCGCGTTACCCGATGGTGATGCAAAATCGCGTTCATCAACGGCGTTCCACGGTATTAAATTCACCATACAATTTTTACCTTGTAACAGTTGTGATAACTTTTCTGCATATTCTGGTGTTGCGTTGTATAAAACAGTTTCCCCATTTTCATCGCGCCGCCCCAGCAATATGTATTCAATCATTAATTGCCGATTATGATTGTCTGTGAAACGCCATGCCGCATCCAGTACTTCGCTTAATTTATATTTATTGTTAATCGGCATTATTTGTGAACGCAATTCATCGGTTGGCGCATGCAAAGAAATTGCCAAATTTATTGGTCGGCCCCAATCAATCAGTCGTTCGATACCTGGCACAATGCCGCATGTTGATACCGTTATTCGTCGCCATCCAATTCCCATTTCACGATTCGCGCGTTCAATAAAATCGATTACATTTTCTGTGTTTTGTAATGGTTCGCCGGTTCCCATAATAACAATATGCGAAACATCATTGTTATTTACATCACCATTTGGTCGAATAGGTTTATCGCTAAATTTATCACTACGCAATTCCCAGTGTGCAACCAATATTTGTGCAAATATTTCATTGGCGGTTAAATTGCGTTTTAGACCCAACAGTGTACTGGCACAGAAACGGCATCCCATTGCACAACCTGCCTGGGAACTGACACAAACACTGTTGCCGTATGTTGTACGCATCAAAACACACTCAATCGTTTCGCCATCGCCCAGTTCCAGCAAGAATTTAGTTGTTTCGCCGTCTGCAGATTCCAGTTTTTTAATAATCTTAACCGGTAATGTTTGTGCCACCTTATCCAGGTCTTTGCGTAAAGCATCAGGGATATTTTTCATTGATGCGAAATCAGGTGCGCCACGCAATAACCACTCGCGAATTTGTTTGGCGCGAAACTTTGGTTGACCCATTTGTTCAACAAACTGGGCCAGTTCTGCATCATTCAGGTTAAATAAAATTTGCTTTGTCATTGTTTATATCTTGTATCTGTCGTCGTTAATAACAATCACTGCCTTGCGTCGTAATTGTTTTAATTGCTGGTCGGCCTGGAACATCGCAGATTTGAATACTGCGTTTTGTTTAATAATATCGTCCAGGTCACCGTATTCTTTGGTCTTTTTAGAATCACATACCAACAAAACATTGCCATCCACCCGTGGCGACCATGTCAGTTTTTTTAACGCCACCACTTGTTCGCGAACATCGGTGGCTAATTCATATTGCATGGCTGTAATCTTTTGTGGTGCGCCACCTAAATCTTCTGCGATTTTAATTGCATCGTCGCAATTTTTTGGTGTGGTCAGTTTTTTTGCAACTGATTCCGGAATGTTAACCAGACGCACAATTGTCATTTCAATGGGCAATCCGTGTTCCACCGCCAGTGATTTTTTTTCTGCATCAATTTCTTCGGCAGACACATCAATGTTTGGTACGATTGTTCGCGCAACCAGAACCTGCCATGCGATTTCAGATTTCAGCGCACTGCGCGCCATATCGCGTTCCGCTGCGGACAAATCGCCCAACTTCATTTTTTTCAGTTCTTTATCAACATCGTCATCACTTGGCACCACGCCAAAGTTTGATGCATGTGCCAACTTAACCGCATCATCAATAATTGCATTTAATGCCACCCGACGATTGTCAGCCGATGTTTTGCCTTGCTTTGCCATCAGTGTTGTACGCGATGTTACATCTGTATCTGTAATTGGTTTACCGTTAATCGTTGCAACAACCGATGCTGCATATGCCGGCATCGCAAACATTATTGATAAAAATATCAGTGCTTTTTTCATATTCCCTTCCGTCCTTTGATTAATATCGTTGGCCATCAATGCTCATCCCAAATCTGAATTGAAATGTTGTTGTTCCGACATAGTCTTCTTTGACCGCGTTATCGCGACGATATTCGATTGATAAATAATAGCATGGATGTTCATAGAAAAATCCACCGGTATGACGCTGAAATTCGCCAATGGTCATGTTATAGATACCGTTCCATCGCAATGCCCAACGATTTGTTAATTGAATCCCGGCACCGATGACGGCTTCGTTAATATTATCTTCGCGCGCCATTGTATCTTCGAATTGTTGTGACCAAATATGCCCCACATTTAAGAAATTCTTAGATGTTCCCAAATGCATTGATGTTTCCATGTGGCGCAATGCTAAATCAGTTCTGTCTAAACGAAAACGCGTCGCGACATCTAACCATTTATTGTTGTTATATCCAATGCGCGCGACATAGTCACTTGCCCCGTGATGATAACCACTGTTGATATCGGTTGCGGCACGGTCGGTAAAATCATATGCCTGGCCCAAGAAAACTTCTGCGGTTGAACCATCGTTATTGTTAAACGCGGACCAACGCATACCATAGTCTGCAAATGTTCCATTTTCCCATAAATCATATCCAGAAAATCTGTTGTCAGAAAACAGTGTTGAATCAGACAAAAATGTTCCTGCAGAATCGGTGTTCAAACTAAACTGTTCGTCTTCTGTTCGGCGCATCACGGTCAGGCGTGCGCGCGGTTCAATAACCTGGGTCCAGTTTTGTGATGTCCGAAACATTGGCAATCCCCACTCGGCATATCCGCTGGGCAAGAATCTGTTTTTGAAACCGGAAAAATCGTACGCATCAACTAAATCCGTGTTATCAAAATGGTACAGGTCATATCGCGCATCCAAACTTAATGTCAGGCGATTTCCCCCCCACAGTGTCCATGGTGATGTTATGCGTGCATCACCGGTTAAACGCTGGGATGACATGCCATCCCCCGACACGCCCAGGATGTCTGTGATAAATGTCATATATGTTTCATTGAATAACGGCTGGGTTTGATACACACCGCGAATATTTGGCAAAATATTGCCACTGGGGATTGTGCTGTTGCCACGATATTCTGTACGCATTTCTTGGAATATGTGTGCATCTGCGACAACATACGATGATTGTCCAAACAATTCCAGTTTTGCCCCAGAATCCAAATAAGGCTGGTCGCTATAGAATCCATATTTCTGCAGATATGTTTTATCTGATGCGCGTTCCAAGAATATTGTTGCGCGTGCATTATCCCCCAGTTCGATAACATCATCATTGAAAATATGCCAACGACTTTCCCCGGCCTTGTTATATGTATAAGATGCCTGGGTACGATATTCAGAATGCGACGCATTTAACCGGTGTTCAATCTGGAACAAAGGATTTTCCTGGGTCAAATATGACAATGTTGCTGTCATATCATGCGTATCAGAAAAATTGACATAAATTGGGATGTTTATCTGGGTTCCCATTTTATTCGTAGATTCAAAATCTGGGGTTAAAAATCCAGTTTTATATTTCACCCCCGGGTCTGGCATTTCAAAATATGGCAACCACAGCACCGGTATATCATATGCCCACATCACCGGACTATAGAATCGCAGCATGCGTTCATCCATTTTATATACAATTTTGTATGTAGATATTTCCCATGCATCACCAAAACTGTCACAGTTATCGCATGCTGTGAACAATGCGTCACGCGCAACGGTTGTATTGCCGGTTCTTTCGATGTTTGCAGATTCAATATACACATGATCACCAATCCACAAACGGATATCGTCACCGGTTAAATTATTACCATCTTGTGAAATATAAGAATCGACCAGTGTCATGCGCTGGCCTGATTTGTTAATGATTTCTGTCTGTCCCGATGTTTTTATCGTAGAACTTTTGATGTCGTATTCAATTTTATCAGCGGTAATAGTCTTGGGTTCGTCGGCACTGATTGACATACTGGCCACTGCGGTATTTGATACCGCATACGCAAACATTAAAAACACAGATGTTTTCTTCATTTTTTGGCCAATACGAATAATATACCAATAAATAACACAAATTCAAGTATGCCCAGGATGAATAATCCGCTAAGACTGGCAATCATATTCGCGCCTGACATAAACAATGCCATCACTGCCGCCATTGATGCGACCGCAATCGCAGGTGCAACACTGGCCCTGCGACGCAACAATGATGAACGCAATAATATGCATACACACAGTGCGGCCAATACCAGGTTCATAAACGGCATCAAAATACGATTTGCCAATTCTGTTAAAACTGTTTTATGGCGTTTGATGTCTGGTGAATCCAACACAGATTTAATTAATTGAATTGTTGGAACACGACGAACACGAAAAGATGTGTTGTCGCCTTTGTCTACAATATTCAAATCCATGTCAAATGTATCAAATGTTCCGGTTACCATGGCATTGCCCGTTGCCTGCAACGAACCGTTTGTCATAACAATAGACAGCCCCCGTGGCGTTGATACCAATTTGCCTTTTTCTGCAAATATAGCCTGCCATGCGCCTGCGTCACGCTTATCAGACAACATCACCTGGGCCAGGTCATGTCCAGACACCTTGTCCACATATACGACCAACCCGTCGTTCAGTTCGGTAAATGCACCTTCTTGTAATTTCATGTGGGCCATACCGTAACGCAAATTCCACTGTGTGTCATAGAATTTTGATTGGCTGGCCGGTACCAACCAAACACTTAACCCCAGGTGTAAAACCGTCAGCACCCCCGCCAACCACAATGCAGGTTTTGCAATCTGTTTTGGTGACATGCCCGATGCCGCCATCACGGTTACTTCGTTATCTGATATCAATTTGTTGTAGATAAATATTACCGCAATAAATGTAACAAATGGTACGATAATCGACATGATAAAAGGTATCATTAATGCGGTTAATCCCAAGAAACTGCCCAAATTCACGCCATAGTTCAACAGGAATTTCATCATGGACATGATTTGCACCATCCACGCCAACCCCGTCAACACCATCAGCAACATAAAAAATATCGCGATAAGTTGCCGTGAAAAATATTTATTAAGAATCTTCATAAAACACAGTATAAAACCCAAAAGCCCAACCGTCAAATAATATTCTACTTTTTCCTTGCAATTAATCGATTCGATGCTAGAATAGACTTGTTCTTAAATCAGTTTTTTAAGGGCGGGGTTGAAAGAACCCCGCCTTTTAATAAGACACGTAAACAAGTATAAGGAGTAAAACAAATGTCTTTTGTTTCGATGCCACGCCAGGATTTATTACTTGCAATTGAATCACTGGCCCAGGAAAAGATGATTGATCGTGAAATTGTTATTGAATCATTAGAAGCGGCGATTGCCAAAATCGCTAAGCATAAATATGGCGAAGAATTTAATATTGTTGCAAACATTGATCGCAAGAACGGTGCGATTTATGTTAAACGCTTGTTTACAGTTATCGAATCCCCAGAAAGCATGGGCGAAGAATATGATCCAAACACAATGCTAACGGTTGACCAGGCAAAAAAATATGCCAAATCACCGGTTGTTGGTGACACGGTCGAAGATGCATTGCCAGAACCAGAATTTGGTCGCATGGCGTTCCAGACGGCAAAACAGATTATGACTGCACGCGTTCGCGATGCTGAAAAAGGCCGTCAATACGAAGAATTCAAAGACAATATTGGCGACATCGTCAGCGGTGTTGTTAAGCGCATTGAATTCGGCAACATCTTTGTTGATATCAATGGCAAAGCCGAAGGTTATATCAAGGGTTCTGAATTAATCCCTGGTGAACGTTTAACCGTTGGTGATCGTGTTCGTGCATTGATTATGGATGTTGCGCGTTCTAATTCAGGACCACAAATTTTCCTGACCCGTACACATCCAATGTTTATGGAAAAACTGTTTGTCCAAGAAGTGCCAGAAATCTATGAAGGCATTATCAAAATTAAATCTGTTGCGCGTGCGCCGGGTTCACATGCGAAAATCGCTGTTGAAACCGCTGATCCATCAATTGACGCGGTTGGTATGACTGTTGGTATCAAGGGTACTCGTATCCAGCCTGTTATCAACGAATGCCACGGTGAAAAAATTGATGTTATTTTGTATTCCGAAGATCCGGCCGTATTTATCGTGAACGCTATGCAACCTGCCAAGGTCGCAAAAATCATCGTTGACGAAGATACCCGTACCGCCGCCGTTGTTGTAAACGAAGATCAACAATCATTGGCAATTGGTCGTCGTGGTCAAAATGTGCGTTTGGCATCACAGTTGACTGGCTGGAATATCGATGTTATGAACGAAACCGAAGAACAAGAACGTCGCGCCAAAGAATTCAAAGAAAAGACAGAATTGTTTATCGCGGGCCTGGATGTGGATGAAATGATTGCACATCTGCTGATTACCGAAGGTTTCCGTACAATCGAAGAAATCGCATTTGTTGAATTAAGCGAATTGGAATCAATCGAAGGCTTTAATTCAGAATTGGCGGCCGAATTACAAAAACGCGCCAAAGATTATCTGAATAAAATCGAACAAGATTATATTGACCAGGGTCACAAATTGGGCATGTCTGATGATTTGTTAACATTTACATTTATCAAACGTCCAACAATTATGAAATTAGGTGCAGCCGGCATTAAATCACTGGATGATTTGGCGGATTTGGCATCTGATGAATTGGTCGAAATCTTGGGCGAAGACAATATGTCAAGCCGCCTGGCGGGCCGCATTATTATGAAAGCGCGCGAGGTTGCATACGGCATAACCCAGGACGAAGAATAATCGCAGAGTGCAGTTTGCAGAGTGCAGAGTGCAGATACTAAAAACATCTGAACTCTGAACTCTGAACTCTGAACTCTGCTTGCTAACGAAGGAAGCAAGTATATGGCAACACTGACACTTGGAAAATCTGTAACAATTGATGCGGTACACAGCAAGAAAGGTGACGCGGTTTTTGTTGAACGTCGTCGTCGTGTAATTGCACCAAACAGCAATGAATTGCGTGACGAACCAAAGACCCCATCGGCCACACCAAAAAATGCCGCCGATGAAAAACTGCGCGCTGTATTGGCCGCGGCCAAGGCCCGCGAAGAAGAACGCAAAGCCCGCGAAGCCGCCGAAGCGGCCGCCGCCGCGAAACGTGCCGCCGAAATTGAACGCGAAGAACGCGAATACGAACAGGTGCGCGAACAACTGGCTGCGCGTGAAAATGTATCCACTGTGTCAGATGCCGACGAAGAATCTAAACCGCGTGCAAAACCGGCACCGGCCACACCAAAGACATTTACCAATAATGCGGTGGCGGGTGCGCGTCGTGGTCGTAATAATGCCGATGACGAAGATACGCGTCCAAACAAACATTCAAAGAAAGATTTCAAGAAATCTGGAAAAATTTCTATCCATGACATTGTTATGGGCGGTGATGATGATGACGAAGAAATCGGCCTGCGTGGTGCAAATCGTCGCCGGTCCGAGGCATCGTTAAAACGTTTCCGTGAAAAAGCCCGTGCGGTATTTTCTGCCCCACAAAAGGTTGAACGTGTTGTATCCTTGGGTGATACGATTACGGTCAAAGACCTGGCCAATGCGATGGCGGAAAAAGTTGGTAATGTCGTCAAAAAATTAATGGAAATGGGCATGATGGTATCAATGAATCAGTCTATTGATGCCGATACTGCGGAATTGATTGCATCTGAATTTGGTGCAACGGTAAAACGCGTTGTTGTCAAACCGTATGCAGACCAATTGGAACGTGAACCAAATCCAGAAAATATGACACCACGCGCACCGGTTGTGACTGTTGTGGGGCACGTTGACCATGGTAAAACATCCCTGTTGGATGCGTTCCGTAATGCAAATGTTGTTGCCGGCGAAGCAGGTGGTATTACCCAGCATATTTCTTCGTACGAAGTAAAAACAAAATCCGGACAAATGATTACCTTTTTGGACACGCCGGGACACGAAACATTTACTGCTATGCGTGCGCGTGGCGCGCAAATGGCAGACATCGTTGTCTTGGTTGTTGCGGCAAACGATTCAATCATGCCACAAACGATAGAGGCGATTAACCACATCCGGGCGGCGGGCGTTCCATTTATTGTTGCGATTAATAAAATCGACCTGCCCCAGGCAAATGCCCAACGTGTTAAAATGGACCTGTTACAACAGGAAGTCCAGGTCGAAGAAATGGGTGGCGATATCCAGTGCGTTGAAATTTCCGCAACGAAAAGAATCGGTCTGGATAAATTAGAAGAAGCGATTCTGTTACAGGCTGAAATGATGGAATTGACCGCGGATGCCCAAATGCCTGCGGTTGCATATGTGGTTGAAGCAAAAATGGAAAAAGGCCTTGGGGCGGTTGCAACAATATTAATGCGCCAGGGTACATTAAAAATTGGCGATGTATTTGTTGTTGGTGAAACATTTGGTCGTGTACGCGGTCTTATTGGATCGGATGGCACGCGTGTAAAATCTGTTCGTCCGGGCCAGCCCACCGTTGTTCTGGGATTGGATTCTGTACCAAATGCCGGTGACGAATTGCGCGTTATGGAAACCGAAGCCCAAACACGCGAAGTTGCCGCATACCGCACACAATTGGCCAAGGACAAGGCAAACGCCATTAAACGTTCAAGCCTAGAAGAATTGTTTGCCAAACGAGATGAGTCCAAGAAACTTATCCTGCCAATTATTTTGCGTGCAGACGTTCAAGGTTCTGTTGAGGCCATCGTTGACATGTTAAAAGAAATCAACACGGACAAGGTTGGTGTTGATATTCTGTCGTCTGGTGTTGGCCAGATTACCGAAGGTGACATCCGTCTTGCCACGGCATCTGGCGCGGTCGTAATTGCGTTTAATGTTCGTGCGGATTCTGTTGTTCGTGACATGGCGCGCAGCAACAATGTTGATATCCGTTATCACAGTGTTGTTTATCGCATCACCGATGAAATCAAAGAAATCTTGTCTGGTAAATTGGCCCCAGAACGCAAAGAAAACTTTATTGGATACGCTGATGTTATCGCCCTGTTCACCGTTGGCAAAGGCATCCGCGTTGCCGGTTGCCGTATGAGTGAAGGCACCATCAAGAAAGATGCATTTGTTCGCTTGTTGCGTAACAATGTTGTTATCTATGATGGCAAAATTGGCGAACTGCGTCGTGAAAAGAACGAGGTCAAAGAAGTATCCGGTGGCGTTGAATTCGGTATGTCTTTTGACAAGTATAATGACTTAAAAGAAGGCGACCGTGTCGAATGTTACGAGGTCGAAGAAGTTCGCGCCAAGATATAAAGACAACACAATGTAAAAAACAAACCCACCATTTGGTGGGTTATTTTTTTTTGTTCTGTATTTCATTATGCAGCGGCGGTGAATACTTTTTGAACATCGTCGTTCGCATCCAATGCATCAACCAACTTTTCGATTTTTGCATATGCTTCATCATCCAGATCCATTGGCATATTTGGAATCCATGTTAATTCTGCCTGTTCTGGTTCACCCAGTTTATCAGCCAAGAATTTCTGGGCATTGATAAAGTCTTCTGGCTTGGTTGTGATAATAAATCCTTCTTCACTTGTTTCCAGATTGTCTGCATTTGCATCCATGATAATTTCCATCATTTCATCTTCGGTTTTACCAATTGATGCCGGATACATAATCTGGCCTGCGCGTGTGAACATAAATACAACGCTGCCTTCTTCGCCCATGTTTCCACCGTTTTTAGCAAAGATATTGCGGATTTCTGGCACGGTACGGCGCGGATTGTCGGTCAATGCTTCTACAATAACAGGCACGGCACCTGGACCATATCCTTCGTAACGAACGGCTTCGTAACTTTCGGTATTTGCGCCTGATGCTTTTTCGATTGCGCGTTTGATATTATCGTTCGGCATAGAATTTTTGCGTGCTGTCAAAATAGCCAGACGCAAACGCGGATTATTGTCTGGATTTTTATCCCCCAGTTTTGCCGCCATTGTGATTTCGCGTGCCAATTTTGTAAACAGACCACTGCGTGCTGCATCGGCTGCGCCTTTCTTGTGCTGAATATTATGCCATTTACTGTGTCCACTCATAGTTTGACCTTTTGATTTAATTAGATTAAAATTACCCCAAAAGGATAACAGATGATTGGAAAATTGCAAGGCATAGTTGACTATATTGGTGACGGATTTGTAATTTTATTGACACATGGCGTCGGATACAAGGTTTATACCCCCGAATACCTGACCCATAAATCTACGGTTGAATTGTGGATTGAAACCGTTGTACGCGAAGATTCAATCCGTCTGTTTGGCTTTACAACATTGGCCACCCAGAATTTATTCAATATGCTGACTGGTGTGTCGGGCGTGGGGCCCAAGGTTGCAATGGCCATCCTGGGGACAATCAGCACCGATATGTTAATGTCCGCAATTGCAACGGGGGATGCAAAAACAATTGCAACCGCCCCCGGGGTCGGAAAAAAAGTTGCTGAAAAAATCATTGTTGAATTGAAAAACAAGGTTGGTGGGGTGTCCGCCACACTGTTTGCCCCCGACACGGGTGCATCTGGCACATCATCGGCATTGCCTGATTTGCTTATGGCACTGGAATCATTAGGGTATCGCAGATTGGATATCTTGGAAATGGCACAAAAATTAGTAAATCAAAATCCAACCGCCGATGTGTCAACCCTGGTCCCAATGGCATTAAAAGAAATAACTGGAAACAAATAATATGAATAACAACGATACAATCTTTGCATTATCAAGCGGGCATGGAAAATCTGGTGTTGCGGTTGTACGCATATCGGGCGAAAACCTGGGGGATATATTTGCACGATTTGTGAATAAAAACGAAATCACACCGCGCCGCGCGTATTTTACAAACCTGCGTGATAGCGCGGGTGAATTAATTGACCAATGCCTGGTAATTTATTTCCCCGCCCCACACAGTTTCACCGGCGAAGATGTAATTGAATTACACACCCACGGTGCGCCGGCGGTAATCAGCGCGGTATTTGAATATTTGTCGTCATTAAATATGCGTATGGCAACACCGGGGGAATTTTCACGCCGTGCGTTCTATAATAATAAAATGGACTTGGCGGACGTTGACGGATTGGCGGCGCTGTTGGATGCCCAAACAGACCAGCAGCGCAAACACGCCCTGCAATCTATGCTGGGCCGGGACAGTGAAATTTACAACACATGGCGCGGGTCTATGGTTGAAATATCCGCGTTTGCGGCGGCAATGCTGGATTACAGTCCAGATGACCTGCCGGCAAATATTGGTGAAACAATTCAAAAACGCACACAAAAGTTATACGATGAAATTGGCGTCGCGTTACAAGGCTATCGCGCATCGCGTGCAATTCGTGGTGGGATAAATGTTGCACTGGTGGGTGAAACTAATGTTGGTAAATCTTCAATCTTTAATTATATGGTTGGTTCCAACCGTGCAATTGTATCGGACATTGCCGGTACCACGCGTGATGTTGTGTCATCGACCGTTGATATTGATGGATATATGGTAAACCTGGCTGATACCGCTGGTATTCGCGAAACGACGGATGAAATTGAATCGATTGGTATTGAACGCACCAAAAATGAAATAGAAAATGCAGATATTGTTATTCGTGTGTTCACACACGAACAACAAAGTGCAAAGTGCAAAGTGCAAAGTGCAAATAATGAAATAATTATTATCAATAAATCAGATATGTTATCCAAATCTGAACTTTGCACTTTGAACTCTGAAAACTTGATTTGCGTATCTGTACATACGGGCGATGGTATGGATAGTTTTATGGATACTTTGCATAAAAAAATTCATGAAATGTTTGACGGACGTGAATCTGATTTATCAATAAACGCGCGTACAAAATCATTGCTGGAAACCGCACATAACGAATTATCACACGCAATCAGGGCGGGGGACAACTATGACATTTTTGCAGAACACACCCGTCGTGCATCGGATGCGATTGGCAAAATACTTGGAACAATCACCGCCAATGAAATCCTGGATATGACATTTGGTCAGTTGTGTTTGGGAAAATAAAAATCCCCCGTTTGGGGGATTAATTTTTTCTTGGTTCTAACTTAGAAACCTTTTGGTGTGTCCATTTTTACCTTGGATACTTTTTTATCCAATGCTTTGACAATTTCATTTGTTATATCCAGGTTTTCTTCGTCTGCGCCGATGCGTGCGAAACGACCGTCAACAACCAATGATAATTTCTTTTTTGCAATTGTACCTTCGATAATTGGATCCAGGTGTTTTGTCTGCAAATCATTTAATGCTTTTTGATAAGACATTTCGATGCTTTGTGCGCGTTCTGTCAAATCACGTTGCAATTGATTTACACGACCTTGATAGTCAACGACACGGCGTTGCAATGCTTCGCGTGATAAAACATCTTGGGATTTTTCGATTTCAGCCTTTTCTTTTTCTAATTCTTTTTGACGCTTGGTTAGTTCATTACGCAGTTTTTCTTCGTAATTTTCTTTTTGTTTACGCAGGTCTTTTAACGCAACTGCATCGCTTTGAATTGCATCCATGCGAATAACCGCGATACGCAGGTTTGCGCCATTTGCCGCGTTTTCAGATACCGCTTCCATAGATTCTTCGACGGTTGCGCCTGAATTGTTGTTCAAACTTGAAACAATCCATACGCCACATGCCGCAACTGCGATAACGACGGCGGCGATAATACCAGTCTTAGCATATTTTTTTGCAGCTGGATTTACATTTGTTTTTGTTGCCATTTTTCCATCCTTTTAGTTTTTTGTTTTATTAGCAAACAAACTATAGCAATAAAAAATATAAATGGAAAGGGAAAGTTATCTTGCCGGGGCAATACGCAATTCAACCCGTCTGTTTGTCAGGCGACCGATATTATCCTGGGCGGCAATTGGTCGTGCGGCACCACGCGCAACGATGAACATACGCGTTGTGTTGATGTTATGTTGGCTGAAATAAACGCCGACGCGTTGCGCCATATCCATAGACAACGCATTTGCCGCCCGTTCGTCACGCATCGCATCGGTGTATCCTGCGATTTCAATAAATGTCGCATCGTATTTTTTTAATATTCGACTGATTGTGTTCAGTGTGTCTTCACCACTGACGGAAATCTGGGCGGCATTTAATTCCATTAATGCATCGCGCACCAAAATCACCACAACATCTGTGCCGGCGCGTTGAACAGAAATTCCCGGCTTTCGCAATGCGTCATATAATTCAAATTCCAGTTCAGACATATATTTTATAACGCGTGCATTGTCATTTGATAACTTGTCGCCATAATTGGACACTGGCTTTGTTACATCGTCACTTAACACCAATCGACCACCGGCCCCCAAATATACCGGACGCTTTGCAATGCGTGCGGTGTCACTCATATCACTGAAACTTGCCCCGATCAGGTATTGTGACCATGTGTCGCGCGCTGGACTGACATATGCGGTGCATGCCCCCAGTAAACACGAAAAAATCAAAGCCACAATTTTTTTATTCATTTATTCTATGATAAACGATATTTGGTTGGTTGGTGTTGAAAAGCATCTGTCGGAATTGTCGCGCACTTCGAATCCGTTGACGACAATACTGGTTGCCCATTTTGGAATCGCAGTTGAAAAGTATGCACATTCACCCTGGGTTAATTCTGTCAGGTTAATAGAAAAAGATTCACCGTCTGCACTTGAAACCACGGACCATTGGTCGCCCCCTAATGGCGATTTGTCGGATTTAAGTGCGCCAGCCTTAATCAAATAATCAACCGACACCCCGGAATAGTCGCCACGCATTTCCAGCAACATTTTTACATCGCCTGCGATTTGTTCCAGTTGTGAATCTGCAATTGTGCGTGCATTGTTTTCGCGCATCATGCGATACATGCCAATCGCAGCCGCCGTCATGACTGTGCCAATTGCGATTGCGCCAACAATTTCAATCAAAGAACGTCCGTATTCTTGTTTCATTATTTTACCCCCACGATTTCTGCGTTTTCAAACAAACTCATTGCGCTGGCAATCATTGGATCTGCGGCCAATTCTTCCTGTTTTTGTTCTGTAATTGTATGTGTGTGTACAGATTCAACCATGCGTTCCAGTTGCCATTGCATACCTGTTTTATCCATCAACCATGATGCCAAACGCGGTGCAAAGTCTGCATCACCCTTGCGGTCAAAGTATTTGATTTTTCCAACGGTGATTTCTGCAACCTCGATATTGCTGGAATAATACGAATACAATAAAATTTCTTTGGATTCTTGTAATTGTGTTGCCAATTCAACTGCCGTTGTAATTTGTATCGTGGCGGGTTTTTCTGGTATGCTTTTTTCCCCGGATGCCGCGCGATTGTTTAATGCATCCTTTACCGCGCCAACATTTGGACGATTGGTATCGGCCTGTTTAATCAGTTCTTCGACCGTTGGCATATTTGCGACATGCATTATGCGTACCACCAACATGTCAAAGCATTGTTTTTGATTTCCACTGGCCTGCATTTCTGGGACGGCGGCCACCATAACCTGCCAGATGCGGGACAGTGTATTTAATGTTGCAGTCTTGTTAATTTCGCGGATTTGTGCGCGTTGATCTGCGGTGTATGGTGAATTTATAACATCGCCGGCATGCAAACTGGGGTGCATACGCGTTGCCCAGTGTGTCCATTCCATCATATCCAGCAACAGCATTGATAAATCTGCGCCATTGTTATAGATTGCATCAACCTTGTCCAGTGCCGCGGCCGTATTACCCGACAAAATGGTTTTCATAAAATCAACAACCACGCCACGGTCTGCGCGTTTTAGCATGTCCAGAACTGCGGCCTCGTCAACTTTGCCACCGGTTTGTGCGATTGCCTGGTCCAGTAATGACAATCCATCACGCACCGAACCGTCGGCCGCGCGTGCCAATAATTCATTTGCAGCATCTGTTAATTCAATATGTTCTTGCTGGGCAATCCATGCAAAATGTTTTTTCAGTGTATCAACCGGCACACGCATCAAATCAAATCGTTGACACCGCGATAAAATTGTAACCGGTACCTTTCTTATTTCGGTTGTTGCCAGGATGAAGATAACATGTGCAGGTGGTTCTTCCAGTGTTTTCAGCAATGCGTTAAACGCACTGGTTGATAACATGTGAACTTCGTCGATTATATATACTTTGTAACGACCGTTTGTTGGGCGATATTGTGCCGCATCCAGGATATCACGCATATTATCAACGCCCGTATGTGATGCCGCGTCAATTTCCATAACATCAATATGTTGACCGGCTGCAATTGAACGACAATTTTCGCACACACCGCACGGTGTTGCCGTTGCATTATCGGATGATAGACAATTTAATGCCTTGGCCAAAATACGCGCCGTACTGGTTTTTCCGGTTCCGCGAATCCCAGTAAAAATATATGCGTGTGCAATGCGCCCTGTATTAATTGCCGTGGTCAGTGTTTTAACCAGAACATCTTGTCCGATAAGTGTTTGAAAATCTTGACTGCGGTATTTGCGTGCTAAAACGGTATAATTGCTATCCATGCTAAAACTTCCTTTTGGCATACAATAGCAAAACCGTGCTAAATTTCAACAATTAAAAGTGTGAAAATATTGTAAATATTAATTAATTCAAATTTGTTATGAAATCAGGAAAAGGGCTTTCTTCTTCATCATCTTTTTCTGTGGATGCTACTTCTGCCTCGGCCATGGCTTTTTCAGCGGCGGCTTTTTCCTTGGTATCACGACTTGAATCAATTTTACCCTGTTCGGCGTTCACGATGCGGCCATAGTGTTCTGCGGCCTGCAACAAGCGTTCGCGTTCGATTTCATCGGATGTCTGGCGTGCCAAATCGATATATTGTTTTCTCTTTTGGCGCCATTTATGGCAACGCTGAATCATTTGTCCGACATTGGATTGATTTTTTTTATTTTGCATATTTATTCTTTTTAATTAAATGGAAATATTCTTTCTGTTGATTTTATCATCATATCAAAATCAACATTGGTAATGGTAGTCTATCTGAAAACTGATTGCAATATTTTTTTTCAATTGCTATTCTTGAATAAAAGGTCAGGGGGGATTGTTTCCAAAAGTGTACAGGCAATCAGGTAATTTTTTAGTCCAAGCATTATTGGCATTAACATTGATTTTTGCCTTTGTGCCGTTTATTGCATCGCGTGTTGCGTCGCGCGCGATGGATTCCCAGATGTTTGCCACCACCCGTCAAATTAATCATGCATCCACTGCGGCCAGAATCTTTATTCGTGAAAACGCCCGTCATATCGCGTATGGTCAAACGGTTGTTGGTGGTGATGCGTTCACAGATTTGCTGGAACCATATGGGTTGCCATTGGGATTTGTGCCGCGTACCGCCCTGGGCCAGGAAATAATTCTGGTTATGGATAAAACGCCAACCCAGGTTTCTGCGTACCTGGATGTGACGGGCGGCAATATGACAGAATTAGAATTGGCAGAATTGGCGCGTCGAATTGGTTTTTATGCATCTCAAATTGATGACGGTGTTCGTGTTGGTATTGTCTTAACCGATGATTATTCTGATGTCGTTCGTCGTAACGAACCGAATTTAGATAACAGTGGTTTTTTAGCAGATTTAGATATGGGTGAATTTTCATTTCGCGGTGCAAACAATGTTTTTGCGTCGCGTGCCGAATTTACATCGGGACAATTTACGACATTAACTGTAACTGGTACAGAATCTGGTCGTAAATTAAAAAATGATATTAAGAATATTTTTGCAAACAAAACAGTATTTCAAAATCGTACCGGCGAAGCCGCCCTGGCATTGTCGCGTGGCACATTAATGTTGGGGTCGATTGATGCGCGCACGATTTCTAAATTTGGTGACACGGGTGGATTTACCGCGAACGCGGCATCTGTCTATGATTTATCAATGACGGCCGGGCGCAGTGCGTTTACCGGTCCGGCCAATTGGCATGTTCATGGCAGTGTTGTTACCAATCGCATAAATTTCAGTGTTGAACGTCTTGATATTGATTCATACCTTAATGTTGCCCGCGGTCAAGATGTGTTTATTGATTATGATACATTGGAATACAGCACCAAAAGCGGTATAGAGGCCGGCACCATATACACATCAAATATCACCGTTCGTGACCAGACATCCCAGGGATTATCTGATGGGTCGGGTGGGGCAACGATTTTAGATATTCGTCCATCGGGTGCATCATTGATGCCAGATGTATTGGTTAATTCAATTAATAATGATAATTTTGCTATTATCAAAGATGTTAAATCTGATACCGGCGACACGATAACATGCCGTGATGTAATTGTTGATTTTGGTGGTGTTTATAATTCCAAATCAATGGCCCAGAATTTAATATGCCAATATGTTTTTTGGCAGCGTCTTGAAAATCGTATAAAAATCAAACAGTGTTTAATGGCAGGTGGCAGTGACTGTATCTAGGGTAAAAATCTTTACAGATGAAACGCGCGGTGCCAGTATCCTAGAGGTTTTATTGGCACTGGGGATTATTGCACTGGCCACGCCGTTTGTGTATAACCAAATTGCGCGCAGTACCCAAACTGTTCGTGATATGGCGCATGCAAAACAGATTATGGATGTGCGTGATGATGTTTTGAATTTTGTTCGCATGAACCAAGATAAATGGCCAGATGTCGCGCAAATTAAACTGGATGATGCAGAACTGGCCACAATATCAGATATTCCAACCGCTGGTATGATTGATAAATATGCGGTGCGCGGTGCAACAATAACAGATGTATATCTGGCGTATGAAATTGGTGATGATTTGTTGTCTGCATCGCGAATTGCATCGCACATTGGTCCAGATGCGGCGATTGTTGGTGACGATGGTGTTGCGTATGGACCGTCTTGGGCGGTTTCGGCACCTGATTTTGCGCCGGGCAATTTAATATACCGCATTACACGTGATGTTGCCGGCGAAGATACATCACGATATCTGCATCGTGCAACATCTGGTGAAGATAAATTAAATGTAATGGAACGCGATTTGAATATGGGTGGGTATAATGTCTATAATATCGCGACGGTATTGGCCGATTCTGCCAAGGTTGCAAATGCAAACGCATTTTTTGTAAATGCAGATGATGTGACGGCTGAAAATGTATATTTTTCATCGGGCGCAAATATGGATGGCGGTGATGTATTTATCGATGATATGCGGGTGTCTGGGGATATTACGGGTTTTAAGAATATTACTGCAGATAAACTAAATGGTAACGGATATACAACCTTGGGGCGTGTAATAACAGATCGTGCGACCGTCACAGATTCTATCAATGTGTCGCGTGATTTTGTTTTGAAATCAGATTCAACCAAAACGGTCGGTGGTTTTACAGGCATATCCACCGGTACGGTTGTTGCGCCATTTTTATCCACCGAAGAAATTATATTCTATGAAAACTTTGGTTTAACGGTGTCGGGCGAATTGCTGATGTCAACGACCGCGCCATTACAGATTGGCCGTTGGGTATTTCCATCTACGACGCCACCACAGTTTTCTAAATTTAATATCACGCGTGCCACAATGCCGTCGATGCCATCAAAAAATGAATTTGATGATATAATAAAGTCTGGCTGGCAAAGTGTTGGCATGGAACAATCAGTATTACCAACGGAATAAGATGAAACGGTCAAAAAATATCTTTAGCGATTTTCTTTCACACCAATCCCGTGGCAGCATGTTGGTAGAATTGTTGCTAAGTGTTGCGCTGGCTGCGTTGGTGATACCGTTTGTATTTCAATATCATCAAAGTGCTGCGATTCGCACCCAGAATATTGCGATAACGCAAAACATGAACGCGATTCAAAATGTTCTGGAACGATATATTGTTGAAAACCGTGATGGTTTATTGCGTACTGTTGGTAAAAATATAACCCGTGTAAATATTGCTGAATTGACAGAATATGGTCTGTCACCGGTAATCGCCCAGGATGCTGATAAATATCAGTTACGCATATTAAAATCCACCGACACCACGGGCAGTGCCACCCTGCAAGGTGTTGTTGTTTATACATCGCCGGACATAACACCAATTCGCACGCGTGAAATTGTTAATATAGGTGGTGGCAACATGGGATTTGTTGATGGTACGCGTGCATATGGTGCGTATGGCGCATGGCGAAATGATACGGTTGATATGGGGCTGGATACATCTGATGGTATTATTGGCACAACGGGGGTAAAGCGTGACAATGCATTATATCTGTGGCGTGTTCCATCGGATGATATTGCCGATGCCACGATGATGTCGCCATTGAATCTGGGTGGACATGATATCAGTAATGCGAAATTTTTTGATGTGTCCGCACTACAATTGTCCGAAGATTTAACCATGAAAACCGCTGTTGTGCGCGATATGATTTTCCAGAACCGCACATCAATTGATTCGACATATACATCGCAAATTGCAACCGTGGCCGGTGGTTTATCATCGGATGGTCGCACGATGCAGGTATCGAATACATTCACCCTGCGTGATGTTGGTAAATTTTCATCTTTTTCTGTGGCGGATTTATGGGTAACAAATTTAACATTGTCTGGTTTATCTATTGATGCATATGACTCTAATTATCAAGAACAACCGGCGGTGTTGAAAATTGCCCAGTCTTTGGATATGACATCTGGCCGGATAGAGGCATTATATACCACCGTCGGTTTTGCGGGTTCTATTACCCCACGACTTGTTGTATATGATCGTATCGAAGATTCCAAGGATTCAGACTATTATTGGGATATTGGTTCGTCGACGGCTAATTTTTCTGATGTGTCGTTGGCGGAATTGACGCGCATGGCATCATTGGCGGCGCATTATGAACGCATGCCTGGCACCGATGCCACACAATTGTTTGGTGGTGTTGCCGCGAACAAGAACGCAACAGCCGCAGATTACATGAACGCGATACGCGAAATTCAAACGCGTGTTCGTGCGAAATATCGCCTGTTGAATTTATAATATTTTATGGTATATATAACGATATGAAGATTACATGTGATTTTTGTAAAACAGAATACAATATGACATCGCGCCCGGGGGCGTCTGTGCGTTGTGCGATATGTGGGAATACATGGACGGTTGCGGCACCGGCGCGTAAAAATGCGTTTTTAATGTTCTTTGCATCATTGTGTGCGCTGTTGTCGGTGATTGTATTTGTGGTTGCGGTTGTTGTTACGCATAAACCAGACCCGGACAAAGATGCGCCATTGGTTGCCCGCGTAACAGAACACGCGGTTATAACAAATGAATCCGGGGTACGCCAATTGGCTGTGTCTGGAACAATCACGAACCAGACTGCGGACATATATGGCATGCCGGATATAATGATTGTGTTGCGTGATGCAAATGGCCGCAAAATTTTTGAACAGAAATTTATGCCATCTGCAACATTGTTGGATGCAGGCGGTGTATCAGAATTTCGTCATGTGCTGGCCGCGCCGGTAACATCGGACATAAAAAGCATTGATGCATATTTGGTTGTTGATGGGGGGCAAAATGATAAATAAAATATTTGCAATATTGTTTGGTTTATTTGTTTATGCGCCTGCGTACTGTGCAACCGAAACCCCGGTCCAACCACGGGTTTCCATTTTTTCAACCAGTACCGATTGGCAGGCCGTCACCGGCCGTCCACTAAATGAATATCGTGGCGAGTTTAAGGGGCGTTCATCACTAATTGGTCGTGGATTGATGCTGTATTATCTGGACGGTTTTCCATGTTATGGTCTGGGGGGCAGTGTCCAGGCATGGATTGACCCCAATGGTAACAGTTCGCATCATTTGCGCCTGGCATGTGTGGCGATGCCAAAGACTATAAATTTTGCGTGGATTCATGCATCGCGTGATTCTGATGATGAAACAACGACTGGTATTTTGACATGTGAAATTGACGGTGATGGCGGCCGTGATTTTGTTGTTGATTTCGCCAAGTGTACGCGTGGTCCTGATTGGGATGATTATGAATAAGGGTTGTTTTTTATGTCAGATGTTCGCGAATTTATTGTTGGTGATACAGATGTCGGTGTTCGGGTTGATAAATACTTGGCCACCCAGATGCCCGAATTTTCACGCAGTGAAATACAAAAATTTAATGTAACGCGCGATGGTTGTGCGGTTAAATTTTCTGAAAAAACGCGTTCGGGGGATATTTTTTCTGTGGTGGTGCCAGATGCCCAGACCGATGTTGCCACAGAAAACATTTCGACTGATTTTGACCTGGATATCTTGTTTGAAGACGATGATATAATCGTTATAAACAAACCGCGTGGTGTGGTTATGTATCCGTCGGCGGGGAATAAAACGGGAACATTGGTTCAAAATATCTTGGCGCATACACATTTATCGGCGCTGGGGGGCGATACGCGTCCCGGGGTTGTGCATCGCCTGGACAAGGATACCAGTGGTGTTATGGTTTTTGCAAAATCAGATGCGGCATACCGCGGATTGATTAAAACATTTTCAGCGCACGATTTGACCCGCAAATATGTCTGTTTTGCGTGGGGTATTCCAAATTGGGAAAGTGCCACAATCACAGGCAATATTGCGCGTTCGTCCCGTAATCGTCAAAAAATGACAATGGTTAAGACCGGTGGCAAACCCGCCCATACCGAGGTTGATGTTATAAATGCCTTTCCACGCGCCGGTGTTACACAATTTCGCTGTACATTAATGACGGGTCGTACACACCAGATACGTGTTCATATGTCGTCACATGGTTTTCCGGTGTTGTGTGACCCGATTTATGGACGCGGCGCATCGCGCCTGGGGTCTGTCAAGAATCCAGAACTGCTGGAATTTCTGCGTGAACACGATGGTCAAATGTTACATGCAGAATTATTGGAATTTACGCATCCCATAACGGGTGAAAATATGCGTTTCAAAACACGCCTGCCCGATGATATGGATGAATTGAAATATCTGCTGTCTGAAATTGGATAATTGTCTTAGATTTGACTATTTTTCCCTTTCCAATATTGCTTTTTTATGTTAAAATAAATCAAAAGTATATGGAGTCTGGGAATGTCTTTATTCAAAAAAACAGTTAGTTTGTTGGCTATTTTTGCCGCGATTCCTGCGGCATACGCGGCGACGGCACGGCCAAGTGTTATGAACACTGCGACATCGCGTCGTTTGCCAACATTGACGGCATACATCAATTCTGCGGCCACAACGACGACGGTTACGAATACAACTGCATCGCTGTCTGACAAAGAATGCGCCGATGCATACACCGAATGTATGAAGGCTGATGATGCATGTGGTTCTGAATTTGAAGAATGTACGACCCGCAAACTGTTTCATGGCAAAATGCCAATGTGCTTAAATGTTTTATCCCAGTGTACCGCCGCCGGTGTTAATAGTTTGTTTGGAACATCATCGATTTCGTCATTGGGCAACATTAAAACCCAGGATTCCGTTACCAAAGAAATATTGGACTATACATACCCAACAGATGGCAGTGCCATGGGGCAATGGATTTCTGCGGCGGCCATTAATAACCAGTATGATACATCGACATGCGTTAAACGTTATACATCATGTTTACACAAAGACAGTGTTTGTGGTGCAGACTTTGAATTATGTACCACTGCCAAAGAATTCCGCAAACAGGCATTATTCTGTGATTCAACATTGGCCCGTTGTCAAAGTGCCGGTGTCAAAGAATTATTGGGTGTATATCCATGGACACCGTCCAGTTCGACAATCGGTGGTCGCGTGTCATCTATGATAGAAGACGGCGCGCAATTGGCGGCAATGAATGCGGTTTCTACATGCTACAAGGTTGTTGAACAGTGTTTCTTGGGTGCGTGTACCGCGAATCCGTTCCGTTGTATCGAAGGTTCGACCCTGGAAACAGTTACGGCGGCAAACCTGGCATCGGAAAGCGAAGATGTCACCGCAATTACAACATCGGCCACTGGCACAGATGCAATTTCAAAAAGTGATGTTAATCGTTATCTGAAAACATCTTGCCTGGATACAATTGGTGCAAATAAATATTGTCATATGACATTCCGTGAAAAAACACCGACCAAGGGCGAATTGTCCGACATCGATGCCCAAGAAGAAGTGTTCGAAGCGGCAATTGATCAACGCAAAAAATATGTTGATTCAAAAATCCAAGATATAATGCAGAAATTTGACACCCGTGCCAAGGACAAGTGCAGCGAAACAATTCGTTCATGCGCCATGCGTACCTGTGGCGAAGGTATTGGTTCTGTATGTTATACATCTGTATTTAATGGTTCAAATGAATCCATTAACAAGGAATCTGTTCGCGAACAAATCAAGCGCGGATGTGAATCAATTGTTAACACCGACACAAATTGCCAGTATGCATACGCATCGGTCAAGAACCAGGCATATTCTTATTCATACCTGAACAACAGTGTGTTTGATACATTGTTCCCAGAATATGATGAAATGACCAAGCCTGATCCAATTGGTGTTGTTGCATCATTAAATGCGACATTGTCAAATAATTACAGCATGGCCGCAATTGCAGAAATGAAAAAACAGTGTCAATCCGTCGCGACCAGTTGTGTAAAAACAATGTGCGGAACAGATTATGCAAATTGCTATCGCAATCGTACCGACATTGTTGGTGATTTGACCAAAAGCGGTGATGAAGACTTTGACAAATCAATGAACAAGGTTGGTGGTGTACTGGATTACACAATCGTATTGGGGTTGTGCATGAACACGGTCAAGGGTGCAGATGTCTGTGATGAACACCTGAAAATCGAACAGGCGCGTCTGGCCCAGGGTGCAAATTTAACAAACAACTGGGGCAACAGTTCATCTGTACGCGATGGTTGGGTTGATGCGGGCGGTTCTAAATCTGTGACGGTTGATACCGAAACAGTTCAAAAAACCGATGCCAATGGTAACAAGATTTGCGCCAATTCCAAGGGGTACGAAGGCATTTGTTATGAAATGGATGCCGATGGTGATGTCTATGATGAACCAATTTATGAATCGTTCAAAACATATTTAACAACCCAGGCTGCAAATTCGTTGTTCCGTGAATTGATTACGGATATCGAATACGAAGCCCAGGCCAAATATAACGCCAAATTAACGAAACAACAGAATCTGTGTATGTCGTCAAATTCTGGCGGAATTATGGGTAAAAATGATTTAGGTTCGACATTTATGTGGGCTAAATTGAAAAATAACAAGGTTCCAACGACCTATGCGACCGCGGGTCTGAAACCAAATCAATTTGTGGCCAGTAATGAATTGTACGGTTCATTCTGTCGTGTACGCGTAAATGTACAATCAGACAACAAAGATATCCAAGATGCAATTAACAAAGGTGCAGATTGGGCAACGGCATACTTTGCCGCCGGCGACAGTTTCACCTGTGGCAGCTGGATTGACGGCAAAGATTTGGAAAAAATTGCCGAACTGGTTGGCAAAGATGCACGTGCAGACAAAGAAAAATCCCAGGTTAAAAACCTTGAATGGTGGCTGGCACCGGTTGCGGCGATTGGAACCGGTATCGGTGGTGCATACATGGGATCCAGCATTGCACGTGGTGATATGTTTGGAAAATTGTCTGGTTTGACCGGCCTGAATACAAGCATTATGGGCAGAAAAACACCAGAACAGTTGCTAAAGAACTGTCGAAGTGCGGTCAATAATGTGTACTCATATCGTAACAGTGACGAGTTGTCCAGATATGTTCGTTATGCAATTGATGCAGCCCTGGATGCCGGTGTTGATAATGATAAGGTGTCAAAGTTGAGTACAGCATTGGGTGAATTTAAAAATTCAATTACAGATAAACAAAGAATTTCAACCTCAAATGTGCAGTGGGGTGACGAACCAAAATGGCGGGCGCTGGAAACTGCTGCAAATGAATTGGCGACGGAATGTCGTCTGGCGCTGACAGAAGAAGACACAGATGTTTCCACCAAAGATATCAAGACGGCGGCCGGCATAACCGGTGCGGTAACGGCGGTTGCGGGTGGGGCATTAACCTTCTTTGCGACCAAGGCAATCAAAGAAGCCAATCTGGACAAAGCCGAACAGGAAGCATATGATACATTCATGAACGAAATCGGTAATCATATCTACTGTTATATCGGTGGCGAAGAGGCCGGCCAATACGGTGACATCATCACCACCAGCATGGAATAAAAAAATCCCCGCAGTTGCGGGGATTTTTATTTCTGTTTTTGGGATTCTGTAAATTCTTTTGCTATCTTTTGTAATGTCAAATACTCGTCAACAACGTAGCTTACATCATTTCCATCTTCTATACGAGTACATAGTAATAAATCACCACGTTTGGCGTCCGCAAATCGTATATCGCGCGCTTTTTTTGTATTAGCAGGTGTCATAATAAACGAACCCCACTGTGGATTATATGCCAAAACTTCATGATACGACCGGTGTTCGTTAATGCCGGACTGGCAATCACACATAATACCTGCATCAAAGCCGCTAATTTTACTTGCCAAAACAATAGATTTCTGTGTTTCTTTCATACATATAACTCCTTGGTTGTAAATATTTGTAATTAAAAATAGCACAAATATCAAACTTGTCAAGTTTTTGTTGCTTGCAAATCGTATGACTTTGTCTTAAAATTCAAATATTATGAAATTCAAAAAGATTCTGCGTATTTTCTTGAACATAATATTCTGGTGCTTTACTGCGGGTATTGCGGCGGTTGCGGCATTGGTTTTGATTTATGGAAATGATTTACCGGATTATAAAAACCTGGCGACATACGCGCCACCGGTGGCAACACGCCTTTATGCGGCGGATGGTTCTTTGTTAATTGAATATGCAGAGGAACGCCGTGTTTTTATTGATTATGATGATATGCCACCACAGTTGGTAAATGCATTTATCGCGGCCGAAGATCAAAATTTCTGGACACATCCCGGCATTGATATCCAGGGAATAATTCGTGCCGCCATAAACAATGCGATGCGTATGATGGGGTATAATGCCAGTTTTTCTGGCGCATCAACCATCACACAACAGGTTGCAAAGAATTTCTTTTTATCATCTGAACGCACTATTTCGCGTAAAATAAAAGAAGCGATTTTGGCACTGCGCCTGGAACGCACATTTTCAAAACAGCATATTTTGACCCTGTATATGAACCAGATATTCTTGGGCGCACGCGCATATGGTGTTGGGTCGGCGGCATTGATGTATTTTAATAAACCTGTGTCGGAATTATCCCTGGCCCAGTGTGCGTTTTTGGCATCCCTGCCCAAGGCACCCAATAATCGTGAAAATGCGATTGAACGTCGCAACTATGTTCTGCGTCGCATGGTCGAAGAAGGATATATAACCCAATCGGATGCCGACATCGCATCTGCCGAAGAATTAAATATCAACAGCGGCTTTACCGCCCAGATGGAACCTGATTTCCAATATTTTGCCGAAGATGTTCGTCGCCAGTTACTACGCACCCTTGGTCGCGAGGTTTTGTATAACCAGGGCCTTTACATCAAAACAACAATTAACCCAGAATTTCAACGCGCGGCAACGGCGGCCCTGGTCAAAGAATTGGATGCGTATAACAAAAATCATCCTGATGCGGAACCATTGCAGGGTGCATTAATTGCAATGAATCCGCACACCGGGCGCATTGTTGCAATGGTTGGTGGCCATTCGTTCCGCGACAGTTCGTTTAACCGTGCCACCCAGGCATATCGCCAGGTTGGATCAACCATAAAACCGTTTGTATACCTGGCGGCCCTGGAACGCGGTTACAGCCCACAAAGTTTACTGTTGGATGCACCAATTGTTGGTGTCCGCGAAGATTTAAGTGAATGGAAGCCTGAAAACTATGATAAAAAATTCTTGGGCGATGTGCCGTTGCGATTGTCATTGGAAACATCGCGCAATGTGCCGACGGTTCGCCTGGTGCAAACAATCGGCGAAGCAGAATCGATAGAGGTTGCCCAACGTTTCGGTGTTTATCCCGATGATATGAAGAACATTAATCTGTCCATGGCATTGGGGTCTGGCGAAACAACATTGGAAAAATTAGTATTGGGATATTCTGCATTTGTCAACGGTGGCCATGCAATAACCCCAAAAATGGTTGACTATATCGCCGACCGATATGGCCGGGTATTGGGTGGTGCTGAATCTGAAATGATTCAGTGGTCGCCTGATTTATTGCCGCCGACAGTTGTGGATGAATCAGAACCACTGTCTGACCCGCAAAGTCTTTACCAAATGGTATCGATTTTACAGGGGGCGGTTGAACGTGGTACTGGCAAACAGGCACGTGTTTCTGGTCATACAATTGCCGGCAAAACAGGAACCACAAACGATGTCAAAGATGTTTGGTTCGTCGGCTTTACCAAGAATCTGATTGCGGGTGTGTATCTGGGGTTTGATAATCCAAAGCCACTGGGGCGGGGTGCAGGTTCACATATGGCCGCGCGTGTGTTTGCAGACTTTATGAAAACGGCCCTGGCGGATGAAAAGAATCAACCGTTTTCTGTTCCAAATGGCATGACATTTATGCGTGTAAACCGCGCGACTGGTGTTGCGGCATCGGCCGACCCGTCTGGCACTATTATTACCGAGGCTTTCAAGCCCAATCAATCGCCGAATCCGGCCCCCATTGTGCATCAGGATGCGTCCAGTGCGGTTGTTGGTGGTATATTTTAACCCAAGGGGACAAAATATGAAAAAATCAATAATTTTTATGTTGGTATTGGGTTGCCTGACAGCATGCGATGGCAATGAAACGGTTTCACAAAAAAACGCTTATTCGTGTGGAAATTACAATGTTGAAATGGAATTTTCAGATGATGGCGCCATCATGCACGCAATTATTTCTGGGGATGCGGTTGAATTGGTATTGACACAAAGTGCGTCTGGCGCAAAATACAGTGGTTTCTTAAATGATACCAATGTTGTTTTGTGGGGCAAAGGTAACGCGTGGACGATGTTTCTGGGGCCAGACGAAACAATGATTGAATGTTTGATTAAATAAGATTTATTTTCATATTTTTATGTGATAGAATAACCAGCATAAGGCAAGGAGTTTGTATTATGCTGACCGATTATTTCTTATCCCATGGATTAACATTTTTTGCCAGTGGCTGGATGCAGTTTGGTGCCGCATTTGGTACTGCGTTTTTAATCATGTTGATGTTTGGTCGTCCTTTTATTCGCGCGATGCATGCATGGCAAAAACGCGGCCAACCAATCAGTGAAAATGTACCCGCGGCCCATCGTAAAAAGGCCGGTACCCCAACAATGGGTGGGATATTGGTTGTTGTTGCGATATTGGTTGGTGCAATATTGTTCATGCCAATGCATAATAATTTACCGGGCTGGATTTCATTGTTGTCATTGGTGATGTTTGGTGCGCTGGGGTTTGCAGACGATTATAAAAAAGTTACATCCCAGTCTAAAAAGGCATCAAATGGTTTAACCCCATCAATGCGGTTGTTTATCGAAGGAATATTTGTTGTTATCTTGGCATATTTAATTAACAAGACCATGCCACCATATATCCCAGAATATTCGTTGGCAATTGGGTCGGGAATAATCTTGCCGTTGGGGCTGCTTTACTATGTGTTTGCGTATTTTGTAATCTGTGGTGGTGCCAACGCAACAAACATCACGGATGGTTTGGATGGTATGTTGGCGAAATTATATATGCCGGTATTGGTTGTATTGGTTGTTGCATTATATGGCGCAACCCGTATTGGATTTATGGATACAGTTATGTTCTTGCCATCGGCCAGCGGTCTGTACCCTGTCCTTGGTGCGGCATTTGGCGCGGTTCTGGGGTTCTTGTGGTTTAATGCAAAGCCGGCATCTATATTCATGGGGGATGCAGGTTCGCTTGCCCTGGGGGGATTTATGGGAACGGTATCGATGTTGCTGAAATCAGAAATTCTGATGGGCATTGCGGCTGGTATGATGGTGCTGATTTTGTTGTCTTCATTTACCCAGACGATGTATTTCAAATTAACGCGTCGCATGACTGGTACGGGGCGTCGCGTATTTTTGCGTGCGCCATTGCATCATCATTTCGAAGAACTGGGCTGGGCCGAAACTAAAATCGTGGACAGATTTTTTATTATATCTATCTTGTTTGCGGGGCTGGCATTGGCGTTGTTAAAATTCGCATAAAGTAGGGACCAGGCACAAATGTTTAAGTTACCCGATCGTACCGAAGACAGTAAATTTACCAGTTGGTATTACGGTATTGACCGCAAATTGCTGGGGTGTGTCTTGGGGTTGATATTTATTGGCATGCTGTGTGTTGTGTCGGCTGGTTCTGTCCAGGCCCTGCGAAAAGGGTGGGAATGGTACTATTTCCTGCAAAAGATGTTACCGTTTTATATTGTTGGTATTGGTACATTGTTTGTGGCCAGTATGCTGAATAAAAAATGGGTGTTGATAATATCGGCGGCAAATGTTGCGGTATGTTTTCTGTTATTGCTGTGGACATTGATAAACCCCGTGGTCAGCCATGGTTCCGCCCGCTGGGTGGTTATCAGTGGTATAACATTAATGCCATCGGATATTATGAAACCAGGCCTGGTTATTATGACGGCGTGGTTCCTGGCAAAGATGAAGGAAAAATTTGGTTCTGATATATTCTTAAATCCTGCGCCGTGGAAACCTGCATGGTTGTCGTGGTGGACATTTTTGATACCGTTTGGGATTGTTCTGTTAATCTTGTTTGATCAACCTGACATTGGAACAACATTGCTGTTTATGGCGGTGATTGGTACGATGCTGTTTATTGCGGGCCTGCCACGCAAGATTTGGTTGCCACTGTTAGGGCTGTTTGGTGGTGTTGGATTTTTAGCATTTTTATTTGTGCCGCATGTGCATCGTCGTGTTCTGGAATTTTTTCAGCCACTGGATCCCACGACCCAGGTTGGATATTCTGTCAACGCAATACGTCAGGGCGGATTGTTTGGCATGGGGGATGAAGCATTTGCCAAAGAATCTTTGCCCGACGCGCACACAGACTTTATCTTTGCCGCGATATCCGAAGATTGGGGTGCGATATTGGCGTGTGGATTATTGGTATTGCTGTTGATTGTTGTTCGTCGTCTGACGGTAACGGCGATGACGGCGCGTGATACATTTGTTTTTTATGCAGTTGGTGGTACAACCGCACTGTTCGCGACCCAGGTTTGCATTAATCTGGCGACGACATTGGGGCTGATGCCGCCCAAGGGGATGACATTACCATTTATCTCGTCCGGGGGCAGTTCTTTCCTGGGCTATTGCCTGTTGTTTGGTATGATATTGGCAATTATCCGCGAAGATAAATGGAAATAAGGGAAAAAGGATTTGAAATGAAAATATGGATTGCAACAGGTGGCACCGGTGGGCATGTGTATCCAGCCATGGCGGTGGCAACTGAATTGGTCGCCCGGGGCGCACGTGTAACAATTTCGTGTGACGGTCGTGTCAAAGATATGGTTCGTAAATCTCGTCCGCATGGTGCGCGCATGGCGCATGTATGGGCATCGGGTGTTGGTGCCAAAAGTAAGTTTAAGCAAATGTGGGCATTGTTCAAGATTGGCATGTCGGCGCTTGCATTAACATTGCGTTTTATGATATTTCGTCCTGCGCGCGTTGTTGCGTTTGGTGGTTATGCGTCTGTGCCGGCGGTATTTGCAGCGCATGTGTGGGGCATACCAACATTTCTGCACGAACAGAACGCGGCAATTGGTCGTGCGAATAAATTTACAATGCGCTGGGTCAAGACATTGATGACCAGTTTTCCAACCGTATCTGGTATTCCCCAGAATACATCTGCGCGTGTGATTTATACAGGTCTGCCGGTGCGTCGTGAAATCTTGGCGGCGGCCGCCACACCATTGCCGGGCCAGATGCGTTTATTGGTAACCGGCGGTTCATTGGGGGCAACGATATTGGATGATATTGTTCCACCATCTGTTGTTGCGATGAAAAATAAAAAGATTTTTGTTACCCATCAAACAAGACCAGAAAATGTTGCCCGTTTGCAGAAATTCTATGCAGATAATAAAATCCACGCAAATGTATTGTCGTTTATTAATGATATGGCGGGTGCGATTGCTGGTGCAGACCTGGTAATCGGACGCAGCGGGGCCAGTACTGTTGTTGAATTACAGACAATTGGTCGGCCTGCGATATTGGTTCCATTAAATATCAATCCTGACCAGGCGGCAAATGCGGCATCATTTGCGCACACCGGTGGTGGATTTGCGATTGAACAATCTATGTTCACACAAAAATGGTTGACGGCGACATTGACTGATTTATTTGATAATCCGTCGCGATTGAACAAAATGGCCCAGAAATCACGGGTTGAAAATAATGCGGTTACATTAATTTCAGATGCGGTTATGGCATAAATACACACCCACAACATGTGGGTGATTTTTTTGTTATGATAATAGTGCATTTTTCCACTTGCGTGGGTTTTGTAATTTGTTCTATGATTACAACGGAAGGAAAGGAATTATGCGTCACATAACTGTTTCTGTTTTGGCATTTATTATTACATTGCCGGCGTTTGCCGATGCGCGTTTGCCGGTTGTGAACCTGGCGTCGGGGGGTGTTTCTGCGCGCGCGGCGTTTGGTGAATCTATTGCGACCGCGCCGTCACAGAAACAGTTGTCGCATAAAAAAGTTGTTGCCCGACCGGCTGTAAAAAAAGTTGTAAAGACATCTGTTGATACAGGTGAAAAAATTATTGCATCAAATGATGTTCTGATACCGCACCGCCCCAGCAATGATTTATGGGCGCGCAATACAAATGATGCGCGTGCTGGTATGGATGCGCCATTGCGTATGCCAGATGTTTCTGAATTTGCGGTTTATCGCACCGAAGAATTATTACCAGAAGAAAGTCTGGATGCGTCCAGTATGCCAAAAACATATGCGTACAATGATACACCGGTATCGGTCGTAACGACGCGTGATGAAAAAAAATCTGAATTAGATGCCCAGATTGCGCGCCTGGTTGAATTACAGCGTCGCGCAGATGAAAGTGTTCGCCCAACAAATGTCGCATCGCGCGTAATTGCGCGTCCAATTGCCGAAGAGACAGTTGCGATGCCATCGAAAAAAACCGAACCTGTTGCCGCGCATAATGATACGGGGGCGGCATCTGTGGAAACGGTCAATGTTCGTCGTATGGTTGTTCCAATGGAAACGCGGGATGTGATTGTTCGTACGGTTGAAAAAAATGAATCACCACGCATTGCGGCGGTGCGCGATGATATGACAAAATTAAGTCCATCTGAATTGCGCCGTGCGTTTCGCAAAACTTTCTTGTCTGAAAATAAACATCTGTCCACATATCCACTGGGTGATGCGTTCGATGTTGCCAGTGATATGGGTACATCAACTGGTGCATTTTCATCGTCCCGTGATTTAAGCGAAGATGCCGGTATTCGCCCACTGGAAATCAAGATTAATTTCCGTAATGATGATTCATCATTGTCGCGTGATAATTATAATTTGTTAAGTGAATATGCCGCCATTGTTGTTCATAATCCGACGCGTGCGATTCAGATTGCAATACCATCGCGTTCAACGACGGATTCTGATGCGCGTAAATTGGCGGCGCGTCGTCTGGCCATTGTTGAACAGGTTTTGCGCGACGCCGGTGTTTCAACCCAACGCATTATGCCGGTATTGTCCCAGCGCGCCGAAGACGGTTTTGTTTTGCGTGTGATATCGTCTGAACAGTATGAAACACTGTCACAGCAGAAAAAGAATATATTTGGTGACACTGTGTCATCCAAGAAATATAAAAGTATGTCGTGGTAACAGGCTGTGTAAATAAAATCTTGGGATTTCTGTTTCCGCCGGCGTGTCCATTATGTGGCGCGCCGGTGTCAATTCATGGTGAATTGTGCGCTGATTGTTGGACATCTTTTAATTGGATTGATGGGTCAAAATGTACGCGTTGTGGTTATCCGTTTGCAATTGATATGGATGGTGCAATGTGTCCAGTGTGTGCATCTGGGAAATGTGAACTGGATTGGATTCGCAGCGCATGTGTCTATGATGATGCGTCGCGCATGGCGATGTTGCCGTTCAAACACAGTGGTCGTATCGCGTACGCACGTTTTATGTCGCGGGCAATGTTATGGTCGCTTCGTGATATTGATGTGTCCAACATAGATTTTGTAATGCCGGTGCCACTTGCGCGTCGTCGTTTGTTCAAACGCGGATATAACCAGGCGACATTATTAGCCCGTCCAATCGCGCGTGTTCTGGGGTTGAAACTGGAATTCGATTCTGTTCGTCGAAAATATCGTCCGGACATGGGACATTTGAATTCGCGCCAGCGCGCACAAAACATCCACAATGTGTTTGATGTTGTGCGGCCTGAAAATATACAGGGCAAGAATATTTTGTTGGTTGATGATGTAATGACCAGTGGCGCAACATTTTCAGAACTGCGTCGTGTATTGATAAACGCGGGTGCCGCCCATGTATATGGCGTAACATTTTGTCGTGTTGTACGCAGTGTCTAGGAATAAGATTTTGTATCTACGATTTCGTGAATCATGAACTTAGATCGTGCCAGGTGTGCTTCATGCATCATTAACTTTGTGCTGCACAATCGCATTAAATCGATTATGTCGCGTGCAACTGGATTAATTGGTTTTTCGGATGTATCAACAATGATTTCTTCCAGGGTGTCGTCACCCAATGTAACGGTATAATAAACAATTGCAGAATTTGGTTCGTATAATGCCACATCGGAACACACGGCCAACTTGCGTTCGTCTGGCAAAATGGTATAGTATATAATTGTCCCATCGTATTTAACCAACGATATGGGAAATTTGTTGAACATATCCTGTAAAAATTTTTTATTTTCTGGATTCATGTCTTGTATTTTGCTGTCAAAAAAAACATTTGTCAAATATTTTATTCTTGTTGTACGATTTTTTTCAATTTATACTGACTGTGTCCGATATATGAAAACGAAAGGGGAAATTAATGATAAAGAAGTTTATATTAACATCCATTTTGGCGGTTTTGCCATTGGTGTCAAACGCTGCAATGCCATTTACGGGTTTTTATCAGACGATTGATGATGAAACAAATACACCAAAATCCATTGTTCGTATTTATGAATATCGTGACGGTGATGATATGGAATTGGCGGGTCGCATTGTTGCGCTTTATAACGCGGACGGAACGATTGCTGAAACATTGTCTAACCCAGCGCGCATCGCTGACAAGGTAAAGGGCGCGCCAAAAATGGTTGGTCTGGACATTTTATGGAATATGGAATTTGATGCGGACGACAATAAATACGAAGACGGAAAAATCATGGACCCCAAATCGGGCAAGGTTTATTCATCTGTCATGTGGCAGGATACACCATCTGTCCTGAACGTTCGTGGCAAGATTGGGCCATTTGGTCGTACCCAGCACTGGAATACGTTGGATGTGTCCGCGTTGCCGACGGATTTACAATCGATTGATGTATCGACCTGGAAACCGGTTGTGTTGAAATAAAAATCGCCCCGGTTGGGGCGTTTTTCTTGAAATCTGAATTTTATCTGATAGGATTACAGTTGGACTATTTTTTATACACACAGGACACAGATATGAACATAGAACTTGGCAAGAATATAAATCCACGTGATATCGAAACCAGAATCCAGGAATTCTGGGATATGAATAATTTTTGGGCAAATGATGTTACTTCGGAAAAACCCTCGTTTTGCATCATGATGCCACCGCCAAATGTGACGGGAAATCTGCATATGGGACACGCGCTGGATAATGTTCTGACGGATATTATGTGTCGTTATAAACGCATGGCGGGCTTTGACGTTTTGTGGCAGCCTGGAACCGATCACGCATCCATTGCGACCCAGTTGTTGGTTGAACGCGATTTGTCGAAACGCGGAATTAATCCACATGCCTTGACATTGGATGAAAAATTAAATGCGGCCTGGACATGGAAGGCGGACAAAGGCGGCCAGATTATGAACCAGTTGCATATTCTTGGGGTGACCCCTGTATGGCAACGCGAACGCTTTACAATGGACGACGGCCTGTCGCGTGCGGTTACAAAACTGTTTGTAAAAATGTATAACGAAGGTTTGATTTATCGTGAAAAGCGTCTGGTAAATTGGTGTCCAAAACAAATGACATCTGTGTCGGATCTAGAGGTTGAAAGCCGTGATGAAAAGGGCAAGTTCTATTACTTTAACTATCCATTGGTTGGTGGCGGTGTTGTTGAAATTGCGACAACGCGTCCTGAAACATTATTCGGTGACCAGGCAATTGCAATTCATCCAGAAAACGAAAAATTAAAACATTTGATTGGTCGTCATGCGATTATCCCATTAACGGATATCGAAATTCCAATTATCGCCGACGTTCACGCAGACCCAGAAAAGGGGACCGGTGCGGTAAAAATTACACCGGCGCATGACTTTGATGATTACGAGGTTGGTCTGCGTCATAATTTGACCCCGGTTTGTATTTTGACCCCAGATGCTAAATTAAACGATAATCCGGTTGTGCCAGAAAAATATCGTGGTCTGGATCGGTACAAGGCACGCGCCGCCGTTGTCGCGGATATTGAAATGGCAGGCCTGTTGGTAAAGGTCGAAGACAGAACAATTCCAACACCATATTCACAACGTGGTGGTGTGCCGGTCGAACCATATTTAACAGACCAGTGGTTTGTTGATGCCGAAAAATTGGCAATCCCAGCGATAAAGGCCGTTGAAGAAGGCAAAATCACATTTATGCCAGAACATCGCTACAACTTGTTTATGGCGTGGATGAAAAATATTCGTCCATGGACAATTTCGCGCCAACTGTGGTGGGGGCATCATATCCCTGCATGGTATGATGCAGACGGCAAAGTCTATGTTGCAGAAACCGAAGAAGATGCGATTAAGCAATCTGGTGGCAAAGAATTAACCCGTGATCCAGATGTGTTGGATACTTGGTTCTCGTCTGGACTGTGGCCGTTTTCGACATTGGGGTGGCCTGACAAGACACTGGAACTGGAAAAATATTATCCAACAAATTTATTATACACGGCGGCCGATATTATATTCTTTTGGGTTGCGCGTATGATTATGATGGGGATTTATGTAATGGGCGATGTTCCGTTTCATACTGTAAATTTCCACGGCTTGGTGCGCGATTCACGGGGGCAAAAAATGTCCAAGACCAAGGGCAACGGTACCGATCCGCTGGACACGGTTGAAAAATTTGGTGTTGATGCGTTGCGTTATTGGATTGCGACCGCCCCGATTGGTACAGATATTCGTTACAGTGATGACGAGGTTAAACGTGGTTCAAAACTGCTGACTAAATTATGGAATGCGTCAAAATACGTTCTGATGAATTTGTCTGATTTTGAACCGGCAACCGCGCCGCAGATTCCGGTGTCTAGTCGCTTTATAGAGGATAGATGGGTGTTGGCTGAATTGAACAAGACAATCGCCGAAACCAGAAAGCATTTGGATAAATACGATAACTATAATTCACGCAGTGCGATTGATACATTCTTCTGGGATATTTTCTGTGACCAGTATCTAGAATTTATCAAAGACCGTTTCTGGGCACCGGAAAAATATAGTAAAGAATCTAAATTATCGGCCCAGTGGACATTGTACACGGTATTGCGTGCGATTATCGCATTGTATGCGCCGTTTATACCGTTCCTGACCGAAGAATTATGGCAGAAAATTTACAAAGATTTCGAAGGGGGGCAAACACTGCACCTGACCGCATATCCAGAAACAAAATCTGAATATGAAACGGATGTATCGCAAATGAATATTGCGCTGGAAATCTTGAAAAACGTTCGCGGTATGCGTACCGACCGCAAGGTTGGCAATGGTGCAAAACTGGAAACACTGACGATTCCATCTGCAACACCGGATGTGTTGCATGGCCTGATTAAATCTGCGGCGCGTGCAAATGAAATTATCCTGGGGGATGAATTGGATTTTGTTGTTGCAGAACAAAAACAATAATGGGGGATTTTATGGCCGAAAAATTGACCGAAAAAAGGGTTTTGCAGGCATATCAGTGTGATCGATTTGGTAATGTTCGTCCATTGATTTTGATGAACGAATTGCAATCGATTGCCGACCGTCATGCCGAAATTTTAGGCTGTGGTCGTACATATTGCTTGGAAAATAATGTTGGCTGGGTTGTGATGTATTATCTGGTCGATATTATCGAATTACCGGTTGAGGGCGAAGAACTAACATTTACCACCTGGCCATCATGCCAAGATGCCCTGCGTGCAACACGTGATTTTGAAATCCACGGGTCTGATGGTCGTTTAATGGTTCGTGCAACATCCCAGTGGATTTTAATTGATATGGCCAAACGCCGTCCATTGCCATTGGCAAATCATTTGTCCCCGGATGTGGTTGTTCCGCACCGTGCATATGGTTGTGCGTTTGAAAAATTCCCAGATTTTGAAACAAACAAAACGCACGTTATGAAGTGCCGCTTTGATGATATTGATGTGAACCAGCATATAAACAATGCGGTCTATGCGGTATGGGCAACGGAAAGTGTTGGCTTTCAATATCGCAGCGAACATAAATTGAAAAAAATCGATATCAATTTCAAGAAAGAAGTGTCCGCCGACATCCCCGAAATTCGCATTGATGTTGCGATTGATGGATTGATTTCGCGTCATAAGATATGCAGTGGTGACACCGAACACGCGGTTGTAATTTGCCACTGGGAAGAAATTTAAAAATCCCCCGTTCGGGGGATTTTTTATTTATCTAGGTATTGAACAAACAGAAACAATCAGTTATAATATACGTGTTATGGTGATTTTACCATAATGGGGTGTAGTAACCCGTACTCTAAGCGTTTAGAAAACGAAGGGCGGCGCGCCAATGGCGTGTTTTTCGTGCCTGATCTGAACGTTAAATAAAAAAACTCCTGAACTTTACCGTCAGGAGGGTTGCGAATATACTGAATAAGCACACAATACTTAGAGATTGTTACTAACCTCCTGACCACTCGTTTAGACGCGTGGTTTTTTTAATAACAAAAAACAGGAGATTAAACATGAAAAAATATATAATAATTTGTTTGTTTGCGATATGTGGCATTTCTACGGCGTATGCGGGAAGTTGGTCGTGTCAGATACAGAACGCCGCGCGTCTCCCCAGTGAATATTCTTCAATAGCAAACGGTAATGGATTGGCAGATACATGTGCATCAACAACAATGCAATATTTTTGTTCTTCTGTGACCAAGACGTGTGAGGCGGTTACAGTATGTGCGTCGTGTCCATCGGGCTATACTTTGAAAAGTAAAACTATTACAGATGTTTCTTTGTTGCAGATATGTAACGCATCAATAACGATACCATATTGTTGCAAGAACTGCAGCAGTTGTACATCAGATACTTCGTGGACAATAGATGTGTTTAATGGGGCTGGATATCCTGGGTATGACCGTATGTATGAACGGACGTGTAATTGTGATGGTACATGTGCGGCGACTGCAAAATATCGTTGTTCTGATGGATATTGTGGCGTGGCCAGTTTTAGTCAGGCATCAGGCCCATCGGGATGCAGTTTACCCCCAGAAAACGGATATTGTATATCGGGGGGCGGGTATGGTTGTAATGCGGGTTATTATGGTTCGTCCGTGTGTACCCGTTGTCCATTGGTTCCAGATACATATTATGATGATTCTCAAACCCAGCCAGTGTATGGAACAACTGTTACATCAAATAATATGGTAATAAATGCATGTTTTCTTGCCGCTGGCGATTATTATGATGAACATGGTAATAAGTTTAGAATTTTGGATACGGGGACATGTTATTATTAAACAGAAAATCCCCGCCATTCGGCGGGGATAAAATTTGAAATAAAAACCGCCGATTGGCGGTTTTTATTAATTTACTGCGCTAACCGCGATGCGTTTGCGGCCCGCTGCGCGACGACGATTCAGAACATCGCGACCACCTTTTGTTTCCATGCGTGCGCGGAAACCGTGTGTACGAACACGACGTGTTTTTGATGGTTGATATGTACGTTTTGTTGCCATTTTATTTATCCTTCGGTTTCTTCTTTGTCATTTCATATTGGCCGAAGCAGTACAAGACCAACCTGAAATAAATCCGTTTGCGCGTATATTTAAGCACATGTTTTTACAAAATGCAAGATTTTATTTGGATTTTACCAAACCTAACTTTTTTAACCCTTCTTGTATCAGATGAAACAAGAATATAATCACAAACAAATTCCAAAAAGGTAAAAATAATTTATCACTCATTTTTGTATTAAATCCTATTTGTTATACCCAGACAGACGATATCACAAAATGATTGTTTGTCAATCTGTTTTTTGGGCTTTATTTCTTGACGGAAAGCGCAAAAATTTGCTATGTTTTAACTGTTATAAACAAGGGAAAGTGAAGTATGTCTGAAAATATTAACGAAGTAATTGAAACACGCGTTCCAACATCATCTTTGGAACATGAAATGCGGACCAGTTTCTTGGACTATGCAATGTCTGTTATTGTTGACCGTGCATTGCCGGATGTTCGTGACGGATGCAAACCTGTGCATCGTCGTATTTTGTACGTTATGAACGATGTTGCGCCGGCGACCAAACCAACGGTTAAGTCTGCGCGTATTGTCGGTGATGTTATGGGTAAATATCATCCACACGGGGACTCGTCGATTTATGAGGCTATGGTCCGCATGGGCCAGGATTTCTCTATGGGTGAAATGTTGGTCCAGGGCCAGGGTAACTTTGGTTCGCGCGACGGGGACAAGGCCGCCGCCATGCGTTATACCGAGGCGCGCCTTTCCAAACTGGGTGCGTCGTTAATGGATGACATGGACAAAGATACGGTTGACTGGATGCCGAACTTTGACGGTTCACTGCAAGAACCGGTTGTATTACCAACCAAGTTTCCAAATTTCTTGGTAAACGGTGGTTCGGGTATTGCGGTTGGTATGGCGACAAATGTGCCGACATATAACCTGGGCGAAATCTGCAATGGCATCTTGGCGATTTTGGATAACAAAGATTTGACCGATGATGAATTGTTTTCAATTATCCCAGGGCCAGACTTTCCAACGGGTGCAATGATTATGGGACATGCCGGCGCGTACAAGGCGCACACCACCGGTCGCGGTTCTATTATCATACGTGCAAAAACACATATCGAAGATTTTCGTGACCACCAGGCGATTGTTGTTGATGAATTGCCGTACCAGGTTAACAAGGCGCAAATGATTATCAAAATTGCCGAGTTAATCAAAGACAAACGAATCGAAGGGATTTCTGAAATTCGCGACGAATCGTCCAAGGAAGGATTGCGTGTTGTTGTTGAATTAAAGCGCGATGCGATTGCGGATGTTGTGTTAAATCATTTGTTCCAGTACACAGAAATGCAGACGAATTTCCCGGTCAACATGATGGCATTAAATCGTGGCCGTCCAATGCTGTTTAATGTTCGTGGTGTTTTGGATGCGTTTATTGAATTCCGGGCAGAGGTTATTCGTCGTCGCACTATTTTTGATTTGAACAAGGCGCGCAATCGTGCACACACATTGTTGGGGCTGTCTGTTGCAGTTGGTAATTTGGACGAAGTAATTGAATTGATTAAATCCAGTGCCAACCCCGAAGAAGCGCGCGCTGCATTAATTGCGCGTGGATGGCGCGCATCGGATATTGAATCTTATATTCAGTTAATTGATGATCCAAACACAGAATACAAAGATGGCATGTTCTATATGTCCGAAGACCAGGCGCGTGCAATCTTGGAATTGCAATTACATCGCCTGACCGGTCTTGAACGTGATAAAATTCATGATGATTTGACTGCGCTGGGGGCGACGATTAAAGACCTGCTTGAAATTTTGGGCAGTTATGAACGCATCGTTCAAATAATTCGCGATGAAACAATCATGGTTCGTGACAGTTGGGCATCCCCGCGTCGTACCGAAATTTCCGATGCAGAAATCGATATTGATATCGAAGATTTGATTGCACGCGAAGACATGGTTGTAACTGTATCAAATACTGGTTATATCAAACGCGTTGCGCTGGATACATATCGCGCCCAGAAACGCGGTGGCAAGGGACGCAATGCAATGACAACCAAAGATGATGATTATGTAGTCCAGGTGTTCGTTGCAAATACCCACACGCCATTGTTGTTCTTTAGTTCCAAGGGTCTGTGTTATAAATTAAAAACATATAAATTACCAGAAGCCGCCGCCGCGGCCAAGGGGCGCCCGCTGGTCAATCTGTTGCCACTGGAAAATGGCGAAACAATCACGGCGATTTTACCAGTGCCAGAGGAAGATGTACAACGCGTTGCAGAATCAGGCAAAGAACATTTCTTGATGTTCGCAACTGCGTCTGGTACCGTTCGTCGTAACCGTATGAGTGACTTTGATTCAATTCGCGCAAACGGTAAAATTGCAATGAAATTGGACGACGGCGACAGTTTGATTTCTGTTCTGCCATGTAACGAAGACCAAGATGTATTCTTGGCGACATATCGTGGCCGCGCGATTCGATTCCCTGTACCAGAAATCCGCGTGTTTGCCGGACGCAATTCAACGGGTGTTCGCGGTATTACATTGGGCAAAGATGATAAGATTATCGGCATGGCAATGTTAAATCGTGGTGAATCTGATTCGTCAATCCGTGCGGCCTATATCAAACAATCGCGTGCCGCCCGTCGTGCTGCAACCGGTATCGAAGAAGAAGCGTCCGCCGACGAAGAAGAAACGACAATTGTTTTAGACGAAGCCAAGATGCAGGAAATGGCAGCAAAAGAAGAATTCATTTTAACAATTTCTGAAAATGGATTTGGAAAACGCACCAGTTCTTATGAATATCGTTTAACGCATCGTGGTGGTGGTGGATTTACCAACATTAAATTGGGTGGTAAAAACACGGCTGTGGCGGGTTCGTTCCCAGTAACAGATGACCAAGATGTTATGATGGTAACAAACGGTGGTAAAATTATCCGCACGCCTGTAAACGATGTTCGTATCGCAGGACGTTCAACGGCCGGTGTAACATTATTCCGCACCGCGGATAATGAAAAGGTTGTATCGGCGACCGTAATCGACCACGAAGAAGAACAAACCGAAGAATTAACTGTGGTTGTGTCTGAATAATAGCGGGGGCCGGATATGGATAACGAATACTTTTTATCGATAAACGAGGTTTCAAAACGTCTTTCCATACCGGCGCATACCCTGCGCTATTGGGAAAAGCAATTCCCTGTTTTAATCCGCCCAACGACGGGGGCCGGTGGTCGTCGTTATTATCGCACGGAAACCTTTGAACGCTTGGTTATATTAAAAGATTTGTTATACAGTCGTGGTATGACAATCGCGGGTGTGAAAAAGTTAATGCGTGATGGTGATTTGCCAAAGAACATAGATGATTTGTTGGCGGCATCTGCGCCATCGGCGGAAACAGTTGTGGTGGCATCTGCGTCCCGCAGCCCCGATTATGGTGATGAAATAAAATTTGCAATTGATTTATTAAAATCCGCACGTGATTTGTTGCAATAAAAAAAACGGCATGCCGTTTTTTTGTTGATTTAGTTATTGTTTGTAATAACAGTCCATTGAAAATTCAAATTGTCCGGTGCTGTTCTGATATGTTTTGTTGGCCGGGACATAGCATTTAGATATGCTGTCTGAACCTGCTGGGCTGGTTGCGGGGCTGTCGCCTGTTTTTTCTGCACATGAAAGTTTTGATGTACCATCTGGGCAATAATATCCGGCCTCGCACTTACTACATGTTGCCAAAACCGGTTTATTATTTAATTTGTAATATCCAGGAATACATCTGGTTTCCTGCGTTGTTTCACATTGGCCAAAAAAACATGAACCTATTGTTCTTGATTGGGCGCCATTAAGTGGTGACGACCAATCTGTTGTCAAAGCCTCGCAATCCGAATCTTCTGTGCATGGCATTGAACACGTGTTTTGTGATGTTGTGTTTGAGCAATCAGGGTCGGTAATTGTCTTGGTTGTGTCGGTATAACCTTCTTTGCATTTTGTGCAAGTATTAAAAGTTGTTGTTCCAAAACATCTTAATTTCTCTGTCTCGCATCCGTTGATACTCTTAAACAACAGGCTCTCGTCCCCAACGCATGGTGCGTTATCAAAAGGAAAAAAACACAATTTTGTCCCTGGGGTGTCTATATCACCGCCGGTATCATCGCCGTCATCTATATCTTCATCTGGTTCACAATCTGTGTATTCAATATCGCCACAACCCGACACATAATATGTTTTTGTTACCAGGTGATAATTATCATAACACGCCGCTTCACTCTCGCCACATGTTGCTATGCATACGCCGCCAACTGCGAACGATTGTGCTGATAAACGACAACTAACAAAATTAACTACCGAGCTGTCAACCGTACATGCTGTGGGCGAACAATTTGTCGCAGCAATCGCATTTGATGCCAAAACACACCCAGAAATCACAGAAACCAAACCGACGTTTATTTTCGGCAAAATTCTTGATAAAAAAAGATTGGTTTTCTGCATTTTTTTACGCCCGCTTTTATGTCTAAGAAAATCGTCCCATTAGATTCGGCATGTGTCTAATAACCCTATGCCATGAATTATATCGGTTTGCGTGATTTTTTACAATATCTTTTTATGATTGGTAATATCCCCCTGAATTTAATTAAAAACCTGTTTTCAATGGAACAAAATTATGATATAATCATAGGCATGAAAACCAAGATTTTGATTTTATCGTCCCTGGTATATTTATGTGGGACGGGCATTGTCCGTGCATCTGATTGTGCGGGGTGCGATATTGAACCAACGGTTGATGCACCAACTGTTATGACGACGAATTCTTATATGCCGATGCCGGAACCCGGCTGGCTTGATTACGAGGTGGTATCCACCCGCCCAATCCCGGCCAAGGCATTATCTATCAAACCGGTCCCCGAAGATAGACGTGCACCACTATGGGATGGTACGGATTCGACATACACGCCACGCGCATCGGACAAAACGGTTGATTGGCGCAACGGTGTACCAATTTGGGACGATTCTATTTCTGATTATAAAAGAAAGGATTTTTCTGATTGGTTCTTGGAACCATCACCGGAAATTTATGTTCGCGCTGTTGATGCGCCCACATCCGTTGACCCGGTGGAATTGTATGAACAAAACATGATGGATGCGGCCGCGACGCGCGCCCGTGTCGAAGAATTGCTGGCCCCTAAAAAGCCCAGTGCAAATTTGTGGTTTACAAATATGCCACCGATGGATGAAATGGTTGTGCCTGAAACATCGACTGTAACAATCAGCACTGATTGTGTTGTTGATGATGGTTGTCCATTTGAAACCCAGACCGAATGTGAAATTTGGCGTCGCAAACCAATCGTCCGCGAAGCGGTCGCCCCACGCAGCAAAACTATACGCGCATTTAGCATGGCGCCATTGACTGATGCGTTGCATTGTAATAAAGATTTGGATGCAAATTCGCCGGTTGCGGCCCCGTTGTTGGATCGCTATAAAATGTTAATGCGTTCTGCCCAGGCATGTTGTACGGATGGTATGGCATATGCATTGCGTCGTGCCGGTGCATCGGATGGGCTGATCTACAAATTTATGGCTGATGATGCGAACTTCTATGGTTTGGGTGCGCGTTGCCTGATGATGACGGATTATGATTTTGATACAAAATATCCAAACACGGCCACGGCGGCGGTTGCGGCCGATGTGCGTAACGGGTGTCTGTGTCGTAATCGTAAATGGTTTGAATCGATGTTGGCACCGTTCAAGCAGGCATACAGTGCCGTCCCAGAATTCCAAGACGCATTGTTTAATTATACATATACAGATGGTTTGAAACGCGAAATCACTGTATCGATTAATAATGATGTTCAAAATGTTCTAAAACAACTTGAACAATGTCCATAAACAAATCCCGCCGTTGGCGGGATTTTTATTTCCACCTTTTACACAAAATCATGGACATGCCATTGATAATTAATTTGGCCAGTATTTTTTCAGGTATTAAAACCCGCCCATGTTCGATATTTTTTAACTCTCTGGACGATATGCCCAGAATTTTTGCACACTCGGTTCGATGAATTTTTAATTGATGTCGCGCATGTACCAAGAACTGCCCGTAATATTTTGCATCGACTAATATTATACTCATTGTTTTATCCTCCATATTTTGTTAAACAAAAAAACCGCACATAAGGCGGTTGGAGGTTAAAGACTATTCAGTTATAGTGCTGTTTATTTATATATATCACAGCCCCCCAACCAATGTTGGAGATAGCGTTTTATGTCATTTCTGACAACTGAACGGGTCTTTACACCCCACACCGGTTTCCCAATGCCCCCACATTATACCGCATAAAAAATACGGATTCAATACTTATATAAATAAAAGTTTAGCGGGGTCACCCCTTTGTCATCGCGAGGGTGTGAAACACCCGTGGCGATCCAGTAAATAGAAACAAATAGGAATACATAAGACTGGATTGCCACGCCTGCGCTTTGCTTGGCTCGCAATGACAACCCCCGTTGTCATTCCGGTGCTTGACACCG
>JAFURB010000003.1 GCA_017472065.1 Alphaproteobacteria bacterium | reverse complement strand
TAATGATACAAGCATTGCGACAGTATCGTTGAGTGGCACAACTGTAACAATGACAGGTAAGAAGGCGGGTTCTACGACTATTACTGTAAGTGCGGCTGGTAATGCGAACTATTACAGCGGTTCGAAGACCTATACTGTGACTGTTAATAAGATAGCTGGTACGACGACGTTGAATAAGACAACGATGACCCTGACCTATCCTACGACGACTGGTACATTTACGGCAAGTTGTAGCGAGAGTGGCGCCCCCAGTGCATCATCTAATGCGACTGGTGTAGCGACGGTATCGGCATTTAGCAGTGGTACTGCGACAGTTACTTGGAAATCTGCTGGCAGTGCGACGATTACGGTTAACTGTCCTGCGACGACCAACTATAATGCATCTAGCAAGACGATTGCGGTAACGACGGCCAAGGGTACGAATACCCTGACCTTAAGTGCGAGCAGTGGGAATATGGCATATTCTACGACCAAGACATTTACGGTGTCTAACAATACCAGTGGCGGCGCATTGTCGGTTGCAACAAGTAATTCTGATGTTGCCACGGCGACAATCAGCGGAACAACCGTTACAATTACCAGCAAAACTGGATATGGGGCGGCGGATATCACTGTGACCAGTGCGGCGACAGATAATTATAATTCTGCATCCGCAAAGTACACAATTACGGTTGATTTGGGTACAATTACCCTGAATAACCAGAGTGCGAGCACCGCAGGTACAACAGCGATTTATCAGAAATATAACACTAATGTTTATCTGGATAGCGCACGCAGCAAGGCTATGACAACTTCGGCGAATCCAATTACCATACCAAAGAAATCAGGTGTTACATTTAAGGGGTATTACAGCGCAACATCTGGCGGTACGCAGTACATCAATGCCAATGGTTATATTACATCGGATGGTTTGACCGCCGGTAAGGCATTAAAGGCAAATGGTACATGGTATGCCCAGTGGTCAACATGCCCAGCGGGTTCGGTATGTAATGGTTCCAGTGTGACAACATGTCCGGCAGGCTCGTTCTGTCCAGAGGGGTCCAGCAGTGCGACTAAATGTCCAGGTTTGTATGTAAACAGTGCGGCGGGATCGGATGCAAATACAGACTGTTATTTCACAACAACGGCCGGTAAGTATATGGTTGCGGCAACCGATACCGCCCAGACAACGTGTCCTGCAAAACAGTATTGTACGGCGGAAACACTGTATTATCCAAATGTCAGTGTGCTGAATGATGGTGGTTGGAACGATTGTCCTGCAATAAGCGGTCATCAGATGACAACTATTCCAGATAATTATCGTGTATATGCGTCTGATGGAACAACGGTTCTTAATACAAGTGTTACAATTTATTCAGCTGTTTTACAAAGTTGGACAAAGGGTATGACCGCTGTAACAAGTTGTCGTGCAGTATATGGTTTCCAGAATGAGGCGGGTATCGTTTATGATGAAAGTGTTAAATATAATGCCAGCACGGGTAAGTATGATATTCCAGGCAGTGCTACTTATTATAGCCGGGTAAATCAGGGGTATTATGTAAAGGAACGTTATAGTGCGACACGTTGTGATAATAGCTCGTCATCGATGATTTATAAAAAAGCGGTTGTTTGTCCAGCGGGTTCATATTGTCCAGGTTTAACCAATATGCCACTATGTTCATCAGGAATTTCGTATACTGACGATGGATTGGGCAAATATAGTTGTGCAGATGAAACGACAAACTATGCATCCAGTGCGGAAAAATCGACATCTATTAATTCGTGTTATCTGACGACAGGCACGGGTAATTTTGTGAAGACTGCAAATGCCGCACAAGAAACATGTACATGTGGTGGGTATTGCCCGGGTTCGGTAACGGTTTACTATGGCTCAACTGGTGGCAAAACAGACTGTGTTGCAGGTAAATATAATAGTGCCACGGGTTCGTCTGCATCCAGTGCATGTAAGACAACAGATGCAGGTTATTATGCGGCAAAGGGTTCTTGTTCACAGACCGCGGTTAGTGCAGGACGCTATACAGCAGGTGGTGCGACAACTGCAAATGGTGATGGTGCGGTAAACGCGGGTTACTATAACACAGGTTGTGGTACAAATGCGACGGGTTCGGTATGTTCGACCAGTTATAGTGGTGGCACAATTGCGGCGGGGCGTTATGGCGCGGCCGGCGCAACAACCGCCCAGGGGTCTGGTGCAGTTAATGCCGGTTACTATTCAACCGGTGGTGGTACATCGGCAACACCAACCAAGGCTGGCACAGGCTGTATTAGTAGCAAGGAATGCGGTCCAATTGCGGCGGGGCGTTATGGCGCGGCCGGCGCAACAACCGCCCAGGGGTCTGGTGCAGTTAATGCCGGTTACTATTCAACCGGTGGCGGTACATCGGCAACACCAACGGCGGCGGGTAATGGATGCTTAAGCAGCTATGCTTGTGGCAAGGTGACGGCGGGTTGCTATACAACCAGCACAGGTTCTACAACCGCGTGTCCAAATGAATGTCCGGGCGATATGACATCAGCCGCAGGTTCAGATGCCAAGACAGATTGTAAGATTACATGTACGGCGGGTAATTACCTGGCGGCAGGTGGCAGCACATGTTCAACCTGTACCAAGGGTAATTATTGTGCAAACGATGGTACATATAACTTTAATGCCAACAGTAATCAAGGTATTGCCGCGTGTTCTGGTACAAATCAGTGGCAGGCCGATACAGGTCAAACATCATGTGATTCTGTAACGGATGGTATGTATAAGTCTAATAACTATACATTGCAGAATTGTGGAAATGCATACTATTGCAAATCTGGTGCACGTACAGCATGTACAACAGCAACCGGTTGGTCGACCGCGACAACCAGCACAACGGCATCTGCATATACGGCGTGTTATCAGACACAGACGCCGTCGGGATGTGCCAGTGGTACCATTAAACGCACCGCCAGCAGTATTAGCGGAACGACAATTACATATGGTACCGCATCGGTCAGCAGTGCGTTGTCAGCGAACAAAAATTACTATGTCAGTGGGACAAGTTGTCCGGTATGTACAAACCTGGGGGCATTCTATACAACATCTTTGGGTGGCGCGATAGGTTCGGGCAGTTGTTATGGTACTACGACTGGGGGTAAATACATCAAGACCCAGTACAGTAGCACCCAAGAAACATGTCCAGCGGGTTCATACTGCCCAGCAACTAATGTGTATTATGGTAAATATGGCACATCATCGGGTGGACAAAACTTGTGCCCTGCTGGTACAGCGAATGCGAACACAGGTTCGTCTGCATCCAGTGCATGTGTGACCTGTGCGGCGGGTACATATAACACGACAACGGGCAATACGACATGTTCAACGTGTACAGCGAACTATTACTGCACAGGTGGAACAAATCGTACAGCGTGTACAAGTTTAGGTTCATTCTATACGACGTCGGCATCAGGTTCAAATGAGGCATCCGATTGCTATGGTGCGACGACGGCGGGTAAGTATATCGCGACGGCGAATACATCGACCCAGACAGCATGTACAGCGAACTACTATTGCCCGGCGACTAATATATATTATGGTTCAACCGGTGGGCGTAATGCATGTACAAGTTTAGGTTCGTTCTATACGACATCTGCGGCAAGTTCAGATGCAGCATCAGATTGCTATGGTACGACGACGGGCGGTAAGTATATCGCGACGGCGAATACATCGACCCAGACAGCATGTACAGCGAACTACTATTGTCCGGCGACTAATATATATTATGGTTCAACCGGTGGGCGTAGCGCGTGTGTATCGCCATATACAAAATCAGCGACAAGTTCAGATGATGCAAACGATTGTTATTTGACCACTACTGCGACGAAGTATGTTAAAGAAGCGGGCGCAGGTGAAGTGTATTGCCCAGCGGGAAGCTATTGTGCCGGTGGCGTTACTATCTATAAGGGTGGTTCTGTATCTGGCAGAAACACGACGGGAGGTTCAACATCATGCCCAGCAAATAGCTATTGTCCAGCATCTTCTAGTGAGGCAACAGCATGTAACACATTGGGTGGTGGATTGTATGCATCGTCATCGGCGGGTTCTGATGCGGCAAGTGATTGCTATATCAAAACGACAGCAGGTAAGTATGTAAAAGCAAAAACAGATACAACACAAACAACATGTCCAAGCGGTGATTACTGTCTGTCAACAACGCTGTATTGGGAGAACGTTGGTGGTAATACAGATTGTCCAGGCAGTTATACGGCCGGTGGCACAGGTGTAACCACACAGTCAGGCTGTAAGATTAGTGTAGCCGATGGTAAATATGTAGGAACTAAGAACAGTTCGACGTTGTCCACATGTGCGGGTGGAACATATAAATCGGCGCATACAGTAGCATATGGTAGTACATCAAGTTGTTCGACCTGCTCTGCTGGATATTATTGCCCAGAGGGTGCCGGCAGCCAGACAGAGTGTGGTAGTAATAATAAGTACTCGTCATCTGGTGCGGCTTCATGTTCGACTGTAACCAGTGGATATTACTCAACTGGTGGTACAGAAACGACACGCACAGGTCAGAGCCAGTGTACAGGCGCAACCTATTGTACAAGTGGTGTTAAGTACGATTGTCCAAGTGGCTATACGGCGGACACCAGCAACGGTAAGACAGCTGCGACACAGTGTGATATAAGTGTAACTGGAGGTAAATATATTGGAACTGCGGGTGATAATAGTAGTAACTGGGATACGTGTGCGTGTGGTACGTATAAAGCGGCACATACAGTAGCATACGGTTCTACATCGTCTTGTGCGAAGACAGATGCGGGTTACTATGCGGCAGCAGGTGCAAGCAGTCAGACCAAGGCAGATGCAGGGTATTATGCGGCGGCTGGTGCATGTAGTCAGTCGGAATGTGGCAGCAATAACAAGTACTCGTCATCTGGTGCGGCCTCATGTTCGACGGTAACCAGTGGATATTACTCAACTGGTGGTACAGAAACGACACGCACAGGTCAGAGCCAGTGTACAGGCGCAACCTATTGTACAAGTGGTGTTAAGTACGACTGTCCAAGTGGCTATACGGCGGACACCAGCAACGGTAAGACGGCAGCGACACAGTGCGATATAAGTGTAACTGGGGGTAAATATGTAGGAACTAAGAATAGTGCGACACTGTCCACATGTTTGGCAGGTACATATAAAGCGGCGCATACAGTAGCGTATGGCTCAACATCATCATGTGCGATATGTACGACAGACAACACGTATTCTGCGGCAGGCGCATCTTCATGTTCGTCATGTCCAACAGACTATAAGAACAGCGGTACAACTGCGGCGGCACACGCGAATGCGGCAAGCTGTATAATCTCGGTTAGTGCTGGTAAATACATTGGCACAGCTGGTGATAACAGTAGCAATTGGGATACATGTGCTGGTGGAACATATAAAGCGGCGCATACAGTAGCGTATGGTAGTACATCAAGTTGTTCGACCTGCTCTGCCGGGTATTATTGCCCAGCGGGTGCCGGCAGCCAGACAGCATGCGGTAGTAATAATAAGTACTCGTCATCTGGTGCGGCAAGTTGTTCGACTGTAACCAGTGGGTATTACTCAACTGGTGGTACAGAAACGACACGCACAGGTCAGACTAAGTGTGAAGCTGGTAATTACTGTAGCAGTGGTGTAAAGACTGCGTGTGGTGGTGGTAAGTACAGTTCAGCTGGAGCGACAAGTTGTTCGAATATTGATGCAGGATGTTATGGAACGAGTGCGACCAGTTCGTGTCCTGCGGTGTGTGCGGCAAATACCTACTCTAATGCAGGTGCGTCAAGTTGTACAGCATGTGACAGTGACTATGCCAACAGTGGTACAACAGCGGCGAACCACGCAGGTGTTACAAGTTGTAAGGTAACATGTGCAGCGGGTACATATGTGGCAAGCAATGGTGCAGCATGTACAGATGTTGGCAATGGGTATTATCGTTCTGGTACAGAAACGGTCAGCCAGACCAAGACCGGTACACGCAATGCATGTACGGCCCTGGGGGCGATATACAAGGCATCAGATGCCGGACGTGATGCAAGCACGGATTGCTATGCAACGACAACGGCGAAGTCTTATGTCAAAACGGCAAAGGATGCAACCGAAACATCGTGTCCAGCCGGATCCTATTGCCCAGGTAGTGTAAAGGTATACTATAACAGCACTGGAGGTTCAACACCTTGCCCGGCGGGTAAGTTCTGTGTTGCCGGTGTGTCGGCGGGGACCGAATGTGTACTGGGGTCATATAGTGCGGCGGGGGCAAGTGCATGTACAGCATGTCAGGACGGTAAGACGACATCCGCCAAGGGCGCAACCAGTTGTAACGCAACGTGTTCAAATGCAACCGGGGTAAGCGATTGGGAAACAGCATCGTGGGCAACAACAAACACAATGACAAATCTGTGTACGATTGCAGCCACGGCGGGTTGTTCTGCGAATTACTATAAGAATAGTAATGCGTGCAGCACGTGTAGTAGTGGAACCAACAGCAAGTACACGCTGTCTGCGGCGGGTACAACATCGGTCAACAGTTGTTATTTGAAAACGACGGAGGGTAAATACGTTGCCACCAAGGGCGCGGGAGAAACGGCGTGTATCAGTCCGTATTACTGCCCAGGTGGAACAACGATTTACTATGGCACGGGGACAACAACCGGTGGAAACAGTACCTGTACTGGATTGGGTGCGATTTACAAGGCATCAGATGCGGGGGCAAGTAAGAATACCCAATGCTATGCCACGACATCGGCTGGGAAATACGTAACCGCCAAGGCGACGTCAGAGGCGGCGTGTCCAGCGGGCGATTGGTGTGCGGGTTCGGTCAAGGTCTATTATGGCAGTGCCGGCGGTAATACAGATTGTCCAAGCGGTTATACAAGTGGAACAACTGGGTACAGCGCGCAATCGCAATGTTTGATGAGTGTTGCGGGTGGTAAGTATGTCGCCACGGAAAAAGAATCCAGTGCAAGCGGAACGTGCGCCGCAGGTTATTACAAGCCAGCACATACCGTGAACTATGGTGGCACGTCCAGTTGTTCGGCATGTACCGGTGCGACGTATCAGCCAAGTACAGGTCAGGCTTCTTGTTTAAGTTGTCCGGCGGCAACTAATGATACTGCAAATGTATCTTCGTATAGTTATTGGAATGGTGGTTCAACTGGAGATCATACAGTTCGTTCGGGATGTAATGTTACATTTAAGTCTAAGACTTTGGATGATGGTGTAATGACAGCGTATAGTTGCTATGTTGATACAGGGGCAGATACTTACGGGATTGATGGAACATCAAAGACATGTTGGGTTAATAGAAATGCTTTGACGTGCAATGGTGGGTATTATAACAGTACATTTAACAACAGTAGTACAGCGACCCAATACACATCAAATAAAACATTAACCGATTTGTATGCCAATGTATGTCAGGCGGTGGGTACAGGATATTATTCAGCGAATGATGCATTGACACGCACGGCATGTGGAACAGGACTGGTGACATGTGGTTCGGGTGCGTGTGCGAACGAAGCAGATGACTGTGGACGCAAGTTGCATATGGGCGCAAATACAATTTATCTGCGTGGTGCAAAACGCGGTACACCGGCATTGAATGTCAAAATTGGTGACAAGACGTTCTATGGTGTGTTGAGTACATCGTTGTCCAGCAAGGCCAAGGTCAAGAACGGAACAACGACATACTCGGTCGTAAATGATAACCAGTAAAAAAAATCCCGCCGTTGGCGGGATTTTTTCAAAGTTCAGAGTGCAAAGTTCAAAGTGCAATTGTGGATTCTATTAATTAATACTTAGATAAATAAAAGTTTAGTGGGGGCACCCTTTTGTCATCGCGAGGGTGTGAAACACCCGTGGCGATCCAGTAAATAGAAACAAATAGGAATACATAAAACTGGATTGCCACGCCTGCGCTTTGCTTGGCTCGCAATGACAACCCCCGTTGTCATTCCGGGGCCTGACCCCAGAAACCAGGTGTATACAAATAACAAGGCAAACATGACCTGGGTCCCGTGGTCACCATCACCCAAAAAATTCAAAAGAATTTTTCGGGGCCCGATACGCCACGGGATGACAGAATTTTTTGCAAAAAATTCTGTTTGTACTTTCTGCGATAAACTTTTGTTTGTCGTGGTAACCCACCAAGGTGGGTGGGGAAAATAAAAAACCGTCCAGATGGACGGTTTTGAATTCCACAAACAATATTAACGTTTGCTGAACTGTGTAGAACGACGGGCCTTGCGGAAACCGTAGTGTTTACGTTCAACAACACGGCTGTCGCGGGTCAAGAATCCGGCGGCCTTTAATGCAGCGCGTAATTCTGGTTCCTGCTTTTCCAGGGCCTTGGAAATGCCGTGTTTAACGGCGCCGGCCTGGCCAGATAAACCACCACCTTCGACAAAAGCAACGATGTCGTATGATGTTTCACGTTTTGCAACGCCAAATGGCTGGGCAATAATCATTTGCAATACTGCACGACGGAAATATTCAGAAGAAGGTTTGCCGTTTACAGTGATGTTGCCCTTGCCCGGCATCATGTACACACGTGCAACGGAATCTTTGCGTTTGCCAGTTGCATATGTTGCGTCGTTTAATTTTGGTGTAACAACCGGTGCCTTTTTGGCAGTTGATTTGGTTGTTGCAGCCTTTTTAGTTGTTGTTTTTGTGGCTGTCTTTTTTGCTTCTGCCATTATTCGCCCCTTTTGTTTTTACGATTTAATGATGCGAAATCAATAACGACTGGGTTCTGTGCCGCATGTTTGTGTTCAGAACCAGCATAAACATGCAATTTGTTTAAACGCTTGTTCGCCAATGCAACAGTCGTACGACGGCCCATCATGCGTTTAACCGCGTTTGTAACCAATGTTTCTGGTTTTTCAGAACGCATTTGGCCCAATGTGCGTGATTTCAATGAACCTGTCCACAATGAGTGCCAGAAGAAGCGATCTTTGTCAGCCTTGCGACCAGACAAAGCAACCTTGTCCGCGTTGATGATGATAACGTGGTCACCACAATCCATGTTTGGTGTCCATGTTGGCTTATTCTTGCCGCGCAGGATGTTTGCAGTATATGCCGCCAAACGACCCAACGTGCAATCAGTTGCGTCAATTAAATACCATTTGGCATCTAATTCGCACTTTTTTAACGATTTTGTCGCTGCCATTTTTGTTTTCCCTTGTGTTTATAAATTAAAGCGTGGCTATTATGCCCCAACGCACCAGAAAAGTCAAGAAAAATCAATATGGTATTATTGTACCGTATATGGAGCAAAATAAAAATCCCCAAAATTGGGGATTTTATTGTTATATCGGCAATACAATCCGAACACGCAGACCACCAAGGTCGCTGTTTTCCAGGAATATTTGACCGCCGTGGTTTTCAATCGCAGTCTGTGCAATAGACAGCCCCAGGCCTGTTCCGCCCGTGTCGGTGCCACGCGCATCATCCAGACGGACAAATGGGCGCATGGCATCTTTCTTTTTATCGTCTGGGATGCCGGGACCGTCATCTTCGATAATAATTTCGACATGGTCGGTGGAATCAATTTCACTGATTTTAACAGTCGTTTTGGCATAACGCGCCGCGTTTTCAATGATGTTTGCAAATGCGCGTGCCAGTGCCATTGGACGGGCATAGAACTGAATTGGACTTTCCGGAAAATCAGTGATGATTTTCTTGTCTCCGGCGGCATCACGAACAGTGCGGGTTAGAATTGGGGGTAATTCGGTCGCCTGCTCTATTTCTGGCATTTCGCCACGGGCAAACGCCAGGTATCCGTTCACCATTTCTGTCATACGGTCAATGTCGCGGATTAAATCAGCATCCGTCGCCCCACCCGTTTCAATGTTCAGGCGCATGCGTGTCAATGGTGCTTTCAGGTCGTGACTGACCGCGTTTAACATGTCTGTGCGTGTGCGATTGTATCGATTAAGACGTTCCTTCATCGTTATCATGGCGGTGGCGGCTTCGCGGATTTCTTTGGAACCAGTTGGTTCAAATCCCGGCGCATCCAGACCACGGCCAAATCGGCCGGCCGCGCGTGCGATACGGCGGATGCTGCGCGTGTGCATGATGATAAACGGTGTTACCAATATAGAAACGATTAAAATTGAACCGATTAACCAGATGATAAACACTTCGGTACTGGTTGAATATATGCGATATAGTGATGTGCCAAATGTTGCAATCTGGTTGTCGCGCGTTGGAACATCAATAAATACCAGGCGTTTGCCCTTGTCCATGTATATGTTTGCGGGGCGTTTTAGCCGTTTTGATAATTCAGATGCCAGACGGCCTGTTTCTGCGGCATCATTATCGTTATGTTTTGGACGGTTCAGCGATTGATGCACAGATACATTTATACCAATGTCACGCGCCATCTGTTGGGCAGATGCGGCGTTGCCATCGTCCATAAAGTTCATCATTGTTGTTACCTCGCCTGCCAGGGTGCGTGCCAATGTGTCATGAACACGTGACCAGTGATTTCCAAAGAAAGCATTGGCAACAATTACCTGGGCGATAACCAGGGGAACTAAAATCATCAATATTGTTCGGGCCAAGAAACTGCGTGGCATTAATCTCATTTATTCATTCCTATTGTTGTCGGTTGTGTCTATTAATTTATATCCACGACCGCGGATTGTTATTATATCCAAATCTGATAATACTATATTTAATTTTGCGCGCAAGCGTTTTGCAACCATCGGGGCCGCCGGTGCAATGTTGCCCACAGGCGTGGTCAGGGCTGATAATAATTTCTTTTCTTCGCCGGATAATGCCAATAAATTAGATGTCCCGTTGGCGGATACAAAAAATTCATCATTGGCAAATGTTAGTCCGGTCGGTAATTTATTTTGTGTGTCGGGCTGGTTCTTGATTATATTGTTCAGGCGCAGTATTAATTCACGCATCTGGAACGGTTTTGCCAGATAATCATTTGCCCCAGACGACAAACCATCAATCGTGTTTTCTGCCCCCGTCATCGCAGTCAGCATAATAACAGGTGTTAAATTGCCAGATTTTCGTATTTTCTGTAAAAAACTTAACCCGTCCATGCCGGTCATCATACGATCCAGGACAATTGCATCCACGGATATGCGTTTCAAAACATCGTCGGCATGTTCGGCAGATTGGGCTGTTATTGCACAAAAACCTTCGTTACGCAGACCGCGCGCCAACGCACTGCGAAGGATATCGTCATCATCAATAATAAGAACTGTTTTATTCATTGTATGTGGTTCGTGTAAGTGTTATGTGGTACGCGTAAAAATCCCCCCCTACACATACCACGATTATTTATCCAATGGTTCGACCGCGTATTCGCCAGGCTGAATCATCATGTATGCACTGTTGGCACCGTTGTTGCCATCTTCGCCCAGAAGTGATGCGCGGAACTGCATTCCGCCGGTGGTAAATTCAGTTTTGAACAACGCGTATCCAGTGCCACCGCCAGTTGTTGGTCCCTGCATCCCCAGGGAATAATAACCACCCAGGATTCCATAATCCAGGTCAATATAGTCAAGACTTACGATTAAAGAAACACTGCTGATGCCGTCACTGGTCATATTGCATGCGAATTCACGGTTTGACAGGACCGCTTCGGAATTAACGGGGACCATCAAATCCATAACGGTTGGTTCGCATACGCGATCAATCCCATTTACCAAGAAATCGTATGTCATGCCAACGGTCGCCTTGGACAGGCCGGTTGAAACACTGACCTGGGAAATTGTGGCCTTGGGGATTTTTACCATTGCGTTGGCAATGCCACTGCGAACAGGGAACGATATGCCAGATTGTAAACAATCGCGCGAGAACGGATCCGCTTCGCAAATGTACACGCGCGAGTGGGCGTTCATCATAAACATATTAGACAAACTGTTGAATAAAAAGGCACGTGTAATACGGTCGTTCAAACGCGTGCAACCAAAATTACGACAAATCACCATTGGACGATTAGCAAACATAACGCCTGGGTGCGCCATTTCTTCGGCGGCGCGCGCATCCATTATGTTTTTATCATAATCAACACTGTCCGCGCGTTCCATGAATTCTGTTTCTGGAATAAAGTTCGGATCGTCTGGGTATGCATAGTATGACTGAACCGGTGTTTCAGTGTAGATTGTCTGGAAATCTTCCATGACCATTTCTGGGTTCGCGTATGCGTATGATGTCGTCAATGCCAATAAAATACCGGTTAAAAAGAATCTTTTCATTTATGCTGCCTTTTTCTCTTATGTCGAATTTTAGAACATTTTATATAATTGTGTCAAAACAAAAATATTTTTATTGAAAATTGATAACCGTTTGTTCTAAGTTTATTACGAATTAGATTAAATTTACGAAAGGTGAATCAATATGGTTGATATTATTATCGGCGGAGAATCAGGAAAATTACACGCAGTTTATCACAAGTCTGCTTTGCCGGGCGCACCATTGGCGGTGGTGCTGTCGGGAAATCCGCGCCAGAAATACCACATGAACGATCGTGTTTCATATGCAATGTTCCGTGCGTTCATGGATATTGGTTTTTCTGTGGTTCGATTTAACTATCGTGGCGTTAATGATTCCGAAGGGGCAATCGGTACCACATCTGAAAATATGTTAGATATTGCGACGGTGATTGACTGGATTCAAAATCATAACGAAGACAGTGATAAAATTTGGCTGGCGGGACACCAATTGGGGGCGTGGTATGTTTTACAGGCCATGATGCGCCGTCCAGAAATTTCTGGGTTTGCATTGGTGTCGCCGGATTCATCGGTGTCTGATTTTGCTTTTCTGTCACCACGACCAAATCGTGGGTTGTTGTTACAGGGGGCGAACGAGTCTGATGATGCACGCGCGTTTGCAACGCATCTGACCCAGGTTCTTAAAAAACAGGCCCAGATTGATTTGGAAACTATTCGGGTAAAGAATTCTGATGCCGCGTACAGCCAGCCGGCCGACCTGCGCCAGATGTATAATGACCTGAAGGCATATGTGGGCCGTGAAAGTGCAGAAGATAAGTTGTTATAAGTTTGCAGAGTGCAGAGTTCAGAGTGCAGTAAGGGTGGACAATGAAAGAAACAGCTAAGCAAAAAAGCAAGAAGTTTGCACTTAGAATAGTGAATCTGTATAGGTTTTTAACAACCACGCAGAAGGAGTTTGTTATGTCTAAGCAGATTTTGCGTAGTGGAACAAGCATAGGTGCGAATATTGCGGAATCTGTGTGTGGTATATCAAAAAAAGACTTTCTGGCAAAAATATATATTGCCTTGAAGGAAGCTGAAGAAACTATGTATTGGTTGGATTTGTTAAGGGATGCAGATTTTATAAATGGTCAGATGCACAAAAGTTTATTCAAGGATTGTAATGATATTGCACGAATGTTGAATAAAACGACGCAAACAATGCAAGAGAAGTTGAATAACTGTACTCTGCACTCTGAACTCTGAACACCGAATAAAAATAGGGACTATTTTTATGAGTACGAAGGAACGTTTTTTAGATGCAAATATTCCAGACGATATGGCGGCGACAATTCGTCCACGATCGTTGTCTGATTTTATTGGGCATGAAAGTTTGAAACAAAACCTGTCGGTGTTTGTGTCGGGTGCGCGAAACCGGGGCGAGGCAATGGACCATGTATTGCTGTATGGTCCCCCGGGGTTGGGTAAAACGACACTGGCGCACATTGTTGCAAATGAATTAGGTACTAATTTCCGTGCAACGGCGGCACCAATGTTGACCAAGCAAGGGGATTTGGCGGCGATTTTAACATCGCTGGAACCAATGGATGTTCTGTTTATTGATGAAATCCATCGTTTGCCGACAGCAATCGAAGAAGTCTTGTATTCTGCAATGGAAGATTTCAAGTTGGATATCATGTTGGGCGAAGGGCCAAGTGCGAAAAGTGTTAGAATTGACCTGCCCCCGTTTACATTGGTGGGTGCAACAACGCGTACAGGATTGCTGTCAAATCCATTGCGTGACCGATTTGGAATCGATTTGCGATTGACATTTTACAGCCCAGATGATTTGGCAAAAATTATTCAGCGCAGCGCAAATATTTTGGGGACACCAATTGATACCGATGGCGCGTTGATGTTGGCGCGGTCGGCGCGCGGAACACCGCGTATTGCAAATAGATTGTTGAAACGCGCGCGTGACTTTGCCGGCGCATTGTCTAAGAATCAAATTACAGCCGATATTATTAAAACCACCCTGTTCCAATTGCATATTGATGCATGTGGGTTGGATGAAATTGATCGTGAATATATGAATACGATTATTAAACATTATGCCGGCGGGCCGGTTGGTATTGAAAACCTGTCTGCAGCATTGTCAGAGCCGGCAGATACAATCGAAGATGTTATTGAACCATATTTAATGCAGTTAGGGTTTATTCAGCGTACACCGCGTGGTCGTATTGTAACAGATGCAGGTTATAAACACCTGGGGCTGGAGAAATAGTAATATGACAACGCATATATTCCCCTTTACAATCGCATATGCCGATACCGATGCCGAAGGCATTGTTTATCATGCGCGTTATCTGGAAATTGCAGAACGCGCACGCATGAATTGGTTGCGTGGTCGGGTGGCGGTCGATGGCGACATCGGTTTTGTTGTGCGCGAATTAAATATCAAGTATTTACAGCCCTTAAAAGTTGGTGACGAATTTGTTGTTGAAACACAAATGACAGATGTGGGGGCTGCATCGGTCAAGGTTGAACAAAAGTTCGTGAAAGACGGAATAATTTCTGCTATAATAAACATCAAAGTTGCGTATCTGGGCGGTAATATGCGGCCTAAGAAGATACCAGATAATTTTATCAGTGGATTGGTATAAAAAATAAAAAAAGAAAAGGAAAGGAAAATGCAAAATAATTTCTCGTTATTAAGTTTGTTTACAGGCGATTTGATGACCGTATTTGTGTCAATCGTTTTGGTTGTATTCAGTGTTTTATCATGGGCAGTTATTGTTGAAAAAATTCGTCTGTGGCATGCACATAAACGCAATCAGTTAAAAATGAAACCAAATGAAAATCTGGATGTGTTTATTCGTCCGTTCGACAAGAATTTGTGGTTCTTGTCCATGGTGGCTTATATTTCACCATTTATTGGTTTGTTTGGTACGGTTTGGGGTGTTATGGATTCGTTCGCATCCATTGGTGTCAACCAATCGGTCAGCATTGGTGTTATTGCCCCTGGATTGGCGGTGGCATTGGGTACAACGGCATTGGGGTTGATTGCGGCGATTCCGGCGGCAATCGCGCACCAGATTTATTCTAAAAAGGCCGATGATTTATATGAACGTCTGGATTGTGCCTGCAAAGAAGTTAAATCAAAAAAATAATGGTGGCTCAATATGTCCAGATTAAGACGCAGAAATAATGACACATCGATTCAATTGACACCTATGATTGATGTGATGACGGTGTTATTGGCGGTGTTTATGGTGACAACACCAATGATGACAACGGGGATTGATTTGAATTTACCACGCGCTGGTGCGTCGGCAATGACCGGTCACGACCATGCAATTCAAATCAGTGTTGATAAAAATGGCAATTATTATTTGTCTGAAACGCAATTAACACGCGATGAAATTGTAAAACGCGCAATTGCAATGCGTGGCGAAAATCCGCAATTAACCATAACAATAAGTGGTGACACATCCGCCGATTATGGTGCGGTTATGTCTATGATGGGAAAATTAAAAGATGCAGGTTTCCAGAAAGTTGGATTGCGTACACAGCCAGAATAAAACATAAAGTGCAAAGTTCAAAGTGCAAAGTGCAAATAAGGCATACAAAAATGAAAGATAATATAGGATTAATTAAGAGTAAAAAATTTGCATTGCGAATAATACACTTGTATAGATATCTAGTTGATACGAAAAAAGAGTTTGTTCTTTCTAATCAGCTGTTGCGTAGTGGAACAAGTATTGGTGCAAATTTGGCAGAAGCAGAATGTGCAATGACAAGAAAAGATTTTATTCTAAAAGTTTATATTGCACTGAAAGAATGCGCCGAAACTCAGTACTGGTTAGATTTACTGTATGAATCTGTAATAATAACAGAAAAGGAGTATAAAAGTATTTATGCGGATTGCAATGAGTTAACCAGAATATTAACAGCAACTACAAAAACAATGAAAAATCGTTCCAACAATAATTGAACTTTGAACTATGAACTTTGAACATTATGAAAAATAGGTATTTTAATCTTGAAAACATATTGATGTCTGTTGGGGGGCACCTGTTGGTTGTGGCGATGTTGGTAACATCGGTGGTGATTATTATGGATCGCGCACGACTGGTGGCGCCAGACAGAATTGAAATAATGGAAATTGACTTGAATAATGTCAAGATTTCTGGGGACGAAACAAAACTGCAAAATGTAAATGCGGATGTGGCACCGGAAAAGGTCAAAGAAGAAAAACCAAAGCCAAAGCCGCAACCAGAGCCAGAACCAGAAAAAGAAGAACCAAAACCAATCGAAGAACCGTCATTGGTCGAAGAACCGGAACCAGAGCCGGAAAAAGAAGATAAAAAGCCAGAACCGGTCGAAGAAAAAAAAGTTGAACCGGCACCTGCGCCCAAGAAAAAACGGGTAATTCGTGTTAATCGCGAAGTGATGAGTTTGGACAGAACAATGACGGTGTCTGTTGTCGATGCGTTGCGCGTTGCGATGACACGTTGTTGGGTTGTTGATACAACACGCACTGACATTAGCGATATTCGTGCAGTGGCACATTTAACGATGCGACGCAATGGCACGGTGCGCGACATATGGTTTGAATCAGAGGCGCGCGCAGAAACCGATCCTGCATTTGCGTATGTTTTGGAAACTATTCGTGATGCGATAAATGTGTGTCAGCCACTGGATATGTTGCCCGCAAATGAATTTAGCAAGTGGGAAAAAATCCAATTAACATTTTATCCGACATCAGGCAAGGTAATGTAAGGGATTACTGCCCGCGGGGAGAGAGAACAAACCAAAGGCAAAAAAATGCAAAAGTATTATTCCGAAAATTGGTACCAGGCAACAGATAAATTCTGTAAAAATGCATCCCAGCATGGTGATTTGCGATGGTGTGTGGCAGATAATCATGTTTTTGATATCCCATATGTAACAATCGGTCGTGGCCCACACAAGATTGTTGTTAATTCGGGTGTACATGGACTGGAAGGGTATTTTGGCAGTGCTGCACAAAATATGTTCCTGGATAAAATTGCGTGCAATCTTTCGCCAGAAATGCTGGCCAGATATACTTTTGTTTTAATCCATGCGATTAATGGTTGGGGGATGCAGAACCGTATGCGCGAAGTGTTGGATGTGCAAAATGGTGGACTGGTGGATTTGAATAGAAACTTTGGTGTGGATTTTAGTCGGCCAGATACCCTGCCCCAGAATCCAAAATATGAATTGGCGCACGATTTGTTGTTGTCACGACCAGATGCAAAAACGAAAAAAGAAAAAATAAAACAATTTCGCCGTGACCATTTACACGATGGCGCGTGGGATGCAATCAGTCATGGACAATATACACACCCATACGGTTTATTTTATGGTGGTGCGGCACCCATGGTTGAAAATAAAATGACTATGCATATCTATGATGAAATTATGCGTGATGCACAATCACTAACATCAATTGGGTTGCATACGGGCCTGGGGCGTTTTAATCGTCGCCAGGGAACCGTAACGGGGCAATTGTTGGTGTCGCATCCAGAAAATCACAAAAACACACAATATTTTACCCAGATGTATCCAAATGTTATATCAGATGAACGTGCGATTGATGGACCTGTGTTACTGGGGGATTTGGTCGATTGTTTAGAGGCACGATATGGTTCAATAGACACCCCGGTATATACCGCAGATTTTGAAATCGGTACGGGCGAATTTCCAATAATGTCGCCGATTTACAAGCGTATGGATATGGGGGATGCGCGATATGATTTGATACATCATGGTTGTATAAGCCCACAGACCATAAAGAACCTAACCGAAAGTTGGTATCCATCAGATGCGCGGTGGCGCGCGGCGGCAATACAACATGCAAACCGGTTGTTTGAATCCATTGTTGGTTTTTATCAGCGTATGAAATAAATCATATTTGTATTGATTTGGATTGTTATAAATGACTAGAATACACTTGTGTATGACTAAGGTGGTTTTTGCATGAAAATTACATATGATAAAAAACGCAAAGATATAACATTTTGCACAATGCTGTTCAAAATGCCGGCCCAGGGGTCTTTTAATACATTAAAGCGGATGGACCGTGGGTTTGAAAATTTCTATTTGCCATCATTGAAACGATTGATTGAAACATTTGGTCGGGTTGCATTGTGGTGCGATCAGGAAACCGCAGACTATATAAAACAAGTGGGATTGGCTAAAAATGTTTCGATGCATGTTATGAATATGTCTGATTTGCCACACTGGTCAGAACGCGGCGAGTGGTTAAAAATTTTGCATCAGATGAAAAAATATCGTGGCAATTTATTGCGTCGCAAAACACCTGAACAGTGGATTGACTATTTAATGATGATTAATGCAAAACCCGCAATACTTGATTGGGCGGCAACGACAAATAAATTCAAAACAGATTATTTTATGTGGATTGATGCAGGGGCATTAAATTCGAATTATAATGGCGTTTGGCATGGGGGGGGGCGTTGGCGTGGGGGTGTATATGCCCGACCGAAATCGCGTGTACGCATATCAATTCAGCCGACAATGGGACGCGCGCGTCCGCGTGGTGTTCCACGGTTTGTATATGATATTTATCGTAAAATTTCGGGTCCAATTTCGGACGCAACGCGTGAAACACTGGTTCGGCAAAATATGCGGGATATTGCAATGATAAATGCAGATTATGATGTGCCGGCATGTGCAATGATTATGGATGCAGATACCACGCATCGTTTTTATGAACGTTATGAACATACGCGTATATTTATGAAACGTCATGGGTTGGTATCAACAGAGCAAGCAGTGTTTTTAACAATGATGAAATTTGATTCTGGCGATATGTTTGAATTAATGTATGTGCGTGGATATGTCGGGGTCTATGGTGCCGTTGCCGATAAAAATCCGGATTATATTTTGTAAAAAAATCACGCCCCCGTGGGGGCGTGGTGCAGACACACGATAAGCCGGATTCTGTCCTGCCGAAAACCCAGTTTCTTTCGGAAACCAAGTAATGGTAGTGGGTATGATTAATCTGCAATTTGTGTTACCACAATTGTCAAGCCTTCTACCCGCCCCCAATGTGGGACACATATAGGGGGCCTATTTGAAGTTGCTGCACACAGAGATTGCCCGTTTCACTCGAATTTAATCGTTTACGTCACTGTTGCTCTAATCGTCGGGTCGCCCCGCCCGGTATATTAGCCGGTGTGTTGTCCCAAGCAGTCCGGACTTTCCTCTACCTGACTAAGTCGCCAGGCGCCATACCCTGTGTGTCGTACGGATGGTCATAATATCACAATTTTATAAAATGGCAATTTATTTCTTGGCCCCTTGGGTGCGGGCTGATTTTAATGCGTGATTTAATGCCGCACGGGCAATTTGACGAATCTTTGGGGCAAATGTACGCATGTTCATTGTGTCGGCAACCGTGTCGCCAAATAATTTTGCAATATAATCCAATTGTGTTGGTGCAATTGTATAAATTTCACTGGTTATATCATTAATACTTAAATCTTGTACTGGTTCGCGCATACCTTTCCCCCTATTTCACACATAATTTACCATATTTTAGGATGGGTTTCAGGCTTTTTTTTGAAAAAAAGTTAAATTTAGTCCTTGCTTATTTGAAAAAGGGTCACTATATCATAAAGTAACTTGACTGAAAGGTGCGAAATTGCTATATATTTCGTGATAAAATAAGGAAAGAAGTATGTTAAAAAATGTAATTGGTAAATTATTGGGTTCTGCAAATGACAGAATTATAAAAAATTATGATAAAACAGTATCTTTAATCAATGATTTAGAACCGAAATATCACAATATGAGTGATGATGAGTTGCGCGCAACAACGGTCGCATTGCGTGAACGTTTGGCAAATGGGGAATCTGAAAAGGATATATTACCAGATGCATTTGCACTGGTACGCGAGGCATCAATTCGCACAATTGGGTTGCGCCACTTTAATGTTCAAATGATTGGTGGTATGGTCTTGACCAATGGCCAGATTGCAGAAATGAAAACTGGTGAAGGTAAAACACTGGTTGCAACATTGGCAATGTTTTTGAAGGCATTGCATGGCAAGGGCGCACATTTGATTACAGTTAATGATTATCTGGCATCGCGTGATGCGGAATGGATGGGACAAATTTATCGTTTCTTGGGGCTGACTGTGGGAATTATCCAGCACGATATGACCGACGAAGAAAGACGCGCGGCGTACGCATGCGACATCACATATGTTACTAATTCCGAACTGGGGTTTGATTATCTGCGTGATAATATGAAATTTTCCAAGGCACAGCAGGTTTTGCGCCCGTTCTTTTATGCGATTGTTGACGAAGTAGATAGTATTTTAATTGACGAAGCACGCACCCCACTGATTATTTCAGGACCGGCCGAAGATACCAGTGAATTGTACGCACGCGTTGATGATGTCGTGGTGAAACTGGGGCCGGGGGATTTTGTTAAAGATGAAAAAGACAGACATGTTACATTGACCGAAGCCGGCGCCGATAACGCAACCCGTCTGTTAAAAGAACACGGATTGTTGGTGGGGGATAATTTGTATGCGTCTGAAAATGCGGCACTGGTTATGCATATTCAACAATCGTTGTTGGCACATCATTTGTATCAGAAAAATGTTAACTATGTTGTTCGCAATGGCGAAATACTAATTGTTGATGAATTTACAGGCCGCGTTATGACCGGTCGCCGTTTCGGCAAAGGTTTGCACCAGGCAATCGAAGCCAAAGAACATGTCGCGGTCCAGCCTGAAAACCAGACTGTATCCAGTATTTCATACCAGAATTTATTCCGACTGTACCCAACATTGTCCGGTATGACAGGTACCGCAATGACCGAAGCAGCAGAATTCGAAGAAATTTATAAACTGCGCGTGGTGTCAATTCCAACAAATCGTCCAGTTGCACGTGTTGATCACCATGATGAAATTTACCGCAACAAAGATGAAAAATATGATGCAATTATCAAACAAATCGAAGATTGCATGAAACGCAAACAGCCTGTTTTGGTTGGTACGGTATCAATTGAAAAATCCGAAGAATTAGCGCAAATCGTTCGCAAAAAATTAGGTATTGAACCAGCAGTTTTGAACGCAAAACATCATGAATCAGAAGCAAAAATCGTTGCCCAGGCCGGTGCGCCAGGTGCGGTTACAATCGCAACCAATATGGCGGGGCGTGGTACAGATATTAAACTGGGGGGAAATGCCGAAGAACTGATTGCGAATTTGGATGCATCTGCCGATGATTATGAAGAAAAGAAAAAAGAAATATATGCCACAATCGAAGCAAACAAAAAACAGGTATTAGATGCCGGTGGTTTGTATGTTATCGGCACCGAACGTCATGAATCGCGCCGTATTGACAACCAATTGCGTGGTCGTTCTGGTCGCCAGGGTGATCCGGGTGATTCTAAATTCTTTTTGGCATTGGATGACGATTTGATGCGTATATTTGGCGCCGCCCGTTTGCAAGGTATGTTGACGACATTGGGTCTAAAAACAGGCGAAGCAATCACACATCCATGGATTACAAAGGCATTGGAAAAGGCACAGAAGCGTGTCGAGTCCCGTTATTTCGAAGCACGCAAAGAATTGCTGAAATATGACGATGTGGCAAATGAACAGCGTACAGTGATTTATAAACAACGCGATGATTTGATGGTGTCGGATGATTTGTCGCCACTGGCACGCGAAATGATTGGTGATGTTGTTGAAATGATTTGTGAAAACAATATCCCTGAAAAGGCACATCAAATGGATTGGAATGTCCAAGGTATTCATGATGCAATGTTGCGCGCGTTCGCATTGGATATTACAGATATTGAAAAATGGAAGACCGATGAAAATATCACAGAACGCAAGGCATATGAAACATTGGTAAATTTGGCAACGCGTCGTTATGAACAACAGGCGGCTAAATACGGACCAGAATTAATGCAAATGGCATCACGACAAATGATGTTGGGGGCGTTGGATGCGGTTTGGAAAAAGCACCTGCAACAAATGGACTATCTGCAAAGCGCGATCGGTTTGCGTGGATATGCCCAGAAAAATCCGTTGTATGAATATAAACGCGAAGCGTTGGATTTGTTCAAAAATACAGTTAATAATTTCAAAATTATGTCTGTGTCGTATATATGTCGTATGGAATTGACACGCGACGATGTGAACGAAACAGAAAAACAACGCGCCGCACATGATGCAGCACTTAATCAGGCCACCGGTGACAGTCGTCGCAATGCGCCATGTCCGTGTGGTTCTGGGTTAAAATATAAGCATTGTTGTGGTAAATTGCACTAAAATCAATCCCCCAGACGGGGGATTATTTTTTTGTGTTTTTTAGGAAATATATGGTTGCCCCACCCGCTTATTTTTTGCTATTGTTTGGGCATGGAAAATCAATTTATTCATCTTAGAACTCATTCGCGTTTTTCAGTTGGGGCAAGCACCCTGAAAGTTAAGGATATTCCAAAACTTTGTATTGGGACTGGGATGTCTGCGTGCGCGTTAACCGATACTAACTTGATGTCGGGCTGTGCGGAATTTTCTGATGTTATGCCCAAGAACAAAGTTCAGCCAATTATCGGGGTTGAAATTTCATTAAATCATCATAATGCAGATCCAAAAATACTGCGGTCAACATCTTTGTCGCGGATTGTTTTGTTGGCCCAGAATCATGTGGGATATTTGAATCTGTGTGAGCTGAATCGTATTATGTATATGCGTGGTGAAAATCATCATCTGGGGCCGTATATTTCGTTCGACGAATTACAATCACACAGCGATGGTTTGATTTGTTTGTCGGGCGCACACCTGGGGCCAATTGGTATGGCAATTTTAGGCAACCAAGATGCCCAGGCCAAGATTTATGCAAAACAATTATTGGATATTTTTGGCAATCGGTTTTATATCGAAATTCAGCGCCATGGATTAGAAGACGAAATAAAAACAGAACCAATGTTTTTAGAAATCGCACGTGAATTAAATATTCCAATTGTTGCAACTAATGATGTTTGTTTCGCATCTGATTCTGATTATGAACCGGCGGATGCGTTGGGATGTGTTTTGGGCCAGACCAAGGTTATCGACCCCGAACGTCCACGCAAATCATCCGAACAGTTTTTTAAGTCAACCGAACAGATGTGGGAAATATTTTCCGACCTGCCCGAGGCATGTGAAAACACATACAAAATTGCACAGCGATGTGGTTTTATGGTGAACGTTCATGAAAAGCCATTGTTGCCGCGATTTGGTGATGACCTGGAAACGGAATGCCAGATGTTGCGTGATAACACCATGAACGGTTTGAAACGCCGTTTGGAACAGCATAATATCACTGATACTGCGCCATATTATGAACAGGCGGAATTTGAATTAGGTGTTATTATTGGGATGGGGTTCCCAGGGTATTTCTTAATCGTTGCGGACTATATTGATTGGTGTCGGCATAATGATGTTTTAACGGGGCCTGGGCGTGGTTCGGGTGCTGGTTCTATTGTGGCGTGGGCATTGGGAATTACAAATGTTGACCCATTGAAGTATGGATTGCTGTTTGAACGTTTCTTGAACCCTGATCGTATTTCAATGCCCGATTTTGATGTTGACTTTGAGCCGACGGGTATTGAACGCGTATTGGCATATGTGTGTGATAAATATGGACATGATTCTGTGTGCCGTATTATTACATTTGGTTCGTTACAGGCGCGTGGTGCGATTCGTGATATTGGACGCGTGTATGGATTACCCTATTCTAAATCAGACAGATTATCCAAACTTATCCCCCAGGATGCCAAGACATTAAAAGATGCGATCAGTGTATCAACAGAAATTCAAGATATATTGAACCAAGATGAAGATATGAACAAGGTTGTCACCGTTGCCGAAGAATTAGAAGGGTCTTTGCGTAATCTGGGACAACATGCGTGTGGGGTTGTTATTGGTGACAGACCGACAACAAAAATTGCACCGGTTTATCGTGACCCGGCCAACCCGTTGCCATCGTGTCAATATGATGGAAAATATTTGGAAAAATCAGGACTGATTAAATTTGACTTTCTGGGGTTGGAAACACTGGTTGTGTTAAAGTATGCGACCCGACTGATTCAACAAACGCGTGGTATTAATATTGATTTGGATAAAATTCCAACAGATGACCCAAAGACTATGAAATTGTGGCAACAGGGTTTAACCGAAGGAATATTCCAATTCGATGCCCCGTTTGTTCAACAGACATTGCGTAAAATGCATCCAACAAGTTTCTTGGAAATATCGGCGTTAAATGCGTTAAACAGACCAGGACCGATTGCGTTTATTCCGCAATTTATCGCCCGTATGCACGGCGAAGAAAAAATAGAATATGTTCATCCAAAGGCTGAACCAATCTTGAAGGAAACATATGGTATTATTGTTTACCAAGAACAGGTTATGCAATTGACACGCGCATTGGCTGGATTTACCCGCGGACAATCTGATAACGTGCGTAAGGCAATGGGTAAAAAGTTAATAGAGATGCTGAACGAATTAGAAGGCAAGTTCTATGAGGGATGCGAAAAAGAAGGAACCTTGGATCGCGCAACGGCAAAAGACCTGTGGGAAAAGTTCAAGGAATTTGCAAAATACGCATTTAACAAATCGCATGCGATTGCATATTCGATTGTCGCCAATCAGTGTGCGTATTTGAAGGCGAATTATACACCTGAATTCCTGGCTGCATCGATGTCCAGTAACCTGAACGATACAGATCAATTGGCAATATTTGTTGATGACGCAAAAACAAACTTTAATATCCAAATCGTGCCACCAGATATTAATCAAAGTGAATCTTTATTCACGGTGCGTGACGGTAAAATTATTTATGGGTTGGCCGCACTGAAAGGTGTTGGAACAGCGGCAACAGATTTAATTGTCGCTGAACGAAATGCAAATGGAAAGTTCAAAAACCTGACCGATTTCGCAAAGCGTTGCGCGCATATTATGAACAAACGCATTCTGGAAGCGTTTGCCAAGGTTGGTGTGCTGGATTCACTGGAACCAAATCGTGCGGCGATATATATGAACGCAGATGCGATATTGTTGTATGCATCTAAGTCCAAGGAAAGCGCGAATTCATTGTCTTTGTTTGCCAATACGGTCGAAGACGATGTCGCCGAAGACAGATTGCATAAAAACCTGCCTAAGACAACACCATGGACATTTAATCAAAAACTGGAAAACGAATTATCGGCACTGGGGTTCTATATTTCGGCACATCCGTTGGACCAGTACAAGAATTTAATCGCGCGTGCAGGATTGGCAACCAGTGCGACACTGGAATCATTGGGTGATAGAAAAGCAGTTCAAATTGCGGCAACGGTCAACTCTTATGGTCGTCGGCGCACTAAAACCGGCAAAGAAATGATTACCATTAATGCATCAGATAGTTATGGTAACATTGATGCTGTGGCATTCGGGGATTCGGCGATTGAATTTGCACAAATCTTGGGGACGGAAACGGTTGTGATATTGGCCGGAAAAACATCTAATCGTGATGACCGTGTGTCTATATTTGTAGATTCTATTATTCCGTTGTCGCAATGGGTTGCAAAAATCGCCAGAAAAATAAGCCTGGATGTCTGGGATGCGTCGGCATTGGCAGATGTTAAAAAGGCTTTGATGGCACTGGCCCCGGGACATACACGGGTGGAATTAAATCTGCATGGTGCAGACAAGGTTGCAACCATGATGTTGCCAGGTGGGGTTGAATTGGGCGCAACAACGGCGACGGATATTGCAGCCCTGGGTGTTAAGGTAGAGGTAGAATAACAATGAAACATATTCCTGTGTTATTGGATGCGGTGTTAAATGCCTTGGGGGATATAAAGGATAAACATATTGTCGATTGCACATTTGGTGCGGGCGGATATACGCGCGCATTTCTGGCGCGTGGCGCAATGGTAACAGCGTTTGATCGTGATTCAAATGTCTTGGTTGATGTTGATGATGTGCGCGCGCAGTATGGTGACCAGTTTAATTTTATCCCCAGTGCGTTTTCTGCAATTGCAGATTTAGATGCTAAATTCGATGCAATTGTATTTGATTTAGGGATTTCATCAATGCAGATTGATAATGGCGAACGCGGGTTTTCGTTTCGTATGGATGCGCCCCTGGATATGCGCATGGATACAAAAAATTTAATACCTGCGCGCCAGTTAATAGACAACGCATCCGTTGCTGAATTAGCAGAGATTTTACGCAATTATGGGGATGTAAAAAACGCAACAAATCTGGCACGGGCTATAAAAAACGCCGCCCCCCAGACTACATTTGAATTGCGTGATTTAATACACAATCCACGTGATATTGCGCCTGTGTTCCAGGCATTGCGTATCGCGGTTAATGATGAAATGGGTGAAATTGAACGCGCGTTGGTGGCTGTGCCAGAACACTTGGTGTGTGGCGGGAAGTGTGTTTGTGTGACATTTCACTCAATCGAGGACAGGATTGTAAAAAATCAATTCCGCAAATGGACAACAACACCGGGCGATCCGCGTATGCCAGTGGTGGAAAACGCGCCATTTACGGAAATAAAGACGGTTTTACCGTCAAAGATGGAACTGGACAACAATTCACGGGCGCGTTCGGCACACATGCGTGGGGTTATAAAATCATGTTGAACCACATGTAATGATTTTTGTACGATTGCAATAAGGTAAGGAAGGAATATGGCAAATCAGGATAAAAGATTATTGCGTGATACGGTCGCCAAACTGGATGCAAATAAAAAGGTTAATCCGCGCGACCTGTCCAGTGACCAAGATTTAACAATCGCATTGATGAATATGATTGCCGTCGAAGAATTATGTCCAGATACTAACATTGGCAATATGGTGGCGGATTTGCGTGCTAAAATGATGCAACATGTGGTTAGAAACAATCGTTTTATGCTGATATCACACGAATTATTGGCAAAATCAATGCAACTGATGACAGGCGGGATAAATGCATTGAAAAATGGAAACACCAAACAGGCATATGAACTGTTTGATAAATCGTACGAGTTTTATGTCTTGTTCTGGGGGGGTAAATATGGAATTGATAAGCCCGAACGACATTTCATTAAATAAAGGTGTTGATTCAAATACCTAAAAAATGATAAAATAGTCACAAGAGAGAAGTGAAAGTGAAGAATCAGATGAATAATTTGTTCAAGTTTTCTGCGCTGTTGGCGGCTTTTTTGGCAACCAATTCAGCATATGCAATTGGCCCACAAAATTCACGTTCTGCGGTGGCTGGTAATGTTGCACCGGCGCGTGCGATGGGGCGCGATGTAAAACGAAGTGCCGGGGCGATGGATAACAATTCGGATATTGTGTCCCGTTCTGCGGTGGCACGGCCAAATGCAACCGTGATGCGTTCGGGGGTGGTTCAGACATCAGGACGCGCATCGAATTCTGTTTCAGAACGTGGTGGGAATACCGTTGCACGCAGTGCAACACCGGGGACAGTACGCAGTGCACGTTCGGCAACCCTGCCGGCACGCAGTGCAACAAATGTTGCCCGTTCGGGCGTTTCACGTGCGGGTATGGCCCGCGCGACGGCGGTATTTGACGATGTGTCCAAGATTGGTGGTGGATATGCCCAATGTCGCGAAGCATATGCCACATGTATGGACCAATTCTGTGCCAAGGCAAATGATACATATCGTCGCTGTTTCTGCAGTGAAAGATTTACAGGTTTTCGTGACACAGAAGATGCACTGGATCAGGCAAAAATACTGTTGCAACAATTTGAAGACAATAACCTGAACGCGGTTGATAAGACCGCAGCTGAGGTTAATGCAATGTATTCCGCCACAGTGGGCGAAGCGGCAATAAAAAAAGACACCAGTGGTGCGGCAAAAATTTTGGCCGAAATCGGCGATTTGATATCTGGCAAAAAGAAAACATCTAGTTCGTCATCCAGTTCGACATCGTTGGGTGTAATGTCGTTGGATTTTTCGTCTGACATTGGTGATGTTTGGGGCGGTTCTTCGTCTGCGGCATCAATATTCAGCGGTGGTGGCGGTGTTGATTTAGGTAAACTGGAAGGGGTTGATTTATTTAATCAGGTTCATAAACAGTGTGCCGAAATGGTTTCTAATTCGTGCCAGTCTAATGCGGTTGCCAACATGGCAAAAAGTGCATATGGCATCATGATTACCCAGGATTGTAATGCATACGAAAAAAGCATCGATGCAAAGCGTCAGCAGGTACAAAATACGGTTCGCCAGGCAGAAAAAATCCTGCGCGAAGCGCGTTTGGAAGAATACCGCGCACATAATTCGCAAGATGTTAACGAATGTTTAGATAAGGTTCGCACTGCGATGTTGGCGGATACGGCATGTGGGGCTAATTATCAGCGTTGCTTGGACTATACCGGGGCATACATTAATCAATCAACAGGAAAACCAATTTATAGTCAGCGGTTGTTTGAATTGCAAAATTTGATTAGTTTGGATGGCGCACCATCCAGTTCAATGGCGGATGCGGACACCGATATTTTAAGTCAGAATAATGGATTTAATACTTTCTTAGATTCACGAAAAATGTTTGCAACAACTGCGTTGGATTCGTGTCGTGATATTTCTGACCTGGTGTGGACGGAATTTAAGCGAGCCGCATTAATTGAAATTGCCCAGGCCCAGGATGAAAAAATCGAAGAAGTCAAAAACACATGCGTGGATACAATGCGTGAATGTTATGATACGCAATCAAATGCATTAAAAAGTTTTGATGATACAACCGCCCAGGCTGCGGGGGCAATCAGTGCGTATGCCGCGCGTTCAATGTGCCAGGAAAAGGTTGTGGCATGTGCATCGTTGTATGGTGATACAAACGGGTGCACATTTGATGGCAATGGAAAATTGTTGGGGAAAAATGGCCAGGTTGATTCTACGAAACGTTGCGGGTTAAAGGCGCTGTTAGATTATGTTGATACAGTTGATACGGTTCGTGTTGCCGAAGGTTGTGATGCGGCACTGGAAACATTTGCCCAAGAATTATGTACACCGACATCTGGCGACGAAGGATATCCGTGGAATTGCCGTAATCTGTCGCGTACAAATCTAGAAAATCAAATCGTTGCACGCGCTTCACTGTATTGTGTTGATATTAATGGGAATAAATATACCCAGGAAAAATATGAAACAGGCAAAAATGATTTGTCTGATACGGTTGCACAGACAATTCTTCGATTGGTTGATGGCATTACATCAGATGTATCGCGTCAATTGATGGACAAGTGTGAATCTGCGGAAGGTATTTGGTTCGAGGCAGGTTCAGCGCCAAAATGGGCAAATTACTTGTTGTCTTTCTATAGTGATGTGTTTGGAACAAATCAAAAGGAAAACATTGATGCACGTGATTTAAATACATATGGAACATGTGCAGAAAATTCCGTTAAGCTGGCATGCGAGTTCCAAGATGAAAAAACTGGCACCAAGGGATATGCGAAATATGATGCGACCCGTGACACATGCGTGTTCAGTACCGAGTGGTATGAATATCAGTGCAAGGAAGTATTGCATGGTGACTGGGATCAGGATACATGTTATTGGGATGGTATTTAATAAACATATTGGATGGAGAACATGAAAATAGTTTCATTTTTAATGTTTGGTGGAATTTTAATGGCATCGTCTGGGGCGGCATGGGCGGTTGATGCCAGTGCGTATAAAAGCAATTGGGGGGCGCCAACATTATCTAAATCGAATAAGTGTTTCGGCGCTAGTTTTGGTTCTGGTTCCGGATGTGAAGCGGGCTGTGGCGGATGGGAAAACAGAGTCGCAGGTTGGTTTGCACATGAAATAAATGAAAATGGTGCAAAGTTCTGTGCGACAACTGTTCAGTCGTGGCGCGATAACAATTCACAGAAATCGTGGACAAGTTATTTTACCGCCAGTGCATCACCAACATGCTTTTGGTTATGCAAAGAAGGATATACCGGCGCAGGATGCGCACAAAGTTCAACCAGTGCGGCGGCGGCAAAAACGTGTGAAAACACTTCGACTTTGGCAAGTGCAATTTCATTGACCAAGACAAAAAATGCCGATGGTATGGTTGCTTTTTTTCAGACAGGAAAATGGGATTGTAACGATAAGCAAAATGGTCAACGTTCGTCAGATAGGGACCATGAACAGGATGTAATTTTAGGCATTGTTGGTGATGCGCCATCGGGACGCGGTGCGTATGTACAACCATTGGTTGTTCGTGCGTTTTGTGGACGCAATAAAAACGATGACGAGTGCAAGGCATTAATTGCACCAAAAGGTAACAAGGTATTATTGTGCCGAATTGGGTATAAAGTAAACAGTGCAAAAAATGACTGTGTGCCAATTAATGAATATGCATGTTCTGGCATTTCTGGTTGCTCTGGTTGGACGGGTTCTCGTTTTGCGGCGGCGACATATAAAACAGTCGTTGTTACCACCGGCGATAAATCATGTTTACAATACAGATGTGCCACAGAAGGCTATGGCTTTTCAGATAATCCGGCAAAAAATATTTCTTGTATTAAATGTGAGGACAAAGATAATATGAATGCCACATTACAAGAATCTAATGGACAGTGCGTATTCACAGACAAATCAAAGACCGCAACGGTTTCAGAAAATGGCGAGGTTGAGATAGAAGAGCGCAAAAAAACAACAATGTCAGAAATGATTGAAAAAAGATCAACTGGTGACAACAAGCCGTGCTGGCAATTGGAAACACCGACAGACTATAAAAAATGTTTGCTGGGATTGCCGTTAGTCGAAGAAATACAACCATAAAAAATCCCCGTTTTTGGGGATTTTTTTTATTCCATACTGTTCATTGTTTTTAATAGGTTTAATACGGCTTCGCGTTTGCCGTCATCGGACAGTTTCCAATACAGTTTTATCAATTCCAGTGTTTCGTTTTTACCCATTGGGTCATCTGCAGCCTGGGAACATACGCGCATTACAGGCTGGGAACGGGTGGTTTTTGTTTCGTCTGGTAAATTGCCAGGCAATCCCATAAAGAAAAATGATACAGGTGTATCCATCGCCATGCCGATTTCAAACAGACGCGATGCCGCAACACGATTGCCGGCGGTTTCGTATTTCTGAATCTGTTGAAATGTGACACCGCACGCATCGGCCAAATCTTTCTGGGACAAGCCCAACATATTACGGCGCAATTGAATACGACGACCGATATGTTCATCAATAAAAGTGGGGGTATATATTTTGCCAGCCATGGAGAACCTCCGTATTAATTATGATTGTTATCCTTGTTCAACCTATAATTGTATAAAAAATATGTTATTTTGCAATCAAAAAACATGTATAATGTTTATAAATTATGGAGAAAATATGAAAAAACCGCTGATTTTATGTATTATGGACGGTGTCGGCATTAATTCAGACGACAAAAACAATGCAGTTGCAATGGCAAACATGCCATGTTTTGATAAGTTATTAGCAAATTATCCACACAGCAGACTGGATGCCAGTGGTGTTGCCGTTGGGTTGCCCGCCGGAACAATGGGCAATTCAGAAGTTGGCCATATAACAATTGGTGCCGGGCGTGTGGTTAATCAGTTCCTGCGCCGATTCCAGATTGAAAATTGGGATAAAAATATAGCCTTGAACGCGTTTGTCGCCGATGTGCGGGCCACGGGTGGTATCGTTCATATCGCCGGGTTAATGAGTGACGGTCGTGTTCATTCCGATGTAAATGATATTTTAGTTATTGCAAAACATGTAATTGATGCAGGATTGCGCGTGTGTATTCACTTTATCGCCGACGGGCGCGACACACCGCCACAGTCCGCCAAGCAGTATGTTGATTTGATTAAAGATACTTTGGCGCCCTATTTCATGGACGGTCGTGCGATTTGGGGGACACTGTCGGGGCGGTACTATGCCATGGACAGAAATAATAATGTTGATCGCACAGCATTGGCGATTGATGCGATTGCGTGTGGGCGGGCTGAATATTCTGCGCCGACAATTGATGTCGCGCTGCATGATGCGTATGCGCGTGGCGAAACGGATGAATTTATTAAGCCAACCGTCATAAATGGCGATGTGCCGATTACTAATAAGGACGGTTTTATATTCGGTAATTATCGCAGTGATCGCGCCCGCCAGATTATGCGCGAGATAGTTAAAACAGGCGTCCGTGTGTTGTGCTTTTCACAATATGGCGAAGGGCTGAACGAGATCTGCCCTGCACTGATTAACGATATTGTGGTTGAAAATACACTGGGGGATATTTTGGCCGCCAACGGTTTGTCGCAATTGCGAATTGCAGAAACAGAAAAGTATAATCATGTAACATACTTTATGGATGCAGAACGCAATATTGACTATGCGGGTGGAAAAAAGATTTTGATACCGTCACCGGATGTCGCGACATTTGATTTGAAACCTGAGATGTCGGCGGTTGAAATCACAGATGCGCTGTTGCCGGTATTGGGGGATTATGATGTTGTAATATTAAACTGGGCCAATGGGGATATGGTCGGACATACGGGCAATATTGATGCGGCGGTGCGTGCGATGGAAGTGCTGGACACGCAGTTGGCACGATTGGTATCGGCGGTGTTAAAATTGGATGGTACAATGCTGATTACAGCAGACCACGGCAATGCAGAACAAATGTGGGACAATAAAAACAATGGCCCATGGACGGCACACACAACAAATCCGGTAAATTTAATTGTTGTGTCTAATAATCCACCAAAATCCGTTCGTGATGGCGGTTTGGCGGATATTGCGCCAACGATGCTGAAAATTCTGGGGATTAAACAGCCAGACGATATGACGGGTAAATCGTTGATATAAAACTAGGCCTTGTTACGGCGGGTGCGAAAGAATTCACGCAACAATTGTGCAGATTCGTCGGCAAATTCGGACACATGGTGTACAGACGGTTTCCATAAATGTTTGTCCGTGTCAAAAACTCGTGCATTTGATGTGATGCCCCCACCCTTTTCATCGGTTGCGGCAAAATATATGTTTTTTATACGCGAAAGAGATATGGCAGTCGCGCACATTGCACACGGTTCCAGTGATACATAAATATCGCAATCATCCAGAAACTTTTGCCCCAGTTTTTTGCACGCGCGGTTTATTGCGACAATTTCTGCGTGCAGGGTTGGGTTTTGTTTTAGTTGAACCTGGTTTTCGCCGCGGGCAATGATTTTGCCGTCACGAACAATCACGGCACCGATTGGGACATCGTCGTGATTGTATGCGCGCTGGGCGCAAAGTAATGCTTGCTTCATAAACTTCATACGATATACTTTAACGCATGGATTCAAAATTGCAAATTATTTCAGGACAATACAAGGGGCGCAAGTTGCGCCTGCCACCGGATGCGCGTCCGACCCAGAATCGTGCGCGAATTGCGCTGTTTAATATGCTGGAATCTGGAATTATCGATAAATCTGCAGAATTCACAGTCTGGGATGCGTTTGCGGGTTCTGGGGCCTTTGGGTTAGAGTGTTTGTCCAGATATTCCAATGCCCGTGTTATATTTACCGATGTTGCACCGACATCTGTGCGGACGGTGCGTGATAATTTGGCGATGTTGGGTGTAGGTGCGCGCGCATCGATATTTCAGGCGGATGCGGTTGGTAATGCACAAAAATTTACAGAAAATGCCGATTTGATATTTATAGATGCCCCGTATGATGAATATGAACTGGGGGGCGCATTGGTGGCCCGCATTGGACGTGTGGCGCGACCAGGTACAATTCTAGTTTGGGAACAAGAAACGAAAAACGCCATTACCCCAGATGAAACAGTATGGGAAATTCTGCGCGACAAAACATATGGCCGCGCAAGATTCTTGATTTTGCAGAAAAAAGAAGTTGTGTAACATTTATAATTGTTGTATCATCGTCTTGATATTGGAAGTTTCCAATATTGGGGCATAGAAACCCTTCATAAGGCATCGTTAGCGATGAAAAAAACTCCAACTGGTGGTTGGGGGCTGTGTCTTATGATAGTTTCTAACCTTCAACCGCTTGCTTTTACAGCGGTTTTTCTTGTTGAGGGATAAGATGAGACGAATGCTCGTTTTGATGGTCGTATTGATGATGCCGTGTGCGTCATTGGCCAATGTTGCATCTGCCCAATATGTTCAAGAATCTGTTGCAACCAAGGTTGATACATCTGCAAATGCAAATCAAACAATGGCGGGGTCTTATACCGTGTCTGGAACATTGATGGTGCCTACCCCGCCGTTACCAAGTGCAGATTAAGGACACAGAATGATAAAAAAATTGCTGACTTTCTTGTTTATGATTCTGATGATTCCAGCACAAGCAGCCCAAGTTGTAAATGTCGAATATGTTCATAATGCAATCAAAAACAAGTGGGACATTACAATTCCATATAATCCCGCACTGGTCAGTCCAAATGTGGCGGCCAATATGAAATATGTGTTAACCGCGGTAGATGTTGCAAATAAAATGCTGGGCGGGGAAAGTAATTATGCCAGTGGCGAATATGCAACAAATCAAGTTGCTGATACAGTGGCTGTGGATACCGTGGTTAAGAATCTAATTCGACAAAATACACCCCCGCCAGATATTCCCAGCGAAGATGTTTATGATGATGGTATAACCAGTCCAGAATATCCTTTTGCAATGGGGTTGGTGGATGGAACGACAGAATTTACTTTTTTGCTAACCGCAGCAGGCCAGTTTGTTATTGATTGGGGGGATGGTTATACAGAAACTATTTCTAAATCTGATGTTTCCGAGAAGGAAATTATACATCGTTACGATGCGCCAGGTGCGTATGTGGTAAAGATTGGTGGGCGCGCCACACAATATGATAAAAACGTTTTTCCGTCGGCATGGGTGCCCGCCATTTCGGCAATTTGGGTAACGGATTATTGGAGTTTGGCAAAATTATATGGACGCCTGGGACGAGTGTTCGCAACGCTAGAGGATGGAACACAGCCGAGTTTTGCGGGGGCTTTTATGTACTGTGATGCGTTAACAACAATTCCAGAAACCTTGTTTGATGGAATTACAGGCAATGTTGATGAATATATGTTTTATAGCATGTTCGAGGGCGCAGAACGTCTATCAGAAATTCCAAATGGGCTGTTCGATGGGTTGACAGGCGAACTTAAAACCGGGGTATTTAAGTATATGTTTTCAGATTGCTATGGGTTGGGTGGAGATTCTGCCAAGATAAATGGCGAATATTTGTACAATCGTTGGCCCAACGCAACAACAGAACAAGTTGGCGGAATGTATATGAACGACACAGGGTTATCTGATTATAGTGCGATACCAGATACTTGGAAATAAAAAACACTTGATTTTTCAAAGTTTTTAAGTAATAATACGCGTCGCACAGCACCCTTGGAGGCTGGGCAATGTTAAACAAATGCTATAAAAAGGATATAAAAATGGCAATTAATATTAATGCAGAAATTCGCAATGTTGCTGGCAAGGGGGCCGCACGTAGCATCCGCAATAACAAAAATATTCCGGCTGTTATCTATGGTGAAAAGAAAGCCCCAGTTGCAATCGAACTGAACGGTCGTGAATTCGAAATGCTGGTCAAAGTGCCAGGTTTGCGGACAAAACTGTTCCAAATCGCAACATCAAACGGTACCGAAGATGCAATGTTGATGGATATTCAATATCATCCAGTGTCTGATGCAGTTATTCACGCAGACTTCAAACGCATCGATGTTAAAAAACCAGTTAATGTTGTTGTTCCGGTTGAAGTTGTCAATGTTGAAACATCAAAGGGTTTGAAACTGGGTGGTACATTGAACTTTGCGGTGCGTAAGGTTGCACTGCGTGGTTTGGTTGATGTTATCCCAGAAAAAATCACAATTGATTTGGCTGATTTGACAATCGGTGATGTGGTTCACGGTTCTGACCTGGTATTACCAAATGGTGTTGAACTGGGCCTGCATCAGGCTGAATTGGCATTCGCAACAATCGGTGGTAAAATGCCGGCCGAAGAAGACGATAAAAAAGCCGCCGCAACCGCAGCAGCCAAAAAATAATAAATTTTCAAATTTATTTACCGCCCTTTTTGGGCGGTTTTTTGTTGGTATTTTTTTAAGAAAATGTGTCTATTGCCCCTTGAAAACATTTTTTGCATAACTATATGGTGGTTAAGCGAAAATTTTAAGGAGTGAACAAAATGGGAAAAGTAATTGGTATTGACTTGGGAACAACTAATTCCGCCATGGCTTTCATGGATGGGACAGACCCAAAAATTATCGAAAATTCAGAAGGTCAGCGCACAACACCATCGGTTGTTGCATTGACATCAAATGGTGAACAGTTGGTTGGTATTACCGCAAAAAACCAGGCGGTTACAAATCCAGAAAACACAATTTATGAAATCAAGCGTTTAATGGGATTGCGTTTTGACAGCCCGGCCGTCAAAGAAATCGCGGCGCGCGTTCCATACAAAATCGTTGCCGGTGATAATGGCGACGCATGGGTCGAAATGGACGGCAAAAAATATGCCCCATCCCAGATTTCTGCAATGATTTTGGCTAAACTGAAAAAAGATGCAGAAGCCTATTTGGGCGAAACTGTTACAGATGCAGTTATTACGGTTCCTGCATACTTTAATGATTCACAACGCCAGGCAACCAAGGATGCCGGCCGTATCGCAGGATTAAATGTTCTGCGTATCGTTAACGAACCAACCGCCGCCGCATTGGCATATGGTCTGGACAAAGGCAAAGATGGCATCATCGCAGTTTATGACTTGGGCGGTGGTACATTTGACGTGTCTATCCTGGAAATTATCGACGGTGTGTTCGAAGTAAAATCGACCAACGGCGATACTGCGTTGGGTGGGTCGGATTTTGATGCACGCATCTTGGAACACTTGATTGCAGAATTCAAATCACAGACTGGCATTGATTTGTCGGGCGATAAATTGGCCCTGCAGCGCTTAAAAGAAGCCGCAGAAAAGGCAAAAATTGAATTGTCGTCTAAGACATCTACGGACATCAACCTGCCGTTCTTGACGGCGGATGCGTCGGGCCCAAAACATTTCAACACAACACTGACACGCGCAAAATTGGAATCGTTGGTTGCAGACTTGATTGAACGCACAATCGAACCCTGCAAAAAGGCATTAAAAGACGCCGGTTTGGAAAAATCACAAATTAACGAAGTTATCTTGGTTGGCGGTCAGACCCGTATGCCAAAGGTCGCAGAAACAGTAAAAGAATTCTTTGGCCGTGAACCACACAAAGGTGTTAACCCAGACGAAGTTGTCGGTATGGGTGCTGCAATTCAGGGTGGTGTTTTGAAAGGCGATGTCAAAGATGTCTTGTTGTTGGATGTAACACCATTGTCACTGGGGATTGAAACATTGGGCGGTGTATTTACACGCTTAATCGATCGCAACACAACAATTCCAACAAAGAAATCCCAGGTATTCAGTACCGCTGAAGATAACCAATCGGCTGTGACTATCCGCGTATTCCAGGGCGAACGCGACATGGCGGCAGATAACAAATTACTGGGTCAGTTTAATTTAGAAGGTATCGCCCCTGCCCCACGCGGCATGCCACAAATCGAAGTTTCGTTTGATATTGACGCAAATGGTATCGTTCATGTGTCTGCCAAAGATAAAGGCACCGGCAAAGAACAGGCGATTTCAATTAAATCAGACGGCGGCCTGAGTGAAGATGAAATCAAACGCATGGTTGATGAAGCCGCCGCCAATGCAGAGGCAGACAAACTGAAACGCGAATTAGCCGAAGCGAAAAACACCGCGGAAACAGCCATATTCAGTATTGAAAAATCATTAAAAGAACATGGCGATAAAATCAGCGAAGATGAAAAGAAAGCCATCGAATCTGCAAAACAAGAACTGGCAGATGAATTGGCCAAGGCGGATGCAACCGCAGAATCTTTGAAGGCGAAAACCGATGCATTGTCTGAAAAAGCAATGAAATTGGGCGAAGCGGTCTATAAAGCCGCCCAGGCAGAACAAGCCGCCGCGTCCAGTGCCGACGACAAGAAAAACGATGACGGCACAGTCGATGCAGATTTTTCTGAAAAGAAATAAACCATTAAAAATCCCCCAAACGGGGGATTTTTAATTTGATTTTTATTTTTGTGCTTCGTTTGTGTACTGTTGCAACTATTTATAATTTCCAATATATATTCCCATATCTTGGGCGATGGATAATAATGGATTGTCGGGTTCAACATATGCGTTTGATGTACATAATCCCGGGATATTCGGATCGTTTACCATTTCACCAGATGCAACAAATTCTGACAATGACACAGTATGAACATCACCACATTTCAGTGCCGTCATAACATATGTTTCGCCATTTTCGATTGCATTTAATGCACAGTCTGCAAATTTAGTCGCCAATATTCGGTCACATGCCGTCGTGTCGCCGGCGCGCTGAATATGTTCTGGAAATGCAGTACGATTCAATATACCCGCCGTGGTCAGTTTGCGTGCAATCATGTCAGCCGGGCGCCCCGAATGACCACGCAGTGTGATTCCTTCGGATACCATGATAATGCCATAATCTGTTGGGGCATTTGCAATATGCGCCAATAAATCATCTGTGTTAAACTTTATTTCTGGGATTAATATCGCGGTTGCACCAACCGCAACACCCGCATTCAGGGCCAAATTACCACAATCACGTCCCATGGCCTGGACCACAAACCAACGATGATGACTGCGCGCGGTCAACATTAATTGGTCACAAAATGTTGTTAATTGTTGAACCGCGGTATCAAAACCAATCGTGCGTTCGGTAACGGGCATATCCATATCGATTGTTTTTGGAATACATATTAACTGCAAATCACTGTATATTTCGCGATTAGCCCAGGCAAGCGAAGTGCTGCCATTGCCACCAATTAAAATCAACGCATCCAGTTTCAATGCCGCCAGTGATTTGCGTAGTTGGGCATTAAACTGCTTAACCCGGCCGCGTTCAATCGCGGTTTCAAAATTTAGCGCGCCCGCATGACCGTTGTGCAGAAAACTGCCCGATAATTTGGCATTTTCAATTGGCAAAACATCTTCGTTTAATACGATTGTACGCGGTTTGTCGCCACACAATCCGTCTGTGCCATCCAATATGCCCACAACCGTCCATCCGCGCAGTGCCGCCCCGCGCACAACACGATGAATAACCGTGTTCAGGCCACTGCAATCACCGCCGGTGGTCATAATGCCAATTTTTTTCTTTTTCATATCTGAATCCCCCGTGTATTTCATTGATAAATTATATCACAAATAAGTTGACAAAGAAATATAATTTGATACATTTTGTCTAGACTAAAATTATAGGGGCATTCTTATGGCTAAAAACGACACAAATTCTAAGAAAAAACAATCAACAGATTCTATGATTGACGATGCAATTGCAAAGCAAAATGCGTGGTTAAAAAATCGCCGTGCGTTCACACGCGGATTCTTGAAAAAGATTGATAAATTTGCATGTAAAAAGCCTGAAAATCAATCTGTGGACAAAGATGCCATTGAACGCGCCCGTGAACGCCGTGGCACAATTGGCGCATATTGGTTCCCTATTCTGTGCGCGTTGGTTGTGATATTCATCGCAATCTGGGTTGCATTTATTCGCACACCGGCCCCACATCGTGTATTAATTGTACCAAACATTCCAGAACCAGTGGTCAAGGCAATTGACACCACAACCGCCCCATCTTTTGATATTGTTCGCATTGAAAAAAATGGCAATGTCGTTATCGCAGGTCGTTGGGCGCCACATCAAAATATTTCAATCGTTATCAATGGCAAGATTGTTGCAACCGAACGCACAGATTCTGCCGGCGAATTTGTTTATGCACCAACCAAGGCATTTGCCGCCGGCAACTATACCATTTCATTAATGGGCGCAGAACCAACAATCAAATCCGAAGACAAAGTCTTTGTTTATGTGTCCGAAGCCGGCGCAGAAAATTCTGTATCTTTGTTAATGACGCGCGACGGCAGTACCCTGTTACAGGCACCATCAATGTTGCGCGACGGGGATTTGTCCGTGTCAAAAATTGACTATCTGGACAATGGGCGCATTGTTGTAACCGGTGATGCGCTGCCACGTTTGCGTGTATCATTGTCATTGAACGATAAATATATGGGCTTTGCACGCGTATCAGACCATCATCATTTTGGACTGGGCGCAGATGTCGGCGAATTAGAAAGTGGCAAAGAATATTCATTAACCGTGCGTATGCACGATGGTGACGGTCGCACCATTGCAAATGTCACACACGATTTTGTAATGCCAGAAATGACCGGCGATGATGACACATTTTATACTGTTCGTCGTGGTGATTGCCTGTGGATTATTGCACGCAATTTTATGCGTCGCGGAATCTTGTTCAGCATTATTGCAGAACGCAACAATATCGAAAACCCGGATCTGATTTATCCAAAACAATTGTTACAAATTCCGGTTGAAAAATAATGGTTTGGGAAATGGCGATGCCACGCGCAAATCTGGCGTTAAAAATTACAAATTGGTGCAACCTAAATTGCGCGCATTGTTGTGAACGCAGTCACGCCAACGAACCATTTAATTTGATGCCTATTGATAAAATAGAACGCTATATTTGCGAATTCAAAGACATGGGAATACCTGTTTGGGATTATGTTACGTTTACAGGTGGCGAAACAATGGCACCATACTATATTGGGCAACATAAATACATTCCAACAGTGGCAGACATTTGTGCAAAAAACAACATGTCTGCATCTTTTAAGACTAATGCGTTGTGGGGCAATAACGTAATACTGTCTGCCAGCATTTTGAAATCGCTGGCGGATATTGCACACAAACACGATCGCCAAATATCACTTGATATATCTATTGACGAATATCATGGCAATATGAACGCGGCCACCAATGTTGTTAATCAAATTATGAACAGTCAATATTTATCTGCGGCGATACCGGTGTCTTTTGTTGGATTAAATACACCCGCATCACAATATAAGTACCAAGAGTTTGCAAACATTCTTAGACAGCGCGGAATACATGTCGGTCAGATGGATACAGATGGCAGTATTATTATGTCCAAAGGCGACAATCTAAATGTTATGTTCTATGAAAATGGTACATTGTTGCGACTGGGGCGTGCAGCAGACAATAATTTAACCCAACGTATTCCAAGTGGCCACACCGATTTGACAAATGGCGACTGTCTTGAAATTACAAATACGAACAAAGCTATCTTGAACTACAAATTTACAACCGACGCAAAAGACAAAACCGTCGGACAGATTTATAACGAATTGTTACAGCATAAGAGGTAAATATGTCAGAATTTAATTTGGTAATAAAATTAACAAATTGGTGCAATCTGAACTGTAGACATTGTATGGAGCGCAGTGGACTGGACCAACCATATCAAATGATGCCTGTTGAACAAGTTAAAAAATATATTAACGAGTATAAAAAACTAGGTCACCATATTACGTTTACCGGGGGCGAACCGTTTGCATCATATATTCAGGAACGTGATGAATATATTCCAGAAATTGCGACTAGTTGTGTCCAAAACAGAATAACTCCTATCTTTGAAACAAATGGAACATGGGCAGAGAATATGTATGTTGGTGGCATTATGATGAGCAAACTGTCTGAGATTGCACAAAACCATCGTAAAGATATTTTCTTGGATATTGCCGTTGATAAATATCATCCCACTCCACAAGGAGCCGCTAATATATGTAAATTGATTGCACGTCATCAACACTTACGGAATAACAATAACATTCGTGTGACGTTTTCCGGACAAGATTGCTGGTGGATAGGTTCTAAAATAAGCAATTGTTTAGTAGAGCCATATTATGCATTTGGTGGACATGAAGACCATGTCTCAATATATGAGCACAGGGAATTAAAGGTACTTATACCATTAAAAAAATACATACTAAAGTACAAAGGACGCGCCAAGGATAATAATTTAACTTGGCAAAGTGTATCTGAGACCATTGACAATCCCGACAGTCAAGACGTGCTGACAATTACAAATGACAACCAAGCGATATTGAACCATAAGTATCAAACAACAATGGATAATAAAACTATCGAGCAGGTTTATAGCGAACTGTTACAGCATAAAAGATAAAAAATATGGCATATAAAAACTTAGAACTTCGTCGTCAGCGCGGGCGCGAAAGATATGCAAAAAATCGCGAAGCGCGCAAACAAGCCGCACGTGAATACTATGCACGCAACGCGGATACCCTGCGCGAAAAAAATCGCAGACGCGCACATGAAAATTATGAAAAGTATAAAGAAAAGATTCAGGAATACTGCCTGAAAAACAAAGAAAAACGATATGCCAGACATCGTGCATACTATCAAGAACACAAAGAAAAATTAAACGAACAGGTTCGTCAATATCACACAGAACACCGCGAAGAAATATTGGCACAACGCGCCCAGGCCAAAACTGAGTTGCGAAATGCACGCATCATGTGCCCTGCATTTAAGTTTGTAGACAGAATTAGATTAAAGGCCCCAGAATTATATACGACCAAGTATCGCATACACACCAACCTGGCGCATAAAGCCGCAAAAAAGTGCGCCGCAATTGTTAGTGGTGATTACAGTTTGTGTCCAATTTGTTGCGACTGTTCAATGACTGAAAGTCAAATGAAAAAAGCATGTCCAATGCCACATGTTTTTGAATTTGAAAATGCGGTTGCCACAATACGCGAACATGCCGCCGATATTGTAATGGCGAATCAAAAATAATATAAAAAAGAGAATCCGCCAATGAAGCCAAAACATAATTATAAACTTGCATACACGTATGAAGAGTTGCTTGAACGCACAGCACCAGGTGCTTTTACACCATATACTATGTTGGGAATTGATGCGGAACAATACAACGCCCTGCCCGAACGGGAAAAGACCGCATTAAAATGGTTGGTGCGCGCGTCTGATATTATTGATCGTGTGGCATTACAACTGGACCATCCTTATAATTTAGATTTTGAACTGTTTCTAGAATCGCGCCAATCTTTTAAAGATATAAAATTAACGCAGAAATTATTTCGTGGGCAACGCGGAATATTTGCACATGAAAAATCCGGCGCACCGGTTGCGTTAACCAATGATGTTGAGCCTCGCTTGGGACGCGGTTTATATCCGTATAATTTATCCGTTGATGAATTTCACGACATTTTAATTCGAATGCTGGAAAGCGGATATAAAGATGAAGAGGTACGTGAAATATTAAATCAACGCACCATTGTAAAGCGTTTTGGCGATGAATTGAAAGCTGTTGATTATACAAATGCGTTCAAATTTGATTTTCGTTCGGCGGCATATGCATTACAGGCCGCCGCTATAAGCACGGAAAATTTCGATTTCAAAGAATATCTGACACTGCAATCCGCAGCATTGATGAATTACTGGCCATGGGCTGATTGTGAAGCCGACAAAAAATGGGCAACACTGCAAACAGGGCCGTTGGAATTTACACTGGGGCGCGAATGCTATGACGATGCGATGACACCGACAGTATTACAAAATCCAAAATTAAAATCTATGTTGGATGCGCGCGGAATTACACCATATGCAAAAGACAACTTGGGGGCGACAGTTGGTATTGTAGATACGGCCGGCACGGATTATTTGTTAAAAATAAAACAGCATTTACCAATGATGGCATCCAAAATGCCACGTGCAGATGAGTATAAGCAGGTCTTGGGGACGGATACAAAGCAAACAATGGTCGACGTTGATGTTGTATCGGTTAGCGGACACAATGCGGCATATCGTAGCCAGATAACATTGGCGTTTAACCTGCCTAATGCAGATAAATTAGCGGTTCAAACCGGCGGCGGTCATCGTACGGTCTATTTAAAGCAAATGCGCCAGTGCAAATATGGCAATGGGATGGATGAAAAGATTAATGCATTGCTGGCACCGGAATTTCATAAATATTTTTCGGTGCGTGCCCTGCACGACTTTACAATTTTGCACGAAAATATGCACACTTTGGGTCCAAAGGATGATTTAGAAGCACTGGGCGAATATAAAAATATTATCGAAGAACACAAGGCAGACGCAGGCTCGATTGCAATGCTGGACGAATTGGTGCGTGCTGGATTTTTTACACCAAATCAAAAACAAGAGCTGATTACATCGTGGCTGATTGCGTATTTATATCCGGGTGCAAATTTCAGTCGCGCCCATGCAAAGCGCAATATTATGCAACATAATATGTTATTTGAGTGTGGCGCAATTCGTCTGGATTCATCAAACCGTTTGGTCATAGATTTTGATGCGGTTGTCGCACGCGGCAAAAAAATGTTGCGCGATGTGATTGATATTCAGTTGTCAAAAAATCCAGAAATGGCGCGTCAGTATATTGAAAAATATGCAGTATGGTCGCCACAACTGGGAATACTGGGGACGAAATTAGCCAACGTTGATAAACAGCGCAATTCTTATATCGTAGAACCATTGGCGGATATGTTACGCGGACGCCAGAAATAAAGTCTGGACATCGATGACAAAATAAGATAATATTTCGCCATACATTGCGGGCGTAGTATAATGGTAGAACGAAAGCTTCCCAAGCTTTAGGCGAGGGTTCGATTCCCTTCGCCCGCACCAAGAATATAACCGACCCTTGTGGTCGGATTTGTTTTTGGATTGTGGCGTTTTTTCAATAAATATTTGACTTTTTTGATTTTTTGGTCCATAATAGGCACGCAAATCCCAAAGATTGCCATTTTTATAACACCAGTTCGCAGTACGCGTGTGGTACATCATCCGACGAGTTTCGTCCTTGATGGCGGTTTTCTTTGTGGTTAAAACAGTTATAAATAAAAAAGGAGTAAAATTATGGCAACTGTTATTCGTTTGGCACGTTTCGGTGCAAAAAAACGTCCGTACTATCACATCGTTGTGACAGATTCGCGCAACGCACGCAATTCTGGTAATGTTTTGGAAGTTGTTGGTAAATATGACCCAATGCAGGCCAAAGACAGCGATAAACGCGTTATCTTGAAATTGGACGAAGTCAAAGCATGGTTGGCCAAAGGCGCACAGCCATCTGATCGTGTACATAAATTCTTGGCCAAGGCCGGCTTGGTAAAACCAAAGGCGATTCCAGTTCAGACAAAAAAACATCTGCAATCTGAAAAAACACAGATGAAGATTAAAGACAAGGCTGAAAAGTTGGCAAAAATCGCCGAAGAAAAAGCCGCCGCAGAAGCTGCCGCTAAGGCCGCTGCAGAAGCAGAAGCCGCAGCACCAGCCGCCGAAGAAACAACCGAAGCGGTTGCAGAATAATTTTATTCCAATGCGTTTAACCATGGCAAAGGCACCAAAGGCAATCAGTCGTTTGAATATGTGTAAGGCCTTTATTCATAAGGCGTTTAGTGAAGTCTGGTTCCAAGACAAAAAATTAAAAACACTGATACATGATTGCTATCTAGATAATATCGAAGATATGATGTCCTTTGCCATGGAAAACGACATGAAATTATATGATTATTTTATGCAGATAAAGCAGGAATTATTAAAAATACCAAACACAAATGAACGACAAAAATAAAATCTTGGTTGGAAAAATTGTCGCCCCCCAGGGAATTCGGGGCGAAGTTCGCGTTCAGACATATTCTGAAAATCCAATGGATTTTCAAAAGTTCAAAGTTCAAATCAGAAGATTTCAAGTTTGTGCGCGCGATACCAAATTCAACCGTCGTTATCGCAAAAATCAATGGATACGATGACCGTAATGCCGCAGAAACACTGCGTGGAACAGAATTGTTTATTGGTCGCAGTGACCTGCCACAATTAAATGACAACGAATATTACCAGACTGATTTAATCGGCATGACCGTCAATCAGCGTGGCAATATTATTGGTCGTGTGTCATGCATCCAAAACTATGGCGCAGGCGACATATTGGAAATGGAAAATGGTGACATGGTATCCTTTGTCGGCGCAACAGTTGATACAGAATCAAATGTTATTTATGTAAAATAAGGAAAACAACATGTCAAAAAAGACATTTAAGTTTAATGTTAACAAAAAATCTTTAGAAACAAATTGCGATGCACCGAATCAACACTGTCCAATTGTTCAGTTTTATCGTGCCGGCATTGATACACAGGTAACAATTCGTTCAGACAATGTTTTTGTTAAGTTTCCAAAACCATTTACCCCAGAAACCGCCGAAACAATGTATTCTATTGGGCAATCAATGTGTAATTGTTGCAAATATAACGCAGATAAGGCCAAAGTAAAATAAAATGCACTTTAACATACTGACTATTTTTCCAGAAATGTTCCCAGGCACCTTAGCCGGCGGGGTGGTTGGGCGCGCACTGGAACGCGGCATATGGTCGTATGATGTCATTAATATCCGCGATTTTGCCATCAATAATTATGGCAGTGTTGATGACACACAATTTGGCGGTGGCGCAGGCATGGTTATGCGCCCTGATGTTTTGGGCGATGCGTTGGATTCAATCAAAAATCCGGGAAAAATTATTTATTTTTCGCCACGTGGCAAAACACTGAACCAGAAAATCGTACGCGAATTTATCGCAGACCAAGATGCGACATACACCCTGCTGTGTGGTCGATACGAAGGAATCGACGAACGCGTTATTGAACAATATAACATTATGGAATTATCTATTGGTGATTACATCCTGTCGGGGGGCGAAATCGCAGCCCAAGTTTTTGTTGACAGTTGCGTTCGCGTGATGGATAATGTGGTTCACGGTGGTGCAGACACCACCCAAAATGAAAGTTTCGAAATCGGGGGGCTTGAATGGCCGTTATACACCCGCCCGTCAGTATGGCGTGGACAAAGTGTCCCAGAAGTCCTGCTGTCCGGTCACCACGGCAATATCGAACGGTGGCGGAAACAACAATCGGTTGACATAACCAAAGAACGTCGACCGGACTTAATAAAGGAAAACTAAAAATGAGCATTATTAAAAAAATCGAAGCAACCCAGGTTGAAAAACTGAAAGGCGACAAAAAAATCCCAAACTTCAAAGCTGGGGATACATTAAAAGTTCACGTCAAAATTAAAGACGGCGACAAATTCCGTATCCAGGTTTTTGAAGGCGTTGTTATCGCACGCGATGGCGGCATGGGAAATAATGCATCCTTTACAGTGCGTCGTGAATCATACGGTGTCGGTGTAGAACGCAAGTTCCCACTGTACAGCCCTGCAATCGAAAAGATTGAAAAGGTTCGTATCGGTAAAGTACGTCGTGCTAAATTATTCTTCCTGCGTGGGTTGTCAGGTAAAAAGGCGCGTATCGTCGAAGACTTGGCAGCGACATCTGCAGAAAAGAACGCAAAATAATAAATCCCCCATTTGGGGGATTTGTTTTTATAACCTAATCTTTTTTTATCAATGTTTTTGCCATTGTTATGGATTCGGTGGTTATTTCCGCGCCACTGATAATGCGGGCGATTTCATTTACCCTGTCTGCACCCCCTATTTCTATAACAGATGTTGTGGTTTTGTCGTTTGATACAGTCTTGGAAATCTTGAAATGCTTGTCGGCAAATCCCGCCACCTGGGCCGAGTGCGTAATGACCAATGCCTGGGATGCAGATGCCAAACGGTTAAGACGGGAACCAACCGCCGACGCGGTCGCCCCAGAGATGCCCGTATCCACTTCGTCAAAGACAAATGTATGTGCATCTTTATCGCCGGCAAACACAACACGCAATGCCAACATTAAACGCGCCAATTCACCCCCAGATGCCGCACGATGCAATGGTGCAAACGGCGATCCTGGATTTGTTTTAATCATAAATGTCACATCATCACATCCCGTGGTCGATGGCGAACATGCCGAACATTTAACACGAAAATCTGCAGATCCCAATTTCAAATCCGGCAATTCGGCCAGGATTGATTCACGCATCTTGTCCGCCGCAGACATGCGCGCCGACGACAGTTTTTGTGACAACGACTGGAATTTTTCAAACATATTATCACGCAATGCGCGAACGCGTTTTAATTCCGCATCTGAATTATCAATCGCCGACAATTGCGCGGTCATTTCAGCCAACTTGTCTGGCAATTCGTCCGCCCCAACCCGATGTTTACGCGCGGCGGCGCGTATTGCAAACAGACGCTCTTCGATTGAATCCATGTCATCCATATCCATAGATTCTGGTTCCAAAGAACCCATAACATTTGATATGATTTCCGCCGCAGAATACAGTTTATCAATCTGGTCTGTGTACGGATTTGGATCAGACTTGATGCGTTGTAAAATGTGCGCCGCATTAAATATCTGGGCATCCAGTGAATTACCATGGCCACCCAACACATCCATCGCATCGGTCAAAATCGCCGCATTTTTTTCTGCATTCATCATGGCGGCACGACGGGTTGACAATTCTTCTTCTTCGCCGGGAACAGGGTTTAATTTTTGCAATTCTGCAACATTGTGTGCTAAAAATTCACGTTCGGTTTCTGCACGAGATAATAATTCTGTTAATTCATCCAATCTTTTATCCGCCGCATGATATTCCATATACGCATCACGCGTTGTAGATAATAATTCTGCATACCCAACAATATGCTTTAACCCATATGCATCCAATGTTGGACGATGCGTTGCTTGATTCAGCAATGTATGATTGGCAAATTGACCATGAATTTCAACCAACAAATCCCCAACACTGTGTAATGTTTTAATCGACACTGGGACATCATTAATCCACGCCCTGCTTTTGCCATCAGACGATAATGTACGGCGCAAAATAACACCATCTGTACAATCAATGTCAAATTCGCGCAATAAATCACACACATCTGTGGGTACAGAATCAAATTCCGCCGTCACAGACGCCGCGTCGCACCCATGTCTAATTAATCCAACATCAGAACGCGCCCCCAATGCCAATGACAGTGCATCCATCAGGATACTTTTACCCGCGCCGGTTTCACCGGTTAAAACATTAAGACCATGTCCAAATTCCAGATTTAGACGTTCTATTAATACAATATTTGAAATATTTAATCCAACTAACATGCATGAATTATAGTCGGCATTTTGGTGGCATTTCAAGACTTTTTATACACTTTCAAGAACCCAATCATGTGTCCACAAAATATATCGAAATATTTTATATCCCACATACATCTGGGCCAGTAATGTGCCATATTCGCGCAGTTGTGCAACATACGCATCGTGAAACAGGTCGTGATTTGTGTCGGTCTTGTAATCCAAAACATAAACAACGCGTTGTTCTGTATCAACCAGCAACCTGTCAATGCGACGCGACACAAATCGATGGGCAATGGTGCCGGCAATTGGAACCTCGACCTGGGATTGGGCGGAAAACATACGCGATAATCCTGGCACAGAATTGATTTTTTCAATCAAATCTGCATCGCCGGATGTTTTGTCCGCATCAATAACAATCCGCCCCAGTCGCGCGTGCATGCGCGTACCAACATCGGTTGCGAATTTTACATTATCGTTGGCGGTTAATATAGATTTTATATCATTTGGCATCGGATATCCTGATTACATCTTCTTGTTTTTCTGTATCGATATTATCGTTGAATACGCGCCACAATTGCGCGTGCCACGAAATGTCCGGTGCAGAATTATTGTTTGTAAATCCGTATATGTAAAGATTGTCACGCGCACGCGTCATCGCAACATACAGCAGACGGTAATATTCTGCGATGCGCGTGTTCATCAACGCATCCAGTGCCACACGCCGACGCGCAGAACAATCGCCACGGGGCGACCATAACCACACCGGCATTGACATGTCATCACAAATAGGAATTGGTATAATTTTTTCGCTGTTTGGTGTCGAAACAGTATCAATCAAGAATACAGCCGGGGCTTCTAAACCTTTGCTGCCATGGACGGTAACAATTCGCACACCATTGGCGGCATCCATGTCGCGTTTAATCTGGCTGTTGCCGGTGATAAAGTATTTCAAAAACTCTTTTAATGTTCCGGGCATCGTTCGTTCATACGCCAAACAAATCGTCATAAATTCTTCCAGCGGATCAATAACCTGGTCACCCAATGCCGCAATCATTTTTTTACGCATTTCATTATGGTTCAAAAATGCATCAAAAAATGAATATGGCGACATTGTTTTTGAGTTTTCAAGAACCCATGACAAGTCATCATAAATATCCGGAAACGCATCATTCAAAACATCATAAACAGTCATCGGCACAAAGTCCGCACAATCGTTTTTGCGCGCCTTGTTCGTATCATTTTTGATTTTGCATAAATTAAAAATATCTTGTGTATTCAAACGATAAAACGGACAACCTAATACACAACACAAACTATAATCATCCGCCGGACTCAAACAAAACCGAACCAAGTTAATCAGATCGCGAATTGCCGGAAAGTTTGGTAAAACAATTCTGTCACTGCCTGCAACATCAACCGACAGTCGCTTTAATTCCTTGACCAATTTTGGCGCCAATGGATGACGATTCTGGACCAACACCATTATGTCGGACGGACGGAATTTCTTAGACGCAATCAACCCATGTATATTTGATGCGACATGTTTTATATAATCATCAACAGAAATATCATCTTGCTTTTTTGATATTAATTTATGCAATTCGACAAGGCCAGGGACGGATTCACGAAAACATTTATGTGGATTATTTGCAAACCCGGTTAATTCACGCACACCATCATCTGCAAAAAACATATCAACCGAACGCAAAACCGCCGATGTGGAACGAAAACTTTGCGTCAGTGGCACTTCGCGTATTACACGCAGATTATTCTTTATCTGGGCCGCGATTGCATCACGACTGAACGCAAATGCACGCGGATCAGCACCCTGAAAACCATAAATAGACTGCTTGCTGTCACCAACAACGAATATAGACCGGGGGTTCTGCGTTGCATCACCATCAACAAAAAATTCACCCGACAGCATGCGTAAAATATCCCACTGGGCCGGTGATGTATCTTGCGCCTCGTCCACAAGGATGTGTGACAAAGACAAATCTAATTGCGACAACACCCACCCCATTGTTTCCGGATTAGAAAACAGTCGGCGCGTGTATAAAATCATATCTTCGAAATCCAAAACATTACGCGCCAATTTCATTTCACGATACATTGTCGCAAATGCCGCCGACAAATCAAACATCGCAACCGTATCTTCATAAACAACCCGATTGGCATTGTATTGATTTACCGCATACACACGTTCCAATTCTGGTTTCAAATAATCAATCTTGGCCACATTGGCAATCGGCGTTTCATCGCCCGTCAAATACGCAGTTTTATATTTTTCAAAATCTATTGTTTTATCAATATACTGTTCTGTTAAGTTAACAATCTTGTCCAAGTATCCAACCGGCTTTTTTCGGCTTTTTTGGTCATCTTTGACCATTTCTAGGATATTTTGCAGTTTTTTGACAGACACATCTATTTCTGGCACGATATCCAATTCAAGAAATTTATAAGCCGTTTCAATAAAGTATTTGCGATACTTAACAATATTTTCAATACCAAAAAAGTATTTATACTGGCCACTTAATGTCGCCAGTAAATCCGGCATTGAATATTCAGATATTCGATTAACAATATGGGCAAATGCCGCCCCAACCCGATCGTCAACCGCATCTGAATTAATCAATTTGTTAAATGCATCTTGTAGCAATATGCGCTGTGCATCATCAGACACCAACGACCACGCAGGCGACAGGCCAGCCTCGGTCGGGAAACGATGTAAAATCTCTTCGCAAAAACCGTGTATTGTTTTTATCTTTAATATTTCAGGATTATCGATAAAGTAAAAAAACATTTCACGCGCATACGCAATATCGTCGGCATTTGCCGGACGACTTATCGCAACACCATCCAGCAATTCAACCAATTCATCATCCGTTGCACATGCCCATTTTCGCATTGCCGACAAAATACGATTCCGCATTTCGCCAGCCCCCGCATTTGTGTATGTTAAACACAAAATACCAGCCCCGTTGTCACGCGGACTGCGGAATAAAATTCGCAACAAACGTTGGACCAAAACACTGGTTTTTCCGGTGCCGGCATTTGCCTGGACCCAGACATTTTCATGTGGGTCGGCTGCCAAATCTTGTTCTGGTGATAAAGTGCGTTTTTGTGTCATTTATGCCCTTGCTTTATTGTTTGGATTCTAGTATAAATTCAAACAGACTGCAAGATATATAACATTTGCACATGCAATTAGGGGGAAAGGAAATGGAATACAATCAATTATTTTTATTTGGTGGCGCTATATTGGGCGGTTTGTTGTTTATAACACTGGTCGTTTTGTTTTTTGTTTCCAGAAAATCCCAGAAAGTAATGCAATCATTACTGACAATAATGACCCGACCAGAACGCGCAAAGGTCGCAGATGCAGTCCGCGTATTGAATATCATATTAAATGACGAAATAAACAAAATCGAATCCAGTTTCCAGACCATGCGCGACACCCTGAACGCACAAATTGCATCTGCAAATGAATTAAAAAACATATTAACCGAACAAAACGATAAATTGGTCGCAATGGCCGACGAGGCTACTAAAAAAATCGCAAACATGTCGGGCCGATTAGACAATACTGTGTCCGGATTACATGATGTGGTAGAATCGAATTCATGGGTTGATGTAGAAAATGCAACCGATAAATTTAGCAATACGGTCAATGCATTATTGCACGAGATTAACAACACGACACAACACACAATCGACCGCACATCGCAAATCCAGGCACAAATTGATACATGGGTTGAAACCAGCGATAGCCTGGCTGAAAAACTAAAAGAAGAGTTTAACAAAAACACCCAACAGATGAAGGAATTGGCATCTGAATCAGAAACGATGACCGACAAAATTGCAACGCTGGCAAAATCAACCGCCGATGGATTTGGCGATGTAAAAAGTGCCGCGGCGAATTATGAAGATGTCATGATACGCAATGACAGATTGTTGGATGGATACTTGAATAAAATGGATACATTTAGCAAACAATCAAAAAAACAATTAACCAGCCAGATGAACACCCTGACAAGTACAGCAAATGTTGTCGGTGGCCAGGTGCGCTTGGCTGAATCATCCATTGACAAGCAAATTCACAAATTAACTGATGCGGTTGAAACATTAATGTCATCGGCCAGCACCACAGAAAATTCTGTACGTGGCATATCAAACGAAATCGCAACACTGACCAAGCATTTTGACGGTGAAATCAAAGAATTTGCAACGGGCGTTGTATCAGAACTGAAAACAGTGTCTGGTGTTGCGAATATCACACTGGAAAACACCAAGGGTGCCGCAAATGCATTTTCTGAATCTGTCAAAGCAATGGCAACCGGCGTTCGCGAAACATTGATTGAAATGAATACGGCACACACTCAATTATCGGGGCAATCCGAAAACTTGATTAAGATGTCAAATGAAACAACGGCACAATTGCAACCGTTATCTGAACTGATTGAAAAATATTATGCCGCCCTGCCCGATTTGGCACGCGATTCTGTTGAAACCAGTGAACGGTTGGAAAAAATTGTCGCAGGTCTGACCGACAAGGTGAACCAAATGAAAAACACCGTCCATGAATCAACAGATGCGGTGTCAGAATCCGCGATTAAGTTAGAAGATCTGGCCGGAACATCACGCCAACAGATGATTGATTTAATGTCAGACTATGCCAAGGCCGTGAATACGATGCAAACACTTAACAAACAAATGATGGTCGCGCGCGCATCGGCACCGATGGACGCAATCAAGACTGCGCCAGCACAATCATTTGGCCGGGTCAGTTCGTCTGATTTCTTGGCACAAAGCGAAAAAATGTTCGATAAATTGCACGAACAGTCCCAAGATTTAACGCGCGCCATTGGTGCAGACATCCCGGATGTCGTATGGAAAAAATACCATGCTGGCGACAAGACTATATTTTCGAAATGGCTGGCTAAGATGATGAACGCCGCAGACAAAAAACAAATTCGCAACATGTTAAAATCTGATGCGGTATTTCGTTCCCAGGCAACCCAGTTCGTACGCAGTTTCGATAAAATCATGAACGGCGCACGCGAAGCAGACAATGCAGATAAATTAGCCGCAACACTGCTAAAAACAGAATTGGGACAAATCTATGTGGCAATTAAGAACAATATGTAGCACATAATCCGATTGGAGATTACAAATGGATATAAAATTTTATACCCGCGACACAGTTGAATCACAACATCGCATCACCATAGAAAACACAAAAATTTTAGACGACAACCAAATTAATGCCGTCAATATACCAAACGGCATTATTCATATTGATCGCATTGCATCAAAATGTGGGGTATTTGATAAAAACAATCAGTTCTGCGTCCGCAGCGCACGCCAACGATACGGACGAACATCATCCATACCCAACGCACCACGAAAATCATCTGATATTCCATTTATTGACCAAGATGTTATTTTTGCGGGATTTGGTCTGACATTTCATTTTGGTCACTTTTTAATCGAAGGCATGTCGCGCATATGGACGGCACTAGACAAGAAATATGATAAATTCAAATATGTATTTGCGGAAAAACCAGGTGTAAAATTACCAAAATATGTGTACAGATTTATGAACATGTTGGGAATACCCGATGAGAATATTATTTTAGTCAACAAAACCACACGATTCCGCAACATAGTTGTCCCTGACCAATCCGTTGATATTGCGCGATATTCATCGCACAAAATGGGACGAATTTACAATAAAATTTCATCCAATTGTTTACCCCCCCCCACGAATTTTGTCAACATTAACAAAGTATATTTGACCCGTACAGCAATGGGCAAACGGCGCACATTTGGCGAAGAACAAATTCAAAACATTTTTGCCAAGAACGGCTTTACCGTCATATCGCCCGAAAAACTTAGTCTGGATACCCAGATTCAAATTATGAAAAATGCATCGGTGGTGGCGGGCCTGGCCGGAACTGCGTTACATTTAGCGGCTTTTATGAAGCCAGGTTCCACCCTGATTCAAATAAAGCGAAATCGCATGATTCCAGATAATATTGCCGTGCAGTATTTAATCAATAAAATTCAAGATGTTAATCTGGTCCTGGTGGATGGTAGTACAGAAGAAAAACCCACTAGCCATTTTACACCATGTCCACAAATCGTTGGGACAACGGAATATATTGTAAAATTTTTAGATGATAATCATTTTCAATACGATAAATCCGACCTGCGACCAAATGCACAAGAAACAAACGCGTACAAATCTGAATTAAGAAAATACAAGATTGCACGATTTTACAAAAAGGCAACATTACCAATATTGCGAATAATTTCCATGATTGGAATCACAACTAAGTTCAGACGCTATCTGTTGCAACAAATGGAACATGTTTTTTATAAACAATAAATTATAGGTTTTCATAATCCTTGAATTATGCATAAAATGTATTATATTTAGTGGGCTATGAAACAATATATTTTACCATTTAGGGATTTTGTGGTGCATCCGGGCCTGACGGTGCCGGTGTACATTGATAATAAAACATCAATCGCATGCATTGAATCAGCCGGAAAAACCGGGCAAAAACTGGTTCTGGTGGCACAACGTACATGGAATTATCCGGTTGGTCCGCATGACATATATGATGTTGGAACAATTGGTGACATTGTCCAAATACTGCGTATGCCAGATGGCGCGCTGCACGCAATTGTTCGCACCACAGATGCGGTAAAAATCAGCAATGTTGTTATCGAAGATGGAATTTTCGTCGGCGACACAGAACCAATCGCAGTCCAAGACGACACAAATCATGAACAAACATTGGCACTGCGCGATAAAATTGCAGAAAACATGCAATTCTTGGCCGGAATAAAGAAATTCAAAATGGAAAAGTTACGCAATGTAACATTAAACTATCCATTGCCGGCATTTATTGATTTTGTTGTTCAAACGATAGAGATTGATACGGAACCTGCGCTAAAAATCCTGGCGGCGACATCGTGGCGCGAAAAACTGATTATCCTGCTGGAACAGGTTAATTTGATGGCCGAAACAGCAAAAATCGAAGAATCCATTAACAAACGCATCCACCAACAAATGGAAAAAGGCCGACGCGAGGCTATTTTACAAGAAAAAATGCGTGCAATTCAGCGCGAAATGGGCGACGATGATTTAGAAATGGATACAGAAAACATCCGCAAACGCATTGAAAAGTCACACATGCCACGCGAAGCAAAAGAAAAAGCGATGAGCGAGTGGAAGCGCATGAAATCATTATCCCCGATGTCTAATGAGGGCGGATTGTTAAAAACATATCTGGATGAACTGTTGGCGATGCCATGGGGAAAATCTGATAAATCGCCGATTGATTTATCAGTGGCGCGCAATGTTCTGGATTCAGAACATTCAGGCATGCATGGGGTCAAAGAACGCATCCTGGAACATATTGCGGTTATGAAAAAGACAAAATCTAACCAGGGCTCAATTCTGTGTTTCGTTGGTGCACCGGGTGTTGGTAAAACATCACTGGGCAAATCGATTGCAACGGCACTGGGGCGCAAATATCAGCGCATTTCCCTGGGGGGCGTATCAGACGAGGCACATTTTCGCGGTCATCGCAAGACATACATCGGCGCGCAAACGGGGCGCATTATGGATGCACTGAAACGATGCAAATCAAACAATCCGGTCATTGTATTAGACGAAATTGATAAAATGGGCCGTGATTGGCGTGGCGATCCAGAATCTGCACTGTTGGAAATTCTGGACCCGGAACAAAACAAATCTTTCCGTGACCATTATATGGAAGTGGATTTTGATTTATCAAATGTGTTGTTCATTGCGACAGCAAACAGTTTGAATTTATCAAACGCGCTGAAAGACCGCATGGAAATTATTGAAATCCCGGGATATTCAATCGAAGAAAAGGTTCAGATTGCACGTGAACACTTAATCAAACGCGCCGCGCACGACACCGGTTGGAATATGGACAACATCGTTATATCAGACGATGCAATCCGTCATATTATCAAAAACTATACATCCGAACAAGGTGTACGCCAATTACAACGCGAATTAACCGCAATACTGCGTCGCGCATTATTGGAAAACAATGCCGAAGATGTTCGTACTGAATTTACCGCATCTAAAATTGATGAATTATTGTCTGTACGCCAGACGGCTGGATTTTCCAAGAAAATTGGTTTTGGGGTACGTGCGTGAAAACAGAAACTATAATCTTGGACGGCAAACCAACCAAGGCTGTTATTATAGGTGATGGCATGGAACAGATAACACACTTTAACACAATCGCAGAATATGCCCGTTCGCATACATGGAAGTTTTATACAGACACCCAGCCATCTAAATTTCACCACATGACAGACAATATCATCATGGGCGACAGTGAAAAATATCGTATTATCGCCATAGAAAGTCAGGTTCCCGGGGTAAAGCCACCATTTCACTATCCGTGTTATCAATCATATGTACAAGATAAAACCACAGGTCAAGAAATCACGCGTTATGGCACGATTTCACACTATTTTTGGGATTTGTTACAAGAGATAAAGGACAAACAAAAATGATTCTGGTTATTAACACATCGGGTGGAAATCTGGAATTTGTATTGGACGACAAATACAAATCGATTGCAGTTGAAAAGCAATCGGTTGCCCTGGCGACAGAATGCGAAAAGTTTATTACTGAATGCGGCGCAAAATGGTCGGATATATCCGCCATCGGTATCGTTGTTGGCCCAGGCAGTTTTACAGGTATCCGCCTGGGTATCGCGTATGCCAAGGGTTTGGCAATCGGACTGAATATCCCAGTGGTTGGGATTAGTTTGTTCGACCTGTACATGGCGGCGACACCAGATGCGTTTGTTGCCATTGATTCGGGGCGTGGTGATTTCTTTGTCGCGGCACCGGGATTGGCACCATGCACCATGGAAATAGAAGAATTAGAGACAAAACAAATGGCATGGCCACGCACCGTTGGACACAAACCATTTGATTTGCGTTTGGGGGTAAATGTCGTAAAAGAAAAATTAAAATCTGAGGTTTTGGAACCTGTGGTACCAATGTACCTGCGCCCCAGTTATGCAGAACAAAACAAAGGTAAATAATATGACACAAAATATGCTAGAAAAACATCGCGATATAATTAATGAAGTAATTGCAAATAAATCTGTTACATACACAACAAGTGGTGGCGAAAGCAATAAAATTATTGTGCATTGCTACTATATCGAATCGAAAAAGGTCGGACTGTCTGTATATGCGGTAAAAAACAAAAAGACACATGCCGTATCTAGATATGTACTAAAATTAAATATTGACGGGACACAGACCGAATACACCGGGGATGCCGCACAATCAATCTATAACGCATTGTGTGCCAAACACGAATTACAAATCGCAAAAACACAGTTAAAGAAAAACTTTCACAACCGTGCATTTGTTCGCAAACGTTAACATTTATACAAAACAGTCAAAATGCTAGATGAATTAGCCAGTTTACATGCCAAATGTTTTCCGCACAAACCGTGGGGGGCGGCGGGTTTTGCAGATTTGCAAAAATCTGGATGTGAAATCATTGCCAGTCAAAACGGATTTATCGTATATAGGGCTGTTGCCGATGAAGCAGAAATAATTACAATTGGTGTTGCGCCAGATGCGCGACGGACCGGCATCGCGGCAGCAATGCTGGGGATTATCGAAGGCGACTTGAAAAAACGCGGTGTAAAACATATATTCTTAGAGGTGGCGGCGGATAACGCGCCGGCGCGTTCCCTGTATCAAGGCAACGGGTACACGGAAATTGGCACACGCCCGAAATACTATGACGGGGTTGATGCCATAATGATGAAAAAGGATATATAAACGATGGAATACAAACCAAGCAACGCGCATGTTATTAAATCTGTGCAAAAAACATCGGAAAACGAATACGGTGTGATTGATGTTGATGCAATTGACATCCACAGACCATGTATTGTTGTGCTGGGCGGTGAATTGACCGACAATCCACGTTTTGCAAATCACTATATCAAGCAAATTAAACAGGTCCTTGGCGAATATAGTAACATTACCGACATTTATTCAATATATTATAATTTCGGTTCACGCGATACTGATTCTGAACGGGTAAACATTTTCCGCAAGGCTGGTCACAGAATTAGAAATACAACAAAATCTATTCAGGAAATCAATGCGAACATAGACCATATGTCAGCAACAGAACCAACCCCACAATACATCAAACAACTTTACAATATTTTATTAAACCCGATACTAGTATCGGGTGCCAACGGCACCCGCGTGCCGGCCAGCACAGTGGCACAACGCGCATCAAATATTCGTTTTTATGCACACTCGCACGGGGCCGCGGTGGCAACAATGCTGGGCGAATATATGGCAAAACAAATGAAATCAATGGGATACAGTGCCAACGAAATTCGCAATGTTCAAAAAAATATTATCGTGATACAGCACGGACCAATAACAACACTGGAACACCCACGGTTTACAACATTGTCTTTTGCATCGGCATCAGACACCAAGATGAATTTACACAACCGGTTTTCCGAATATGCGGCCGATAATTCATTTGATTTATTCCCGTCTTATTTTCCCCAGGGTGGCGCACACCTGTTTGCCGCCGGCGAAATCAGCACTTTTATAACAAAAGAACATGATAACGAGGGCCTGACTAAACCAGAAACACTGACCGAAGATGGGCAAATAATTTTGTCAGCAGAACGAAATGCCATTGTGAATGCTGTGCGCGGCGCTGGAAAACCTGTGCCGGCGATACGCGATTTAGTTTCTGGTCCGGGGGTAAATTTTGATATGCTGGCCGCGAACGGGGATTGGTTTTATAAAAACATGTTAGTTGACATCAAGAATCAACCGAAACAAATTCCAACACACGATTATCAAAAATAACATCACGCGGTCGCAGGGGTGATGCAACATGTATATCAGACGCATCACGCGTGCGCGATAATGCAACATATGTTTGCCCATGTGCAAACGCGCCACGCGACATATCAACAACAACCGCATCCAGTGTTTTTCCCTGGGCCTTGTGTATGGTCATGGCATAGCCCAGATTTAACGGGAACTGTTTATAACCCCCTACTTCGTTTTCAACAATTCGGTCGTTTTCATCACGGGAATATTCTATCTTTTCCCACTTTTCAGGCTTTACAGTTACTAATTCGCGATTATCAGACAGCAATTGCACCGTTATATCACGCGCCCCCAATGTACGCACAATGCCCATTGAACCATTATGCCATTTGTCGCCGTTCTTTACAAAAACAACCAACGCGCCAACCTTTAGCGTTAAGTTCAGCGGGGCTGGCACATCGCGTTCCGAGAATGTGCCAGACAATGTTCCAGTATACATTACTTCGGGTGCATCAATCTGGGCCAGGCGCGTTGCGTTTATTCGTTCGGCGGTGTCACGAAACGGTGTAATTAAAACCGCGTTGGATCGACGAACTGCATCGATAATCTGACATTTATTGAAAAATTCCAACGCACCAACATCGTGGTTACGCAAACGGGTCAGATTTTCCAGCAACGCGCCATCACTCTGACGATAAACCATGTCAAAGTTAAATCGGGTAAAATTAGCGCGCTTGTAAACATTGCTGTCAAAGAAATATGCGTTTGGATGTTCGTATGCAGCCTGGTAATAGCCCATCGCATCACGCGTTATAACCGGGGGCAACTGAAACAAATCCCCAATGGCAACGACCTGAATCCCGCCAAACGGCGCATTATTGTGACGCGCCATGCGCGCCAAGATGTCAATTGCATCCAACAAATCGGGCGACACCATTGAAATTTCATCAATAATCAGAACATCTGTCGCGTTTAATATGTTGCGCGGCTTTGCCTTTAGTTTTAATAATTCTGGCATGATAAAGTCGCGCGGTTGAATCTGGAACAGCGAGTGTATCGTTTGTCCCCCGATATTCAGGGCCGAAACCGCCGTTGGACACGCACAAACAATACGCTTTTTAGATGCGGACTTCAAAAAATTTACAAATGTCGATTTTCCAGTGCCGGCCTGGCCCAGAATCAGTAAATTAGAATTTGTGCGTTCAATTGCATCAAACGCAGATATCTGGACATCGTTCAAAATCGGTGTAATCAGTGCCATAAACCTATCATTACATAAAATTTTATCATTTAGTATAAAAAATTATCTTGCACGAATTTATAAATCATATATAATGGGCGCCGTGGGTTAGTAGCTCAGTGGTTAGAGCGGAGCGCTCATAACGCTTTGGTCGTGGGTTCAAGTCCTACCTAACCCACCAAGATTGGTCCCAACCGTTTGGTTGGGGCTTTTGTTTTATCAAAAAAATGCACTTTTCAAAAAAGTCAAGTCACAAAAACATGTCAAATATATTTTTTTAATTGATTTTTAATATTTTCCCTTGCGCGAGATATAGCATTTTTACTACCATAAAAAACAAAAGAGAGGAAGATATGGGAAAAATACGCAGTTTCCTGGGCATTTTTGTATTTTTGTTCAGTGTTGTTTTTGCTACGAATTCATTCGCAGCAGGGTATACGTGTGATACGACCAAGCAATATACGGCCTGTGCGGCGGGGTATTACTTGTCTGGGACGACCGCGGGAAATTCGTGCGTGGCTTGTCCGGCAAACTGGACATCTGTAGACGGCAACACATCAGCCAGCAATACGTCATGTTATCGTGATATTACGTTGAGTAAATATAATGCGAGTGGCACTTTGACAACAAATAACGGTACATTTACCGGCACGACCAATGCGACGATTAGGTGTTATTATAATACGACATGTACGTTCCCATCTGCATCGGAATTGACACGTGCGGGGTATAAAATGTATGGCGGTTGGTCAACAACAACATCATCATCTTCTTCTACTACGACTGATTTTAAAATTACTAGCACGGCCAGTTCGGTTACATACTATCCGGCGATGCGTTATATCCGTACAGTTACATTAGATAACCAGGGTGCAACAACCGCGGGTTCTACGACGGTTTATATGATACCTTCGTTGGGCAATATGTATTTAGATTCGACAGCAAACAAAACAATGTCATCGTCTTCTAATCCTATTACGGTTCCAACCAAGACAGGTTATACGTTTGGTGGATATTATGGGTATTACACAGAGGGCGACGACAGTACTGCCGTGCAGATAATTTCAAGCAATGGATATTTTGTTGATGATGCAGATATAACGGATTGGTATGATAATGCTGAAGATAATTCAACCATGTATGCACAATGGGAAGCCAATGAATACACCATCACAATTGATAAAGTTACTGCATCTGGTTCATTGACGGTTGCAGGCGTCACCGCGACAGGAACAGATGATGTTAAAATTACATGTAAATATGGCGATGAAATCGAATTGCCAGACTGGGATGGATCAACCAACGCATTGACACTGTTATACTCAATCTTTACGGGTTGGTCAGAAGGTTCGACGATAACATGCGACAAGGATAAAACCATTACCCCAGTATGGCAAACAGGCGAGTGTGTGGCAGGTACCGGTGTGGCATCTGCATTGGTCGGAATAAACGACAACATATTGACATGTGCGGTAACTTGTAAAAACGGATACGTTCATCCAGAAGGTGAATCAGGAACATACACGGCAGATGCCGGTGTATATTCTTTGGAAACAGCATGTATAGCAGACACATATACATTTAGATTTATTGCAAATGGTGGTTCGGGTGGACAATCCGCCGATGTTACCGCAACATTCGGCCAGGCATTACCAGAAATCAGCACAACCGCCCCAACCCGCAACGGATATACATTTATGGGTTGGTACACGCTGTCTGAATATACAAATGCCCTTGCAGAGAAATATTATAACGCAAATGGCAGTGCCGCGCTGGAAACTGTTCCTTATTTAGTTTCTGGCGGTCAGAATTTATATGCCGGTTGGAAGGAAAATACATATAACGTTACATATAACTGTGGCAGTGGCACGGGCGACGCGCCAACATCAGACACGGCAACTTATAACAGCAGCTATACCCCAAAAACAAACACGTGCACTGCGCCAAGTGGATATGAATTTGGCGGATGGACCGTCAGTGGAACCAGTGTCACCAAAACCGCCGGCACCCCGTTCACATGGACATATACTGAAGACAAGACATTTACAGCCAAATGGGATATCATTACATACAGTATTTCATATACACTTAATGGTGGTACCAACTATACCGGCGCACCGACATCATATAATGTGACGACGGCTACGATAACACTGGGGACCCCAACACGCGCAAACAGCACGTTTTTAGGCTGGTACACCGAATCGTCATTTACAAACAAAATCACCCAAATTGCCAAGGGTTCAACCGGCAACAAGTCACTGTATGCAAAATGGAAATGTAATGATGGATGGACCGCCAATGATGCTGGCACGGAATGTACGGCAAACACGATTACATTAAAGTGGGCAAATGGTGGCCGTGGCACCGCGCCAACAACACCGGCCAGTTGTACATATGGTGACACATTTACAACACCGGATGCCATGACCGCAGATGGATACACATTTGGTGGCTGGACCGTTAATGGCAAAACATTTGCGGCAAACACATCTGTAACATGTAACAGTGCAAATCTGGGGGTATACAGTGGTACCGCCACAATCACAGGCACATGGTCGGCAAAAAAATTCACGGTAACATTTAACGTAAATGGCGCAGACAGTGGCACTGCAAATCCAACAAGTGTTGAGTGTACGTATGACCAAGCATGTACCGCAGCGGCCCAGGGTACAATGTTGAAAACCAACCATGTATTTGGCGGTTGGAACACAAAATCAGACGGCACAGGCACCAACTATGCCGCCGGTGGCAGTATCAAGAACATCAACACTGGTGCGGATGTAACACTGTACGCGAAATGGACAGGATGTACCGCCGCGACCAAGGGTACCGGGGTTGCATCTGCGACATTAAGTGGTGTTACAAACAATGTATGTCAATATGTACATGTTTGTTCGACGGGTTATTACAACGCGAACCACAACAAAACAACTACATCGTCCAGCATTACATGTAGTGAGTGTAGCGACCTGCCGGAAAATGCGGCATGGGACGGTGCGGCAACAACTGATTCATGTGCGTGGAAATGTAACGCGTGTGTCAAGGGGACAAATGCGGCATCTTGCAACCTGACCGAAGACCAAACAGCACGGACATGTACATACACCGGAACATGTAATGACGGCAAATACAATCCAGTTGCCAGTGGTACAACAATCAGTTGTTCAACATGTCCAACAGGTTCAGGCGCGGATGCCGGAAACACCGCAACATCATGTACATGCAACACGGGACACAGTGTTGGTGGCACAACAAATGGCGAGACAACGACATCTGGCACAACGCCATGTTCGCCAATTGCATATCCAATCAGCTATGAATTAGATGGTGGAACAAACTATTCTGGCGCACCGACGACATACACATACGGCACAGGCGCGACAATTGCCGGCATTCCAACTAAATCGGGTCATGTGTTCGCAGGATGGTGCACAGACAGTGCAAAAAGCAGCTGTGCATACAGTCAGACAATTGCAACAACCGCAACAGGGACTAAAACCTTCTATGCCAAGTGGACGACGGCATCATGTTCTGCAACAAATGGTACGGCAAAATTGTCAGAAGTATCTGGGAACAAGGTTGTATGTTCAATCACATGTAACAAAGGATTCAGTAAAAACGGTGATGCCGACACAACAGAATCATTTGATGTTACGGGTACAGTAAACACCGCAAGTGTAAGTGCGACATGTTCGGAACGCACATATACGGTTGCATATGATTGTGGTGACGGCACAGGCACCCCACCGACATCAAATACCGCAACATATAACAGTAACTATACCCCAGCGGGGGGAGACACATGTACGCGCAGTGGATATAACTTTGCTGGATGGGCGGTCAGTGGCACCAGCGACACCAAAGCCGCCGGCACCGCGTTCAAGTGGACATATACTGCGGACAAAACATTTACCGCCAAATGGACATCTGAAAGTGAAAAGCAAATAAACTATGTAACAGATGGCGGGACAATCAATGGTGATTATACCGCGGCGTGTAATGTAGAAACAGAAACATTTACATTACCAACCAAAACCAATGTAACAAAACCGGGGTATAACTTCTTGGGCTGGTACACTGCGGCCACAGGTGGTACCCAGGTTACCAGTGTTGTCAAAGGCACATGTACATCAACATTAACGTTCTATGCCCAGTGGGACCCATGTAACGAAGTAACCGCGGGGCTGTGTAACTGTACATCAACACAATATCCATTGAACGGAACATGTACAAACTGTACATACAGTTGTTCAAATGTTACAGGATTCACATTGGGGACATATGATGTGTGTGCTTCACAAAATGACACACAGTGCTATCGCGCATGTACAACCGATGATATAGAAAATTCAGCAAAAGTGGAGGGAACTGTTACCAAGGGTGGCGAGTATGGTTGTAAAGTAGCAACATGTGCAACCAACTATTTCCCATACAACGATCGTTCTGAATGTCGGTCATGTCCAGAAAATGCAGAAGAGTGCAAAACTGAACCAGACGCATGGGATTGTGACGAAGGATACTCGAAAACAGCCGACGGATTGGGATGCAAGGCAAACACATACCCCGTGACATTAGATGCAAATGGTGGCACGGATGGGACCCCATCTGTAACGGCAACATATAACAGTCTGTTGCCAGCGATAATAGTGCCAAATCTTACAAATTATAACTTCGTGGGTTATTATGATACATCGGCCGAAACGGGCGGCAACCAATACTATGACGCGGCGGGCAAACCGGTGAAAGTGTGGGACACCGCAGGCACAGGCACACTGTATGCGCGTTGGTCATTGGGTATATTCACATGTACCGCAGGCCAAGATGCAGATGGCAACAAGTGTGAGGCGGGTTCATACTGTCCGGGTGGCAATGTAAGCGCGGGTACAGAATATAGCACAACATCGGGTTGTGAACGCACATGTCCGTCTGATATTCTGCTTAATGGTACGGTGTCATCGGACGATGGCAGCACAAGCATCAGCCAATGCTTTACAACACGTTCAAATACCGCGACACCAAACGGAACTGGTAAAGGTGACCAAGTATGTTATCATGGTGTAAATGCGGCGGAAACCGACAATTATGCAGGCGCATGCAATATTACAATTAACTGGTGTAATGCAGGTATGTATCGTTTGTCTAATGACGATACAGAATGTATATCAACACAACCAGGCGAATACAGCCCAACAGGCGACACCGCGGTGTATTATTGTAGTGACCTGGCCGGGGCGGATGCCACGGTGACAAGTGCGGCCGGCTCGGATGAAGCGGAAGATTGCTATAATACCTGTTCAAATACATCGATTACAAATGGTACACGTGTGCCAACGGCGACTTCTGTGTACTATAACGGCACGAAAATACCGGCATGTACATATACAACCAAATGTAACGAGCCTGGGTATGAAGCAGATGGCGAAACATGTGTACCGATGGTTTATGAAATCACACTGGACCATGATGGTGGCACATCAAGCACAAATACAATCTGGCTGAAATACAATACGGGGTGGTATTCCAATTACGACGCAACAACAAAAATCACATCTGTGCCATTACCAACCAAGGCGGGCGGGGAAACTTGTTCGGGATACTTGTCATCAGACGGCGATGTTGTTGTTGATGAATCTGGTAATTTGACCACGAATTACAAGGTATTAGATGCCAATGCAACAATTACAGCCAACTGGAAGCAAAATGCATCAATCACATGTGCGGCCGGTACATACTATAAGGGGACAGGCACAACATGTACAGACTGTCCGGCCGGCAGTTATTGTGAAGGGGTTACAACCGTCCAAGAAATCGGTCCCGAAAAGGGACGTGCGGAATGCGCGGATCTGAACGGCACATATACCGCCGCAACCGATGCATCGGGGGCAAAATTGACCGTTCGTATCGATTCAGCGACGAAGTCAACCAGCGCAGTGGCATGTTTTGCAACAAATGTCGCATATTCTACGACAACTGCAACGGGATCACAGACATGCTATTATAACTCTGGTACATATGGTGACAAATGTGTAAACAAAACTGTATTCACATGTATTCCTGGATACTATCGGGCAAAAACTACGGATACAGACTGTTCAGTTGTTGGAAAGGGTTATTACAGCAGTCCTACAGACTCGTTGAGCCGTAGCATGTGTCCAGGTTTTGGCACAGACAAGCAAGTTACAACTGATTCAGACAAATCAGCCGACATTACCGCATGTAAGCGTGGAAATACCGCTGTTAAAATCACTCATGGCTATATGCGCGCAAGATGTACACACGGTTCAGATGTACCATCCGATTTGACAGATGTGTCTGGGTATAAAGACAACTGCCAACTGGGTGTTGTTGTGACATGTGATGGCGGTTACTATGATGACGGTTCTTATGCCGGGACTGGTGCAACGCCATATTGTGTCGAAGTTGGTGTAAACAACTATAGTCCGGATCAGGAAACATGTTCGGGCAGTGCCGAAATTCCATTGGCGGAAAATCCAGGATGCTCAACAAAGATTTCTGCGTGTCCAGCGGGTTCAACAACCAATGGCTTAACAACCGCCAGCAGTTCATCACAATGTGATGGCGCATGCCCAAAAGATATGGTATGCGAAGAAGGTAAAGAAGCAGTTAGCTGTTCAGACCTGACAGGCGGGGAATATCCAAATTCGGATGTAGGAACAACAGATGCTTCTGGGTGTTATAAACCATGCGAAACAGCCTGCGTCGAACCAGACAGTTGTCCAGAGAATTTTTCTAAGTGTGTCTATGACACTAATGAAGTGTTTACAGGTATTCAATATTATGGTTCTAATGAATGTACTGTAGCCAATAATTCTTGTCCTGTAGATTTAGCCAATACAACTACTATGTGTGCGGTTAAATACTATATGAAGGAAGATACAGGTACTTGCGAACTGTGTTCATCTTTGTTGGATGGAACTTACAATCGTTCTCAGGTTGGAACATTGGCTAATGGTCCATATGCCTGCTTTGCTAGTTGCGCGCCAACATGCAATCATGCAGCAGACTATGTATTGGATGATAATGGTCAAGTTATGCAAGACACTATTAATCATTGCCCAGAACACGCGACATGTACAGAAGCGACGGACAATGCCCCGACATTGGGATATAAATGGTATCCACAAACAGTGTGTACACCGACAGCATTCTGTTCATTTACATTTGTTTGTGATCCAGGATATGTTGAAAATACAACAGATGCTATTGAATATGGTTACAAGAAAACCTTATATGGCGCACCAATGACTGCATCTGATGTTGCGACATGTACACCAGGTACATATAAAGTCACATTGGACGACAATGATGGTAATGGAGGCGATGGTGCGGCGTATCAGAAATATACTGTTGGTTGGTATGGTGACAAAGATGCATCTGGCGCAATCAGCACAGTGACAATACCAACACGTACTGGGTATACATTCAAGGGTTACTTTGATGCACAGTCTGGTGGCCATCCGATTATCGGCACAGATGGTAAGTTGCCTGTGAACACAACATTTACAGCGGATTCAACCCTGTATGCCCAATGGTCGGTTAAGGTGTATGACATTGCGTATAACCTGAACGGTGGTACGAACAGCGCTTCTAATCCGGCGACATACACAATCGAAGACACACCATTGACACTGGAAAACCCAAGCAAGATAGGATACATATTTGAGGGTTGGACCGGTGATAAAGTGTCTGGGGACAAAATAGCCGAAGGCACTACAGGCAATGTCACTGTTACGGCAAATTGGACAGAGACAACATTTACAGTTCACTTTGACCCAACAGATGCCGCAGGTGTATCCGTTCCAGATGTTACATGTACATATGACATGCAATGTAATGCTGCAGATGCCATCATCATGGATTACAAAACATTTAGCGTATGGAACACCCAGGCAGACGGAAGTGGCCAATCCATTGTTGCGGGTGGTAATATCACCAACCTGGTATCTGACGGCGGGGAAATTACACTGTATGCAATCTGGGATCAAAACATGGTCGAGTGCGAAGCAGGATATTATTTCAACAACGGAACAAGAACCGAATGTAAATTGGGTCAATACTGCCCAGGCACAGGTAAAATCAACGAAGGTTCCACAGGCTGTATTGAAACATGTCCGGCGGGTGGCGCGACAATCGAATCAGGTGAAACAGCCATTACCCAGTGTCGCAAGATAACGGTTAATGGTGATATCAAGTTCGAATATGGTACCGCATTGTGGGATTGTGCGTACACCAGTGGTACAGGCGACAGCGCAGTATATTACACAGACTGTAAAGCGATTGCGTTAAGTTGTGATGCAGGGTATTACTATACCGGTAATGGTGCGATTGCATGTACACCGGTTCCGGATGGATATTACAGCCCTGCCCCAGAAAAAGCGGATGGTGCGGAATATCCAGAAACGATGAAATCACATGCGTGTCCGGGTGAAACAGGCGCAGATGATGGAATCGGTTCGGTTCAACCACGTGCAGCGATGACAAACTGTTACAATGCATGTGCATTGACAACCAGTGATATCACAAACAGCAAAACTGTTACCGCGGACGAAGAACGCATGTTCAGCACCACAGGTGGCGATTATCCGGCATGTTCGTATACAATTACATGTAATCCGGGATACACCCCACAAAACGGTACAGATCCAAAATGTATTGCAAATAAATACACAATTGTTTTGGACAAGAACCAAGGCACAGGTAATGTTGTGGATTCTGTTACATGTGAATTTAACAGCGGCAAATGTGATTTGCCTGCAACAAGTGCATTGACACGTGCAGGATATGTACCAGCAGGCAAATGGTGTACAAATGCAGATGGTACCGGCACATGCTATACCGCGGGTGCATCGACAGATAAAAATATTTCTGCAACAGGGGAAAATACAAAACTGTTTGCGGCATGGGATGCAGATGTATTCAAAATTACATTGGTTGCCAGTGATGCAACATCGAACGCGACACAGGACCCTGTATACCTGAAATATACAATTGGTTGGTACAGTGATGAAGCGGCAAAAACACCGATTACATCAATCGAAACAGCCAATCTGCCAAGCAAACCGGGATATAATTTTGCAGGTTATAAAATTGGCGATGTGACAATTGTCGATGCATCAGGTACATTGCAGACAACAGCGGCTGTGTTGACAGTTACAACAAAAGACACATCAGCCAATGTTGTATGGGCCCAAGGCAACACAGATTGCGAAGCAGGATATTACTATCCAGGTACAGGCGGTTCATGCGTGGTATGTGAAGCAAACCATTATTGTCCAGGTGGCAGTTTCCCAACCGATGCAGGTCTGGCAGGACATGAAGTATGCCCAGACGATGGTATATCCGCAGGTGGCGAAAGCGCAACAAATGTGGGTGTGTGCTATAAGCAAGGCTTAGATTATACATCAGAAACAGGTAAAGCATCGGGGACCCAGACATGTAATTACAATGACACAGATAAAAAGTACAACTATCCATGTCGTGATATATCTGTAAAGTCATGTGTGGCGGGATACTATTATGTTTCTGGCACAGATTGCACCGAGGTCGGCGAAGACCACTATAGCGGTGAAGGTAGCCGGACACGTGAAGTTTGTCCAGAAAATGGGACAACAGGTTCATTGACAACCGCCGCCGAAGTTGGCCAATGTTATAAGACCGTTGATTATGTTGCGACATATGGTACAGGTACCCAGGTATGTAACTATACATCACAAAACGATGATGGCAGTGCAAAGTATGCAACAAATTGCCGTGACAAGTATATCACAGCATGTCAAGGTGGTTACTATCGCGAAAATGCCGACGCAATCGATTGCGTAAAGGTCGGATATGATGCATACAGTGAAGAAGGCAGTCTGAATAAAACACCATGTCCAGACGGCGGTGACACAGACAGCGAAACATCTGCGACATCAACGATGTGTTATAAATCTGAAAATCCGTTCACATCAGAACATGGTAGTGGTGTGCGTTATTGCCGATACACACCAGAAACAGGCGATTATACAGTTTGTGGTGACAGAATGTTCCAAAATTGTAGCGCGGGCTATTACTGGGCGGCATATGGCGATGCAGACTGTGTTCCGGTTGATTATGGATTCTTTGGGCCGGTTGCAGATGCAGGAAATGAAGGCTATCTGACCGCACGTCAAGAATGCGCGACATATAATGGTCAGCGTGGTCAGACCGAGGGTCCAACCAGCGCAGATGCATCTGCATGCTTTATGAGTGACATTCCATGTGAAGCAGGCAGCGGAACCGGTACAAAGGTTTGTGGATATGACACAAGTGCTGAAAATTATACTGCGGATTGTACAACATGTGCAGTTGATTCATGTGCAAATGGATATTATCTGAGCAACAACCAGTGTATCCTATGTCCAGAAGGCAGCATTTGCGATGAAAACACAGGAAAAGACACAGACGGTGACGGCATACCAGATTCCCAGCCAAAGGTTTGTGCAGATCTGTTTAATGGCCGTTATCCAAATTCTGATAAAGGCGCGACCAGCACAGATCAATGTTGGGGGGCATGTGATGCGTCGGGTAATGTTGAAGCGATGTCTGGGCGTGACTATGCCGGCGAAAATATCGCAGACACATGTGAAATTGCATCATGTAAACCGCAATATTACCTGAGTTCGGATGCAACCGAGTGTATATTATGTCCAGAAGGCATGATATGTGAACCAGGTTCCGGTGAAGATTTGGATGGCGATGGCAAACCAGACAACGGACCAAAGTCTTGTAAAGATTTGACAAATGGAACACATCCGTTTGCAGAACCAGGTTCGACGAAAATTGAACAGTGCTATATAACATGTGAAGATTATGAAATCGAATATGGTATGGCAATCCGTGACAGTGACAAGGCATATTATGACAATGTATGTACGTACAAGGGCGTGTCTGATACAGGCAATCCATGCGAAATCAGAACAGTGAACGGTGTAGAAACATGCGTAGAAACATCTTGTAAGCCGGAATATGAACTGATTAATGGTCGTTGCCAGGAATGCGATCGTGAAAATGCAACCGCGTATAAACCAAATGGAAACTGTCTGGTGGCAAAGTGTCACACAGGATACCATCCAGACGGGGATCAGTGTGCCGATAATGTTCAGACATGCAGCGCACCAAACGCAATTGCTGCAACGCGTACATGGGATACGAAAATTGGTGCCTATGGAATCTGTGTGATTACAGAATGTGCAGATGGATATCATATTGCATCAAATGCATGTGTACCAGATGTGCAAGAATGTAAGGTAGAACACGGTTCTGGGGTACAAGAGTGGGATTCTAGACGCGGCACATGGGGCGATTGTATTGCAACATCATGTGATGCAGGTTATACAAACGACAAATATGAAACAGACGAACCAGGCAAGCAATGTGGCCGTTGCAGAAATGCATACAGCATACTGGGCGAAGTCGCAGTAAGCAGTTATGTGCGTGGCTGTGAAATTGCAGCATGCTTGTACCAAGGTGAACTGTATAACCTGGAAAATAACGAGTGCGTTCCAATTTGTCCGATAAAAGAATACACGGACCCAGAAGGCACGGGTACAATGAAATGGAACCCAAATACCAAAAAATGTGAACGCAAATGTAACGAAGGTTACATCCCGTGGTAAAATAATCCCGCCCATTGGGCGGGTGTTTTTTTATTTGCTAAATTCACGCATATGGGTCAAAAACGGATTGAACATCAATACAGGTTTGTAATCAGTCTTTTCAACACATACATTTATGCACTGGGCATGGTTGGGAAAATCATAATCTTGGATATGAATATGTCCATGAATATTTGCAATTGGTGATAAATCCCCGAATTCTTCCAGTGGTTCATGCGACAACATTATGTATTGTTCGGCAATATAAACGGGGTTGGTAAATACTTTATCAAACCCGGCGTCACGCCACCATGTTTCAGAATGACCACGATCATGGTTTCCCATAATCAAATATTTTCGACCATGCAATTGACGCAGGATTTTAGAAACCTTGTCCTTGGATGCGCCATACATTACATCGCCCAGCCAATAACAAACATCTTGTTTTTGTACAACAGAATTATAATTTTCTATTAGTGTGTGATTCATATGTGCAACATCACGAAACGGACGTTCGCCATTTGCGATAATTTTTTCTGAATCAAAATGTGGGTCTGAAAAAACATATGTAGCCATGTTTAGTGCCCCCCTTGGCATTTATTTAATTTTTGATTAAGTTCACGCAGCATTTGAACAATCTGTTCCCATGATTCGCGCGGCGCATTAAAGGCCGTATCCAGTGATTGGTAATCCGCACTTAATCGTCCCAGTGTTCGGTCGTCAGGCAACAAGACAATATCAGACGGTGATGTGATTGCATCAATATCCTTGGTGGTATATTTTTGTTGGTGCGCCGCAATCCGGTCCAACAAATGATATGTGTTTTCCAAATCAACAAACGGCGCCAATGTTGCAACATCATAATAGTGACGCGAAAAACCGTCGTCAAAATGTGGGATACGCGCGACTGCGTTTGAGTGCAGCGCATAAATCTTGTCCCAGAAGGTTTGTTCATATGATACGGTCGGTATATTTCCTATTTCTTTGTTAATTGAATACGGTTGTACTGAACGATATGTAATTGTATCACTGTCATATTTGCGTGGAATTATTTCAATACATAAATGCCCCATATCAGGCCCCAATTCTGATTTATACAGAACATGTAATGTTGGTGATGACATAAAGTGTTCTTTGTTTTCCAGTGCGTTCCAATCGCGATCGGTAATTATCATGAAACGCGAATCTTGATTAATTGCACTGTTTACAACCGGTTTTACCGTATCAAAGACAAATTTTTTGAAAGACTTTCTAAAATTACTTAATTTCTTTTTTGAACGCGTATCAGGGATGTCAGCAAAATTCGCACAGGCAAGATCGATATCCTGGCCGATGCGCTGGCTTAGGCTATATGTTTTAGTTAGTGAGCCGCCGCCCGCGAATACAAAGTTATTGAATATATAATCGTTCTGAAACAGTTTATCCAATATCAAACACTCAAGATAGTCTTTTTCAGCCATCTTGGGGTTATTAGTGCGTAAAAAAGCCAAACGATCATCGTTTTTTATCTTTATCATAGTTAAATTATTGCACACAATTCGTGTTTGTCAACATGTATTTGAATATGAATTGACATTTTTTGACATACAAGGTAATATGCGTGGTATGAAAAAATTAGTTGCACTTTTTATGTTTTTTTGCGCCCTGCCCGTGGTGGCGAACGCATATATTGACCGCGAAATTGCCGCCGTTCGTGTTATGAACAAAGCCGCCGGCAAGGTTTATAACATAAATATCCCTGTTGGGAATTCTGCACAATTTGAAAAAATTAATATTACCGTGCGCGCATGCAAGCAATCGGATCCATTTGATGCAGAAGATTACTTTGCGTTCTTGGAAATATCAACCGCAACAGATGGTATGGTGTTTAGCAACTGGATGTCGCGCAATGAACCGGGCGTTCGACCACTGCAAAATGCAGATTATGATGTATGGTTGGTTGACTGCAAAAACAAGGAATAATAATTATGATTATCAACGAAATGACGGGCTATATGCTAAGTGGTGGTGGCGCCCACAGGTCTGGGGAAAAGTGGTGGCCGTATAATACAAATGTTTATGTATGCATGAGTCTGGAAAAGGCCAAAGAATTAATGGCAATGTCGCACAAAGAACCATTAACGCACGGTACAGTGTGGACAACAATTTATCGTGTAAGTGCCCAGAATATCGATTGCCAAAAATTTGGTGATGGTTTAATGTGGACAAATCAACCAACAAAAATTATTGTCGATGGTCCGGTGTATTACCACGCACCAAACAAAATGTCAGAAGGTGAATTATTGAAAAACGCAAGACGCATTTTGCCACAATATTCACATCTGATGAACCAAATGAATAAAGAGGAGAATATAAGATGAATTTTATAAAAAAATATTTCAAAATTCTGATTGGCGCAGGGGTTTTAGTATTGGCGTTGTTTGTGTTCACGATGTCATTGCGTTCCAAAGATCTAAGTACGGGGACATTAAAAAGTTGGCTGTCTGCAAATAATGACGAACGCATATCGACCGTTCAAACATTGGTTGGGGGCGACAAAAACATTGATATATTGGTTGCATGCGTTGATAAGATGGCAAGTCTGCCAGATGCAGGGGAAATGACAATCGCAGATGCTGCGCGTTTGTGCAATCTGGGGATGCAATTAAAAGAAAATCTGTAAAAAATCATGAAATGGATTGCAATATTGTTATTGATGACAGGTTGTGCCATTGCGCCAGGCGTGCCAATGGGCGACAATTATATGGGTGCAAAATATATGCGTGACCCACTGGGCGAAGAAAAGGCACCAGATAACGACCCACTTATCCGGACGGATGCATTTGATTGCACGACATTTGTTGAAACCGTTATGGCGGGGGGCGATGTTAGTAACCTGAACCAAATTCGATACAAAGACGGCAAAATCGATTTCATGAACAGAAATCATTTTATTGAATCTGACTGGCTGGCCAACAATAAAAATCGTGTTGAAAATGTTAGTTCGCAATTTGGTAAAACAGTAACACGACATTTGACAATCGACAAAGCCACATGGATGAAAAAAGTTCATGGAATTGATGCCGATATTGCCCCTGTTAAAACATCTATTGAATATGTTCCATATAAAAATCTTGGGGATATAGACAACGAACGCGTTATGATTGTTTTGTTTATCAGCGCAAATTCAAAAAGCCTTGATACGATTGGAACGGAACTGGCCGTGACACATATGGGATTGTTATTGCCGGGGGGGACCGTTTTGCGGCATGCATCATCGGCGGCGGGACATGTTGTTGATGCAGACTTTAAGAAATATTCTGACAGACGTCGTCAAATGGGTGAACAAGGTGTTGCATTTATAGAGATTAAATAAAATGACAGATGAAAAAATTATTCATATGGATATGGGGACTTTGGTCGGTGATTCGAAATCTGATACACGGCCATTGCTGTGTTTGGGGATTGAATCGTCGTGCGACGAAACATCGGCGGCGATTGTTGATTCAAATCGCAATATTTTATCACATATAATTTATTCGCAAATCCCAGAACACCAAAAATACGGTGGGGTTGTGCCAGAACTGGCCGCACGGGCGCATATTCTGGCAATTGATGATGTTATTAAAACCACGCTGGCACGGGCCGGCAAAACAATTGATGATATCGATATAATTGCTGCGACGGCGGGGCCAGGACTGATTGGTGGGGTTTTGGTTGGGTGGATGGCCGCAACGGGTATCGCACAATCAACAAACAAACCATTGGTTGCAGTTAATCACCTGGAAGGGCATGCGTTGGTACCACGCTTGCATGCGACCACAGCCGATGGTGCCAGTGGTAATATGATGGTCGAATTTCCGTACCTGTTGATGTTGGCATCGGGGGGACATTGCCAGATTTTGTTGGTGCGGGGTGTTGGACAATATGAATTAATCGGCCAGACACTGGATGACAGTGCCGGTGAAGCATATGACAAAGTGGCCAAGATGCTAGGACTGGGGTACCCGGGGGGACCGATTGTAGATTCGCGCGCCCAATCCGGCAATCCACATGCGTTCAAGTTTCCACGACCGCTGTGCGACAAACCAGGGTGCGATTTTTCGTTCAGTGGCATCAAGACAGCCGCGCGCACATTTTTGGATAAAAATCCAGGGCCACATGATGATAATTTTATAAATGATTTCTGTGCATCTTTCCAGGCGGCGGTTGTTGATTGCATTACAAACCGATTAGAAAACGCGATGTCCGATGAACGCGTTCGGGATGCAGCACCAAAAACACTGGTTGTTGCGGGGGGTGTTGCAAAAAACAGTGCAATTCGTGCAAGTATGGAAAAAATGTCCAAGAAATTTAATATGACATTTGCCGCACCACCAATGAATCTGTGTACAGATAATGGTGCAATGATTGCATGGGCGGGAATTGAAAATTATAAAGCTGGTCGAATCGTTACCGAACCAATTGCACCACGGCCACGGTGGCCACTGACAGAATTATAAAATTGAATTTTCGTGCGTCTGTGATATAATCTTATCCATGAAAGGTACAGATCAATTTTATAACGCAAAGAACAAACTGGCACAATATAACCAAGAATCAAACAAGTTGGTTTTAAGTGCAATAAATTTTGAAGATGCGTACAGCGAAAACTTTACATTACCAGAAATTGTTTACCTGTTGCGTGAATCTTTTAAGAAACGGTTAACACATCATCGCGTACTGGGCGAAGAAATGCGTGGTGACATTGATCCGTCGGATGGATTCTGTATGATATCCAGTTATCTGATTTATTCAATGACAGGCGGTGATGCAGTATGGCAATTGCGTGGAACAAATATGCATTGGTGGTTGTATCATAAAAAATCTCATACAATATTTGATGTAACGCATACGCAATTTGATTCAAAACAATTACCAGAAATTTATAAAATGGGACGACCAGTTAACGAACTGAAAACAGATGAAATGTTTTATGATATGCTAAAAGAAAAGGCATTAACATTGGCAAAATATGCGGGGCTTGAATAATGCAGAAACCAGAACCTTTTGTTAAACCAGATACAATATTCAGTGTAACAGATGCGGCATCATTACTGAAAGGGGTGGTTGAAACCGCATTTCCGCGCATAAAAATACGCGGCGAATTATCACAAATTACACGCGCTTCGTCGGGCCATATGTATATGACGGTCAAGGATGCAGGGGCCGCTATTTCTGCGATTATTTGGCGTGGCACACCGATTGCGTTCAAACTGGAAGAAGGGATGGAGGTCGTTGTCACCGGTCGATTTACAACATACCCGGCACGCAGTAATTATCAAATCATCATCAATGAAATCGAAATGGCTGGTGTGGGTGCAATTCTTAAAATGCTGGAAGAAAGAAAGCAAAAATTAGCCGCCGAAGGATTATTTGACCAGGCACGAAAAAAGCCCCTGCCCCAGTTACCGCAGCGCATCGGCGTTGTAACCAGTCCGACCGGTGCTGCATTTCAAGATATTCAAAACAGGTTGCGTGAACGATTCCCAGTACATGTTATTTTATATCCTGCGACGGTCCAGGGTACAACCGCCGCCGCCGAGGTTGCCGCCGGCATTGAATACTTTAATCGCGCAAACAATGTTGATGTAATTATTGTTGCGCGTGGTGGTGGATCATTGGAAGACCTGTTGCCATTTTCCGAAGAAATCGTTGTACGTGCCGCCGCAGCCAGCCATATACCACTGATTTCCGGCGTGGGACATGAACCAGACTGGATGTTAATAGACTTTGCCGCCGATGTACGCGCACCAACCCCCACAGGGGCGGCGGAAATGGTTGTGCCAACAAAACTGGCCCTGTTCCAGGAATTAGACAATATGTGGACCAGACTGTCTAATACATTTACAACGCGACTGGTTAATGCAAAATCACGCATAGAATCGGTCAGCATAAAAAGTCCACGACAACTGGTCATGGAACACGCCCAGCGTCTGGATGACATGGGGCGCACGATGAATATTTTAATCGACAATAAAATCGCCATCGCGCATCAGCGCATGGACATCATCGCAGGATTTCCAACAATTCTGCAAAATCGTATGAACACATTAAACCAATCGATTTCCCACCTGGGACAGATGTTACAATCGTTAAGTTATAAAAATGTTCTGGCACGTGGGTATGCGATTGTGCGCGATGCAAACAATAATATAATCAGCCGAACCAATACCGGCACACCGGCAACAATCGAATTTGCAGACGGTGTATTAAAGTTATAAAAAATCCCCCAATTGGGGGATTTTTTAATTGTCTTCGGTATCATGGGCGGGTTGAAATATTTCAACATCGCGCGTCATTGCAAAGAATTTATCCGCACGCATAGCCGGCAATTGGTCCACAGGAACGGTCTGCAATTCAGCGATATGATTTGCAACCGCCGCCGACAACAATTCCATTGTTGTTTGCCAATTTGTGTGCGCGCCCTTGTCCGGTTCTGGGATAATTTCATCAATAACATTTAAGTTCGCCATATCACGCGCCGTCAGTTTCATTGCAGCGGCGGCATCGGCCTTGAACTTGTTATCCTTCCATAAAATTGATGCACATGATTCAGGTGCGATAACAGAATAAATCGCATTTTCCAACATCAGTACGCGATCCGCCGTACCAATTGCAATTGCCCCCCCAGATCCACCCTGGCCGACATTAACAGCAACATATGGGGTCTTGATAGACAGACCGACCGACATCGATTCTGCAACAGCCTGGGACTGGCCACGTTCTTCGCCTTCGCGGCCGGCAAATGCACCGGCAGTATCAAACAAAGAAATCAACGGCAATTCAAACTTTTCTGCCAGGCGCATCATACGCTGGGCCTTGCGATAACCGTCTGGATTGGCCATGCCAAAGCGATGCTTTTGACGGGTTTCGATTGTGCGCCCTTGTTCTTGGCCAATAATGACCGACGGAATACCGCGCCAAAAACCAATTCCAGATGCCATGGCGGCATCTTCGGCATATAATCTGTCACCGGCCAGATATGTCCAATCATCTACGATGCCACTGATATAGTCTAAAAAGTGTGGACGATTTTCATGGCGGGCCAACAATACTTTGTCATATGCATCTGTTTCGCCCATGCCACGGATTTTTTTAGATGTATCATATGCAGGTGTCGCGATATTTATCTGCTTTGGTTCGCGTGGCTGTTTCGTTAACACTGCCAAAATGCGCGCCAAAACATCATGCAAATCACGACGTTCGACAACCATATCGACCATGCCATGTTCATACAGATATTCAGCCGTCTGGAAATTAGATGGTAATTTTTCACGAATATTTTGTTCTATTACACGCCGACCGGCAAATCCAATGCGCGCACCGGATTCTGCAATATGAATATCCCCCAGCATCGCAAATGATGCCGTAACGCCACCATATGTTGGATCCGTTAATAAAACAATATATGGAATTTTGTTTTCATGCAGTTTATTCACAGCCGCCGTTGTACGCGCCATCTGCATCAACGACAGGATATTTTCCTGCATACGGGCACCACCACTGGCCACAACCATAATAAATGGACGTTTGGTATCAATGGCGTGTTCAATGCTGGCAATAATACCGTCGCCGGCCGCACGCCCCATTGACCCCATCATAAAATCACCGTTTAACACACATACCGTCGATGGGACACCACCAATTGTGCCATCCGCCGTGGTAACAGCATCACTGCACCCGGTATCAGCACGCGCATCAGCCAAACGATCAACATACGGGATTCTGTCAACAAACTGTAACGGGTCGTCCGTCGTTGTGGGCAGTGTTATTTTTTCCCATGTCTTGTCATCAAACAGCAAATTAAACCGCTGCTTAGGCGACATGATAAACGCACGTTTACAATGCGGACAAATGTACAGGTTTTCCTTGTAATCTTTATAGTAAACCAGTTTCCCACATGATGAACACTTAATCCACATCAGGCGACGTATGCGTTCATAACGTTCACGATTACGGTTTTTAATTCCCGATTTTTTACCAAATAACATAATTTATTATCCGTTCATTTTTTTTGTTAATTCACGACTGGGCTTGAAAAGGATTGTCGTGCTGGCCGGTAATGGCATTGGCATCCCAGTACATGGATTATATCCGATTTTGGTCGCGCGGGCGCGTGGTTGAAATGTACCAAAACCGCGAATTTCAATACGATCGCCGTTGGCAACAGAATCAATCATGTGATCCGCCACAGTATCCAGAATTGCCGCCGCATCAGATGCGCGCATATGCTTAAATTGAACCTGAATAGTTCGTACAATATCAGAACGTTTCATAATCATATATCCTTTTATCTTGCCCTATATTATTCATATCATAGCACATTTTATCAAGAGTAAAGTTTTTTATTATTAAATGAATAGGTTCCTGTGACGATTAGTGCGTTGAAAATGCTAGGCTAAATTTATACAAACAAAAAAAGGAGAAACGCATATGTTCAATATCTGTGACGATGAAATCGTAGCAAATAAAATGCCACTGATTGGTGACACGGCCCCCGAATTTCATGCCCAGACAACAAACGGGCCATTACATTTTCCACATGACTATGCCGGAAAATGGGTGATTTTCTTTTCACATCCGTCTGATTTTACCCCGGTATGCACAACAGAATTTATTAGATTCCAGGAATTATTAAGTCAATTTGATGAATTAAATACAGACCTGGTTGCATTGTCGGTTGGCGCAATTCCATCTCATCTTGCGTGGATTCATGCAATCAGCGAAATGGACGGCGGTGCAAAAATCACATTTCCTGTTATCGCCGACATGGACACAGACATCGCACGCACATACGGCATGATTCACGATTCGTCATCCGATACACATGCCGTGCGCGCAGTATTTATAATTGACCCCATGGGGATTATTCGTGCAATTTTATACTATCCGGCGGTATTGGGGCGCAATTTTACAGAAATTATGCGAATTGTTGTTGCATTACAAACCGCAGATGCGTTTCGTGTTGCGATTCCCGCCGACTGGGTGCCGGGGGAACATGTTTTGGTGCCCGCCCCACAGAATACAAATGAACTAAATAAATTTGCAAAAAAACGTGAAAAAAACATTGATTCACGCGCATGGTTTTTGTCATACAAACCATTGGCATCAGATACGATATACGAACGTCTGACACAGAAATCGAGCGGTGCAAAAAAGAACAAATAAAAAACGGGGAAAATTCCCCGTTTTTCTTAAAACACCAATGGCAAATCTTTCAGTTCCAATGGCATTCCATCACGTTCGGGGTCCCACTGGTATTCAGACATTATAACACATTTATCTGAATCGAATTTTACCCCTTCGGATTTTAGCATGCGATACTGTTCAGCGGCGAATCCAGAACACAGCGAACCGTTCTTGAACACAACACGATGCCATGGCAGATGCCAACTGTTTTTATTATTCGATGCATACCCAACAAATCGCGCCATACGCGGACGACCAATCATTTGTGCGATTTGACCAAATGTCGCAACGCGCCCCGCCGGGATGCGCGCAACGGTATCATAAACCTGTTCATTAAATGTCATAGCCATAGTGTTTTTTATTCTAATCAACGGATGGAAAAAGTCAAATATTAACCCTTGCAAAATAATCCCAGCATGATTATAATGGCGCACACAGGAGCAGTGGCAGAGTGGTTGAATGCGCGCGACTCGAAATCGCGTATAGGGGCAACTCTATCAAGGGTTCAAATCCCTTCTGCTCCGCCAGAATAAAACCCGCATATCGCGGGTATTTTTATACATCAAAATTATAGTTTTTAACCGATTTAACAATCGCAGCGACCAGTTTGTCTTGGTGTGCGGATGATTTAAGTAACTTTTCCTCGGCCGCGTTGGACAAATGCCCCAATTCGAGCAATGCGCCCGGCACAGTCGAACGCAAAACCGCAAATGGCGCATGACGAACATCAGGCCCAGGTTGTTGTGTTATAGATTTTTTCTTGAACGCACGCGCAGCACCGTTGGCGTATTCTTCACTCATTTCTGCGACGGCGTGTTGTTGTAACGAAGACAGCGCAATGCGAATATTTTCTTCAAATTCGGTAAATCCTTCGACCCCGATTTTGTCGGCGGCATTTTCAGCCTCGGCCAGTTTTTTTGCCTCTTCGTCGGACGCTTTTTCAGAAAGTGTATAGATTGAAAATCCCTTCATAGCGCGGCTGGGGTTTGCATTTGCGTGCAGCGATATAAACAGGTCTGCTTTTTTCTTTTCTGCAATTTCGGCGCGTTGGGCCAATTTTAGATATGTATCCCCACTGCGCGTTAAATATGTTTGGAACCCATTGGCATCCAGTTGCGTTTTTAATTTGCGCGCCACAGATAAAACAATGTCTTTTTCACGGGTGCCACCCTTGCCAATACAGCCAGGGTCCTTGCCCCCGTGGCCTGCATCAACAACAACAATGTATTTTTTTGATGGTGCGGCCGTTTTCTTGGGCGATGATGCCGTTGTTGTAGCAGTGGTCGCCGATGCCGCCCCAGGTGTTCCCGCCACGAAATCCAGCACCAAACGATAATCATTATCACCATTTGGTTCCAATACCATAATCTGAGATTTTGGTATTTGCGAAATCGGTTTGTTCAAATTTACAATTATTTGCAGGGAATCAGATATCTGGGCCTGGGCCAGGGATTTTACCAATGTACCGGATGCCAATTTCGGACTTATCCCCGTGTTGGCGGCCGTATTGGACAATGTAACAATCAACTGATTCGCGGGATACGATAATGAATAAGACGGGCGCGTCGCCGTTTCAATCACCAAACGGGTTTTGTTGCCAGGCTGCACCCCAGTACGCAAAGAACGCAATGAATTGCGCGCAGCAAATGCCATGCGTGGCAATGCCGTTAGTGCCAGAACACTAAAACCCGTTATTTTCAAAACACTGCGACGCGATAATTTCATGGCAAATATTATATCAAATTTTCAATATTCATTCAAGCACCGATATAGGAATAAAAAAAAGAACCGACAAAATCGGTTCGAAAAACGGAGCGTAACCTCTTGCATTTGCATTGTAGGCGTTCCCAAAAAGATATGCGTCTTTTATGCACGCCTCGTTATCTGTTACGACGCACACTTATTATGACATCACAACAGTTAATTGTCAAGCGAATTATCGCGCAACCGCGCCCGCTAATTTTTCATGACATATGTAATCATTAAGTTTGAATCCATCATCCGCATGCCAATTCAACATCCCATGCCAGTTTTCATCTGGGATTGTAACCGTTGGTAACTTATACGGGGTGCGCGATAATTGCTGGGCAACCTGGGGTAAATGATTTGTGTAAATGTGTGCATCATGAAATTCGCCCTTTAATATCCCGGGTGTCATTCCAGATTCTTTGGCATACAGCAATAACAATAACGCATAACTGGCAATATTATACGGTATCCCAAGGAACATGTCACATGAACGCTGGGTCCAAATCAGATTCAGGCGACCGTCACGGGCAATTAACTGGTGCATGACATGGCACGGTGGCAATGCCATCTGGGGGAAATCAACCGGATTCCACGCAGACACAATTATACGACGATCGTTGGGATTGTTTTTTAATTTGTCGATTGCGGTGGCAACCTGGTCAACGCCGGGGCGTTCATGATTAAAATTATCTGATGGATTCTGTTCAATTCGATTCAAATCCCACTGATATTCACCACCAAAATGCCGCCATTGGAATCCATAAATCGGCCCCAAATCCCGTTCATAATCCATAACAGAATTACGGACAATTTGTTTTTGTTGATCGGTTAACGGACCGCCCTGCTCTAGCATTTTAGTTTTTATGTTGTATGATTCTTCGACCTTGATGGGGTTTGCCCACTCGTTCCAGATTTTACATTTTCTGTCTTGTAACCATTTCTTGTCCGTTATGCCACGCAAAAAGAATTCTAGTTCGGTTGCAATATTTTTCAGCCCCATTTTTTTGGTTGTGATTAGCGGAAATCCGTCCGCCATATCATGCACAAATGTTGCACCATGTCCCGTACCGATATCTGGTATTCCGGTGCGATTTTGACGCACATCGGCACAGTTGTTATAAATATTTTCTAAAATATCCAAATACGCCTTCATATCATTTCCCCCAAATAATTAAAAGAAAACGCACCGTTCGGTGCGTTTTTATTGACTTAGCGAACAGATGCCTGTTTGAACAATTCGTCTGCTGGGACAGTTTTGTCCTTGGTCTTGACATGTGTCAACATTGCATCCAGGGCCTTGCGTTCAAAAATCATGCCACGCAACATCGCCAACGCATTTTGATTCTGGTTATAGAATTCAAATACCTGTTTCGGATCTGGGTAACGCGCCGCTTCGGCCCAGATGGCCTGTTGCAGGTCGTCGCGTGTAACCTCTACCTTGTTCTGGGTGCCCCATTCAGCCAAGATTAAGCCCAATTTAACACGGCGTTCGGCATCTTTGCGTTCTTGTTTTTCATCCCATTTGTGTTCACATTTTTCATCGTGACAATGTGAATTATGATGGTCGAATTCTGATTTTGCCATGTTGTATTCTTGTTCAACCAATGTTTCTGGCAAATCCAATTTAACCTTGTCCGCCAATGCATCCAACAATTCATTACGCATGTCGCGTTTGGCCGCTTCGTCATATTGTTCATTGATGATTTTACGGATATGTTCACGCAACGCTTCAACAGATTCTTGACCGACCTGTTTGGCCAAATCGTCGTTCAATTCTGGCAAGATATGTTTGCGAACTTCGTGAACCAAAACTTCGAAACGCGCATCTTTGCCCGCCAGATTTTCAGCATGATAATCAGATGGGAATTTAACATTAACATCAAATTTATCGCCAGATTTGTGTCCAATAATCTGATCTTCGAACCCAGGAATAAATGAACCAGAACCCAAGATTAAATGATGTTTAGTTGCCGCGCCGCCTTCGAATGCGACATCACCAACAAACCCCTTGAAATCAATAACCGCGGTGTCACCATCGGCCGCCTTGTAATCTGCGTCTTGTTTAATTGCAGAACTGCGTGATTTGCGGATGTTTTCCAATGCTGTTTCAACTTCTTTTTCATCCAGTTTGGCGTTCTTTTTAGTTACTGTGATTTTTTCTAAATCAATCGCAGGCAATGTTGGCAAAATGTCAAATTCCATTGAATATTCAGCATCTTTGCCAATTTCCCAACCAGCTAAATCAACCTTGGGTGCGCCGGCCAAACGAATTTTTTTATCCGCGACATATGTTTCCAGATCACGGTTCATTAATTTATCAATGGCTTCGCCGTATGCAGATGCGTTGTATTTTTGACGCAGGATGTTTAATGGAACCTTGCCTGTGCGAAATCCCGGCATTTTAACCTTTTTACCGTGTTCCAATAAAATTTCATCGGCCGCACCCTGTAATTCATCGGCAGAAATCAGACCAGTAACAGAATAATGTAAATCTTTGATTTTTTCTTTTTTGAACATGTGTTTCCCCTAATATTGTCTTAAAGATTGCCGTGTGATTATACAATGTTTTTTAATGAAAGCAATAATAAAAAAATCCCCCATGCGGGGGATTATTATTTACTGATACAATTGGCAAATGTCTGTGACACAAGCGATGTTTCCGTCTGGGACAATTGCGCCACAGGAATCATATAGCAACGCGCACTGTCACGAATAATGAACACCTTGGTTCCGCGTTTGTATGCCGTTTGCATATCATCCATTTGCGCGCTGGTCAAAAATGCATTTTGCGTCATGGAGTTATTAGTCAAACCGGCCTGGACCACCTGGTACGCGGTGTTATAATCCCATAACTCAGAACGTGATTCAACCTGCATAAACACCGATTGGGTTTCATACGGATTTGGCGCATTATTGTTTACCGTTGGGAACGCAGTCCCCACCGCCAACGCCGCAACAGTCTGCAATGTTGTTGGTTCGTTTGACGACGCGGCCGCACCTGTTGTATTAATCTGCAGATTATCACCACATGCCAGGTTCATACGATTTGTATATCCCGCCAAGACAGAATCAACCGCCATCTGCCAATCTGCGCCCTTTTCGTTCAGGTTCAGACTAACAATCTTTTCGGCCCACCCCCAAATATTTGCACCAACATTGCCCGCGTTGGCAAAACGAGTTACCATTTCAGCACTGCCCCCTGGGACACCGGCACCACAATAATCTGTCAATTGACGGTTCAGCATACTGGCCGTTTCGTTACCGTACGCCAGCGCGACCGAGTGGCACGCCATGGCAGCCTCTAATTCCTGGCGACGCTGAATACACAGGTCGGAATTAGATTTAGATAACTGGTTCGCCATGTTTGCCATGGACAGGTATGACATTAATTCTTGCTGAACATATGGTGGGCACAGGCGCGCCGCAGTATTCATGCCGCCCGGACCAGTGCGCGTATTTGTATTATATTGGGGCAACAAGACAGAATTATCCTTTTGCAGACAAAGTAATGTATAATTATACAATTCGGATTCTGTTGCATACTGACATTTTGATGTGCGTTGACCCGGCACAACGGTCACATCGCCACAATAATCTGACAGGCATGCATAAATCTTTTCACGGCACGCGGTGTCAACATCCGGTTGGGTCACCATGTAATATGTATTGCGTTGATTGGCCTTGTACGCGTTGGCAAGACCTTGATTTCCACGGGCGCCATCGGCACTGGGGGTGTACATAGAAACACTGCGCGAATTAGATGCCGCGTTTGCCGCAGAAACCGTACCAGCAGACACCGCATGTGCATCCATTGCACCAAAGCACAGGCCAAAAAGCCCAAAAATCATGAAAAATTTCGTCATTAGGGTCCCTCTCGTTAGATGAATTTTAACATATTAGTCTAAAAAACGCAAACACTGTTTTAATATCCGGTGCCAAAAATTCATTGATTCAACAAATTTTAATGTTATCATGGGTGCCATGATTATGGTTAATGAAGTTTTATCGCAGATTTCCGACGACATTTCCGCCGTTAGGGGGTTTCTTTGACCCTGAAAAACTGCAATCACAGATTGACGAACTAAATTCCCAGGTTAATAATCCAGATTTATGGAACAATCCTGATTCTGCGCGGGCCATTTTGCAAAAAAAATCTGGTCTGGAAAAATCAATGGGCGAATTAAAACACCTGGAATCAGAATACAAGAATTTAAGTGAACTGTATCAAATTGCCCCAGATGATACGGATGTCATTGCCGGAATCGAGGCATTGGCAGATGCCGCACATCGCGCAAAATTCATCACCCTGTTCCGAGAACCCGCAGATAACAACGGTGCGTTCTTGTTTATCCAGGCCGGCGCCGGCGGAACCGAGGCCCAAGATTGGGCCCAGATGTTATCACGCATGTATGCGCGCTGGGCCGAACGCCACGGTTTTTCAACCGAGATTATCGAAGAACACCCCGGTGACACCGCTGGGATAAAAAATATCACATACCGCATATCGGGCAATCGGGCGTATGGGTGGCTAAAAAATGAAATCGGTGTTCATCGTCTGGTTCGAATTTCACCATTTAATGCCAACGGCAAACGCCAGACCAGTTTTGCATCAGTTGATGTTTGGCCCGATGTTGATGACACAATTGAAATTGAAATAAACGACAAAGATTTACGCATTGACACATATCGTTCATCAGGTGCCGGCGGGCAACACGTTAACAAAACCGACAGTGCGGTTCGCATAACACACATACCAACAAACACAGTTGTAACATGTCAAAATGAACGCAGCCAGATTCAAAACCGCGAAATGGCAATGAAAATGTTACGCAGTAAATTGTATGAATTAGAACTGCAAAAACGGGCCGAGGCTGAAAATGCCGCCCTGGCCCAGCAAAAAAAGATTGATTGGGGCAGCCAGATAAGAAACTATGTCTTGTATCCATATCAATTGGTCAAAGATGTTCGCACAGGGGTCGAAAAAACGGATTCTGATGCGGTCTTGGATGGGGATTTGGATGATTTTATGTTAAGTTTGCTGCAACGCGGTTAAATGCTTGACATTATAAAAATCTAGTCTAAAATTATTTCCCCAAGGCAAACAATTATGGAAGATTTAGATAAACACACTTTTTTTCACGCCGCGATAAAAAACAGTTTTCCAAACGCAACAAACATCAGAACACCTGATGGGTGTACACCAAACAAACCAATCTTTCTGGCAGACACGCGCAAACGCGGTCCAATTATCTGTAAATTCGTAGATTCACGCATCGCCACGCGCGACAAACAAGTGTCTGAAAATTTAACCCGCAAGGGGTTCAATATCCCAAAAATCAATATTCATGGGTACTTTGCCCAATGGTACGAGGTTTATAAATATAACCCCAACCCCACACTGGCCGAATTTATTGCCAAACTGCCCGGCTACGACAAGATTTTTGACACATATAAACAGGTTCTGGATTTCCAAGCCCGATTGGCCGATTGCAGCCTTGATGAAATATATTCATCAGGCGGCAAATATTTTTATGATGTTTACAAAATTTCACCAACCGTTGCCCGCCCCAAGGCACTGTTTAATGCGATTATCAAGGCTACATCGCAATATCACAATGTGCGATTGTTACACTGCGATTTGCACCCGGCAAACATAATCTGCAAAAAAGACGGCACACTGGACCAAATTATTGATGTGACGGGAATTGCCCTGGCATCCGAAGAATTTGCAATGATTTCATTGTTGGACGGTTTTCCATTACCCGACATGTCCGAAGAACTGATGGATTATTACGACAGTATCACACATCGCAAATTGGACCGTAAATTTATCCGTGCCGGGTTGGCGGCCAGAAAAATCCAGAAAAAGTTGCGCGCGTTCAAAAACGATATTGCAGCCAGGATAAAATAGACCGCCCAGCACACTTGCATTTTCAATGTAAATATTTATAATATACGACGATGCACCCGTGGCTTAATTGGATAGAGCATCGCCCTCCGAAGGCGGGGATTGCGCGTTCGAATCGCGCCGGGTGCGCCAAGATAAAAAAAAATCCCGCCGTTGGCGGGATTTTTTTCAAAGTGCAGAGTGCAAAGTTCAAAGTGCAATTGTAGATTCTATTAATTAATACTTATTATAAATAAAAGTTTATCTAAGAAACTCTTAAAGCCGTCACCCCGGCGTTCGGGTCCTGCAAAATTGAAAATTTTGTGGGTGATGCTAGGCCGGGGTCCATTGTATTCCACCTAGTTTCGAAATTAAGAAGAACGCAGTGGATACCGGCCTTCGCCGGTATGACGATAGTGTTTAATTTTTCCACATTTGAACTTTGCACTATGCACTTTGAACTTTAATATAAACTTTTATTTATCGTGGTATTTATGATTGATTTTTGGCATGTTTTGTGGTATAATCTGGGAAGATGGCGGCGCAGATGTGCAGCCTTTTTTTATCCTGCAAACATGCAGGATTTTTTTATTCAAACAACTGGGGCGACATAATTTTAACCAAAGGATAAACAAATTATGTCTTTACCAAAATCAGAATTATCAGAAATACTGAACGCAATGGGAAATGTGTTAACGCGACTGGTCGATCGGGTAGAAAATGACCACGAATTCCAGCCATATGAACGGCGCGCAATACTGAACACGATGTATGAAAAAATGTGTGGTGTACAGATGCAAGAAATACTGGATGACGCGAACAAGAGTCATAACCTGGTGCCTAAACGCGGTGACGGGGCGGTCAATGATGCATATACAGGTGTGCCGGGTGAAATCACCGTGGACATGGATGCAAAAACAGTACGCGTTCATGATGGCGAAACAACGGGTGGTGTTGCGATGGCACGCGTGACGGATGTGAACGGCGATTGGGTTGTGGAAAGCCAATTACCAACGGCGGAAAACAACTATACATGGTACCGGAAATATAAAAGCGGCTGGATTGAAATGGGGGGTATGATTCCAAAAAATGCCGGCACAACATCGGTCATCACAAATTTCCCACTAAGTTTTAGTATTACACCAAATGTTATTTTAACCAAAGTAATCGACACGGCGGTAACCGAACAAAATTCAATTGTGGTTCGCACCGTATCACTGGATAAATTTACGATTAACAAATTAACAACGAACAATGCAGTATATTGGTACGCATGTGGTATCAGCGCATAAAAAACTGGGGCATCGCCCCAGTTTTTTATCAGGACATCAGTCTTTTATAAAACTTTTTGATTACAGAATGCTCTTTATGATTATCTGAAACCCTTGTTTCAAACACCTTTAACATCCGCGGCAAGACCCAATGAGTACCATCATTACGAACTCTGTCTCGCATTTGTGCATAGGTTTCTTTTGCAAGTTCTGGGACCATGCCACCAAAACCCAGCCACCCATGAGAGTTGTAACAATGTCTGAATGGACACTTCGTACAAGCCGGTTTTTTAGGTAATGATTTATATGTGTTTTTTACCAAATTGCCAACAAAGCCACATGATGAACATTTATAAATTTTCCCATTTGCTATATTTATCGAATACCCCCATTCGCCTACATAACAATAATTCTTTACTTTTTTTCCCCATGTGCGTAATTTGTAGCTAAACAACGCAGAATCAAATTGCCCCCAAATTTTTTCATATTCTGAATCCGATAATTTCGTTAACTTCTTAAGTTCATTATTTTCATCACGCGCAATTGTAATATGTGGCAATGCGCCAAAATGTTTTAATGAAAATTCTTTGATTTCTGGGATTTCCGGTATCAATTCATCGTGGGGTGTTATTTCAATTGTTTGACTGATTCCGGCATCCCAACACATTTGAACATTTTCAACGAACAAATCCAGCATATCCAACCGTTTTAATTCCATCCAATGAAATGAACACTTCAAAAACAATCTTTCGCGCCATTCGGCCGGCAATTCACATAATTCTTTTAATGCCTTGGTCTGGGTCATGTTTGTAACAACCATAACGAAGTGTCCCTGGGCCAATATCGCTTTGATATATTCAAGATTTATCGGCAAGATTAATGTTTCACCATTTGCACAAAAATTCATCATTGCCGTTCCACCCAAGCGTTCACGGCTTAACGCATTTGCAATTTGTTCAGGTGTGTATTCAAATTTTTGAACCTTGCCACGTTCAATATCAGAATAATGTTGGCCAACATAACAATATTGACATCTAAAATTACATGGCCATGTTGGAACCGCCATTTCAATAAATTTTACAATTTTATCCGTCATACTTTCCCCTTTTTATAAATTTGGCATTTCGGTACAGAAATGCATGGTTTTGAATTGTTTTAATGAATTTTTATATACACCGGATAATTTTCCATATGAATTATCCAGCAAATAAACCGTTTTCCCCATCAATAATCCCGCAATACCAACGTGCAGACGGTCTGTGACAATTACATCTGGGATATTAACAATGGTCAGCATTAACAGCGCGCAAAAGTTTATGTAATCGGTCGAACTGGTTGATGAACCATATGCCAGGTCCGACACATCCATATCACTGGTGTAATGCCCCGAACTTTCGCAATCAGTACGCATAAAATATGCAACATTTCGCGGAATCCGACCCCATGCAATATTACCAAGTACATTTGATGTCTTTTCAGAATATTTTAGTGGAACAGACAATATTTTTGGCGACATGCGAAGCGCCATATCATGATCCAGTAAAATTTTCGCACCTGTGTTTGCTGATTTCAGGTATTTGTAACTTTTTTCTTCGCGACAAAATACCGTAAATCGTTCATCCAATATATCTAATAGTTTTTGACAACCATTAAATGAACTGGGCAAAATAACAACACGTTGGGCAGATTGGAAAATCGGTAAAAATTTAGACCAATCGCGTTCATAACTGGATGTCCAAATGCCACCACCGCCATAAACAATATTCGGTGCAGAATTACCATTATACATGGTATATGATATATCATTATCATCGAAAAATGCCATGGTTGATGATGCGATTAACATATCACCAATATTCCCGCCATTTGGAATATATGTAAATTCACCCATTTCACGCAACACAGATATCAGTTGTGTATTATCTAGGTCTAATGCGTTGATGGTGCGCGGGATGCAAATTGTATATTTATTTACAGACTTGGCAATTCGCATGCCAAATAAATAATACAAACTGCGTGCGTGGGTGCGTTTTACCTTGAAGATACTGATACCTGCAAACTTTACATCGCAACGCAGTGCATCATTTTGTACGCGCAATAAACCAAACAAATATTTGCGTGGCATCACATTATGTTTGCGAATAACATCTATGCACCGCGATGCATGAAATAATGAATTTTGTGCAACATATGATTTATCTATAAATTCGCATGCAGTCCTGTAAATATCATCGTGATATTTTCTGTCTGAATTCTTTAATGAATTACGCAACATTGGTAAAAACATATTTATCCAGAACCAATCTGAATGTGCGTCAAAAACATTGTGCGACACCGCCCAATCGTGCCACGCAATCGCAATTTTGATATAATCCATGTTACATTTTGCAACACGACGAAATGTCTGATTCATAATAGAACCCGCGCGGCGACGATACTGGTACAATTTATCAGATACCAGGGCCGCCCGTTTAACATATGAACAATATGCAGGAAAGAAAAATTCATCTTCGTATTTTAGGCCACGCGGAAACCAAACATCATGTTCAAAAATAATATCCCGACGATATATCTTATTCCATGCACATACCGGATATTTGGAAAAATCGGAACTGCTGAAATCAACAGTACCATTGTGTCTGATTGTAAAATAACCTTCGTCTGATTTCTGCATGTGGTGGTCGGCCTCGTAAATAACATTTGTTCCGCATATACCAATGTCAGCATTTTCAGATGTTATCGCATCATACATCTTGGCACACATATCGGGCGCATAAAAATCATCCGAATCACAGCACATTATATATTCTGCAGAACTGTGTCGAATACCATTATTGCGACTTTCTGACAAACCACTGTTTTGTTTGTTCTTTACTATTTTTATGCGCTTATCATTTGCAGCATATTTACGAACCGTGTCCATGGTGTCGTCGGTACCACAATCATCAACACAGATAATTTCAATATCTTTCAATGTCTGATTCACCAAAGAATCCAGACACATGTCTATATATTGCGAAACATTATAACAAGGAACAATTACGGATACTTTTGGCATGCAAATCCCCTTTTATGCTATTTGATTTTTAATAGTATTAATGGGTCACCTTGTAAGAAAACAAACGCATACCCAACACCCAAATATCACGTTGTTTGTTTGGCAAAATCTCTTTATAAAATATTTTTTTACGTGGATTTCTCTTGATTAACTTTGTTATCTCTTTTTGCAGATATAAATCACCTGTTAATAAGTCCAATAGGGACTGTTTAATCTGTTTATCCAATTTTTCCATTTGTTCACCACGCGACACTGATATATTCTGCCCCATACGCCTGTACATCAATAATTCCTCTTGCACATTGGCTATTTTCAAAACCCGCACAGCCCGGGACCAAAAATCATAATCTTCGGCAACGGGAAATTTATCATCGTATTTCAGTTCATGTTTTTCTATATCTGCACGACGCCACATAACAGTTGGGTTGTTTAATGGCCAGCCACGCAACACATCCAAAACACCAATATTTTCTTTTTGATGTCCACCTTTATCTGGCATCGGGAAAACACGAATCCACGACCCTACAATGGACACATCTGGATGATTTACAAAATATTTTAATTGAGTAGCCAAACGATGTGGTAATGAAATATCATCACTGTCCATCCAAGCAATAAATTCTCCAGTTGCCAATGCCATTAAGCGATTACGAGTAAAAACCAATCCTTTGTTCTTGCTATTTTTATAATACTTGATGCGCGAATCTTTGTAAGACTTGACTATCGGCGTGGGGTCAATTTCTGTACTACCGTCATTAATAATTATAAATTCAAAATCTGTAAATGTTTGATCAAGAATACTTTCAATTGCCGATCGCAGATAATCTTCTCGTGTATTGTATACTGGCATTAAGACAGAAACTTTTGGCACAGGATTCCCCCTTGGTTTTATAAAAACGGGTGGGGTTCAAACAACTGGGTGACTTAAAGTATATAAAATCGACCAATTCTGGCGGTCTTGCGATGCGCCACACCCACCCATATTTCATGGAAACAAAACAGGAAAATGGAAATAAAAAAAGCCACCTGAAACAAGTGACCGGGAAGTTAAGAAAAGCGGATTTACGAGTCGCCCCCGACGGCCTTTGGTTATATCAAACCTGTTTTATAACCGGCGGCTTCCCGACCGTTCTGGCCAGGAAACGGCGCATTGCGTCGCAACCTAAAAAATGGATACAACGCATTCTGCGCCGCGTAAACCGGGCTTTCTTACGGCCCTTGAACCCAATTCCCATTAAGTTCATGTCAATCATACAGGATAAAATTCCGTTTCGCAAGTTATATTTTATCTTGTCTTATTCGCGGCGGTGGCATAAAATCAGCAAAAAGGATTATGGGAAATGTTTCAAAAATTATTATCGTTAATCTTAATTACAACCCTGGCTGCGTGCAACCATGTGAATATGAAACCAGGTACATTGGATAAACACGAAGTTTTTTATGTCGATTCTGGTGGAAACCTGATGCAATTAGGCGCCAAGCAATTAATGGAAGAACGCGGGTACAACCTGACGGTGGGGCACGTAAAGTCTAGCGTTTCAACTACATACATTACCGCAGAGGGAACTGATTCAAAAATATCGGCATCCGAAGTAGGCAAGGCTAAATATATTGTATTCATATCTGAATCTGTTAATAAGTTTAGACCAATTTGGTGTTCGCTAAACGGGTTCTGGTGGTTGCGTTTCAATGTTTCTATTGCAGATAATGTAACTGGTGAAGAATTGCTACATTGGACGGGTCGTGGTTGTGCAAACAGTTCTTTGCGTAAACTGGATGCAATTCTAGATAAAATGGAAAAATAATACCCGGGGATTGCCCCGGGTTTTCATAACATCTTATCAACGTGTTTTTTGAATAAATCCATCAATTGTAGGGCGGATGGCATCAAAAACCTGGTCAATGGTCATGCGGGTGCCATCAGGGCGCATTTCATCAACAATTGTCCATTTCTTTGGATCACGCGACGCAATGTGACGATAAACATCAGAAACATCAGTCAATAATTTCAAATCGGATTCATGTATATCTGGTTTGCCGTTTTGATATTCCTTCATACCGGTATATCGCATATCATATGCCACACGCGGATCCAACGATAAATAAATATTATAATCTGGACGCAAAATTCCCATATTAACAAATTCAAGATTTTCCAGAAAATCAATCTTGGAATCCCACTGTTCGCGTGGGGTTTTCGCAATCGAAAATGCATTACTGTATGTGTATCGATCCATAATCACCCAACGGTCATCTGTTATCCACTGTTTTACCCATTTCATACTGCTTTGTCGGTCAAGCGCATATGGCAACATCGTATATTCAGCCGGCAGATCACGGGTCGGACCAAATTTACCGTTCAAATAATCTTTTATAAACTGACCAAAAAAGGTGGGATAGTTATTAACAGTGTACATGGGAAAGGCCAATGTCTGGCAACAAATCCCCTTTGATTTCAAATATTCTACAATTTTTGTAACCTGGGTGTGTTTTCCGGCCTTGTCGGCACCTTCGACGGCAATGATTTTTCCTTGGTACATTTTTACTCCTTTTTTGTTTTAACATAAAAACCCGCATAAATATGCGGGTCTGTTTTAATCTTCTAAGAAACTACGCAGTTTGCGGGCGCGTGTTGGATGTTTCAGTTTATTCAACGCCTTTTGTTCAATCTGGCGGATACGTTCACGGGTAACACCGATGTATTCACCAACCTCTTCCAGGGTGCTGGTTTTATTCGTTGACATACCAAAACGCTGGCGCAGGACTGTTTCTTCCTTGGGATCCAGTTCAGAAAGAATCTGGGTCACAATTTTACGCAGGTTCTTTTGCGCGGCCGATGTGAACGGATTTTTAGCCGTTTCGTCCGCAATGATTTCAATACGCGAACTGTCGTCTTCGGTGCCGACGGGTGCCTCTAATGAAATTGGTTTAAGATTAACCTTCATTGCCTTGTGGATTTTGTCCACCGGCAGATATATAATCTTGGACAATTCTTCGGCGGTTGGCTGGCGACCGTATTTATGCATAAACTGACGCGATGCACGCTGAATCTTGTGGATATTATCAATCATATGCACAGGGATACGAATTGTACGCGCCTGGTCGGCGATACTGCGTGAAATACCCTGCTGAATCCAGTTTGTCGCATATGTTGAAAATTTATTACCTAAACGATAGTCAAATTTATCAACAGCCTTCATCAAACCAATATTGCCATCCTGGACCAAGTCCGAAAAATCCAATCCCAATCCACGATTGCTGGATTTTTTCGCAAATTTGATAACAAGACGCAGGTTGGCTTCTATCATTTCGCGTTTGGCACGGGCGGCTTCGGCCTGGCCACGACGAACTAATTCGACAACCTTTTTATATTCTGCGGTTGGTTGACCGGTTTCAGTCGCGATTGCGGTGATGTCTTCTTGGATTTTCAAGATATCTTTTTCGTGCTTTTTCGCAAAGTTCGACCATGTGGCATTTTTATGTTTAGCCAACTTTTTAACCCAGTTACGGTTTAATTCATTACCGACATATTCGGCCAAGAAATCTTCGCGTTTGATTTTATTTGCCATCGCCAAACGCAACAATTTTCCTTCTAGCCCCATTAATAACTGGTCGCGCTTGGTCAATTGTTCCAGAATTTCCGCAACACGGTCATCGTTCAGGCGAATCTTGCTGACATGTTCAAACAATTCCAGACGCATTTTAGTATATTTCTTTTCCAATGCGGCATCCGGCGTGTCCGACGACAACAGATTTTCCAAGCGTTTGGCCTGTAATTTCTGCATACTGTTAAATATGCGCTTAATCTTGGCGAACAATTCAGTAACCATTGGCATCAAGGATTCTTCCATCACAGGAATTGGAACGCCCGATGTGCCACGTGGGGTATCTTCTTTTTTGATACCGTCTTCTTCGTCTAAATCTTCGTCTTCTTCATCTTCTTCGTCGGCGGTGGCATCGGCCAAATCGTCCAGGTCGTCATCATCCAATTCATCGACATGTTCGACACCCTTGGACTTTAATGCCTCAGACAATGCCGCCAGGGATTTTTGTTCAGATTCACTGGAATACATAACTTCCAGATTCACGATATAGCGCAGACGAATATCTTCGTTTAATAACTGCTGGTACCAATCAAGCATGGCCTGGATTGTCATAGGACTTTCGCACAGACCATATACCATAAGGCGGGATGCGGCCTCGATACGTTGGGCAATTGCAACCTCGCCCGCGGCGGTTAATAATTGAACCGTACCAATTTGTTTCAAATACGATTGAACAGAATCCTGGACCCCCAGCACCAATGAGCCGGTCTGGCTGCGTTCCAATTGCTTGGCATAGTGTTCATAATCATCGTCGTTGACATCAACCTGTTCGGCATCCGCGTTCAACAGATTGCGTGTCTTGTCGCGTGGTTCATCAGAATCTTCGTCGTCGTAATATTTACCCAAATCACGCTGATAACTGTCAGATTCTAAAACTTCCAGTCCCAGGTCCTGTTGGAAAAAGTCCAGAACCTCGTCCTGTTCGTCGGCGGGAACCTCGTCCGCTTCGGTGGCGGCGGTAAAGTCCATTTGGGACATATAACCAACCTCGATTGCGGATTCCGCTAGTTTTTGCAAGTTTTCTGGCAAAGACTCAATAAGCAGTCTTGTTGCATCGTCCAGTTTTTTTACCATCAATCAACCTTTGCAGTTTGTTAATGTGTTGAAATTATTATTTTTTCTTCTTTTTTGCAGGTTTGCTGGCCGCGCGTTGCGCCTTGGCCACGGCATCATGAATCGCAGACTCAGAAACCAACCCTAACACAATTGGACTTTGAATCTGAATCAAAGAATATGAATTGTGTGTCTTATTGCGAACAGATGCAACCGTTGGGTTTGTACTACGCATCAGGCGGGCAACCTGGCCGTCTGATAATTCTGGATAATTTTTCAAAATCCACAAAATACCACCCAGACGATTTTGACGATGTAATTTTGGTGTATAGCCAACGCCGCGCTTGTTCTGTTTGTTCTGGGCGGCAACAATTTCATCACGCAATGTCAGGCGCGCAGACGCATCCGCTTCGCATTTTTCAATATCTTCGCGTGTTAATTGTCCACTTAGAACCGGGTTTAATGGTTGAATTTTATATGTTTCTGCATCGGCAATACTTTTTACCTCTAATTCATGCATGCCGCAGAAATCTGCGATTTGTTCAAATGTTAATGCGGTATTTTCAATCAGCCACAAGGCAGTAGATTTTGGCATATATGGATAGTTCATGGAAATTTCCTCTTGTAATTACGGGGGGTAATATACACCAATATTACCCCAATTTCAACCGATTTTTATTATTTTTTTATTGTATGTATTTTTTCAAAACGCGCCATCACAGAACAACATCCCATGTCGTGCCGTTTGGCCCATCACGAAATACAATCCCGCGTGATGACATATTGTTTCGAATTGCATCAGCGACCGTCCAGTCCTTGTTTGCCTTGGCCGATGCACGGTCGGCAATCGCAGATTCAATTTCAGCCACTGTCACGCCATTCGCCGCCAAGATTTTATTCTGGGCCGTGGCAATATACTGTGACGGATTGGCCTGTAAAATATTTAACACAGACATCAATTCAACAATCTTGGCAATAATGGCAGCCAGGTCATATTCCGTGGTCTTTTTGGCTAGTTCCGCCGTGATAAAGTTAAACCAACTGAACAACGATGCCGTCACGCCCGATGTGTTAAAGTTATCATCCATCGAAGTTTCAAATTCAGCGACAATTTTTTCAATCATTTCCGCGGTTTTGGCCGAATTCGCACCATCAAATGTGCGCGCGTTTACATCGCGTATCACAGAATACATTTTGTATATGTGACGCACAGCATCCGGGAAAAAGTTATCTGTGATGTCGATGTCTGTTGAATAAGTGTTCCGCAATAACGCAAAACGAATTACATCGGCATCATATTTTGCCAAAACATCCTGTAACAGGATACCATTACCCAATGACTTACTCATCTTTTGGCCATTAACTTTGACCAGACCACAATGAATCCAGTATTGTGCAAATGTTTTTCCGGTCAGGGCCTCGGTCTGGGCGATTTCATTTTCATGATGTGGGAATACCAAATCACGACCACCACCATGAATATCAATCTGGTCCCCCAGATATTTCATGTTCATCGCACTGCATTCAATATGCCAACCAGGACGACCCGCCCCCCATGGCGAAGCCCAAGAAACCTCGCCCGGTTTGGCAGACTTCCATAACGCAAAATCACCATCGTTTAATTTTCCTGGCTCAACAGATTTACGAACACCGGTTTCGTTTTTATTGGTCTGGATATGCGACAGTTTGCCATATTGTGGGAAACTGTCTAACTTAAAATAAACATCGCCAAATTCAGATGCGTATGCGTGACCTGAATCAATTAATTTTTGGACAAATGCGATAATGTCATCAATGCAATGCGTGGCACGCGCCATAATGGTTGGATTTTCGTTCCCCAGTGCCGCCATTTCTGCATCGGTCTTGGCAATATTCTTTTCGGCAAATTCAATAGGATCTGCGCCGATTGCGTTTGCATTGGCGATAATTTTATCATCAACATCGGTATAGTTACGGACGTATTTAACATCATAACCACGATAACGCAAATAACGTGTAATAACATCAAATGCCACAGACTGGTACGCATGGCCAATGTGTGCATCCGCCGACACAGTAATACCACACGCATACATTTTTACCGCCCCTGGGGTTAAAGGCTTAAATTCTTGCTTTTGTCGGGTCATAACATTATATACTTTCAGTGTCATATGCGTTCTTCCTTTGTTAAAATTCTTGTGTAGAGTTTAGTAAACAGGTAATTGAAATGCAAACAAAATAAGTTTGCTTAAAAAAAAGCAATAATTAACAACAACAGTAAAAATTAATAAAACGTATTGTCATATCCGCATTGTGACACAGCACGCACGATAAAGTCAAGACAAAGAAAAATGTGATTTATGCACGGTACGAGTCTATTAGTTTTGACAAACCAAGCACTATTATCACGACTATAAAAATTGGTGCAAACATCACAAAGAATACAGGAAGTCCTAAAAACAACCACCACATCTCATAAACACTATTATTAGATTCAACATTGGCCTTGACGACCCTTTCAAACCTTTTCATTTGACCTAAAATCACATTCTTGGTAGTATCACACTCTTTGTTGTAAAGCCATACGGTATGTTCGTATTCGTGCAACAATTGTCTCAAATCATCTAAACTAACTGACTTGTATGCATCAGCCTGCAATCTGTCAAATATTTTTTGTGGTTTATTTGTCATTAAGTCAAAACAATATTGCAAACCATTTTCATTTGGATATATTTGACACAAAATTTCATGACACATAATGTGTTCTTGATGCGAGAGCAACACTGTATTTTCAGGGATATCGAAACCTCCTAAACATTTAGGAACAATGTGATGCAAATCGTATCCTGGCACTCGTTCTTTTTTTCTCGACAATCCTATCTTGATAATTTTACAATATTCTGGATGCGCTTTTAATTCGTCCATACGCAATTTATAATACCGATAAGCATCAGAAAGGTTTTTTTGATAAAAACGCGCCCATGTTGGAAATAGCTTTCTCCAGATTCTTAACTGTTCTACATGCTCTGTTTCTGTTAACCAAATTTTTTCTGTTCCCCCCAGCAAAGGTGGGATAAGATAGTACTGCTTTGTGTTTTCTTGCTGTCCATGTTTTTTTGCCTTTTTTAACAGTTTTAGATACGGTTCACAATGCATAACACGCCAACGTATCTCATGACAACTGCCATAAGTTTCTTTAATCAATTTATTGATTTCTTTCCACGTCAATCGCTTTTTATTAGACAACAATTTTAACCTCACAGCTAAATATAACACAAAACTACATTTTGTCAAGCGGCTAATTGTGCGATATTTACACCTCTGCTTTCAAGCCCCAATTCGGTGACGGGCGCTAAGGGGACAGGATTCTCCACTCGTAACGATTTGGGGGCGCGTTGCTGCCCAAATCTACTCCGTATCGAACCTTTTACGGTTCTCGCCCTACTTTCCGTTATAAAAATTAAACCGACCAGATGGTCGGTTGAATTTTTATGGCGGAGCGTATAGGACTCGAACCTATGGACCGATAATACCGGTCACAGATTAGCAATCTGCTGCATTACCACTCTGCCAACGCTCCGTGGTGTGCGTTGGCTATTATATAGAATCCTGAAAATAATTGCAAGCGCGAAAAAGAATCTTTTTTCATGTTGACAAACCATAAACATGGGGTAACATTGTTGCAATGAAAAACTTAGACTATCCGCGTTTTTTTAAGATGATTACTGTGCACAATTCTCACTTTGCACAAACATACAACATATTAGACATTGATGAAATTTACCCCGGCCAGCGATTTGTTTCACGGGGACGACTGTTTGATTGGTGTAAACAGTATTCAAAATCAGGCATCCCACAACCGGGAATAACACTGCAGACAGAAATACCAATGATTCATTTCACTGACAATGCAATTGATTTGTTGATGTGGTACTATGTCGGGATGGGCGATATTACACCATGGCATGAAATGTATTTCTTTGAAATCAAGCCACTGTCCCCGGTTCATAAGCAACGGTGCAACGACAAAAACAAACTGTATCAATGTGGCGCATGGCATATCGAAATCGAACAACCATTAACAATGGGTGATATTTTGCGTATCGCAGACCAAGAAATCCAAGACAACATCGACGAAATAATCAATCGTTATCCGGATAAAAATATGCTAAAATTAATTACACATGTACAAGATAATGTCGTACGAAAAAGATAACATATGAAACAGTATGATGTAATTATTATTGGCGCGGGGGCCGCAGGATTGGCGGCGGCGGGTGAATTGGTAACGCGTGGTCGGCGCGTTCTGGTTCTGGATATGGGCGCATCCCCCGCACGCAAGGTTGCCGCATCCGGTGGTGGCAAATGCAACATTACAAATATGGCCGCCGGGGCCACACGATATTTTGGAAAAAATCCAAACTTTGTTCGTGGCGCACTAAGCCGGGTCGGCCCCACCGACATCTTAAAATGGTGCGAACGACACAAATTAAAGTTATATGAAAAAGAGCCTGGACGATATTTTTGTGCCGACGGCGCGGATGCGGTTGTTGACGCCCTGGGGCGCGATGCCATGGGCGCAGATATTAAATTCAACCATAATGTAAATAATGTTAATAAACGCAGTGAAGAATTTATCGTTGTTGCAAATGGCACAGAATTTTGTTCTAAATCCATCATCGTGGCAACGGGTGGCATATCGTTTGGCACATTGGGTGTATCGGACACTGGATATAAAATCGCGAAACAATTCGGCCATGAAATTGTACCGGTGCGACCAGCCCTGTGTGCAATGGCGGTGCCGATATTTGGCGCAGATATGGCCGGCATTTCAATAAAAGCAGAAATATCCGTTGGCCGTGAAAAAATTCGCGACAATATGTTATTCACGCATTTTGGTATTGGCGGACCGGTCGTGTATCGTGCCAGTGTTCGTGATTTATCAAACGGCATCACAATAAATCTGTGTCCGGATTGTGATATTTTTTCAGCACTAAAAGATGCAAAACAAAAAAATGGAAAACGCAATATTTCAACCATATTGGCCGAGCATTTACCAGTACGCATCGCCAAATATTTTTCACATGCCGACACGCGTAATATCGCCGATTGGCGTGATACGGAAATTCGCGCAATCGCAAACAATATCAACAATATGCACATTGATACGCATGACATAAAATTACACAATCTGCAAAGCGCAGAAATTGTTCGCGGCGGTGTTTCAACCGACAATATTTCATCAAAAACAATGGAATCAAAAATCTGTCCAGGCTTATTCTTTGTGGGCGAAGTTTTAGATATCGCCGGCGATTTGGGTGGTTTTAACCTGCAATGGGCATGGGCATCGGGTCGCGTTGCCGGACAGAACGCATAAATAAACCGCCAAACGGCGGTTTTGTTTTTATTCAACAGTTAATACATAGGCTTCGCCATTTTCGACCATGATGTCGGGATCATCATCGTATGATTTATCCCCCGTCCATACATAGTATGCATAATTTGTGTTTGGATCCGCCGTTACATGTACAACATGACGATCTGTTTCCAGTTTCAGGTCATTTCCATTTGGCATGGAAAAATTCACCCCAGAACAATCACCCGCACATTCCACAGGTGCATCCACATATTCACCATTGGGTGTCCCAGACATACATCCAGTCAACCCCAGCAATAAAATTGCCAATATTGTCTTTCTCATGTTTGGTATTATATCATATATTTCACACAAAGAAAAGAGGTATAAAGATACCCATCATATGAAAATCATCTTATAAAAGACACTTGAACATAATTATGAATACAAGCATAATAAGATTACAACCAATAATTACTATCCCCGTAACCACGAACGGGGATGACCCGTTTTGATATGCACATGACCACCACCATCGCGGTTGCGGCTAGACATCTAATTCCAATCTGATATAATTGTGTGTAGATGGTGCAGATAATGCCAGAGGTTGCGGCTAGACATCTAATTCCAATCTGATATAATTAATGAGCATCATCAATCATCATTTGTAACGTTGCGGCTAGACATCTAATTCCAATCTGATATAATGGTTAAGGATGCGATGGCATTTGAAGATATGTTGCGGCTAGACATCTAATTCCAATCTGATATAATATGTCAAGTGAATAACAGTAGTCGGTTCCTGTTGCGGCTAGACATCTAATTCCAATCTGATATAATTTTCATCTAAAGTAATAAGACCTAACTCAGTGTTGCGGCTAGACATCTAATTCCAATCTGATATAATAGTTAAGAATCGACTTTAATATATCAGTATGTTGCGGCTAGACATCTAATTCCAATCTGATATAATTGAAATCAAGTGCTCCTAAGTTTTTATATCGTTGCGGCTAGACATCTAATTCCAATCTGATATAATCAATAATGTTTTTATCTCCCCAGATTGCTAGTTGCGGCTAGACATCTAATTCCAATCTGATATAATATTTACCGCCGTTTGGAATGCAATTTATCAGTTGCGGCTAGACATCTAATTCCAATCTGATATAATTTGCCGTTCAAATCGTGTTCGTACGCAAATGTTGCGGCTAGACATCTAATTCCAATCTGATATAATGGTTATACCACGGACGTGGGGATTGAGGTCGTTGCGGCTAGACATCTAATTCCAATCTGATATAATAAAATTTTTATTCATCTGGTGGCGGGAAACGTTGCGGCTAGACATCTAATTCCAATCTGATATAATGGGTATAAACAATGAACTTTTCACCAGAATGTTGCGGCTAGACATCTAATTCCAATCTGATATAATTGAACATGGACATGACTTTTGGTATAATCCGTTGCGGCTAGACATCTAATTCCAATCTGATATAATAAAGAAAATCATAACGGGGACAAATTATATGTTGCGGCTAGACATCTAATTCCAATCTGATATAATAAACCAACAACACCGCCACAAGCATAAGGAGTTGCGGCTAGACATCTAATTCCAATCTGATATAATCAAATTGCATTTGAAATTGCCGGTAAATTGGTTGCGGCTAGACATCTAATTCCAATCTGATATAATAATTGCTTACGGTGTGCAACAATGTCACCCGTTGCGGCTAGACATCTAATTCCAATCTGATATAATTGTGTTTAGTGAAAAGGCAAGCCGTGCGATGTTGCGGCTAGACATCTAATTCCAATCTGATATAATCCAGTGTTATATATAATAATGTGTGTGTCGGTTGCGGCTAGACATCTAATTCCAATCTGATATAATTCACACCGGCGCGGGGGTCTGTATCGTGGCGTTGCGGCTAGACATCTAATTCCAATCTGATATAATAAGGTTCATTTGAATAACTGGCGCGCCCTAGTTGCGGCTAGACATCTAATTCCAATCTGATATAATAAACCGCGCCTTGTGACATACTGTTGCAAAGTTGCGGCTAGACATCTAATTCCAATCTGATATAATGTTTCCGGACGATTTCTCTTTGGTGGTACTGTTGCGGCTAGACATCTAATTCCAATCTGATATAATAAATATCTGTTATTACAATCTATTCAAAAAGTTGCGGCTAGACATCTAATTCCAATCTGATATAATTTCCGCGGATTACAACACACTAAAAAGCAGGTTGCGGCTAGACATCTAATTCCAATCTGATATAATTCATGGCGTGCGCGCGGCTGTGCCACTGAAGTTGCGGCTAGACATCTAATTCCAATCTGATATAATACTTCCATTTCTTCACGTTGGATTTCCAACTGTTGCGGCTAGACATCTAATTCCAATCTGATATAATATTTATAACCGTGGCGCTCCCAATCTTCCAGTTGCGGCTAGACATCTAATTCCAATCTGATATAATCATGGAAACCCGACGGCGGGGAAAGCATTCGTTGCGGCTAGACATCTAATTCCAATCTGATATAATCCAGTAGCACCGCCGAATGTGCATATATACGTTGCGGCTAGACATCTAATTCCAATCTGATATAATCCATTTTTAAGCCATATAAACGCCTTGTACGTTGCGGCTAGACATCTAATTCCAATCTGATATAATCGAATTGGACGAATACATCACACGTGCCGAGTTGCGGCTAGACATCTAATTCCAATCTGATATAATTTTCATTTTTTACTCCTTTGTTTTAACTACGTTGCGGCTAGACATCTAATTCCAATCTGATATAATCCATAGCACAAAAGTCCCCAGATTCCTGGGGCTTTTATGTTATATCTAAAATCAAAAAACAATCAAATTTATTCAAAAAATCGATTCGTTTTGCTATTTTTTCTTTATAAGAAACTTACTTATGGTTGACAAATCAATATTTTGTGCTTATATAACAGATATGCAAACAAACATTATTGAAATTTCTAATAACAATCGCGAATTGACGGCACGCCGTGGTTTCTTGTGCATCAAAGAACGCGGCATCACATTGGCCGAGGTTCCAATGGATTCTATTTGTGCCGTAATGGCAACAGGCCGTGCCATTTTATTTACACAAAATCTTATGACCCAATTATGCGACAATGGAATCCCTTTAATCATCATTGGCGACAACTATAATCCGGTGGGAATAATGACGCCATTGATCGGACAAACACGACAAATGACCGTACAGCAAACACAGGTCAATTCATCCAAGCCACTACAAAAACAATTATGGAAAACGATTGTTCAGGAAAAAATTCGAAACCAATCACGCGTATTGGACTATTTCGGATTGGATAACAAAATCAAAAATCTGCCAACAGTTGTACAATCTGGTGACACCAGTAATATAGAAGGAATCGCCGCCCGCATGTATTTTCCCGCCCTGTTCGGTGGCGGATTCTTACGCATACATACGATGGGTGGAATTAATGCTTTCTTAAACTATGGATATGCAATTATTAGGGGCGCAATGGCACGTTTGGTGGTTGCAGCAGGACTAAACCCGTCATATGGAATACAGCACCACAACCAACTAAATCCAATGTGCCTGGTTGATGATTTAATGGAACCATATCGCCCAATCGTAGATGCAATTGTATATCAGATTTTTCAAGGTTCAGACGACCAAACGCGCGAATTAACACCAGATGACAAACGTCAAATGGCGATGATTTTAGAATCCGAGATTAAAACACGCGCTGGATTTTCACCATTGATAAATATTATGCAACGCGATGTTTGGAATTTTGTAAATTCCCTGAGTGAAAAGAAAAATAAATTGGATTTTGAAAATGTCATACAGAACTGATGGATTAAAGTACATGTGGATGATGGTTATGTTCGATTTACCGACCGAAACGAAACAGGAACGGCGCGCAGCAAGCCAGTTTCGTAATTTCCTGCAAGACATGGGATTTTCGATGGCGCAATACTCTGTATATATGCGATTTACAGGTACACGCGAAAATTCACAAAAATATATCCGGGCAATAAAACGCAACAACCCGTGTACGGGGGACGTGAATATTCTGTTCTTTACAGACACCCAATTTGGGGACATAATCCACCTGGACAAGGCCGAGATGCCAACCGCACTGGCACAACGCCCCAATCAATTACAATTATTTTAGTTCAACAACATCGCCCAGAACAGATATTTCAACAATCTGTGCAGATACTTTTTGTAGTGAACGTGCCGAGGCCTGCCATGTTTTTGTATCATCGGGTTTTTCAAGTGCGACATGCACCGGCGTCAAGTAAATGTTTGTACCTGTTAACTTTTTGACCCGAAACAACAAATCACGACCGTGTTCTATCTGACTTATCACCCATTTCCCAATATTTCTTTGTTCTTTCAAAAGTGTTGCGTTTTCATGCATTACACGAATCTTGCTGCCGATGCGTAATTTCATTATGCATTTTCCATTTGGATAATCATCGCGCCACCAGAAACGACCGCCGCGTTGCAAAGCCCACCAATTCGACATAATATCCGATGACCAAACAGCGCTTTTGCCATTTGTATAAATTTCAGTCGCATAATTACCACCACTGGCCAACCACTTGAATACCTTGTCACGTGATATACAAGCCATCAAGTTTCTTATTTTCTGGCGATCTTTTTTGTCCGTGCGCCACTGGGCATACGCATCAATATATTGCTGTTTTAATCTTTTATATTCGGGATGCTGTTTGTTAAACACGGGCACCAATGTTTTCAAATCGGCCTTGGACGTTTTGCCGTTCACACGTAACATTATATAGCCATCATCAAAATATTCTTCATCAGCAATCCCAAATGCTGTATCTTGTGTAAAAGAAGCAACACCTTTGCTTTTTCCTGACAAATACTGCTGCAATTTATCCGGTTGCTGTTTTTCTGCCACCACCAAATCAGCCAAAGTTTTTGCCAAAAGATTTTTATCAAACCCACCAAATGGCTTAGTGTATTCTTTCTGAATTTGCTCTTTGCGAATCTGTTGCAAGCTTTTTTCTTTGTCTGCATCATTTTGCCTGTTCCACTTGTCGCGCATGTCCGCAAATTCGTTTGCGCGCGCATTGATTTCTTGCACCATTTTGTTGTCCAAACATGCAATCACAAATGCATCCAGAGCATGATGATAATGGTTGGTTCGGTCTTTCTTTCTGCTAGATATTTTCAGAAACTCTGAATCGGGCGTATTTTTTAATTCCTCTTCTATTTGCTTTTTTTCGGCATCTTGTTTTGCCTTGCTTGCTGTTTTTTCTTTATCATACACACCAAATTCCGGATCATCTTTGAACAGACGTTCAAAGATTCTTTGTTTCATAATATCACGTTGCCAATCCTGAATTGACCACTTATCATAATCATAAGGCAAACAGTCATTTAATTCCCATATATCTTTGAATAAACTGGTCATCGTACCATTACTGGCAATAACATAAGGGGTTCGCTGTTTTTCTGCATGAGAATAACCAACACAAATATATGATAAATAATCACGTGCCACCTTGCACAAATAGCGGGTATCATTCAAATCGCGTGATTTGAAATCTTTGTTTATGTGCGAACCAGCATTAGATTCAAAACGCCACGCAAACGAATTAAACACAAAAGGAACCGGTTTACCTGCTCTAATTGCTTTTTCTTCTTCCTTGCGCTGAGATTCTGTCTTTCTGACATCATCTGAATCTTTGGCCCAGCGCTTTGCACGTGCCAGCTGGCTTTCTGACAAATATTGATATGGCAACATGTTACCTTTGGCTAAGTTATGATCCTTTCTGGTCAAAATTTTATTTGCCCATGTATCATCACCACCAATTGACCGTGGAATAATGTGTTCAATTTCATATTCCGATGACAAGGCATCACGTAAACTTATCAATGGGGTATCAGAAGAATCATACCAGTCATACCTTTGATTTTCGTTTTTCGGATTTAGGTTATACCATACTTTATACCTTTCCATTTCACCAGAAGACACAGCACTATCATACGAACGTCCCAAGACATCGTTAATTTTTCTGCGGGCATCTATATTAAACTTTTGGTTTTGCCATTGTTTTCGCCTGTATATATCCAATGCCTTTTTACCCATTTTTAATTCACGCGCCATTTCAATGGCTATGCTATATGGATGACCGTATCTTTCTATCAAGGCATTAATAACTGCACGCAATTGATTTAAGCCAATATGCACTGTCACATTGCCAATTTTTCCATTGGTAAGAGATTCGTGAAATAATTTTCTGTAGTCTGGTAATTGCTTGGGTGGATTATACCCAAATGTATAATACGGTCTGACAACCGTGTGTTTTCCGTATTTCTCCGCTGCCGCTTCGTGCCATTTTTTTCCATTTTTCATGGCTGGCAACACCCTTTTTATTGCCATCGCAGACAATTCAGAATAGCCTTTGGTCAACAAAGAGTGTTTTTTTAGCAAGCGTTCAATCAATGCATCATCTTTTATCCCCATCTCTTGAAGAGCTTCTTTACTTTGATTTTTTGTCTTGTGATAAGCCGTAATCTCGTAAATTATTTTTTCCTGGGTTTCTGCATCAAAGTCAAACCATTTGTCACCAAACACTGCATCAGAAGACATAACTTTGTTTGTCTTGTTACACAACAATCCACGATTACCAATATGTTCCAAATTAAATCTGCCGATAATATTCAAGTGCTCGCGAATTTTATCAAACGACAATCGCCCATTTCCGTCAATCATTTCATCAACAGCATTAGGATTCATAAGCATATGATAGATTGCCATACGATACTCATCAGGTAACGGTGTGCCATCCAATTCTAAATCATTAATATCCTGCAAAATTCGATATTCCTGATATAATGGATAACACTTTGCGATTCTATCTTCAGACTTCTCAAATTTACACTTTCCGACTGGTTGCTGTGCCAATGGTCGCTGAAAATACATTATATCATCACGTAACTCTTTTTTTAACTGCTCGTTTAATATATTTGGATAATACTTTTCTTGTTTTTTCCATATAGTTTCAAATTCTTCTTGATAAAGTTTCCTGCTGGGGAATCCAGATGATTGACCTGTACTGGCCTCAAGCGCAGTAAAACGAACGGACTTGTTTTCTTCATATTTCTTATGTAAGTATTGCCCCAAAGTCTTAACCCCTGCACTTGCGATTTCATGGCGCAACCGTTCAATTCTTTTATTAACATTTTTTGCTTCTTTGGCGTTATCGGTTTCTGATGGCTCGACCTGTTGTTTTGTACTTTGTATATCAATATCCTGATCTCGTTTACCCGAAAATCCACGATGTTTGGATAAATGCCATAAAATACGCCCTAACTCATACAACGATACTTGTTCTTCAACAGCCTTGTTTCGCAATTCATATGGATTGGTTCGATTCCCATTTCCAATCCCAGGATTTAATAATTCTTTTAGCATTTCTTTATCTGTCGGTAACAATCCTGTTTCAACCAATTTGCTAAACAGTTGTTTTCTTCGCATCTTGCGACGGTCTGTCTGAAGTCTTTGCTGTTTCTTTTCCGAACGAACACTGGCCAAACTCTTTACGCCAGTTGGCGAATGCTCCTGACCATCTGGAAAGATGCGGACACCCATATCAACCAAACGCAAAATTTCATCATTATCCCCCAATTCAACCACAGCCCAACCAAGTGATGTGCTGCCTAAATCTAAACCAAGTTTGTACTTCATGTCCGCACCTTTGTAATAATTTGTAATTATGGTATACAATATTGGGCATAAAATCAAACTATTTGACATTATTTATACAAGTGATATAATCATGCCAGTGGTGACTTAACGAATAAAATCAAGTTGGAATTAGATGTCTAGTCGTTAATAAGGAAGCATTCTTGTGAATGTGGACACCATTTCAAGCAGACACTTCGGTGTCTGCTTTATTTTTTCCTTAACCTTGCAAAAAGCCAACCAGCATATTAAAACGGATTGAGTGGGAAGATCTGTCATACCTGCAAAGACGAGAATTGGTTCGCGTTATGATTGAACAGGCAGTTTATTCGCAAGAACAACTGATATTCTGCATCAACATCAACCCACGGTTGTACAATTCATTTTTATCTACATACCATATCAATCATAATAACAGTCCAATGGAATATATGGTAAATAGCGATAATGTGACGATTGTGCGACCGGTTGTGCTGCGCCGATATGCCAACACCAGATTTAGGGGCGGACACAATGGCACGCTAAGCATTACAGGAAACAACCATCTGATATTGAAAGCGTTTGCGACGGCGTGGCGCAAGACGTAGCACACACTATGTTAAAATTGAAAATAATAACACCGCCATTTAGCGGTGTTATTATTTTAGTGTTCTTGGATTGATATTTTTAACATATTTGGTTCTATTCCATATAATTTTAATAATATTTGTAACTTCTTTTTTAAATCATTATTGGAATACAACCCCCAAATGTAAAGCCACTCCGGAACTACTTCTATCCACATACTGTCCGTATATGTATCAATATGTCTGTGATTATTTGGAATATTAGAAAACTCTAGGCCATCAATATTGCCATTTACCACAGGCACTTCACCAGAAACACCTATTATTTTTTTAATTGTGGGATTAAATAACGCATCAGATTCCGACAATATGCGAATCATTTCAATATCCAAAACCCGTGGCATATGATTATACAAACAAGAAACGATTTGCTTAAACATCTCTTTAAATTTTCGTGTTTCGCCAGCAAATTTTGTGCCATCAATAGACCATTTAAATCCCTTTACAGATGTCAAATCATCGTTTTGCCAGTCTACGATTTTATACACATCTTTATGTACGTCAAATATGGGTAAATCATTTGCGTCGTATTTTTTTTGTTCCGCCAAATACCTTTGTTCTGCCAATAATTCAAGACGCCCCTTTGGTATGGAAATTTTATAGTATTTTTCCAAAAATTCTCGTTCTTTCTTTGCCAATGTATCGGCTTTGCTTCCATATGCAAAAAAGTCATATACCTGAGCTTCTGGGCATTTAGATTCTGGATATTTGCTCTGCAAATGTGTTGCCAACCCGCTTAACGACCATACCTTTTCATTAAACACTACTTTGTTCGCTTTTGTGCTTATTGGTATAATTTCACCATCACCACCATGAAGCCATTCGCCCGTATTTGGGTTTATAAACATCAATTCCGCAGCCCCAAGGCCAATTCCCAAATCATAAATAGTCGGTTTTGATGTATTAAAACATTTGCCATCAGATGTTTTTATTTCTTGAAAAACGGGATCTGTTTCGGTTTTTGAATATATAACGATATTAGGATCGTCGTAGATTTTTTTCATCTTTCACTCCTTTGAGTTTTGGGCGATGAACCCTATTTAATATCTATCCACATTGGCGGATAATGTTTGCGATAACATTAGTCATCACAAGTCACGCTACTAATGCTAATATGCTTTTTCTTAACTGTCAACACAAAAACAAAACGCCCAATTTGGGCGGTTTTGATTTTAATTTCCTGGCGGAGTAAGACTTTTCTACGGTCTTTTGCATACAACATCAGGGAATTTACAGGGAAATTTTGCCATTTTTGTCCCAAAAACCAATTTTGCACCACGCCCAAGTCGCATATTATCCACTTCCCGTAAAAAATTCCCTAAACAAATAACAGGGAATTTTTATTTTATTATGGTAAGAATTTATCTAATTCAAATTTAAAAAAGTCATCAGAGGTTTCTTTGTATGCTGCAAATTGTTCATTATATGATAAATTCCCAAAATTATCGATTGATAAATTACCCAATTGCTCATCTTTGATGAGTTTGTTTATTATATTCAGACTTAGCCCTTGTTTACTCAACATAAGAATCAAAGGGTTATTAGTGCCATATACTAAATCATTATAAAGCTCTCTTGATATAAGCTCATAATCCAGCATTAACTGAAAGAACTTATTCAGTTTAAAACTCACAAAATCCTCCTCTAATTTTATCTTCACTATAGACAAATTTACAATTTCAGAATAATTTTTTGCCCCAACATCTATATAAAAATGTTTATTTGTAAAAGGATTACCAAAAGCATCACACTCTCCGTATGAAGAACCTATGAACAGACGAGGATTGGCACTATTTCTTTTAAGACCATATAAATATCTGGCAGTCAAAGAGATCTGCTCTTTTAACGACTTCTTTCTATGCTTTACTATTAATTTATAATAATACTCTCTACTTGCATTATTTATCAAACGTTTAAATTCTTCATCCTTTATGGTCTCCTCTAGCCGCTCTATGAATATCTGATACAATAAGTTAAATACATTTTTTGTATCGGATAGCATCCCATATTGTTCTTTATAACCGTTAATTCTTGATAAAATGTCGGCACACACTTCGTCTGTTATGCTGTATATCACATTCATGCTAAGTTTTAACATATTTTGCTTTAGAACTTGTACATCGCTTGCTGTTTCTAAAAATACCAAATTTTCATTTCTAATAGTTTCTTCACATTTATGACGTTTTTCCACATTCTTTTCGGCTTCTAAATTAAAACTATCCAATAGCGGGTTTTCAACCTCGTCAACAAAATCCGATGTCTGTAACAGCTTGATTTTATTTGCCATACTACAAGTACAAAATTCATTATTTTCAACAAAATGTATTGCTGGTAATAATTTTGATAGAGTGTCAATAGATCTTGTAAATACCATATTTAATCGATTCACCCGGCCAATCAAATTTATTAATGAATTTTTATCTAGCCCCCGTGAATCAATAATAAACAAAGAATCAAACGGTAAATTTACACCTTCTAATATCACATTGTTTGCAACCAAGTATCTTATTTCTTTAATAGTATTGAATTTGAACTCCAAATAATCTTTTATATCATCTGGTATTTTTCCATGGATATAAATAATACCCTTGCGCAAATACTTAGACACATAAAAATCTTCATGTACATATTTATTTAGATTATCTATTACCTGCACAACATCATCGTTTACAGGAATCTCCGTTATAGACTCAAACAGTCTTTTAGAAAAACGTTCTATTTTTATTGGAGTGTACAAATATATAAAATTTTTATCTGTTGATTTTGTTTCTATATACCGCAAATAATCAACATCTAAATGAGCATTCGCATAAAATTCATCAAAAAATCGATTATAAATTAATACATCTCCAGAATTTGTATATTCATAAATCGTAGGAATCTTTATGTTAATTGATATTTTATGCGGTTCTATACTTTGACCAGATATTGAAATATTATTAATATTTTGAATTAATGGGGACAAATATATTATTTTTATGCGATTGTTACGATACATTGCCAATCTTACCAATCGTGTTAGCAAGACACTCCTATCTGAATTTTCTAATAATTTATGTGCTTCATCTATATACAAAACATCAAAATGTATATTTTGGTGTTTTTCTAATAATCTCAATGCTCTTTCTTGAGTAAATACAGCAATAAATCTCTCATCGGTTTCACTATACATTTCATCATGTATTAATACCCTAACATTTGTAAAACCTGATTTTATGTTTTTATATGTTTGCATTAACAATGATTTTGTGGGGACAACTATAGCGAACTTGTTATAAGAAGCTATATTTTGCCTTATATGTTCAATAATAACCTGACTTTTTCCGAAAGATGTTGGAGCAACATAGCTTACATACGCTTCATCTGTAGCTAACACCCCCCTTCTGGATCTATTTTGTTCTTTCGTTTCTACAATATCATTATGTTTAAACTGAGACTCTGTTGCCACGGTCAAAGTTTCTGTTGTGATATTAGGAAGCATCCCTTTATTATTAATAATCGCATTAGAGATTGGATAAAAGCCATAATTTAGTGCAAAATCATACAAAGGTTGCCAATCTTGAAACATAATTGAATATTTTAAAACAATAAAATACGCCAATTCAAAAGCTGTTTTGTGTGATGTATCCGCTTGATATTGATTAAGCAATACAATCGCTACGGTTAATAAAAATTGCTTTTCTTCTTCGTCAATAGTATCATCTGATAAAAATAATTTTTTTAGAACGGCCCGAACAGGCTTAATACTTTTCAGATTCGATATTTTTCTAGAATCACTCATTTTAATCCTCTAAATACCGCATAAAGACTTCATAACTATTTTGTGTTATACAAATGGCATGAATATTTTTCCCATGTAATGTTGATATACTTTTTACCATCTCTATAATATTTGCATGATCTTGTGGCTGCCATATACCATTTAAGAATATAGTTGCGCACGGTATTATGTTTTTATCATCAATCGTCTGATATCTATGATTAATAAAATCATCAGATATTTGTTTTAAAGTATCACGTAACTTTTTTTTAGTTTTTACAACCCTTGCATGATTATAAGCGTTTAACCATGGATTATTACTGACACCAGTAGTTATTTTTGTTTTTACATCATTATAAGCTTCTCGTATCTTAGATGCATGTGTTACTCCAGACGTGCTTATAAAACCAGACTTGCTTTCCACAAACCAAAGCTGCTCTCCAATAGAATACACGCCATCAAAGCCTTTTTTTAATGACCTTTCTTCGAGATTAAAAAACAAGCATTCTTGCTGATAACCTTCATGTTTTAAGTATAAATGCACAAAAAATTCCGCAATAGAACCTATTTTTTTGTTATCATCATTCCATCCATTAATTCTATCTCTTAAATCTAATTTTACGCACGACAAATCACCCGGTTCTCCTAGGCATATTTGATGAATATTGTCATCAATAAAGCACTTTAGTTCATCGGAAAGTTCCTCTACATCAAAGACACTGATTGTTATATTATCTTCCGAAAATAGCGTAACATTAAATAGCATTTATGCATAATTCCTTGGCTACCATCGAGAACATAGCATAAATTTATTAAAAATTCCATAGAATAAACTATTACTCGCTTGATTTGTCTACATATTAATGCTAAGTTATTGTTTGAATCCAATGGGAATTGGGTTCGGGGCTGTGGTGGCCCGCAGACGCGGCATTTGTCGTTAAAATCCCCCGACTTTGGTCGGGGAGCCGTTTGCTATAAAACAGGGCTTGCCCGAAGGCTGCGGAGCATTCGTTTGCTGACACCAACTCCCCGACCGTCAATTCCGTTGGCGGTCATTAATTTATAAAAAGGGAGAAGCCAATGGCAAAATCCGCAGGTGTATTACACTCTACTATTGAGATTTCTGACAACATTCTGATTCAAGAAAGCACTTATTCATATATTGACGGTATAGACGCCAAAAGACCAAACGAAAAAACAGGCGTATCCAAACGCGGTTGGAGATGGCTTGGTTCCACAGAAGAAAGCAAAAAAGTCATTAATGGTGCTTTATGGATTGTGCGTGATATTTATATTAAAAACAGCAAAAAATATAAGCTACCAAAATAAGGACGGATAAGATGAAGAAGTTTAATCTATCTTTTTTAGCACTAGCTTTAACTGGGTGTATGGAACCAGATTACCCCGATGCTCCAAAATTGCAACCAGATTATACTGCCGACAATATAGAGGTATTGCAGGTTATTGATGACGATGAAATTCTTGCGTATTACAGGAATAACTTAGGGCATTTTACAATAGACAACATGAAGTCGGATATTGTGGATGGTGGGGTGTATTCTGTAGACGGTGTAAAACAAGTTGGAGTATATCGTTATACGTCTGCATGGGGAACTGTAAAAACCGTTCCAGATTATACAATTGATAATGATATGGGACTAGAGGCAAAGTATAAGGAAGCATTAGAAAAATACGACACAGACTTTCCAAAAGAAGAAAGAAAATATTACCAATCATTTTTTTGTGGCGGCGGTGCAACAATTGTTTATACACCACTTTCCGTATTATTTAGTCCAATATGTTTGTTAGATAAAAATTGTTATTTTAAATTAAACTGTTTGTCTGGTAGAGATAAGCGCGTTCCGTACAAAGACAGGAAAAGATAAAAAGGGGAAATAACAATGAAAAAATTATCACCCGTTCTAACAATAATATTATTTGGTTGCGGATCGGCTCAATCCCCTATATCCGACAATACAAAACCGAACATCCCCATAGAAAAACCATTGGCTAAATATCAAGAATGTATGGGATATTCTGATAAAACAATTATACACACAGAAGAAAGTCCAGGTAGATACATTGTCCTTGTTAGTGAAAAATCTGTTGACCAACCCTGGGTCAACAAGAAAGAGCAAGGACAAGTTTTCTATACCAGTTTGTTAGAATGTTCCGCAGGAAATTCTATAGATGAGTGCATGGACCAACAACATCTTAGAGTTCGTAATATTGGCACAATGGATAAGTGGACGGTTGGGAGCATAAAACAGTTCAAAAATGCAGATTTTATGTTTGATAAAACCATACGCACCGAAAGACTAAACGATGGCAGGTTTGTTGACATAACAAACTATTGTTATACAGATAGAAAAGATATAACCAAAAGTTATTGCGGTCACTTTGTTTATACGGCCAACTGGCATTCTGAATGCAAGAACAAATTGATGGCACCTGCCGACAACAAATAATCAATGGGGCGAACACCCCATTGATTCATGAATGTTGTACCACATAATTTATACATTGTGTTAAGGCATCAACTTGGTCTTTGTATTTACCATTAGGGAATCCTAATAGTTCTTTCTTGAAATCTGACAACCAAGGCGCCTCTTGTGGAAAACGTAATGTACCGTTTTCTATATAAGCACTAGCCCCCATTAATCTTGATGTCTTATCTGTATCGGGCTTTATTGGTTCAATTGCAAAATTGTATCCATGACGGTCTCTTTGTGCCATTAGCATTTGTATCAATTGCGTTCCACTCGCCTTATCTTCTATTAACAATCTTACCAAATGTTGTCCACCCTTTTCATACTTCCAATAGCAATACACTTTTTCCACTTGTCTGATAAGGTCGGGCATTTCCCATTTGCCACGAACAACATCTAGCAGGTAGTATTTATACATATTGGATTCGCGTGTCATCAATATAACACAGCAAGCGGAATACGCATTATTTGGCCCAGTTTTATTGGCTGTATCCCAGCTAAGAAAAATTCTGCAATACTTAGCTGGATCTATGGATTCACCCTGTGCCTTGGTATAGTAGTGTAGCCATGACTCTTTAATAATTCCGCCTTCTGGTGGACATGGATCTTGTTGATATTGGGCAACAAATGCATTTTCACCCATAGAGTTCTTTATGCTTGTCACAACATCCATATTTTCACGTTCTGTGTGCAGCAATTCGCCCTTGGCACGCGTAATTACTCGCACTTTACCAGAAATGCGATTCTTGACCATCCAGTTTTCATCCTCGGTTGCAATAATGGGCAGCTTAATGATATTGAACTGTTCGCCCAACTCCAACAAATGTCCAGTTAAATCATCCTGATGCAGACGTTGCATTACCAGTATAATTTTGCCATTTGCCTTGTCATTAAGACGCGAATATAACGTAGAGCCATACCATTCATTCAATTTGGCACGCTGGGTTTCCGATGTTGCATCCACAGATTTCTGTGGATCGTCTATGATTATCCAATCTGCGCCACGACCGGTCAATGTTCCGCCAACAGATGCGGCAATGCGTCCGCCACCACGTGTGGTTGCAAAATCGTTTACAGCCTGCCTGGATTGATGCAAACGTGTCATTGGGAAAAGTTCACGATACCAATCCGATTGCATAACGTCACGACAACTGATCGCGAATTTTTCTGCCAGTTCATCATTATAACTGACACAAAGTATTTGAGCCTTTGGGTTATGTCCCAGTATCCACGCCGGCAATGCGATTGAACATATCATACTTTTCATATACCGCGGTGGCATATTTATAATCTGGCGATTATGTCGCCCTTCGTACATATCCATAATTGCGTCACAAATGACATCAATATGCCAATTGTTCAGGTAATGTGAACCAGGAGATACCTCGTTAAACACCTTTACCACAAAAGATTTAAAATCTGTACGTAATATTGCATTCATAATTTCTTTATTCATTGTTGTTTTCCTTTAAATACTGTTTTAATATTTCTATGTCGTCCTGCCGAATAGCTGTGGCTGCTTTGGCAAGTTCTTCATTTTTATTGTCTGCTTCTGCCATCACAGGCAGCAGAGTCTGCAACGCTTTTAAATCGCCTTGCACAGCCTTGTTTGTCGCCTGTAATAGCATGGCTTGCTTTTTGCTTATTTTTACTGGCTTGCCATTTTTGGTCATTTGAATCTTTTCGTTTACAATGTCATCCAGTAATTTATAAATATTTTTGCTGCCACTTGGTCGCCCCTTTGGGTTACCAGATTGACCTGGTTTGAACTGTCCCGATTTAGGCGGTTTCATATAGCCCAATTCATAATCTGCCATTACGACACCTCTCGCTTTGCGGTTAATAATTCCGAATACGTTTTGCCAGATGCTTGATGTACAGCATCGATATGAAACATTTCTAAAAACCTGCGGATAGCAGTATCCACGTACAGTGGTTCCAGTTCAATGCCATAACAAATGCGTTTGGATTGGTGGGCGGCAATCAATGTACTGCCCGATCCAAGAAATGTATCCAACACAACATCGCCACGCCGTGTGACGTCGAGTATCGCATCTTTCAGCATTTCAACCGGCTTTACAGTCGGATGCATTTGAATGTCTGACCTGTGCCTGCCGAAGGCATTTACGCCCGCATACTGCCAAACATTTGTGCGATAACGCCCATTTTTACCAAGCTGAACATTATTGGTGTGTGATTCCTTGCCGTTTTTGAAAATAAAGCAGAGTTCGTGTTGACTACGATACAGACTGCCCATACCGCCCGAAGTCTTGCACCAAACACACATGTTTATCAGGCCTGAAAACGCATCGGTTCCTGCGGACAATATTTCGCCCATGTGGCGCCAATCCATGAAATTGTACTGTAATGCCCCAGGGCGAGAATGTTTCGCACACAATTCAAAGTTCTTGTGCAAAAACTGCGTGAACTCATCTGTACTCATCTCGCCAGATGCCATTTTAAACTCTTTATGCCGGATATTGCCCGAACCGCATACATGCCCTGATATTTTGACATTGTATGGCGGATCTTGCAGAACCATATCTGCCTGACGCGTGCCAAGCAGCGTTTCAAATGTCGTCGCATCCAGACTGTTTCCGCAAATAATTCTATGGTCGCCAATACACCACACATCACCGGGGCGTGTTACAATTTCGTTTTCTGGGATGTACGGCACATTATTTGCCTTGGAATCCGCTGTCGTCCTATTATCCATAGTCAAGGTATCCAGTTCGATATCTGAAAATCCCGTAATAGATACGTCCATATCGCCACAGATTTGTTCCAGTTCGGATATTTCCAACCGCAACAAATCTGCATTCCAGCCACCGTTTTCGGCGATTTTGTTATCAGCCAGGCGATAGGCACGCTTTTGTGCATCTGATAAATGCGCCAGACGGATAACTGGCACGGTATCCAGCCCCAATAATTGGGCGGCAGCCATACGACCGTGCCCGGCAATGATTTCCAGATTTTCGTCCACTAGTATCGGATTATTGAACCCAAACTGCTGAATAGATGCTGCTATCTGCTGGATTTGGCTTTCTGGATGATTTTTTGCGTTTTTCGCATAGGCGCGTATTTGATTTAGCGCCACGTTTTCTATTGTTAAAGTTTTCATAAAAAAGCTCCTTGGTTGTTGTTTAGATTGCAATACGGAGATTTTTTACTCGAATTGCTATATAATATACAGTGATTGCCAACTAGATTTTTTACAAACACACAATATTTTTATAAAAACTTGATTTTCTGCTTGATTTAAGAAGCTTTGTAAGCAGTAATTGCACAACCATAGAAGGAGGCATTTATGGCGAAAATAGAACTTCCAACAACACTGGATGGTCTGCGAGCAATGCCGTTTGCAGATCGGGCGACTCTTTGGGCTAAATACAGTCCACACCCATTCAAACGACAAATGCGGGCATTGTGGTACTATATTCAATGCGACCGCTTCAAACTGCGGATTGAACCAAAGTTCCTGACCAAGATAAAGAAATACAAAGACAATCCCACAGAATGTGTCACCCATGCGTATCATAATCGGTACTATATCCGTCCCGGCACGGTTATAACACGAACATTCCGCGGAATCGAACATTGTGTCACAGCAAATGACGATGGAACGTTTTGTTACAACGGACAAACCTACAGAACGTTGTCTGGAATTGCGAAAGAGATTTCCGGCATAAAGATTTCAGGTCCAAAGTTCTTTGGACTAAATAAAGGGGGCAACAATGCCAAATAGATGTGCGATTTACACACGAAAATCAACCGAGCATGGGTTGGACATGGAATTTAACTCCTTGCAGAACCAAGAAGAGGCATGCAAGGCATATATTGCATCCCAATCATTCAATGGGTGGCAATATTGTAAAACATACAGCGATGCTGCGATTTCTGGTGGGACGATGGAACGTCCTGCCCTGAAACAAATGTTGGACGATATGGCACGTGGCTTGGTTAATACCGTGGTGGTTTACAAGGTGGACCGACTGTCGCGCTCAATCCTGGATTTCCATAATATGATGCAGTATTTCAACAAGTATAACGCGAACTTTGTATCTATAACACAATCTTTTGATACCAGTACATCTATGGGTAAATTGACGCTGAATATGCTGTTATCATTTGCCCAGTTTGAACGCGAAGTTTCCAGCGAACGAGTACGAGATAAAATACGCGCAAGTAAAGCCAAAGGTATATGGATGGGTGGCATGCCACGGTTGGGATATGATGTGATAAATAAAAAATTGATTCCGAATGAGGCTGAGGCCACAACAGTTCGGACACTATTTGAAAAGTATCTAGAACTGCAATCTGTAAATGCGCTGACCGAATATGCAGCGGCACATAATATATTTGCAAAGCAATGGACGACCGCCAAAGGCATCATAAAGGGTGGCCGACCCATTGCCAAAATGAGTATGCATCGATTATTGCGTGACAGGATTTATATCGGCCAAATTGTGAACAAGACGAATAATACTACTGCCCCGGGCGAGCATCAGGCGATATTACCCACAGAACTGTTTAATCGTGTACAAGCGGCCTTGCAAAACAACGCAAATAACAAGTCTGAAACACACGGTTCACCCAATTTGTTGACCGGCAAACTGTTTAATCACAACGGCGTGCGCTTTACCAATCAACGAACATGTGGCAAAGGCAAAACCAACACCCATTATTATGCAACCCGTGGCTTTTATCTGCCCGCACCCCAGGTGGACGATATCGCCATGTCAGTTGTAGCCGAATTTCTGGACAGCGATGTGAGTGCCCTGCCCCAAAATGTGGTCATGGCATTGAAACGGATTGTATGGAATGACCTGTCATACCTGCAAAGACGGGAATTGGTTCGCGTTATGATTGAACGAGCAACTTATTCACAAGAACAACTGATATTCTGTATCAACATCAACCCACGGTTGTATAATTCATTTTTATCTACATATCATATCAATCATAATAACAGTCCAATGGAATATACGGTAAATGGCGACAATGTAACGATTGTGCGACCGGTTGTACTGCGCCGATATGCCAACACCAGATTTGGCGGTGGATGCAATGGGACGCTGAGCATTACAGAAAACAACCACCTGATATTGAAGGCTTTCGCGACGGCGTGGAGATATAGGGAAATGTACGAACGAGATGGGGATATCCACAGAATATTCCAAGAAGAACACACTTCGCCACGCCAGTTTTACAGACACTTGGATATTGCATATATGAATCCGGACAAGGTTAATGAAATCTTGTCCGGTAAAGCACATATCAATGTTAATGATTTGTTTCAGATTGCGAGAGATAATCAACTATATTAAGTTTATGACGTTTTAATATCTAGTGTCTCCAAACAAGCATTAGTATAATCTACGATTGATTTATTTTGCCAACTTTCTGGATAAATAATTTTGTCGCCTTGGGCAATAACAAAATTCGTATCAACATTTCTATCTGACATAAGTGTAACAATATTCCCTTTAAACTTCTTGGACAACCTCCAGCTTTTTGAAGCTAAAGTCAAACTATTTTTTAGCATATCAAAATTAACATCTACGTTATCACGAGCAATTATATTTCGAATTTCTGCCCCAGATATAGATAAAGAAAATTTTGGCATTGGAGGTGCAATAGCAAAGCCCGATCTACACACAACTGTATATTGGCCAAAGCTTAAAATAATATTATTAGATGGGTGTTCTGGCCTTATTTCAGTACTTCTTTGTGCAATAAAACCATAATCTTCAATTCTGCTTAAATCATGCACATCGATTTCGTAAGTAGCAAAAAAGTAACCATCAGCACAATATGGAAATATTTTCTTTTCCAAAATTTCTGCGACTTGTCTATCTATGACTTTACACAATTCGACCGTCTTTTTGCTTATCGTATTCGGATTACAAACCTCTTCTGTATACAAGCGTGCCCAAAACTCTAAAAAATCTTTATCAGTAGTTTCTGTCGCTGCATTTTGGATAGCAAACAAAGTATCAGTATCAACGATTTCTTTCGGGACTTCTTGACCTGCTTGCTGTTTTGCCGCAAGATTTTGTGCAACATTAATTGCTAATTGAAACTGACTCAATTCTTTACGAATATTTTGCGATTCCACAAAACTCCGTGCCTCCATAATAGCTGCCCTTCCATTTAAATAAGCCGCCAATGGCCTAAACAGTGTAGCCCCTGATTTGGTCACTATATCAAATATCTTTTCCGGTAGTTTACACAAGGAAGCAACGCCTTCGGATAAAACTTTGACAGAACAACCGATGTTACTATCTACTTTTTCGGGCAGCACCAATTTTGCTTCCGCTTTAAAATTTGTTTCAACCATACAACACCCTATTTTTGGTTATGATATTAACAAAAAAGCGTGTTTATTCAAGGCAAAAATGGCATCGGGATTTTGGCAATTGTATGTAAGCAGTGGAATTATTCGAACATTTGATAACTTCGTTGTACATACTGGTAACTTTGTGGTAAAAAAGTGGCTGGAATCCGGCTAAAAAAAAAGCCCCGACAGATTTTGTCGGGGTTTTGCTTATTCCTGGCGGAGTCGAAGGGATTCGAACCCTTGATACCCTTGCGAGTATACTACATTTCCAATGTAGCGCACTAGACCAACTATGCGACGACTCCGGGTCTGGTAAATAGACTATTCTTCGTTAACGACAATGTCGTCGGCCATTACTTCGTCCATAACATCTGCGGCATCTTCAATTGGCGCTTCGTCCGCCAATGCGTTTTCCAATTCCGCATCAATTTCGCGCAATAATGGATCTTCGGTACCAATTTCCAAAGATTCTTCGCCATCAGACATGGCCGGTGTTTCTTTGTAAGATTGTACAAATTCATGACGGACGGCATTAACATCTAATTTACCACTGGCAATTTCGCGCAGGGCAACAACCGTCAATTTGTCGTTTTCTTTGTCCACAACCGGTTCCGCACCACCGTTCAAATCACGAACGCGTTGAGATGCCAACATCCCCAGTTCATAACGACTTTCTACATATGGTAATGTATCTGAATTTGTTGTACGGGCCATATTAAATCCTTTGTTGAAATCATTTTTAGCCTGGTTATAATGCCTTATAGATAGTAAAAATGCAAGCAGAAAAATAAAAAAATGAGTATTAAAACGTTATCTTTTGGTTGTCGGCTGAACGCGTTGGAATCTGAAAAGATTCAAAGTATGCTGAAAAATGTTATGGAAACGGCGATTGTGGTTAACACCTGTGCCGTCACAGGCGAAGCCGAACGACAATCAGGACAATCCGTCCGCCGCATCGCGCGCGAGAATAAAAACACACCTATTTTCGTTACCGGATGCGCGGCAACACGTAACCCGGAAATGTTTTGTGATATACCTAATGTCATTGTTGTTGATAATTTTCAAAAAAGAAATATTAATGCATATATAGATGCGATGGCGCGCACGCCATGCAACATAGTCGGCGCCGCATCAATCAAGAATTTCCACAGCACTGATGAAAAATTATCCAAGAAGTTTATTCAAATTCAAAATGGATGCAATCACGATTGTACCTATTGCGTAACAAGACTGTTGCGGGGGCGTGCGGTTTCATTTGAATACGACGAGATTTTATCCGACGTGCGTGCGGCGGTGGATGCTGGGTTTGGCGAAATCGTCCTGACGGGGGTGGATATTGCATCATATGCACGGGTGTATGATGGTCGGGCGTTCTTGATTTCTGATTTGTGCAAAAAAATACTGACAGATGTGCCGGGAATACAACGATTGCGCCTGTCATCGATGGACCCAGCCGTACCAGAGGTTGGAAAAATCATCGACCTGATTAAATCCGATGCACGCATGATGCCACATATGCATTTTTCAATGCAGTCGGGGTCAAACACAATACTGAAATCCATGCGCCGCCGGCATACCGCAGACACAGTACGCAAATGGGTTAAAATGGCAGGCAACGACATCACTTTTAGTTGGGATATAATCTGTGGATTCCCGGGTGAAACAGAAGAACTGTTTAACGAGACGCTGGCGCTGGTCCATGAATTAAAACCGATTAAGATTCATGCGTTTCCATATTCCCCCCGCCCCGATACAGTTGCAGCAGATATGCCAAATCAAATTAATCGCGCAATTTCTAAGCAACGGGTCAAAATTATTAATGATGCAGCAAATGAAAATCGTGCCAATTTTATGCAATCACAATTGCGGCAAACCGTTCAAGTATTAGTTGAAGAAAACAACATATCGCGTTGTCCACACGATATTTCTGTAAAAATAGAAAACCAATCCATTGCCCCACGGACGATTTGCTATGTTGTTTTAACCGAAATTCATGACGATATGTTTGTAGGAAAAATAGTATAAAAAATATATTTGAAATGGTGTTTGATATTGCTATTATCAAGGTCATGAAAAAGAAATTATTTACATTATTTTTATTGATGGTTTGTGGTGTGGCAAATGCCACAGACGAGTTTAAGACCAAGGCTAAATCTGCATTTTTAATCGACTATGATTCCGGGGCGGAAATTGTCGCAAAAAATGCCGACACGCTGATGCCACCGTCGTCTATGATTAAACTGATGACACTGGCCGTTTTGTTTGACGAGTTAAAGGCCGGCAACATCACATTAGACACCCGTTTCCCAGTCAGCGAAAATGCAGACTATAATGATCCAAAATGGTACCCGGCCAGCAAGATTTGCCTGGTCGCGGGCCAGACAATTACCGTGCGTGATTTGATTTTGGGCCTGATTGTATTATCAGGGGGCGATGCGTCTGTGGTTGTGGCGGAAAAATTAGCCGGATCCGAAGATGCGTTCACAGCGATGATGGAGAAAAAAGCACGTTCAATCGGTATGGAACAATCTACATTTGGTAATGCCAGCGGCTTACCCAACCCGAATAATTTGATGACCAGTCGGGAACTGGCCACATTGGCGGTGCATTTGATTGGCGATTATCCAGACCTGTACCCTATGTTTGCGACAAAACGGTTTGAATTTAGCGAACATAAAACCGATTGGTGTCGGGACTGGGGGCGGACACATACGGTGAACTATAATAAATTACTGTTTATTATGCCGGGGGCAGACGGTTTGAAAACAGGTCACACAAATGACGGCGGATACGGCATGGTGGCCAGTGCGCGTGTTGGTGGACGACGACTGGTCGCGGTGATTAATGGATTCAACGGCAAAGGTCACGATGCATTAGCGGCCGAGATGAAAAAGTTATTAAATCACGGGTTCACAACCACCATGAATAAAGTGTTTTTCAAACCAGGCGACACAGTGGCAGATATCCCCGTATGGTATGGCAAGGCTGATACAGTTGCCGCGACGGTCGCCAAACCATTTGCAATCACAGTCAGCAAGAAAGACGGATTAAAAAATGTGCGCGTTCTGGCCAGGTTTGATGAACCAATCGCCGCCCCGGTTGATGCGGGCGCGCAGATTGGCGAACTGATTGCGGAACAGAACGGGCATGTTATTGCACGCGCACCACTGGTGGCAAATGAACGCGTTCGCAAAATTCAATTTATTGGGCGTATAATTAAAAACATCCGGGTAATATTTGGGATATAGTCATGGCACCACGAAAAAAGAAATCTGCAGAATATATTTTTCCGCACCCAATGGAAAATGAATCATTGGTGGGACATGGGGACACACTGCGTACATTTATAAACGCGTGGGATAATCGTGACAAACACCCAATTCACCCCGTGTGGATGTTAACCGGTCCACGTGGCATCGGCAAGGCCACATTAGCATATAAAATCGCCAAAATGGTGTACGGAAATGTTGGGGATTTCTTTATCATCGACCAAGACAGAAACATCGACAAAGACGGCAAACCAAAACCAGACGGCAAGGTTATTTCAGTCTATACCGTGCGCGCGATGATTGACCGGATGCAAATGTCATCGATGTCCGGTGGATGGCGGGTGATTCTTATCGACTCGGTCGATGAATTAAATACAGCGGCATCAAATGCGATTTTGAAATTACTGGAAGAACCACCGGCACAAACATTATTCTTGTTGGTGGTACATCAATTATCAAATGTTCTGCCGACGGTGCGTTCGCGCGCACGCGTTGAAAAGATGCGGCCATTAACCATATCACAGATGCGCGAACTGTGCGCCCGATTTATGCCCGAAGATGACATCAGCACCGATACACTAAGACTTGCCAATGGATGTTTTGGTAAAATCGCAAACCTGAAATCATCGGGGGGCGATGAAATTTACGAAGCATTGATTGAAACACTGAACAACCCACGCAGCAATGCCGGCGACATGATGGCAATCGCAAAAAAGATTGCACCAAATCCGGAAATATACCCTATTCTGCTGGATGCGGTGGCGCATTTTGGATTGGCGGATTTGTATCCAATGGCAACACATGCAATCGCGGATATAAATCGAATTCATCTGGAACCTGAAATTGCAATATTCAAAATAATTAACGAAATAAAAAAATGTTTATAGATACACACTGCCACTTAACCGACCGACACTGTAACGATGGGGATGCAGACCGCGCAATTGCAAATGCCATGGCCGCAGGTGTCGGCATGATGATTTGCCCAACCGCCGATCCAGACGATATTCCCGGCGCATTGCAAATTGCACATACGCATGCAAATGTTTTCTGTACAATTGGGATTCACCCAGAATATATCAGCGCAAATCCAGACGATTTGTTAACAGATGATATATTAAACGACCCACGGGTGGTTGGTGTTGGTGAAATCGGTCTGGATTATCACTATAACGCAGGTACACGCGCACAACAGATTGAGTTATTTGAACGGCAATTGGCAATCGCAAAAAAGCATAATCTGCCGGTGGCAATTCATACACGTGAAGCCGAATCAGATACCGCCAACATATTAACCGGGGATGTGTGTGGGGTTATGCATTGTTATACCAGTTCATGGGATTTGGCGAAAAAGATGCTGGACCGTGGATTCATGTTTTCAGCCAGTGGAATTTTAACCTTCAAAAATTCAGGCGATATTCGTGAAACATTTGCCAAGATTCCAATCGACCGAATTGTTATTGAAACAGACAGTCCATATTGCGCCCCGGTGCCATTTCGTGGTAAATCGTGCGAACCAGCAATGGTTATTGAGACCGCACGCGTGTTAGCGGATGTCAAAGGGATTGACATCACGGAATTGGAACACATACTGGAACAGAACACAAAAAAATTATATCCAAAAATTTGCCAATAGATATTGAACTAATCTAACAGTTCATGCGCCATATTTCGTATATACTTAGACAAAAAATCAATATGCTCTTTAATCTCTATGTGAGATACCATGCGAATAATGTTATTTGGGTTTTCGGGGAATACTATCTTTGCAAATGACACATCTAGGAATTGAGATATTTTATAAAGAAACCAGACACCCATTCTGTTATTGCCTGCCTCATATTTTTGATATTGCTGATTAGTTATTCTCAAATAAACAGCCATATCTTTTTGACTAAGCCCCCGCAATTCTCTAACTTTTCTAATTTGTTTACCTAATTCGTGATAAAAGCGCATTTGCTCTGCAGATGCCGTTTTTGCTGCCATTGCTTCGCCCCCCTTGTATGATAAGAAAACCGTCCATAACCAATGGACGGAACCGGAGACAAGAACTACACAAGGTATAGCGGGCTTATTCAGTATATTCGCCACCCTCCGGTTCCATATGGAACGAAGGGCTGCCATTATTTTACGTTTTTGTATTTTCTCAACAGCCATACAAAAACAACCTTGTGGGATTCTTGGCCCCATGATGGTTGGTTAATTCCACCACATGTGCATTGTAGTAAAAAATATGTAAAAATGCAAATCTAAAGTGCCACACACATCTATTAAATTTGCAATCTTGTAATATTTGGTGTAAAATACGCGCATTATGGTACGGCAGATTATAAAATTTGGTCAGGTTTCTGAAAACCGCAAGGCGCGGTTTAATTATTCTATTGAAGATACAATAGAGGCCGGCATTTCATTAACCGGCGCAGAAATCAAATCTATTCGATACGGATTGGTGACCATTGTTGATGGATTTGTGCAACGACGCGGTGACAACTTATTCTTGGCCGGGGTGGAAATTCAAAAATTGCCAACCGCAGCACGCATTGTGAACTTTGATGAACGGCGCAGTCGCCAATTGTTATTACACCGCAATCAAATAAACCGTTTAATCGGTAAATTACAAGAAAAAGGCGCGACGATTGTGCCACTGAAACTGTATTTCAATAATCGCGGAAAATTAAAGGTCTTGTTGGGCGTTGGATACGGTAAAAACAAGGTTGACAAGCGCGAGACAATTAAACAGCGCGAGTGGGATAAAAACAAGGCTCGCATACTAAAAGGCAAATAAAAATCCCCTTGCATGCATGTGCTATATTTAGTAGATTTTAATACAGCAAGGGAGATTTATATGAAGCATATTTTCGTTCTTAATACTTTACTGTTATTGGCGGCATGTTCCAGCACTGGTGACGCCGGACGTGTTGGCGGTGGATACACTATGAACGAATATCAAAATGTACGCATTTCAAATCAACGCGTAACTGGCCTGGCCCAGGAAGTAACCAACCGTTCCGATATCGTTAATTACGCAATCGAACGCGGTGTCGTTGTGGTATCTGGCACATCCGGTGTACAATCATTATCCACAGATGGACGATATGCTAATTCTGGGTCGGTAAAACCGGGACATTCATCAAACCAAAGCGATCGCGATAAAATCCCGGTCTTTAACAAGCAATTTGCAACCGCAAAAAATGCGTTCGAAAATATGTACAAGATATATTCTAATGACTTTGCCAACATGGATATTAATGACATAAAAAGCGCGTACCTTATTGCCGGTGGCGATGCGACAGATTATACATGGGATGCAACACTTAGCGACGATGACAAGGCAGACATACAAACATATATTACCGGTGTTGCCGCAGATGTTTTTAATAAATTCTTTGAACAAGACCCAGAAAACTCAAATGCATGGATTATCGCTGAAAAGGCACAAAATCTGGGTGACATTGAAATGAAAATGGCATCTGGGGATGATGTGCTGACATTTAACCTGGACGAATACGGGGAAATTATCGGCATCGATTTTGCAGACAATGAATTAACGCGGCGCAACCGCACGCAAAGTTTCGTTAAAACAGAAAAAACCAGCGAATACACCGACACAACGGTGGCGGTCGTTAATGGATATGGCATGGCAAATAAATTAAGTTATGCCGACTTTGGAAAAATTAATATGGCGACAACGCGCGACTTTGTTGATGAAACACTGGCAAATCAGTTTATCAACAAACAAGAATTGGTTTATGCCGGCGGCTATGACATGAAAAACATCGACCGCGCAGATGTCACCGCAATGAATACTGAAATGAACTTTGACGGGATGGCGATTGGTGTTGTCACGGGAACCGATGCATCCACCATTACCGTTGCAGGAAACGCAACATTAAATTTCAAAGACGGTGTTGAAACACTGGGGGTTAATTTCGCAGGCGGATCAACCGCGGTGGACAACGAAACCAAATGGTATTACATGGAAATTGTTAATGACGGCACCGATGCCAGCATTACTTTCAAACCGCAAACACCGGATATCGAAGAACAATATCAATTGGCAAACATGACCGAAAACGGCAAAACCATCGAAGATTATAATGGGTTTGAAATCAAGTATTTTGGTGACAATAATACACCGACTGAATTTGCCGGAACCGCGACATACACCGATGATGTTGAAAATGGTGTGCGGTTGGATACCGCGTTTGGTGGAACACTGGTTGTGCCGTCAGATGTGACCCAGTAATTTTACCAATTCAATGCATTGACAATGCGTGCAAAGTTGGCGGATTCGTGTTCGGATGAATCAACATCGGAAAATGTGATATTCCCCACCCCGGACAACCATTTTATCGCCGGCATTGTTGTTGTGTGAAATGTTTCAATACGGTGACGAACAATATCAATATCCCCGTCATCTTTGCGGGTTGAACCTTCGCGTTTGCGCTTAGAGATGCGTTTTTCCATTATTTCGTCGGGTACATTTAGAAAAACAACATGAATATCATATTTATTCGCATAATTATGGACCAACCATTGTGCCTGAATCAATGTGCGTGGAAAACCATCCAGGATTATATCACCCGGTGTTTCGGCCAATGTGGTTGCGATTAAATCACACACCATTTCATCAGGGATAAGATTGCCACCGGCAATCGCGATACGGATTGGCGAACCGTCTGGTTGCGCGCGCAGGATTGCACCTGTTTCAATATGCGTATATTCGGGGTGCATTTCACGCAACATGCGGGAAAATGTACCCTTGCCCGTGCCGGGGCCACCCATCATAACAATCATTTTATTTTTGTTCTTCATACCCATAATTATACCATAAAAAACACCGCCCGCAAAGCGGACGGTGAAATGATTTGTGGATTCACAAATTATTTTTTGCTGTTTTCGATTGCAGCGCCCAAGATGTCGCCCAATACGGAACCGGAATCGGCTTCGTTTGCGAATTCTTTGACCGCCTGCTTTTCCAATGTCACCTGTAATGCACGGATAGACAATTTAACAGTGTTGTCTTCAATCGAAACAACAGATGCTTCGACGGAATCGCCAACATTGTATTTGCTTGTATCCTGTTCTGATTTTTCACGTGACAGGTCTGTACGACGGATAACACCGCGTGCATCACCGGCCAATGACAAAATCAATTCATCAGGTGTGATTTCGGAAACAGTACCGCATACAACCGCGCCTTTCTTTAATGATACAGCGTTGTTTTCTGCGCTTTCTGTCAATTGTTTAATGCCCAATGTGACACGTTCTTTTTCTGGGTTGATGTCCAGAATCTTGGCAGTTACTTCCTGGCCGCGAACGAATTTTTTCAATTCTTCTTCGTCCAGTTTGTTCCAAGACAGGTCGGAAATGTGAACCATACCGTCCAATTCAGGTGTCAAGGCAACGAACAAACCGAATTCTGTTGTGTTCTTGATTGGACCTGTTACAACATCGCCAACATTGTGTGTTTCTGCAAACTGTTTCCATGGATTTGGTTGCAGTTGTTTGTAACCCAATGAAATACGACGCTTGTCTTGGTCAATACCCAAAACAACAACATTGATATCCGCACCGTTTTGCAAAACTTTGCTTGGGTGGATGTTCTTGTTTGTCCATGACAATTCAGACATGTGAACCAGGCCTTCGATATTGTTGCCCAGATCAATAAATGCACCGTAATCTGTCAAAGATGATACTTTGCCTGATACTGTGTCGCCAACGTTGAACGCACGTGATGCTGTTTCCCATGGGTCTTCTTCTAACTGTTTCATACCCAATGAAATACGATGTGATTCTGGGTCGAATTGGATAACTTTGACCTGAATCTTTTCACCAACATGAACCAATTCACGTGGGTGATTTACGCGTTTCCATGACAAGTCTGTTACATGCAACAAACCGTCGATACCGCCCAAATCAACGAACACACCATAATCTGTGATGTTTTTAACAGTACCTTCGACAACAGCACCCAGGGAAATGTTTTTCATCGCTTCTTTCTGGGCAGCCGCGATTGTGTCAGACTGAATCGCGCGACGAGATACGATTGCGTTTGTACGCAATGCGTCCATTTTCAATACGCGGAATTTGTCTTTCAATCCAATCAAAGATTTTGCATCACGGATTGGTTTGTGATCGACCTGGGATGATGGCATAAATGCAAATACGCCGTTGATGTCAACGGTAAAGCCACCACGAACAACGTCGATAATTGTACCTTCTGGGTCGATGCCTTCGGCAACAGTCTTTTCCAATTCTTTCCATGCTTTTTCAGCACGTGCCTTGGTATAAGACAGAACAGCGGTACCTTCGCGGGATTCATAACGTTCAACAAAAACGTCGATGATGTCACCAACAGATGGTACAGATGCGCCGAATTCTTTTAATGGAACACGACCTTCGGATTTCAGGCCAACGTCAACCATCGCGAAATCACCGCGGATGTCTTTGACAGTACCTTTGGTTGCGTAACCCTGCAAAGTTTCTTGTGCGCCATAGTTCGCATCGAACATCTGGACAAAGTCTTCGCCGGATACAGGATTAAATAAGTCTTTGGATAAATCTTTCATGAAAAATTTAATCAAAGTTTGCCACCCTTCGCCGAGGCTTCGGGTGGCAGGCCACCTAAAATCTCTCTGGGGGACTTGTGGGGTTAATCGGACTGATTCTGCGCCCACCCGCAAAATCGAACGGATTATACAGGCTTTTTTGACAAAATGCAAGTTTTTTCAATAAATAAAACCCGTCGTGTGACGGGTGTTTATCTTTGTCTTTGAATTAGTTTTTGTATATGTTCATTTAATGCCTGTTTTGCAGCCGGAATTTTGGGTGCGGTCCACTTTTCCCAATGACAAGATTCAGGATGCAGTGTTGTGTCAAATGTGATTTTATGCTGGGGCGTTATCACTAATGTGGCTTCAAGCATTATGTCCAACCATTGGAAATTTGCGTTGCCGCGTGGGAAATGAACCGGTGCCAATAATGCCCCATGGACCCATTTAGGATGCCCGCCAATACGCAGTGTGCCGCCAGGTTTCAGGGCAATTGCCGCACGGCGATAAAACTTGATGGCGTGCATTAGGTCTGGCGAATACAGTGGCAATGAATACAATGCCCAAATTTCATCAAATTCGTTTTCAAAGTTTGTGTTGGTGAAATCTTGGTTTATAACCGTGCGTGCAGAACGCGCATCGTTAATAAATGGGTCAACGTTCGTGACATCGCAATTAATTTTGGCAAAATCAAGCGCGCGTTGAATCTGGGAATGTCCGCCACCGACCAGTAATAACTTCTTGTTGTGCAACAGTTTTTTTATATTGCGGTGGGATATCTGAAAAATCTTCATATAAAGCGACAACGGACGGCCGGTCGCAACCATCTTGGTGGCACTAAAGAAATCCCGCTGTCCTTTTTGGTTCTGATTCATCATATTATCGAGCCAATGGTTTTTGATACATGCGTACAAAGCATTCACGCGCATTTTTAGACATGCGTTTCAATGCACTGACCGGGACACCAGAATCATCTGTGTTATGATATGTCTGTAAAATCTGGGATTGTTCTAATTTTTCTGGTGCAATGACTTCCCCAACACGCCCCACAATGCCGGCGTCTATGTCAGCCTTTAGTGCGCGCGCCAAATCCAGAACCAATCCAGGATTTACACAACGCGAATCCGATGATTTATATGGAATATTGTATGCGGCATGCAAACTGGCATACATCGCATCGTTAGATAGTTCGTGCATATTGCATGAATCATATTCCGACAAATCACCAGAATAATAAAGATCTTGGGCCGCCAATGACGAATTATGAATAACCCGGTCGTTTAATCTGTAAAACTGCAGATTACAACGCTTTAACAGGGCTTTGCGTATTTCAAAAATTACCGCCAATTGGGTATGCATTGAAAATCCTTTTCTTTATTTTGTGTTCTGGGTTGCCTGGGCAACTAATCTGTTAACGCGTTCTGGGTACAGTGTAAAAACACTTGATGGACGACCAGATATATCGGAATTATGATATACACCCATAATGCGTGAAGACGGTAATGTTGCAAAATTCTTGATATTACCGCGGGCATCAATAACGCCACTGAAAATATCCGAACGAAAAGACCACACCAAATCCATAACCAAATTTGGATTCACATGCCCCGTCAAATCATATTTTTGATAAATTGCGGTATAGCCCGGCAAATCGTGGAAATTGTTGCCCATACTGGTGCTGTATTCACGCGATGCACCCGAAAAAATATATTCCTGGGCCGCCAGTGATGCACGATGAATCAAATCTGCGTTTTTGGCATAAAATACCGGATTAACCACCGCCAGACATAATTCACGCAACTTAAAAATTGGTGCCAATTCTGTATTCATGACAATATAATCCTATGTTTGTTTGCCCGTGTATATTAGTACAAAAACATAAGATGTCAACAATAAAAATAATAAAATCATTAAAAAATGCCCCGTTTGGGGCATTTTCTTATTTTTGAATAAAGTGTACACTGTATTGCGGTTTCTTGTCCGCGCCCAATGCCGCACGAACAACACGGTTCGATGCTGTTTGAACCGCACGAACAAGATTATCACGATCCTTGCGTTCGGCCTTGGTCAGGGCATCAATCGATTTCGTTATTTCAATCTGAATCTGACGCTTCATAAAACCGGTTGTATCACTTTCAAAGATACCGGCACTGGAAACCTCTGGCACACCCTTTAAGAATCCACGCTTGTCAACCGGCAATGTCACAAACACCGCGCCGTTAGATGCGATTTTGCGACGATTTTTATAGACCTGGTCGTCGGCACTGCGTTCGGTTTCACCCTCCATTACAACATATGATGTTTCGATTGTTTCGGCAACATATGGTTCGTCGCCATCACGCAACGCGACCATTTCGCCATTATGCACAACCATCATATGTTTTGCGCCACCGCGTTCCATCGCCATTTTGCCGTTCAACATTTCGTTGATATAGTCACCGTGCATCGGGATTGACACCTGGGGGTGAACCATATCATAAAAACGTTCCAATTCTGGACGACCGGCGTGACCACTGGCATGAACATTATCTGTATCAAATATCGTATGCGTTTTAATACCCATACGCGCCAATTTATTGTACAAGAACGATACATCCTGTTCACGGCCCGGGATAATAATAGAACTGAATATAACCGTATCTGTTGGCATTAATTTCATTTCTTTTACCTGGCCGCGGCACAGACGGGTTAACATTGCAAACTTTTCACCCTGGGAACCGGTCAAGAATATTGCCTGTTTTTCCGCCGGTAAATCCTTGATTTCACCGTGGGTGTAAACCTCTTCTTTGCCCAGATATCCAAATTCAATTCCCATTTCACGGAATTCTGGCAAACCAACATATGGCACCGGATTTGGGTTGGTGCGTTCTTTTATCGCGGCAACGCGACCCGCGGCACGGGCGGCCTGGGCAAACATTTTGATACGCGCCAAACTGCGTGAATATCCAGTTACAATTACGCGACCCGGGGCATTTTTCATGATTTCTGTCAATGTGTCACGAACCTGGGTTTCGGTGACCTGTTTTGTCTGGCGTGATGCGTTGGTCGAATCACACATGCAAGCCAACAATTTTGGATCAGAACCAATTTCACGCAGGCGCGCAAAATCTGTTGGTGCTTCGATTGGAATATCATCATTAAATGTCCAGTCCCCTGTATGCAAGATTTTACCTGCATCAGTGCTGATTATTAACATTTGCGCTTCGGGGACACTGTGGGTTACATGAAATGTTTCAACCGTAAATGGGGCCAAATCCAGTGTTGCGCCATTGTGGTCAAATTCGACGATATCTGTCTTTTCATTAAAGTCCATTTCAATACCACGAAATGTACGGCGCAAAATTTCCGCTGGGAATCGTGTACAGTATATTGGTTTTCTAAACTTTGGCCATACATATTTCAATGCACCAATGTGGTCTTCGTGACCGTGGGTGATAACAAAGCCAACAACATCTTTGCGGCGTTTTTCCAACCATGTTGTATCACAATATTGAACATCACCGGCACCGATTTCTTCTTCCAAAAAACCCATACCACAGTCAACGACCAAGTATTTACCCTGGTACTTATAAACATACATATTCTGGCCGATGTGTTCCAAGCCACCCAGGGCCATAAAATACATTTTATCGTCGTTTTTATCACTTTCATGTTTTGTTTTGCCACTTATTTTTGTTGGCAAATTCTTTTTTTCTTTTACTTTTACCATTTATAAATAATCCTTTTTTTATAATTAATATTTCCACGACACCCGCAGTTTATTGCCAATAAAGACGCATCTTTATTTGTAGTAAACCTGGGGGGGTCGTGCGCCATACCCATGGTATTTTATTTTCTAATAAAGACATGGGATTGCATTGCCGGAATTACACCACCGACATTTTTGATTGTACTATTTTATTTATCAATATGCAAGGGTTATTCGCACCCAAGAAAACATCCCGCAAAAATGCGGGATGTTAATCTTTGTAATTATTCTGCAACCGGCGCCGCCGTTTCTACAGGGGCTGGGGCTGGTTTACGCATTTCGCGTTTGAACGCCTTGAATTCAGATTTATCAACACAACCATCGTTGTTGATGTCAATCTGTGCCATTTTTTCAACCATTTTTGGACACTTTACAACCAGGCATCCATTATCGTCGAACTGTGGCTTTGGCATTTTAGCGCGTTTTGGACATGGCATCAATTTTGCAGCGGCAAAACCCAATGCAAAGAATACCAATACAACAATTAATTTCTTCCAAAAGCCGCAATGATGTTTCTTGCATTCGCAATTACCACCGCATGGGCATGTTTTGTCGCAACCACATGGATGCATTTCAACCACAGGTGCCACAACCTGTTTAACAGGTGTTTTTTTAGCCGCAACTTTCTTTGCAGGCGCTTTCTTTGCAACTGCTTTTTTTGCGACTGGTTTTTTTGCTGTTGTTTTTTTAGTTTTTTCTGCCATTTGTCCTTTCCTTTGTTTGTTGACACTTGGATTGTATTCAATATTTTTTTTCATGTAAAGAATTTTTTGTATTTTTTAATATAAAAAATCCCCCAATCGGGGGATTGAATTTTGATTGGTTTTTATTAAATGCTGTCTGCATTTACCCAACGGCCAGATTTCAACAATCCTGGGGCCATACCTTCGTTATTACGCAGGGCATCAATTACACCACGCGCCTGGGTTGCATCCAGATTAATAATACGAACCTTGTACATGTCACCTTCGCTCACAACAACGGCATCACCGTATGTTTTCATCCGATTTGCCAATGTTGTTGCGCTGTCTTCGGCATAAAATGCGGCAACCTGGACACTGTAATCGCCGGTGGCAACCGGTGCTGCAACTGGTGCAGGTGTTTCAACAGGTGCGGCAACCGCGACTGTTTCTGTGACCACAGGTGTGGCAACCGGTGCAGGCTGGGCCGGGGTATTTGCACCCAGGGTCGCCGCCTTGACCGCGTTTGTTTCATTTACCATAACCTGGACCTGAATCTTGCCCTGGCCGTTTAAGCCAATTCTTTGGGCCGCCGCTGGGGACAAGTCCATAATACGCGTATTCACAAATGGGCCACGATTATTTACACGAACAACAACAGACTGGCCATTATCCAGGTTTGTTACACGCGCGATTGTTGGCAATGGTAATGTTTTGCTGGTCGCGACCAATTGACCGGCATCAAATGTTTCGCCATTGCTGGTTTTTGTGCCATTTAATTCAGTTGGAATAATACCTGCGACACCAGTTTGGTTGTATGACATATCTTCGACAGGGATGTACTGAACATCTTCGACCTTGTATGCGGAACCAATATAATATTTAGGTGCCGGCGCCATTAAATATGCGTCAGTATTTAAGGACTGTTCCGCCATCGGCGTTGTGACCAATGTTTCTTCGCCAAAACCGTCCGCGCCATATCCGTTTGTCCGGGATGTTGTGCTTAAATCAGCGCATCCAGACACCAATGCAGTTAATACCGCCAAGGAAACTAGTTTTTTCATGATTTGTGACTCCTTACATTCTTTTATGTTTCTATTTTATCACAAATCAAGCCCGCATTCAAATTTATTTTTACTTTAATTTTTTATCGATTAAATATGCCACCGGCAGGTAAACAATGCCATATCCTGCAATCGCCATACCCAACACCCAAATAGATGTTATTGGAATCACACTTAATCCCATGCCGACGATTGCCGCCCACAGTCCAAACGCAATTATCGCACGGACCGTACGCCCATCATGATGCACCAATGCACGACGACGACATGCGCGCCCCAACAGATAGTTTTTCAAATACCCACTGACCACGACACCAACCGGTATTGCCAAATACCCCAGAACCGGGAACAAGGCCAAATACAACACCGCCGCCACACCCAATGAAACCATACTGGTTTTAACCGGGGTTTTAACATCCTGGGATGCGTAAAGGGTTTTGCTGTAAATCTGGCTGACCAGCATGGCGGGCAGAACCAGGACCTGAATCATTATCGCATGCGCCACCGCCGTGGTCGATGCCGATGTCCATGCACCATATTCAAACAGATACCGTATTATCGGTTCTGCCAGCACAACCAACCCCGCCACACACGGCAATATCAACATCAAAGAACGGCGCATTGATGAGTTCTGCTGTAAATAAACACTTCGCATATTCTTGTCTGCCAGGGCATTTGATATTGACGACATCAAAACCGTTCCAACCGCCAGACCAATCATCGCAAATGGCAATTGAACAATTCTGTCCGAATAATACAGCCATGATACCGCGCCACTTTGGAAACTGGCTACAAAGGTGCCAATTATCATCGTTATTTGATAGAATCCGGTACCAACAATGCTGACCCCAAGGCGTTTGAACAGACTTTTAATACCCGGTGTCCAACGCGGCACAACCAGATGCAGTCCAAAATGACGACGACGAATACGCGACCACAGAATTACAAACTGAATCACACCGGATAAAACAACCGTTCCCGCCATCAGGTACAAAACATTGTTCGATCCAAACACCAACGCGCACAACAGCGCACAAATCAGCATTATATTCAACAGGACCGGCATAAATGCCGCCAACAAAAATCGCGAAAACGCATTTAATATCGCAGATAAAAATGCCGCACCGCAAATAAATATAACATAAACAAACATTATTCGGGCAATTGTTATGGTTAAATCAATCTTGCCCGGGTCAGCATCAAAACCCGGCGCCAAAATCCAAATTACCAACGGCATAAATATTTCAAATAAAATTGTTATCCCCAACAAGACAACCATCAGCCATGAAAATACATTTTTGGCAAATCCATCATCTTTCTTCAAGTCGGTGTACATTGGGATAAATATCGCAGACAATGCCCCTTCGCCCAGCAGATCGCGGAACAAATTTGGTAACTTGAACGCCGCCAAGAACACGTCTGACAGGCGCCCTGCCCCCAGGACACGCGCAATCAGCATATCACGAATAAAACCGAAAATGCGACTGATACCGGTCATGGCACCAACGCCGAAAATATGTTTGCCTAGTTTCATAGTTTGGATTATACTGCGTTCATCAAACGAAAATCAAGACAGGAATATAGTGATGAAAAAATTATTCGCGTTATTGTTATGCGCCAATCTATTGGGGGCATGCGCCGGTACATCAGACAATGAAATCGTGGCACAAATGCCACTGGCCGATATATACAAAACTGCATACGACGAATTTAATGACGAAAATTACGAAGTCGCCGCCATGGAATTTCAAAAGGCAGAATCACAATATCCGTCCAGCCCATGGGCCGCAGATGCATTAGTGATGAGTGCATATTCATACTATATGGACAACGATTTTGCATCGGCTATTTTGGCAATTGACAGATATATGCGTTTTCATCCCGGCCATCGCGATGCGGCATACATGATGTATTTGCGCGGCATGTGTTATTACCGCCAGGTCAGCGATGTTCGTCGTGAACCAGGCATGTCGGCATATGCATTGGCGGAATTTCAGAGCCTGGCCCAGCGATTTCCAAAAAGCCCATATGCGAAAAATGTAAAAAACAAGATTCTTATCCTGAAAAACTATATCGCAGGCAAAGTTATGTATTCTGCGCGCAACGATATGGCACGCGAAAATTGGCCCAGTGCGATTTCACGTCTGCAATCGGTTGTATCAACCGCCCAGGAAACCGTCATGACCGCAGAGGCAATGTATCGCCTGACCGAATGCTATACGGCGATTGGATTGCCAGAACAGGCACACGGTTTTGCAGAAATGCTGAAAACTAATTTCCCAGATAACGAGTGGACAAAGAAGTTGAAATAAACAATCCCGCCGATTGGCGGGATTGTTTACAAAGTTCAGAGTACAAAGTTCAAAGTGCAATTGTGGATTCTATTAATTAATACTTAGATAAATAAAAGTTTAGTGGGACCCACCCATTTGTCATCGCGAGGGTGTGAAACACCCGTGGCGATCCAGTAAATAGAAACAAATAGGAATACATAAGACTGGATTGCCACGCCTGCGCTTTGCTTGGCTCGCAATGACAACCCCCGTTGTCATTCCGGTGCTTGACACCG
>JAFURB010000002.1 GCA_017472065.1 Alphaproteobacteria bacterium | reverse complement strand
TAACCACGGGACCCAGGTCATAAAAACATTATTATTTGTGCGTGCTTTGCACGCATAACCTGGTTTCCGGTGTCAAGCACCGGAATGACAATGGTGTCTAAGTTGCCTAGATTATAAATACTCCACTAAACTTTTATTTATCTAAGTATTAATTAATAGAATCTACAATTGCACTTTGAACTTTACACTCTGCACTTTGAAAAAAATCCCGCCGGATGGTGGGATTTTTTATTCCATATTCGCCAGTTGTTCTAACTGATCCGCCGCAATCAGCGCATCAATCATTTCATCCAGACCGGCACCACCCGCCAGAATATCGTCCAACTTGTACAGGGTTAATTTGATACGATGATCGGTCACTCGTTGTTCTGGGAAATTATATGTGCGAATCTTTTCACTGCGGTCACCCGAACCAACCATGGTTTTGCGCGATGCGTTACTGGCCGATTCTTGTTCCATACGCTGTTTTTCGTACAATTTTGAACGCAACACCGACATCGCAGAAATTTTGTTCTGGAACTGACTGCGTTCATTTTGACATGTTACAACAATCCCTGATGGAAAGTGCGTAATACGAATTGCACTGTCGGTTTTGTTAACATGTTGACCGCCCGCCCCAGACGCACGAAAGATATCGATACGAATATCTTTATCTTCGATAACCACATCGATTTCTTTGGCTTCGGCCATAACAGCAACAGATGCCGCACTGGTATGAATACGACCACCTGCCTCGGTTTCTGGAACACGTTGAACACGATGAATACCCGATTCAAATTTCATACGGCCATACGCGCCCGCCCCATCAATCTTGAATACAACTTCCTTGTAACCGCGCAGTGATGTTGCGTTTTCTTCGATAACTTCGACTTTCCAGCCCTGGCGCAACGCGTATGATTTATACTGATTATATAAATCCCCCGCAAACAGCGCAGATTCTTCGCCACCGACCCCGGCACGAATTTCCATAATCACACTGTTATCATCGGCATCGTCGCGTGGCAACAATGCAATTTGCAGATTTTTTTCAATATCCGGCAATTTATGATTCAGTTCATGTAATTGATCATTTGCGATTTCGCGCAGTTCCGCATCGTTCAGCATTTCTTGTGCATCGGCAATACCGGCAACCACCTGAAAATATTCTGAAATTAATGGCAATATTTCGTTCAGGCGCGAATATTCCTTGGACAATTTGGTCAACTCATCACCAGACACATTACCAGAATTCATCTGGGCTTCTATATCTGCGGCACGTGTTTGAATATCGCGCAACTTTTGTTCAATAATCATTTTTATTATGCCTCCAACACCACTTTTATCGCATCGGCAACCGATAACAACTGCTGTTCACCAGTTAGCATATTTTTTAATGCGACAACTTGATTTTCTTTTTCAGATTCGCCAATTATCACACTGAATTTAGCTTTGATTTTATCGGCATATTCAATTTGATTTTTGAACTTTTTATCCGCATCCAGATATGCCACAGCCGGTATTTTTGCATCGCGCATCGCGTTCAAAACAGATACCGCATACGACAAATTTTCATTACCCATACACAGCACCGCCACATCAACCGGCGATTCAAATTGCGTCAAATCAATCGCCCCCGATTCCATCAGCGCAACAAAAATACGCGAAAATCCGATTGCCGCACCAACACCGATAATCTTGGTTTTGCTGAATTTCCCCGCCAAATCGGCATATCGACCACCACCGGCCGCCGTCCCTAATTCTGGATGACTTAACAACTTAAACTCAAACACCAAACCAGTATAATACGCCAAACCACGCGTAATCGACAAATCAATCTCGGCATTTTTCACCCCGAACAATTCCAATGTATTCATAAATTCGTTCAGTTCTGAAACTGCCGCATCCAACTTGTCAGACTTGTTCAAGAAATCCGAATAACCATTTGTAAATACAGATTTAATTTGATTTTCTTTTTCTGTATTATTTAATGTATCACGCAACCCTTCGGCAAAGTCTTCGTCGCCCATTTTATCTTTTTTATCGATTAAAACGAACACATCTTTCTTTTGACCATCATCCATTTCCAGATAGTCAAATAACGCATCCCAAAATGGACGCGAACCGACACGCACAGCATTTTCACCAATGAATTCCGCCACAGAATTTAATGTGCGTTGAATCACAGAAATAATTTCCGCATCATAATTCGTCGATAACGAATTTACACCCATTATATCCATATCCATCTGGTAAAATTCGCGATACCGACCGCGTTGTGCGCGTTCGCCACGATAACGTTTTGAAAACTGGCTGGCACGAAATGGAAATGTCAAATCGTTCAGATGTCCCGCCACATACCGTGACAGTCCAACCGTACCATCATAACGCAACCCCATTTTTGTGTCCCCCTTTTGGAACAAGAACATCTGGGTTTCAATTTCGTCCCAATTATCTTTGTCCGTCAGCACTTCGGCCCGTTCAATCGCCGGCAAATCCAGCATATTAAACCCAGATGTTTTCAACACATCCAGCATACGCGCCGCACAGAAATCAAAGCAGCGTTGCTGGGCCGGTAACAATTCTATAAAACCCGATAACGGTTTTGTTGGCTTCAAATCCATTTTTTATTCCCTATTGTTTTTAATGGAAAACTTCATGCACATCATGTGCACACATTATATCACAGAAAAATGCAATATGCTAATATTCGCCCGCACGGGCGTGATGAAACACAGTAAAGATAAACATATTTTCTTTCATATCACTTTAATTCTAGGACAAATTTTATTTTTTTCAAGCAAAAATCATAAAAAAGGGCGGGACACACGACCCGCAACAAACGTCCAAATGACGAAAGAAAAGAATTCCTTGCCTTAAACATCCGAACATCGTGCCACAGATTTGTGTGTCCCATCAAGATATACACATTATTACACATCCCCCCACCCCACGCCACAGGTACGTTTTCACAAACAATACATCCCTTAAAAAACCGCACAACAGACTGATTTAACAAATAAATTCTATAAAAAAACATGCCGAAAACAAACGGTCCTTTGGATTCGGCATAAAATCGGGTTGACAATGGACGCAAAACTGGGGTAAAATATAGTTCAGGAAGTGCCGAAAACAAATCACCGTTTTCCTATACAAAGCGGTCCAGCATAAGGGGGATTTATTCATGAAAAAACTTATTTATCGCGTTCTATTTTCTGTGGCAATCTTGGTCACTGCACAAAAATATGTACATGCCGCCGGAACCTGTGGCACCACCGGCTATCCATGCCAAACACAAAGTTATACAATTAACGGCACACTGTTTTGCAGAAGTGCAACCAATCAAACATGCACAACCGGCGCAGGCGGCACTGCAAGCGCCACAGGATACGTATTTCACACAACATGTGAAAACGGCAAAGGTACGGGCGGCAACACAATATGCCGCTTACCATCATCATCCCTGTGTGCATCTGGATATGTATTTGACGACACATATGTTTGCGTAAAGGCTGAATGTGGGCCTGGATACACCGGCACGGCAACCGGTGCAAATAACGAAGGATGCACCGCATGTACCAGCAAACCAGACAATTCGACATACACAACCAATAATTCATGTGCATGGAAATGTAACGACCTTTATTACCGAAGCGGCACATCATGCATACAATGCCCCCAATCATCCGAAGGCGGAATATATGTAAATTCTTATCTAACTGCGACCAGACCAGGCATAACCACCGACACAGACGCAACATCAATTACCGATTGTTATATTCCCGGTGGCACATACTATGACACCGCCGGCACATTCACAATCGCAACCGGCAACAAATGTTCATACGTAAATTAAACACACATAAAATTAAAAATATCTATGTAATTCGACACCATTTTTGGTCAACCACCGCTTTGCGCGTTCAACACCGAACCCATACAGTTCGCGTACCGTTGCCCAGAATTCTGGCGAATGATCCATGTGGCGAACATGCGCCAATTCATGCATCACAACATATCGCATCACATCCATTGGTGCAAACGCCAAACGCCACGAAAAAGACATCGTACCGGTTGTTGAACAACTGCCCCATCGGGTGGTTGTATCACGCAACGCAATTCGCGCCGGCCAAAATTCGCGTGGCACAGTGCGAATAATCACCTTTACCCGTTTCAAAAATTCAGATTTTATAAAATCACGTACACGGCGTTCAAACATATCCGCCCCGCCCCCAACAACCAATGTATATGTACCATTATCATTTTGAATAAATGAATTACCACGCTGCGCCACATCATGTACCAACCCAACACGCAAATCAAATATTACAATTTCATCACCTGGCCCCAAGGAACATTTTTGCGGACACTTTGCATAAATATTTTCAACCCATTTTCGTTTTGATTCTAGAAATTTTAATGCCGCCGAATTTGATGCCATCCACGGTCGCGACATATGAATTTCACGCGCCGGCTGTGTCTTTGGCCGCAATGTTATGTTGCGCGCCCCACGGCGCGTTTGAATAAATACTGGGATTTTTTCACCGTTTGATAAAACAAATTCAAATTCGGCCATTGTTTATTTAATTTTCTTTTTCAAGTCACCGGCAATTTTGTCCGCGTCAAATCCAAAACGCTGATACACATCGCCCCCCGGCCCCGATGTTCCAAATTCATCAATACCCACAACCGCATCCGCGAATTCAAACCATGGCGCAGTGGCACCCGCCTCTATTGCAACGACAAATCCACGCAGAATTTCGTTTTTATATTCATCCGATTGCCGCTTAAAATATTCCACAGACGGCATAGAAACCACCTGAACCCCGGCCCCCAATATTTTCGCAACATCGATTGCCAACGGAACCTCGGCCCCGGTTGCAATAATCGTTGCACGCACACGCGATGTTGCCGCTGGACGAATAACATACGCACCCCGACAAATAGATGCATCATATGGTGTTGGAATTTGACGGAATTTTTGACGCGACAAAATAATAGACGACGGACTGTTATTATCACGCAATGCCATTTGCCAACATACCGCAACCTCGGCCGCGTTACACGGACGAAATACGTTCATATTTGGCATTAATCGCAGTGACGACAACTGCTCAATCGGTTGATGCGTTGGCCCATCTTCGCCAACGGCGATACTGTCATGCGTTAACACATAAATTGCCGGCAATTTCGACAATGCCGCCAATCGCATTGCCGGTCGCATATAGTCACTGAAACACAAAAATGTAGAACCATACATACGCATCCCAACCGACACAAATCCATTAATAATCGCCGCCATTGCGTGTTCGCGCACACCAAAGTTTATATAATTACCATCCCACACACCTGGCACGATATCGCGTGATGCGTCCACGCGGGCATTTGTACTGCCCCCCAGGTCCGCACTGCCCCCAAAAACGGGATAACCCGCACGTATAATTTCATTTAGATATATTCCCGACAATTCGCGCGTTGAAATAATATCAGGGGTTGATGGCATTTTCACACCCGACACATTCATTGACGGATTAACCATTAACATATCCACACGACGACGCGCCACATCCGACCACAACAATTCACCCGTTGATGAAATGTTTTCTTCGATTAACAGTGACATTTCTGCATCATCCAACGCATACCCATGCGCCCGATTAGATCCCGCCAGCGACGAACCAGCCCCAATTTTAGTCTTGCAACAAATAAAGGTCGGCAAATCCGATGTTTGTGCCGCCGACAACGCACGATTTATCTTTGTAAAATCATTTCCAGGAATACTTATCACATTCCAACCCATTGCCGACATACGCGCTGCAACATCCGCATCCGTCAATGCCGCACCATCAATCGACACACCATTATCATCCCATACACACACCAGGTTATTCAGTTTATATCGTCCTGCAAACGCCATGGATTCGAATGCCACCCCTTCCATTAAATCGCCATCAGAACACAAACAATAAACCCGACCATCTGAATTACGCATTTTTTCCGCCAACGCAATTCCAACCGCATTTCCAACACCCTGGCCCAGTGGTCCTGTTGTTGCATCAACCCCATCAATTCCAAATTCTGGATGCCCCGGCAACCCATCCATTTTACGGAAAGAATTCAACGATCGGATATCATACCCACACAGGTTTAATACAGAATACAATAATGCCGACCCATGCCCCGCAGACAGTATGAATTTATCGCGCCCGAATCGCAGATAGTTTGCATAAATTGCAGTAATAATATCCGCCGCCCCCAGCACAATACCGACATGTCCATTTTTTGCACATTTCAGTGCATGCAGCGCCCACGCACGAACCGCGCGCGACATTTCTTTTAAATCTTTGGAATTATATGCCATGTGTGATATTATATCATAAAAAGGACACATATAAAATGTTAAAAATTTGGACAGACGGATCATGTTTGGGCAATCCGGGCCCCGGTGGATGGGGTTTTGTTGCCACCGACGGCAAAAACATTGCAGAACGCAGTGGCGGCGAAAAAAACACTACAAACAATCGGATGGAATTGATGGCGGTGATATGTGCATTAACGGCCGCCCGCAAACATGATGAATTAGAAATTCACACCGACAGCCAATATGTAAAAAACGGTATGTTATCCTGGGTCAAGAATTGGAAGAAAAACAATTGGCGCACTGCAAATAAAAAACCGGTCAAAAACCAAGACCTGTGGATGAAATTGGATGAAATTGCATCAACAAAAAAGATTCATTGGTTTTGGGTACGCGGCCACAACGGCGACGAAATGAACGAACGCGTTGACTTATTGGCCCGCACCGCCGCCGAAAATTTGAAATAAAAACTTCCCTGTGGCAGTTTTTTTCTTATCCACGGAATCCCATTGCAACAATAAACATTTCCACGCTGTCTTTGCGTGACGAAGGTGGCTTTATATGATGCACAGATTCAAATCTTTCTTTAATCTGTTTTAACAAGTCATTTGTCGTGCCACCTGTAAATGATTTACACACAAATGTCCCGCCGGGTTTTAGTGCACGCAACGCAAAATCAAACGCATATTCCAACAGCACCATCTGGCGAATATGATCCGTCTTTTTATGTCCAACCGTATTCGGTGCCATATCTGACACAATAACATCCGCCGTGCCATTACCAATTTCATCTGGTTCCAGCCCCAATTTATATTCCAGCCAGCGCAGTGCCGCATCCGATGTAAAATCACCCTGATATGTTTCAACACCGACAATCGGGGAAATTTCCAGCAAATCCATCGCAAATATTTTTGATTTTGGAAATGTACGGGCGATATATTGCGACCACGAACCCGGCGCCGCCCCCAAATCAACAACAACCTGGCCATTACGCAAAAATTTGAACTTTTCGTTCATTTCAATCAGTTTATATGCCGCGCGCGCCCGATAACCATCTTTCTGTGCACGCGCAACATACGGATCCGCCGCCTGGCGTTGCAGCCACGCGACCGATGATTTTTTCGCAGCAATTTTCTTGTTTGTTATTTTCATTTATTGTCATCCCGTAGAGCCCGTTTGCGCGCCCCAGCGCAGTCATAGGGCGAGTACGGGATTTCTTGTTTGTTATTTTCATTATCGTGTACGCATTTGACGTTGTGCCTGCTTTCTCATACGGCGCAGGTGTTCCTTATACGACGCACGTGCCACATCCTGGGGACCTGACCATACCCTATAGAAACGCGGTTCGTCCACACTATAGAATTCTTCATCTGTACCATGATATTTATATGTAACAACAACCTTGTACCCAACAACACGGCCATTATCCACAACTGTTTCTGGTACCTTAACCGCAACAACATCCCAATTAAAAATATGTCTCCAATCTAACTTCATATTATCGACCTTTAATCTGTTTTAATTTTTCACGATAAAAATTCACAGCATTTTTGTGTGCCTGTGCACTACTAACAATGCCAAACCTATCTTCATCATGTGTAAACAAGTATTTGCGTTCACCCTGGTGCATATATGTTACTGTAACCTCGTACCCCAACAGAACATGCCCTTTGTCCAGATAATCCTTGTAAACCGCCACTGGTTCAGACACCAAGACCGGCGTCCAATTAAACCAATTTTTTACTTTGTTGACAATACCCTGCAAATCCATTTTAGTTTACCCCCTGTGGTTTTGGACCTGGCTGCTGTTGCATGCGCGCCATAACTGCATCCATACCACCCATGCGCTGAATCATTGCCATTTGCTGTTTCATTTTTGTGTACTGCTTAATCATATGTTCAACATCGCGAACCGTACAGCCCGCTGTTTCAGAAATACGCACTTTTGCATTTGCAAATATCTTTTCTGGATTTGCACGCTCTTCGGCCGTCATCGCTTCCAGAATCTTGATTTGTGCATCAACACTGCCGTCTTTAATCTTTTCCTTCATCGCAGACACAGCATCCTTCATCCCCGGCACCATTTTCAGCAGACCGCTAAAATTGCTCATCTTTTTAATCTGCTTTAATTGCGCCAACATATCGTTCATATCGAATTGGCCCGACATCATGCGTTCGGCCGTTTCCTTCATCCCTGATGGCATTTTTTCTGTCATCGCCGCATCTGGTGCGTTCAAGTTTTCGTTTTCTTGTTTTTTCTTTTTACCAAAACCAAACATTTCTACTCCTTTTACTTTGTATAGTTTATTGTCTTTTTACCTATTTGTCCAGATACTTGTTCAAATATTTTCCAGTTTTTGATTGTGGCACCTTAACCACATCTTCGGGCGTACCAGTTGCGATAACCATGCCACCACCTGCACCACCGGTTGGTCCCAAATCTATAATCCAGTCTGCGGTCTTAATCACTTCCAGATTATGTTCAATAACGATAACTGTATTTCCCTGTTCGACCAATTCATGCAGAACAGACAATAACATTTTAATATCTTCAAAATGTAATCCGGTTGTTGGTTCGTCCAAGATATAAATAGTCTGACCTGTACTGCGTGCCGCCAATTCTTTGGATAATTTTATACGCTGGGCTTCGCCCCCGGACAAATCCAACGAACTTTGCCCCAGTTTTATATAATCCAACCCAACGCGTTTCAGCAATTCTAATTTGCGTGCAATTTTCGGCACATTAACAAAGAAACGATACGCTTCTTCGACCGTCATATTCAAAACATCGGCAATCGATTTACCCTTGTACTTTACCGCCAGTGTTTCTTCGTTATACCGTGTTCCATGGCAACAATCACATTCAACATACACATCGGCCAAGAAATTCATTTCTATTTTAATCTGGCCATCGCCCTGACACGCTTCGCACCGACCACCTTTGACATTAAAAGAAAAACGCCCTGATGTGTAACCACGTGCCTTTGCCTCTGGCAGGGCCGCAAAGAAATCACGAATATCACCAAACACGCCGGTATATGTTGCCGGATTACTGCGTGGGGTGCGTCCAATTGGGGATTGATCGATATCTACCACCTTGTCCACATTTTCCATACCACGAATAATATCATGCGCGCCTGTTTCCAGTTTTGAATTATACAGCGCACGCATCAACGCTGGATACAATGTATTTAACAGCAATGTCGATTTCCCAGATCCCGACACACCCGTCAATGCGATAAATTTACCCAGCGGAAATTCTACATCAATATTTTTTAGATTATTTCCACGCGCACCCGATACTACAATCGATTTACCATTACCCGCACGACGCGTTTTTGGCACCGCAATCTTACGTTTACCAGACAAATATTGTCCAGTAATTGAATCTTTATTTTTTATAACCTGGGCCGGCGTTCCGTGTGCAACAACATTACCACCATTTACCCCCGCGCCACGACCAATATCGACCAGATAATCCGCCGCACGCATCGCATCTTCGTCATGCTCGACAACAATAACCGTATTATCTTTATCGCGCAGCATTTTCAGGGTTTCCAACAACTTGTCATTATCTGCCTGGTGCAAACCGATTGACGGTTCATCCAGCACATACAACACACCCGACAAACCACTGCCAATTTGTGATGCCAGACGGATACGCTGGGCCTCGCCCCCGGACAGAGTGCCCGCCATACGCGACATTGTTAAATATCCCAATCCTACATTTTGCAGGAAATATAATCTGTCTGTGATTTCACGCAAAACGATTCGTGCGATTTCATTGTCCTTGGTCGATAAATGATTTGGCAAATCACGGAACCATGCCAGACAATCATCAACCGACATATCACACACATCCATAATGTCGGCACCATTTATACGCACACACAATGCATGAATATTCAAACGCTTTCCATGACAAACTGGACACGGTTTTTCAGATTGATACCGCGCCAGGTCAGACCGCACCGCTTCTGAATCCGATTCGCGCCAACGGCGTTCAAGATTTGGAATCACGCCTTCAAATGGTTTTTCATAAACAAACCCGTTCCAGTTAATTTTGATTGGCTGGTCACCACTGCCATACAGAATTAAATCTTTTTGTTCCGCCGTTAATGTGTGCCACGGTTTACCAAGTGGAATTTTGAACGATTTATGTAACGCTTCAAATAAATGTTCGTATTGACTAAGCATTCCACCACGTGACCACGGCGCAATCGCCCCACCCAAAATTGATTTAGACGGATCAGGTATCACCAAATCTGGCGACATATTCAACTGCACGCCCAAACCGTCACAGTTCTGGCATGCCCCCATTGGCGCATTAAATGAAAACAATCGCGGTTCGATTTTTGGCACTGTAAAACCACTGACGGGACATGCATAGTTTTGTGAATACAAAATATCTTCGTTCGTGTCTAAACGGCGCACCAACACCGACCCCGGCACCAGTCGCAACGAACCTTCAAACGATGCATACATACGGGAACGAATCTCTTCCACATCTGTACCGTCCGCTGGAATTTGCAATCTATCAACAATAACAAAAATATTATGCTTTTTATTTTTATCCAGCACAATCGACGACGACAAATCAACCATTTCATCATCAATAATGGCGCGTGTATATCCCTGCTTAACCAAGAACGCCAATTCTTTGCGATATTCACCCTTGCGTTCACGAACCAGTGGCGCCATGATAAATATTTTTGTACCCGCCGGGATTTTCATTGTCCAATCAACCATTTCTGCAATTGATTGTGATTTAATCGGCTTGCCCGTAACAGGCGAATGCGGCACACCAATACGCGCCCATAACAATCGCAGATAATCATAAACCTCGGTCACTGTACCAACGGTCGAACGCGGATTTTTAGATGTTGTTTTTTGTTCGATTGAAATTGCCGGCGACAACCCTTCGATTAAATCAACATCCGGCTTTTTTTGCATATCCAAGAATTGGCGTGCATACGATGATAACGATTCGACATATCTGCGCTGGCCTTCTGCATAAATGGTATTAAACGCCAGCGACGATTTCCCCGACCCAGACACGCCTGTAAAGACCACCAATTTATTTTTTGGTATGTCCAAATCAATATTTTTAAGATTATTTTCGCGCGCACCGCGAATTTTTATTACATTTGCCATAGTGATTATAAATATAGATTAAATATAAAAAATTTCAATACAAAGGGGCGATTTTTTCATCGCCCCCGAACAGATTCTTATTTATTACCCATCAAACTTTCGGGCGACAAAATAATTCCTGACTTTCGTGCACCAACATCACCGGCGCGCGGGGCCAATTTGCCATTAACCCAAATATCAATTCCACCGGCATTACCAAATGTAGCCTTGTATTTTCCCCCAACCGGCACATAATAGACATCACCCGTAACCAACACACGACTAAATTCTGTATTACCACGTGCATCTTCGACCTTGACCCATGATTCTTGTGATGCCTGCAGAATAACATTTGCATCCTTGCGGTTTTCTGTGCCAAACCGTTCACGAACCGTCAATTTATATTCTGGTTCTTTGTGTTCTGTGACTGTGACAACTTCCTGTGGGACAATTTGTTCTTCTTCTATATCACCACCACCAAACACAGAAATCACAACAACCGCCAATATAATCGCCGCCAACGCACCAACAAACCAAATCCAGTGCTGATAAATAAACTGATACACACGAACAAATACCTCCTTGGATGGGTTTTCTGTCTTGATACTTGGGCGCGCACATGTTGGCCCTTCTTCATCTGCCACATCACTGGCCACACATGCCCCCGGCACAACAGCCATTTCTTGCTTAATCTTGTTCACGATTTCATCCGGATTCAGCCCTAATTCCATCGCATAGTTACGCGCAAATCCCAAAATATACACCGTTTCTGGGATAAATGTATAATTACCCTCTTCCAGTGCAGACAAAAATTCTTCACGGATACACAACTGCTTTGCAATGGTTGAAATTTCGCGTTTTCTGCGCCCCGTTGTACGCGCATTACGCAACATCTCACCCGCAGTTAATTCAACCGGTGTTTCAACAACTTCTTTGTTTTCAATATTTTCGTTCATGACTTTCTTCCCATTAATAAATGTTTCGCCTTAAATCATACCCCAAAATTCGCGAATTGCAACCTTTAACAAATCCGCATCTGCAATTTGATTAACACGAATCCTAAATTCTGATGAATTTGGCATACCAGCACTGTACCATGCTGCGTGTTTTCTAAACATTGGAACCGCTGTTTTTTCACCATAGTACTCAATTGCATATTCCAGATGTCGCAGAACAACATCGCCAACATTTTCCGGGTCGCGCCCATCAATGATTTGATTCAAAATCCACGGTTTTCCCATCAATCCACGACCAATCATCGCACCTGCATATCCTAAATCTTGCAATTCGTTCAAATCATCCGCCGATTTAATATCGCCATTTGCAATAACCGGAATTGGACACGCCGACACATCTGGATGCACGGCCACCCCCAGATATAATTGCGCCCGTGTTCGACCATGCAATGCCGCGAACTGCACACCACAGTCCGCCGCAACATTGATTAAATCGCGCCAATCGGTATGTGCATCATCCCACCCCAGGCGTGTTTTAATCGACACCGGGATTTGTACTGCATTTACCACCGCCGACATTATTTTTCCAGCATGTTTATGGTCACGCATTAAATGCGCCCCGGCATTTGCGCGCGTTGCAACCTTTGGCACGGGACACCCCATATTAATATCGATCCATTTGGCGCCGGCATCTTGTAAAATACGCGCTGCTTCTGCCATCAGATTCACATCAGCACCGAAAATTTGTGCGCCAATGGCCCCTTCGTCCGCATAGTTATCAAAATTACGCAAACAGTTTTTATGCGCCCCAACCAACGAATGGCACGAAATCATTTCGGTCACCATCGGCGCATTTGGTGAAAATTCGCGCACAATGCGACGAAACGGGCGGTCTGTAATTCCCGCCATTGGCGCAGCAAAAATTTGATTATCACATAACATTTGTGATATAATGCCACCGATGAAGGAAAAAATCAAAAATTTATTTGCATTTATGGGGCGCGCCTGGTCGGGCGGCATCCGTGGAAAATTTGGGATTGTTGCATGCCTGTTTGCGCTGTTTATATTTGTGCGTATATTCTGGGGCGATGTAAACGTTCAAAATTTTGTTATCAACATATGGCGATTAAACGGCGAACAGAAAACATTAACGGCCGAACGCGCGAAACTGGATGCGATAAATCGCCACATTGATTTATTAAAATCATACAGTCCTGATTATGTTTCTGAAATCGGTCTAAAATACCTGAACATCGGCGATGCTAAATATAAGATTTTGAAGATATAAAATCCCCCATCCGGGCCCCGCGCAAACGGAAGTTTGCGTGGGTGGACATTCGGGGGATTTTTGTTACTAATTCAAAAACAATATTGATGCGTTCAAATATGTCGCAAACAGCATCCATATCACATACGGCCATACCAGATATGATGCCAATTTACTGATTGGCTTGAACGTGGACGCCATCCATATCGCAATAACGATTAACGCAATCAGAACAACCAGCGCGGCCCCAACCATATGCAAACCAAAGTACAAATATGTCCACGCAAAATTCAACACCATTTGTGCAAAAAACAGCCAATACGCACGCGCCTTACTAAGTCTGGTCTTTTCATTACTTATAATCAGATACAACGCCCATCCCAACAGCGCATACAATATCGTCCATGCCACACTGAACACCCACCCATCTGGTGTCAGCACAGATTTATTCAGTGCATTAAACCATGCATCTGAACCATTATGCGGTGTAAACATTACCCCGAATATCCCCGGGATAAAAGATATGACCATCGCAATGATAAATTGAAAAAACTTTTTCATTTTTCTCTCTCCTTTATACTCCGGCATACATTATATCATGACGCCCCCCACCCCGACACAGGAACGATTTCACACGCCCCCCTTGACAAAACAGCCCCGGATTTGCTATCCCTTCAAGTATTCAAGGAGTAAAAGTAATGAAAAACGAAGATATTTTCTTAAAAATCGTTAAACAAAACCCATCTATTTATCAATATATAGAATTCAAACCCGGCATCCCATACATCAGTGCATTTGATGCCAACGGTCATCGTACTGCAAAACATGTAACACACGATGACATCAAACGGGCCATAGACCTTTCCGCAAAAACCCAATCACCGACCCTGGCATACGACAATGGTGTTTATTGTTGGGTTGAAAAGAACAAAGTTTATTTATTTGTTGAACCCGATTTAGCGCATGCCCTGTGGCCAGATCGCGAACCGTTACAGAACGAATATGTTCCGATGGCCAATGGCGAAACATTATTGACATTTCCATCCCTGGTCCATATGCGTAATACATCGTATCATCATCAAAAACAAAAACTTATGGACGCGACCAACCGCACCAAACAACATACATTATAAAACTACCGCCCCCAAAAAGGGGCGGTTTGAATTTCTGGTTTACCATACGAAGCATTTTGCGAAATATGGCGCGCCCGGCAGGATTCGAACCTGCGACCTGCGGATTAGAAATCCGATGCTCTATCCAGCTGAGCTACGGGCGCACGATGCACATTTTATATTAAAATTATTAAGATTTCAAGCACACACAAATAAAAAATGCCCCAAGTTTGCAAAATATAACTATTTTATGTATAATAAGTATTGAATCCGATGGGAATTGGATTCGGGGCTGTCGTAAGCTCTATCACTGCGGTGCGATATGCATCGTAATCCGATGTTTCGGTGTAATCGCACCGTTATATCCCCGACACAGGCCGGGGAGCCTTTGGTATATAAAATACGGGCAACCGAAAAACCAACGGAATCATCAGTGATTGATTTACGAACTCCCCGACCGCCAATTCCACGGCGGTCTATTTTTTTACAGGAGAAAAAAATGAACAACGAAGATATATTCCCTAGACAATGGTTAAAATTCAGTTTCATTATTTTGTTTATATTTAGCGTATTTACAATCCCTGCCGTGCTATCTGATTATTTTGTCGGCTTAGAGAAAATAGTCTTTTCTTTGTTAGTAATTTATTGTTCTGGCATCATACACACAATTCCTATGTATTTAGCAAAAAAACTACAATTGACATATAAGAAATTTATTTACTTTGCTGCAGCAACTAGTGCCCTTATAGCATTGTGCGGTTTGTTTTTTTCGTATGATCCATCATTAGAAATATCTGTTAAAATATTATTAGCTACAGTCATAGCAACAATTATCCCAATATGTATATTTACGTTAAAAAAGATATCATTATACTGTATAAAATACTTTACTCCGAAAAACACAGGTGTAAAACGTTTATGTTTAGTCGCGGGATTCTTAGGGGACATACTCTTATCCACAACAGAATGGAAATGCCACTATCACTATAGTTGTAATTTTTTTGAACATTTTGGATTATACAGCATTTTATATTTAGCTCTTGCATTTTGTACGCCATTTATACTGTCAAAAATCATTGAATATATCACCGATGGATTCACACAAGATAAAGAAAAATTATGACACACTTATTCACAGTAAACTGCACATTACTTCTTCTGGCCGCGTTTTTACCGATGACGCATAGTTTTTATATACTATTATGCATAGTGGTTTGCGGAACACTCATATTGTCTACAATCAAAGCCAAGAAAGCCCACACAATATCAGCCCCAGCAGAGTATATAATTCTAATGCTGTTTATAGTAACTTACAACCCAATATTTCCACTACATATAAATGCTGAAACCTGGGCAACATTAAATATTTTAACAGCAAGTTATTTGCATTACTTAATACACAGGAGATAAAAAATGAATAAATTAAGCTATGTTAGTTTAATAATAGTTTCAAGCGTATTGAGCGCATGTGTAGACCAGTCAATAGAATACAACAAAATGTGTAGCACGTGGCTAGGCGCACCCGAATATGCTCTTATTCAGGGTTGGGGGACACCTATAAGGACGTATGATATTGAAGATATAAAATACATAACATTCAGCGATTCAAGAATCGTATCGCTTCCTGGCACATCACCATCATATCATACAACATTTACAGGATATTCAGCACACACAACAGCAGTTGGAGGCACATCGCCCACAACTTTGCAACTATGGTGCGAAACAACATTTACAATTCACAACCACACAGTTATAGATTATCGTTTTGATGGCAACAATTGCGTGGCACCAATTGAAGAATCGCCAGATTACACACCAATGAGTATAGCTTCCGAAGTATTTTAAGCGACACAAAAAAATCCATATTTATACCGTGGGACAATAAAAAAATTAATTACATTGACAACAGTTATATCGATGATAAATTGACCATAAAAGGAGTTTATTATGTGGGGCGCAATTATTGGCGATATCGCCGGGTCCAGATTTGAGGGCAAAGACATGCGAAGTAAACAATTCGCATTATTTCACGGCGACTGTAGATTCACAGACGACAGTGTAATGACCGTCGCAGTTGCACGTGCCGTTATGGAACATAAATCTAATGGCGCAGATTTATCCAAAGAAGCGATTAAATTAATGCAGTGGTTTGGACGTATGTATCAACATCGTGGATACGGTGGAAACTTTATAGATTGGATTTGGTCCGACAATCCCGCGCCATATAATAGTATGGGGAACGGTGCCGCAATGCGTGTTAGTGCCTGTGGATTTGCAGCAGAAACACTTGTTGAAGCCAAAGAAATGGCATATGCCGTTACAGCAGTATCACACAATCACCCAGAAGGAATACGTGGCGCACAAGCGGTGGCATCGGCCATATTTATGGCACGTACCGGTGCCGGCAAAGATGATATACGCCAATATATAACCGATAATTTTTACAAAATAGATTTTGAAATAGACGATTTGCGTGAATATTATCAAACAGACGTTTCGTGCCAAGGCAGCGTTCCACAAGCAATTGCAAGTTTTCTGGAATCTCAGTCATTTGAAGATGCCATTCGCAACGCAATTTCAATCGGTGGCGACAGTGATACAATCGCCGCAATTGCGGGCAGTATTGCTGATGCGTATTATGGTGTTCCACAGGAATTTATAAATCGCGCCAGGCATTATGTAAGTTTTACAATGGGCGACATAATTAACAGATTTGAACAAATGTTCCCACAGAATAAATAATTTTCCATTATCCCATAAGAAAATATCAAAACCGCCCCGATGGGGCGGTGTTATTTTAATCGTCAACGGCTTTCTTTAACTGACGCAGTTCTATGAACATATAAACATCGGCTGCCGCGTAAAACAGCATTGTTATCGCCAACCAATACACAACTGCGACCGCACCCGCCATCGGCCAAAACAGCAACGCAATCGCCAGCGCACATAACGCCAACGCCACAACCAAGTCAAAAACCCAATGTCCAAATCGCGCGCGCGCCATATTTATTGCAAAAATCAATGCACGCAATGCCTTGAACAAGAACAAGACCAAGAACACATACAACAACGCAATCATTGACCCCGCCGGATAAACCAAGAACAAAACCCCCAGCACAACATTTACCAACCCAAATATAACATCAACCCAACCGCCACCATATGGACGCGCGGCAACGAACCCGGCAATTGCACGATACAACCCAAACAATATCAGTCCGCACCCCAATACAAACATTAAAGTGGTTAAAACCGCCAATGGTTTGAACGCCATAAATATCGCAATGATGCCCAGTAATAATGCCTCGGCTACCAATAATGGCGCGCTTTTGTTATATAATTTTTCAACCGATGCGGCAATTGCATCTGTTGATTTTGATTGCTTTGATTTGTGTACCTTGGTCATTTATCCCCCCGTTGTTTCATATACAAACCATAGTAATATAAACATCCTAAAAAATCAATATTGTACATTTTCCCAGACATTTTTTCAGATTGGCATCGAATATTTTCCAAATAATTTTTTTCTAAAATTAAAACTGCACGCCCATTGCAGCCATCCACGTGCGGCTGCGATTTGGCTGATTGCACGAACAGACATATCATTTGTTCTGATTATGTTTCTAAGGCGTCTGACAATTCGCACCTTTCCGCGTCGTCGCAGTAAAATGAATCGTTGGAAATGTCGATAACCAATAAAATTAACCCCGCGCGATGTCGGGGATAAATTCGATTTAGAGAACACAAGTCTTAGTTCACGTTCCAAAAAATTTTGTATATAGTTTCGTGCCTGATAAAGTTCTGATTTACTATCACCAAAAAGACAGAAATCATCACAATACCGAATATAGTCCCGCCATCGTAATACATGCTTAACAAAATAGTCCAATTCGTTCAAATAGACATTTCCCAGCCATTGACTGGTTAAATTTCCAATTGGCAGATTTTTTCCACCCCCACCCGAACGCACAATATTTTCCAGTATATCCACAATACGTTTATCCTTAAATTTATGTCTAATAATCTGCATCATAACATCATGGTTTATACTGGGAAAGAATTTACGGATATCGCACTGCAAGACATATTTATTTCGTCGCATGAACTGCATCACGCGTTTTGATGCAGAATGCAATCCGCGACCTGGGATACACGCATAAGAATCACGAATAAACATACGGTGCCAAATCGGCCCCAGCACATTAATCAGTGCATGTTGAACCACATGATCTGGATACAATGGCAACATATAAATTTCCCGTTCTTTTGGTTCAAATATTTTGAACACAACATATGGTGATGTATTAAAATTTCCAGCAATCAAGTCATCATGTAACTGCTTTAACAAAGTGTCACGATTTGCCAGAAATTTTTGCACCATAATCTTAGATTTTTTACTTTTGATTGCTTTTTTTGCGGCGCGTTCCAGATTATCCATTGACACAAAATCATCCCACAAATTTTTATACGTTTTCATTTGTCGCCCCCAGTATAAATATTTCGATAAATAAAAGTTTATCTAAGAAACTCTTAAAGCCGTCACCCCGGCGTTCGGGTCCTGCAAAATTGAAAATTTTGTGGGTGATGCTAGGCCGGGGTCCATTGTATTCCACCCAGTTTCGAAATTAAGAAGAGTACAGTGGATACCGGCCTTCGCCGGTATGACGATAGTGTTTAATTTTTCCACATTTGAACTTTGCACTATGCACTTTGAACTTTAATATAAACTTTTATTTATCTAAGTGTTTATAATCTTGGCCCCTTTGTCATTGCGAGAGTGTGAAACACTCGTAGCAATCCAGTTTTATGTATTCTTATTTGATTCTATTTACTGGATCGCCACGGCTGCGCCTCGCGATGACAATAGTAGTGGTACTGGGCATCGCGCCTAGCGCATCTAAACATTTATTTAATCATCTTACCCCCAATATCCAACCTATGAAAAAGAATAATACTTATCGATTTTCACCACCGTCACACGAAAAGGGATATTATCACGTGCGGACTGAATTTGATCGGTCAAGACCGAACTGCCTGTAAATGCGACAAACACATCATCATCCAACACGAATTGAATTTGCAGACAATCTGTACCTTCTTTGCGTTTTGATTTTGTTATCCGGAAATCTGTGATTAAAATTTCCCGGTTCAAAATTTCATCCAGTCTTTTTTTCTTGCCTGGCATGGGCAGTTTATCTTTGGCGAAATTGGCAAACTTGTCACATTTTTCGACATTCAGGGCCTTGATTTCATCCAGTGTCATAATTTCCCCCCAACAATTACGATTGGATATCCCGGGGGTTCACCTGATTTAGATACCATATCGGATTACTGGCCCAGATATCCCCTGCGTTATGTATTCGTTATCGCGTGCGACAAAACATCGACGGTCAAACAGGTCATACCATCCCACCTTTGATAAAGAAGGTATCAAAACAGATATTTCTATCTGAAAAGCACTTTCGCGCTTTGTCCCGCAGGTTGGCGAAACTTTTTCCTTGTACGATAAAAAGTACCCTTCCCAAGGAGCCCGCAGCCGCAAAGACGGACGCACGGAAAACGGCGTTGTTCTGAACGTTGTTGCCACAGTTGTTGGCGCAATTGGACGCGCAATTAGACGCGGACCCGTTGTCGTTGTTGAACACCCACGGCGACCCGGAAACCAAAAACCACGACACCACTGCTTACGACGATACAACCTATGCATCTATAATACATTAAAATATGATTTTTGTCATCAACTTTTTTTTAATTATTTTAATTAATATGGGGGCGGTGCGCCGCCCCCATACGCCCCCACCCCATTTTCCGGCCCATGTGGCGATTGCCACATGGGCATTACCGACCCACGCTTATCAATTGCCCGCAGCCGCAAAGACGGACGCACGGAAAGCGGCGCTGCTCCGAACGCGGTAGCCACAGTTGAAGGCGCAATCGGACGCGCAAAAAGACGCGGACCCGAGGTCGTCGTAGAACACCCACGGCGACCCGGAAACCAATGGTTCGGTCATTTTGCAATAACAATATTGACCACTGTTCGCGGCACTTTCAATCGCATCTTGGTCACTGGCAATCAGGCCGGTATTAGAACCATATGCAGTATTTTCAGGCCTTATCGTTGAACATTTTGCAACACCATTTACCGTGCCATACGGAAACACCGTTGACCATGTCTTGGCCGTTTCATCCCTGGTATACGACGAACCACCAACATACAGATTTACCGCCAGGGCTTCTGGGGTGGCAATATCACTGCCCCGGACATAGTTGGGACGTATTTCGCAATCTGCGGCAAATGTATATGTAAATGATGACGATGTAAAAAATGCCATTTCAATGTCATTAATATAAACCGAATATCCATTGATTTTGTACCCATCCGGTGCCGTACATATCGACGATGTTAATGATGTCGGGGTAAATGATTTGTTGTATTCTGCCGTGGCATCCGCCGGCAATGTCCCTGCCACCGTACCGTCACCACATCCATATGTCACATTAAATGTCGTTTTTACACATGTTTCTGCATTTGCAACATGCGTTATCATCAACGCAAACACGCAATATATAATCCCCTGTTTCCCTTTCATTACTTTCCCCTTTTGTTTTAAGTTATTGATTTCCGTTTTTTGTATTTCTTGTTTTGGTTTGGCTCTTTTATTCTATACTCTTTGTTTTTATTGTTTTGTATCTCACTTGCCCCTTTGTCATTGCGAGCCAAGCAAAGCGCAGGCGCGGCAATCCAGTTTTATGTATTCCTATTTGTTTCTATTTACTGGATCGCCACGGGAACTATCGTTCCCTCGCGATGACAATGATACGGTGTTAGTGTATGCCAACACCAGCCACTTACACTAACCACTTGCCACTAAAAAAATATCAACTGGGGGGCCGCGCCGCATACCGCACATGTAAAAGAAAGTGGAACGAATTCTGTGCGTACACAATTAACGCGGCCACCCAGTTGATATTTTTATACTTATCCCCTCCTTATTTATTCCCATACTGCAACAAGGCGTATGTTATGTGGATAATTCCATGTAAACGATGCACCCGATGCAACCGTGTCACCCGTGTCATTTCCGTATGCATCCGCTATACGCCAACCCGCAAATGTCGCACCATCCGCCGCCGTGCATGCCGTGGTTGATGGGGTATATGAACTGCCATACTTCCCAGATAAATATGTGCTGATTGTTGTGCCATTGTCGCATATGTATGCCGCACCATAAGAATTCACAGACCATTGCGCCACCATCGTTTTATCCGTTGTATATGTATATGTATTCATAGACCCCTTGGATTTTGACGATGAATCAATTTTCCAACCACTTAGATAATAGCCGGGCTTTACACATGTACCCGCATCATATGGCGCATAATATCCCAATTTATATCCAACCTTATGCGATTCTGGTGGTGTTCCCGTTGCGCCATCACCACATGAATACGACAATGTATATTCCGTCGGTGCATCTGGAATTGTCTGCGCCCCACCTGACCACCTGGCACGCAATTGAATATTCCCCGCCCATTTCCATGTCGTTGACGACCCCGGTGTCAAAGAATCGCCTGTGGAATCTCCATACACATCACTTACTTGATAACTATCCAAGTTCATATTATATGGATTCACACAAGACGGACTGGACGTGGGGGTAAAACTGCTGTTATATTTACCAGATGTATAAATACTGCTAACATATGTGCTGTCCGCACAATAATTACACATAATCGGCGCACCATAAGAATTCACAGCCCATTGTGCAACCATTGTTTTATCTGCTGTGTACGAATATGTGTACAACGATCCTTTGGTCAATGATGTCGAATCTATTTTCCAACCACTTAGATAATATCCCGGTCTTACACATGTCCCTGCATCATATGGCGCATAATATCCCAATTTATATCCAACACTGTGTGATTCTGGGGGTGTTCCCGTCGCCCCATCGCCACACGAATACGATAATGTGTATCTGACCGGGGCAGATGGCGCAACCATTTCTGGTTCCGACCACATCGCCTTTAATCGAACATTAGATGGCCATGTCCATGTCGCAGATGCCCCAGGATTTATTTTTTCACCCGTTTCATCACCAAATGCATCCAACACTGCATAATACTGTAATGTCTGCGCGAACGGATTTGTACATGATAACGAAGACTTGGTTGTAAAACTGGAACCAAATGTGGTGTTAATATAATCTGTGGCTGAATATGTAGAACCTGCACAATAGTTACAAAGATATGGCGCACCGTATGTATTCGCGTTCCACCGGGCCATCATTGTTTTGTCAGTGGTATATTTATAATTATACACACTGCCCTTGGCCAATGATGTTGAATCAATTGCCCAGCCATTAAAACTATACCCAGGCTTACGACATGATTCCGCAGAATCCGGACAATTATACAAATCCCCCCAACTCATTTCACGTGATTCTGGTGGTGTGCCCGTCGCACCATCACCACACGAATATGACAGTGTATATGTCACAGGACACAAATTCCCAGAATCAGGATTCGCATGATATGTCGTATCACCAATACCTATGTTCAATGTATCTGATGATGCACCCGCAATCAAATCTGCATAACATACAACATCACCCGATTTAATATGTATTGCGGGGGTTGTATTCTTGGTTGCAAATAAATCAAACTTGTAACCGTTGGATGTGTTCAAACTGCTGATACCGGAACCACACAATTCACTGCAATTCCCATTGGCATCACGTACCAATCCGCCCGCCGGCCCCAGGTATTCTGTAAAACCGTCTGGACACGCCGCCCATAAAACACCCGGCATGCACACAAACATACACAAAACCACAAAACGAAACATAATTCCCCCACCTTTGAATCAATAAAACCGCCGGGAATTCAGGCGGTCGGGGAATTCAAAAAATCATAAAGACGATGACCCTGTTGATCTTTCGCTTGTACGCCGCGTATTGCATACATCAACAGTTCCCCGACAAAAAATATTGTCAGGTGGCAAACCATAACGGCGCAATATGGCACCGCGAATGCGGATTACGATGCAATATTGCACCGGTCTTTATGGGCTTTTTGATGGCCCCGAACCCAAATCCCTTTGTGTTCTTATCCTATTGTTACAGATACAAATAAAAAATGCAATGTGAAAAAATTACAAATTTTCAGGCGGAATAAATCCGCCCGAAATTTCAATATAAATTCAGATAAAATTACATTGATTCTGGCACACGCAATCCCATTAAATCAATTGCACGCAACAATGTTTCACGCGCCATATTAACAATATATAAACGCGTTGCACGAACATCCGACACCACATCATCGCGCAAGATTGGGCAATGATGATAAAATGTATTTATATCCTGGGCCAAATCATATGTATAGTTCGCCAACAAATCTGTTGCACGGCGCGTGAACGCATTTTCCAATACGCGTTCAAAATCCATCAGGCGCAACAATAAATTGCGTTCTGCAGGTTCCAGTTCAACCCTGTCCGCAGATGCAACAACACCCATGTCAGCGGCCTTGTTTGTAACCGCATTCAAGCGCACCGCTGTATATAAAATATATGGACCGGTGCGCCCCTCAAACTGGGTAACCGAATCAACATCAAATACATAGTCTGATTTTACATCATGCATCAGGTCATTAAACTTTAATGCCGCCAACGCAATCATTTCAACGGTTTCATCTGATAGTTTTTTCCCAGATTCTTCTGCACGTTTACGCACAGAATCCGCAACCATATCAAGCATTTGATGCAAACTGGGGACATCACCGTCACGTGTCTTGAACGGTTTGCCATCGGCACCCGTTATTGTACCAAAACCAATATGCTGCAAATTCGCAGAATCCATACCCGCCATTTTTGCCGCACGGAAAACCTGGGTAAAATGCAGATTTTGACGACTGTCTGTGAAATAGACGATATCATCTGGATTATCTGTTGTTGTGCGATAATAAATCGCTGCCAAATCCGCCGCCGCATACGTCTGATTGCCCACACTGGATCGCCACATAACCGGCGGCATTGGCGCGGTATCCGTATCCAATTTTACCGGAATAACGTCGGCACCATCGTCGTGCACAATCAGGTTCTTTTCATCCAATATTTTCTGAACCGCCGGCACATATTCCGCGACCAAGCGTTCGCCTTTGTTTTCATCAAACGGCAATATATTCAACCGCACCAAGATATCAGATATTTGCTTTAACGACATTGGTGCAAATTCATTATATATTTTCAAATATTCCGCATTACCATTTTGTAATTCAAACGTGACACGCAGTGCATGTTCCAGCCAGGCTTTATCTTCTTTGGCGCGTGCAGTCGATGCCGGATATATCACATTAATATCATCTGCATTCTTTGGCATACCATATTCCAAAATCCACGCGATAATCAATCCCATCGGCCGTCCCCAATCGCCCATATGATTATAAGATTTTGTTTTATGCCCCAACGCACGTGCAATACGATTAAATGTATCGCCAACAACCGTCGTACGCAGATGTCCAATATGCAGCGCTTTACCAATATTATAACTGCCATAGTCCATATCAATCGTTAACGATTTAGGTTTCTCTGCGACAATATTGTATTTCCCAGGCGACATCAAAAAGTCGTTCTTTAATGTAATATTTATAAATCCTGGTCCCGCCACAGTTACTTTTTCCACAAATGGAATTTCACTGATTTTTGGCAAAATCATTTCTGCAATATCGCGTGGCGATTTCTTTAATGGTCGCGCCAGCATCATCGCAACATTAGTTGAAAAATCCCCAAAATCACGGATTTTAGGCGTTTCAATCGCAACATCTGATGGCAAAATATCCGCCACATCGTCAATTTCCATCAACTTAGATTTAACATTATCAGAAATAACTTTATAAACATTCATAACGAACCTCACATTTTATGCACTAATAATACAACATATTATTATAACATTTAATAAAAAAACCGCATCAACTGCGGTGTTTTTATTTATATCTGGTCGGGGCGAAAGGATTCGAACCTTCGACATCTTGGTCCCAAACCAAGCACTCTACCAGACTGAGCTACACCCCGAAACGAGTCCCATTATAACAGCATTTTTTCAAAATGCAAATATTTATCAAAAAAATGTGCTTGTTTGCTTTCATGAAACTTTCTATGATATAACCAGATGAATAAATACATGTATTTTTTAGGTTTTATATTTGCAATCGCCACAACATCTGCATCGGCGGTGGCTGTTATAACCACACCACGCGCCACATCCCAGTATATTAAGCGGGACACATACAATTACATGTACCCATACATGAATAATCAAATGCGTACAGATCTAAATCCTGGGGTAACTGTATCACAATCAACCAACCCAATGGATGTTGTTGTCAAAACCAAACCTTTATCAAATTCGACATCTGCGCGTCGCGTTGTACCGCGCGGAAGTTCAGGCAACATTGCACGCGCCGCCACAAATACAAACACGGCAAACACACGACGCGTTATCGCACGCAGTGGCGCAACCCCAACCCAATTCGCATCACGTCCATCGAATCGCCAGGTTGTAAACAGATCCAGCAAGCGTTCAAACGGCGCAACATATGTAAATAACACCCAATATGTTAATCGTGCGCCAACATCCCTTTCAACCCCAGATATTATCACACCGGTATCAACGGCGCGCTGTATGGCAGATTACACAGAATGCATGAACCATTACTGCGAACGCGCTGACACTGAATATAATCGTTGTTATTGCAGTTCCAAATTGTCACAAATCGATTCGCAATACCAACCACAAATCCAAGAATTATTTACAAAAATCCTGACTGCGCGTGGAACCAACGCATGGTCAGATGCGGAAATGAATTCTTACTGGATGGATACCGTTGGGAAATATACTGGCGGCACCAATTCATGGGAAACACTGGACGACGCATTGAATATTGATTGGGCGGGTCTGGAAAGCACTGTTCGTGGTCAAAATGCATTTACAATGGGACACGAATATTGTGTACGTCACCTGGATAATTGTTATTATATGGCATCAAACATGCGCGATGCATATCGGTCCGAGATTTCACGCGATTGTGCCATATACGAACAATCACTACAGAATCTTAAGACCGCCGCCGAAAGTTTATTGGAGTATTATAATGATTGAATTTATGGGCATTGAATACGCCCGTGGCGCAACTGCAAAAATTACAAATGATGGTCCTGCCTTGGGGCCGGGTGAAATAAAGAAAATGTTTCCAGATTACAAATGGACAACCGTCGTCGCAGATGCGGTAACACCCGCCGATTGCGCGCGCGACCGATTCGGTGACGCATTTGATGTACACAAAAAAACATACGCCCAAACCCCAACCGCACGCCACATAATGATTGGTGGCGATCATTCTGTGAACTTTGGTCACTTTGCCGCAATGGCCGACCGAATCAAAAACCAAGAATTATGTTTGGTATATATTGATGCACACCTGGATATTCACACACCTGAATCATCCCGGATTCAGGCATCTGGCGCCCCACACGGCACAAATGTTCGCGCGCTTTTGGGGGATGGCGATTCGCGTTGGCTGGGTCTGATAAAAAACAAGCCTGCCCTGAAACCACAGAATTTGTTTTATCTGGCAACACGCGCATACGAACCTGCGGAAATAGAATACGCGCACGAACAAAATATCTTTATCCGCACGGCATCACAATTACAAAGCGATGCAGACTGGCAAAACGCAGTCCGCGAAATTCGCACCGCAATCGGCAATCGCCCATTTGTTGTGTCATTTGATTTTGATGCCATTGATCCAAAATTATTTTCTGATGTCTTGGTCCCAGAACCAAACGGCATATCATTAGATGCGGCGAAATACTTTGTAACACAGTTCCGTGATGCAACCGGCTTTGAATTTGTAGAATACGCCCCAAATGGCGATGCCCAATCTGCCCAAATTGCACACGATTTAATATCTATTGTGGTTGCGAACGATTAATTTCCGCACACATGCGATTATGTCGATAAATATTTCGTGCCAAATCATCACTGATATTACCCCAGTCCGATTCGCGCCCATATATTGGATTACACACAATGGGCGCACACACATTATTCGGCAATGGTGTATTTTTCGCGCAGGATGCGACGAATATCGCCAACGCCACGATTAAAAGTTTCTGCATTTACATCCCCCATAATTTTAATTGTTTGCGATTGTATTGCGCTGGATTGATTAACCATATCTGTGCGACATTTTTCGCGCCCTACCCGCACACCCGTTGCATAAGAAAAAAATATGGCGGTCACCCCCGCCATAAACATAAACACATACAATTTCATATTGCCCCCATATAAAAAATCCCGCGTTACGCGGGATTTTTATTACTGATTCATAGAACTAAAGAAATCATCATTTGTTTTTGTTAAACGCAATTTATCCAACAAGAATTCCATTGCCTCTAATGTACCCATTGGATTGATAATACGGCGCAACACATATGTCTTGGCCAGGTGTTCTTTGCCCACCAACAAATCTTCTTTGCGTGTACCAGACTTGGTGATATCAATCGCCGGATAAACACGTTTATCAGACAGTTTTCGGTCCAGAATAATTTCACTGTTACCTGTTCCTTTGAATTCTTCGAAAATAACTTCGTCCATCTTGGAACCTGTATCAACCAATGCCGTCGCAATAATGGTCAACGAACCACCACCTTCGATATTGCGCGCCGCACCAAAGAAACGTTTTGGGCGTTGCAGTGCGTACGCATCGACACCACCGGTTAGAACCTTGCCACTGGATGGAACACATGTGTTGTACGCGCGTCCCAAACGGGTAATAGAATCCAGCAATATAACAACATCCTGCCCCGCTTCGACCAAGCGTTTAGCCTTTTCAATAACCATTTCTGCAACCTGAATATGACGTGCCGCTGGCTCATCAAATGTCGAAGAAATAACTTCGCCCTTAACACTGCGTTGCATATCAGTAACTTCTTCGGGGCGTTCATCAATCAACAGAACAATTAACTTAACATCCGGATAGTTTGTTGCAATAGAATGTGCGATATTCTGCAACATAACGGTCTTACCGGTACGCGGTGGCGCAACGATTAGCGAACGTTGCCCCTTACCCGTTGGGGAAATAAGGTCAATAACACGCGCGGACAAATTGCGTCCCTTGTCTGTGTCTGTTGTGACCTCCATCTTTAACTGTTCATCCGGGTACAGTGGTGTCATATCATCGAACGACACGCGGTGTTTCAGTTTTTCTGGATTATCACCATTAACGCGTTCAATTGTTTCCAGCGCGAAATAACGTTCGGTTTCCGCGGCCGGTGCTTGAATCTGCCCTTCGACATAGTCACCTGTTTTCAAACCATACTTTTTAATCAAGTTTGGTGACACATACAAATCATCTGGCCCCGCCAGATAGTTTGATTCTGGCGCGCGCAGGAATCCAAAACCATCCTGCATCCGTTCCAGAACACCATCACCAATCAATGTAACCTTTTTATCCGCTGCAAACACGCGCATCACAGCAAACCGTAATTGTTGCACATTTAATTGCGATGGATTTTCAATTCCCATATCTTCTGCCATTTTCAGCAGTTGTTGTGGCGATTTCGCCTTTAATTCATTAATATGCATAAAATATCCTTTTGGAAAATTTGCACAGAACTGTGCCTAACTGACGACTGTATTATAATACAATTTGACAAAAAAGTCAAGTTTTGCTTTTTCTCTTGATTTTTAACTATATTATTGGTCAAATCAGATCATATAAATAATTAAACACAAAAAGGAAGCGAAAATGGCAGGCAGCATAAATAAAGTCATCCTGGTCGGCAATATCGGCCAAGAACCCCAGGTCCGCACAATGAACAGCGGTCAAAAAGTGGTCAGTTTTTCATTAGCCACATCTGAACGTTGGCGTGATCGTGGCACCGGGGAACAGAAAGAACAAACCGAATGGCATCGCGTTGTAATTTTTAATCCAAATTTGGTAGAAGTTGCCGAACGCATGTTACAGAAAGGCACCAAATTATATCTAGAAGGCTCATTAAAAACCCGCAAATGGCAGAACCAGCAAGGTGCCGATGTTTACACAACCGAGGTTGTCTTGAACCCATTTGCCGGTCAAATGGTAATTCTGTCGGGTGCCAAGGCCATGGGCGACGGTGATTTTGGTGGTGGCGCATCTGCGGCCCCATCTGCCCCACGCGAAGAAATTTCCGTGGCAGACATCGGCGACGACATCCCATTTTAAGTAATCCCCCGTTTGGGGGATTTTTTAGTTGTTAATTTTTTTATAATTTTTTGCCCACAACATATTACAGGATTCTGTAAATATATTTTTTATTAAATCATTACTGGGCAACATTTTACCATTTTCAATTCGAACCAATACATCTCTGGATATCTTAAGTATTTTAGCCATATCTGCACGGTTCAAATGCGCGCTTCTGCGTCCTGCACGCAGTGCGCGACCATAAAATGCTGCATCAACAAGTGTCCTACTCATATTTTCCTCCATATTTTGTTAAACAAAAAACCGCCACATTAAAGGCGGTTGGAGGTTAAAGACTATTCAACTAATAGTGCTGTTTATTTATATATATCACAGCCCCCCAACCAATGTTGGAGATGTTTTTTTATGTCATTTCTGACAAGTTGAACGGGCCTTTACACCCCACACCGGTTTCCCAATGCACACGCATTATACCGCATAAAAACCCCGGATTCAATACTTATATAAATAAAAGTTTAGTGGGGTCACCCCATTGTCATCGCGAGGGTGTGAAACACCCGTGGCGATCCAGTAAATAGAAACAAATAGGAATACATAAGACTGGATTGCCACGCCTGCGCTTTGCTTGGCTCGCAATGACAACC
>JAFURB010000017.1 GCA_017472065.1 Alphaproteobacteria bacterium | reverse complement strand
TTCTGCAACCTGTTTAATTGCCTTAATTTGTGTCGCGTTAAATACAGTTGCCGTGGCTGATGCCGCCGTTGTTGTCCCGGCCAAGATATTTGATGCAACGTTCAAATTCTTTTCTTTTTTCTTGCCTGCATCAGTGTTGTCACCACGCACATTATCACTGTTTGCGGATGCAGATGTGATCGTTCCCACCAAACCCGTTGTTGCACCAACGCCGGCTGAAATCGCGGCACCCGTGGCGCGTTTGTTAATCTTGCTCAGGTCTGCGAATTCATATTCGCCACACGCATCGACGATTGATTGTGCTTCGCTAATATCTTGTCCGTTCATGCGTGCCTGCATCATTGCGCCACGCAAATCCCCGACTGCGACCAAGCAATTTTTAATTTGTGTATTCAGATCTTCGTCCACCTTGTTAGTGCCTGCGATAATTGCCCCGGCGACATTGGTCGCGGTTGAACCCGCCATTAATCCCGTGCGCCAATTACCCAGTTTCTTGGATTTTGCATTCAGTTGTTCCAGTTGTTCTGTGAGTGTTATAGAAGACAAATTTTTATCATAACTTTCATTAAATTCACGTTCAAATTGGGCAATTTGTTCAGATGTTGGGGATGTTTTATTGTCTTCTATTTCAGATAATTCTTTAATCAGTTTTTCCAGTTCTTCTGCTTGCTTGTCCCTGGATTGTTTTACGAACCCCGTTACCGTTGCGCCGGCCCCAGCCACCGTACCAACTGCGGTAATTGCTGTATTTATTCCCGCCATTTTTTTCAGGTCACTTAATTCATCATCAATTCCGACACATGCGGTATATGTGGCGCGCAACGCATCATCTAGCGATTGGACATTCGCCATTGCCATAAATGGAAAAATCATAAAAATTAAAAATCCGAACCGCATAATCCCCCCGTACAAAAATGAAACCGTCACAAAGCGGACGGTTGGAGGTTCGAAACTATAACTTGTAGAAGATAGCGGGCTTATTCAATGTATTCACCACCCTCCAACCCTGTGGTTGGAGGTGTTTATTGTCCCCACGGACACTACAAGTTCAAGGGTTTCGATGCCCCAACACAGTCGCCTGTGTCGTGGGTATTATATCATATGTTGGTATGATTTTTTACATATTTTTTACATGGATTAACTTTCCACTTGCGTTGGGGAAATAAAAGTCCTATAATCCACGGCGCATTGGGGCATAGTTTAATGGTAGAACTCCGGACTCTGACTCCGTCAGTGTTGGTTCGAATCCAGCTGCCCCAACCAGGTTTTATAAAAACGCCCCATGTGGGCGTTTTTGTTTTTTTATCATTTTTAGGAATAATTTTTATTGAATATTCAGAATAATTTGCTATGAATATATCCATACAGATTTAATAAGAGAAGGAGAAACCATGTCCAATACCAAACATTTAGCGGATTTAGTAAAAGTCTGCAGTATTTTGCCTGCCTTGGTAATTATGCCTGCGATGGTAAATGCGGCTGAACGTCAGGAGTTTGTAGCCGGAGAAAAAGTAAAAATTACCAATCAATCTGTGTCTGGACACAAAGAAATAGAAAATTGGGCTGGTGGTTTATTTTTGGTATCTGGGGGCAGTGAACTGACTATCCAAGGGGGGAGTTATACCAATAATGCAAATAACACCGTTTTGTATAAGGATGATGGTAGCGTATATGCACGTGGTGCGGGTGGTGTCGTCGGTCAGGGTAAGGGTGTAGTTAATGTAACAGATTATAATGGTGCGCGCGCGCAATTTATTGGTAACAGTGCATTGGCGGCCGGTGGGGCATTGTGGCTGGGCGATAGGGCAGAGATTACAAATTCTGATTTCATAGGAAATAAAGTTGTCGGCGTAGAAGATACTGCTGGGGTGTCAATTGACGGTGGTGGTGCGTTGTTCTTGGGGGCAACTTCGAAAACTGTATTGAATGATGTTTTGTTTAATGGGAATTCTTCTGCGGTTGAAGGTGGGGCGATTTCTATGCGTTCTGCAACCCAGGGGAATAACAGTCAAGCAAAGTTAGATATATTTGATTCAGATTTCATTGGCAATACAGCTGTGACGAATGGCGGTGCGATTTATTCGACGTTTTATGACAGTGAAACGGTAAAGAATTCTGTATATATCAATGATACAGATTTTACATCTAATTCTGCCAAAAACGGTGGCGCCATTTATGTCGAAGGATTGATGGATTTGGGTGGTGGTAAAGCCAGTATGAAAGTCGTTGATGCTGATTTTGAACGTAATACAGCAACGGAAATGGGTGGTGCAGTTTATAATGCAAGTAATTTGACACTGACTGATGTTGATTTTAAGTTTAATACAGCCAATACCCTGGGGGGCGCAATTTATAGTTCTGGCAAGTTAGATTTAGATAAAGTGAATTTTGTATCTAATTCTGTGATTGAAGAAGATGGTGGTGCACTATATATTACAGGTGGTCAAGAAAACAATATTACCAATTCCACATTCAGGGATAATCATGCTGATAACTATTCTGGTGGGGCAATATTGTTGCAAAATGGTGTGCTAAATATTGATAATACTACATTTGTTGGCAATACGGCGATGGAAAGTGGTGCGATATTTACATATTCATCACAACCAAATACATTGAATATTACAAATTCAGTATTTGATAGCAATATGGCGTTAAGTGCCGGTGCTGTTCAGGCTATGTATCAGGCGAATATCTCAGATACAGTATTCAAAAATAATATAGCAACAACAAATGCAGATGGTGCTGGTGCTTTGTTTGTGGGTGCGGTTGGTAAGGCAGTGTTGGATAATGTAACATTTGAAAATAATCGTGCCGATTATCGTGGTGGGGCGATTTCAACCCGCAGTGCTGATTTAGGTAATAATAAAGATGCAAAACTGGACGTGTTGAATTCAAAGTTTATTGGTAACAAGGCGGGGACAACTGGTGGTGCGTTTGACAATTATCTGTACAGCAGTGTTGCAGATGATACCGCCGTGTATTTCGAAACGGTAGAATTTACAGAAAATAGTGCCGCAATGGGTGGTGCGGTTTATAATCACGGTGCTGAAGACCGTGGTGGAAATACGGCGTCTACGCATATCAATGGCGCAACATTTACTGGTAATATTGCAACGGATGCCGGTGGTGCGGTTTATAATGAGGCAAAGGGTGCTTTGATGTTATCTGGCACAAATACGTTCAGTGGCAATACCGCAAATGGTGTGGCAAATGATATCTATAATGATGGTGCGCTGACCATTGCATCTGGTGAAACCATGTTGGATGGTGGTATCACAGGTAATGGTGCGCTGGATATTAAATCAGATGCAACATTAAATATAAACTATGCATCAATTGAACAAGACACAATCAATATCGATGGCACATTGATGGCGTCGTTGTTAAATGACAAAGATGTTGTAGATATTACAGGTGCGCTGTCGGGGACGGGTACGGTTCTGTTAAGTGCAGGTGCAACCGGAACATATGATGTATCTTTGTTTGCAGATGCAAATTTGGGTGTTGATTTCGGTAAAACATACGATGTTGAATTTAATGATGATAATACAAAGGCTACATTGACCACACGTGATGCCCAGTCGATTGCCGCGGATACCGGTGCATCGATTGCCGCCGCAGGTGCTGTGTCAGGTCTGGCCGCATCAACAGATGCAACAATTCAACAGGTTTCTTTGCGCGCCCAAGCCGCGTTAAACAATGGCGATATTGCATTGGTTGAAAAAGAAATGGCCAAGGCAAACCCAGATACAAAACCGGTATCTCAATCGGTGGCGGCATCTGTCCAGAACCAGGTTGTCACAATGGCGGCCGGCCGTATGTCTGCAATTGGTGGCGGTGCGACGGGACGTGCCGGTGGCGATGTAACCGGTGCCGGTGTTTGGACCCAGGGTATGTTTAACAAGTCTAAATTCGCAGACAAATTCCATGGTTATACGCGTGGGTTTGCAATCGGTGGCGATACATTGATTGACAATGTGTTAACAATCGGTGGTGGTTATGCGTTCAGTAATTCTGATATCCATGCCGATGGGCGCAATATGGATGTAGAAAATAATTCTATATTCATGTATGCTCAGTATAAGCCAGCCGCATGGTATGTAAACGCAACATTGAATTATACAAAATCAGACTATGCCGATGCGTCAATGGTATTTGGATATCTGTTGAACGATGAATATGAAACTAAATCATATGGCGCCCAGGCAATGTTCGGTTATGATTTTGCAAATGGTGTTACACCAGAATTTGGGATGCGCTATCTGCATGTTTCCCAGGAAGATCATGTTGATGTCATGAACCGTGAAATCGCAGGTATGGATGCAGATTTCTTGTCCGGGGTTGCAGGCTTGAAATATGCATTTACAATCGAATCGGATTCTGCGGTTAAATTCAGTCCAACAATGCGTGCCGCGATGACATATGATTTCTTGTCCGATGATGCGACGGCAACGGTTGTTGTGCCGGGTGCGTCGGCATATTATGTGGATGTCGATCGTCTGAGCCGCCTGGGGGGTGAATTTGGAATCGGGCTGACTGCGGAATATCGTGGATTAGAAGTATCATTGAACTATGAACTGGATTTGCACCAAGATTATACATCGCAAACAGGTTTGTTAAAGTTCAGATATGATTTCTAAGAAAAATCCCCGCAATTGCGGGGATTTTTTTTGAGTGCAGTGTGCAGTTATAAAAAGTCCCGCCAGGTGGCGGGTGTTTTATTTTCGTAAATCAGCAGCAATTTTAAGCATTTCGTCAAATATAGCATCCGCATCGTTGGGGGTGCGTGGGCTGTTGTCATTGTGATCTGTGTATTCGGCACCGTTTAAGATAACCAAACGTACATCATTGTCGCCGCGCGAACAATCAATGTAGTATTCTGATTCAGAATATTGTTTGCCATAGCAGCGACCGTTCTTGACATTTACATATCCATATGTTGCCAATTTATCACAACGTGGTTGTTCGGATTTGGTCAAGATAGAACCTGTTTCAACATTTTCAATTTCGTCGTAATCGTAAAAGTTTTCCAGAACCCCAGGACAGAACACATTGACCAGAACATTGTTATAATATGCCTGGGAACCATTGGATACGGTTTTGCGCGCACCAAAACATGTGCCATTTAATACATCGATGTCAAAGTCTGGATTGATGCCATTGCGACTTTTTATGTCGTATTTTGACATAGACCAATCGTTGTCTGATTGTGGTTTTAATGCCGCGCCACAAATAATCTTTTTCCCGCGACAGTCCGCATCACTGTCCCATTCGTCAATTGCATATCCGATGCCCATATTGCTGTAACATTTGGATGGATCCAGGCGACAAACGGTTGCCTGTTCCCACCAGTTTATTGCCGCATGTGATGCGGTTGCAAATGGTATTAACATCAATGATAGTATAAATTTCTGTTTCATATTTTTTTCCATGGTATGTTTTATTTTATCATTTTTTTTGTTGTTACGCAATTGTGTTAATCTTCTATTTCACCCCAATATGAATAGATTGTTTTAAGTGCGGCATTTCCGTATATTGAAGGAGATTCTCCGTTACTGCTAAAGTATATGGCGGCCGGGTCAGATGGGTCGGTTTTGTTATCTGAATAATAACTTAATACGCAATTGGGGTTTGTTGTGCATGTTGCGCGTATCACCGACAGTTTTGGAAATTCGCCACATACAACGCTAACTTCTTGGGAGGTGGTTGATATGCCTGATTCTGGGCAACAATCGCTGTTTGTTGTGTTGTCCAGTGTAATTGTATATGTTTCGCCTTCTGTACAGGCCAAAGAACTGCCACCACTGTTGCCGCCAGAATCGCCGCCGTTGGAACCAGTGCCATTGCTGGTGCCATTGTCTGGTTTGCAATATCCCCATTTTGTATTTGCGCCTGTTTCATCATAGAATTTTTTGTACAGTGTGTCGCCTGTCTTGTCGTGGATATTATCTGCACCTTTTATATCTGGGATGCATACTTGATCATTGCATTCACCTTTGTCGATGTTATCAATCCACATTGCGTCAACCCATGTGCCACCCAGACGTTCACATTCGTATGCCAATGATTTGCCCATGTCAACACGGATTGAATCCATAACGGCATTTACATCTTGTAAAACATCAATGGATAAAGAGTAATCCGAACTGTTCGCATCAGATGGGCGAATACATGTTTGGATTGCATAGCGAACAAGGCGTTGGTACAAACTGCCCGCATAGTCGCCGCAGTCGTGTCCGTATTTGTCCAGGTCTGTGGCAGGTGTGTCAGAGTCCGGATTTTCGGGTGTGTCTGGTTCGATTGATTTCTTGTCTGCGGTGCCGCCGGCGCATGTATATCCATCGGGACACGGTGTACATTGATTGCCGATTTGTGGTTCGCCATTGTTGTATACACCGTTCAGTGTCATGTAATATCCTTCGGCACAACTGGTGTATCTAAGCAGTGCTGGACATGAATAATTAGATACAGTTGGTATGCCCGGTGTTGACCCAGAACCACCGTTACCGTCATTTGTGGGTGGGATGTAACTGGATGAATAATTTCCGGTTTCGGTTGACCATAACTGTTGGTTACATGCGTAGATTTGGGCATACTTTTGTTCGCCAGGGGCATATACGCGGCATGAATATGGATATGCGTGCAGGGTGTCGTTGCTGGGGACTGCACAGATGTCGCGCGCGTATTCTTGCAGGGTTACGCGACATTGTTTGGCAATCTTGGAATCGGTCAGTTCGTGCATCGCGACCAGCAATTCTTGCAGGCCGTCAGAACCGCCACCGTAAAGATTGGAACAGGCATCTAATTTTTCACGACATAGTTCTTCGGATAGTTCAAGGCGCTGGCCCAATAATAATTGTTCTTTGACATTGCTAAAGTCTTTTAATGACTGATTCTTTTCATCATAACACGCGTTTACAACATCCAAGCATTCGTTTTTGACCGTACGGATGCGTTCTTGTTGGCCCTGGTATATTTCAGTTATGGCCTGGCGGACGAATTCGTCCCATACATCGTCGGCCAAATCGCGGCATGTATCCAGACTAAGATTTGCAAAACTACGCATGCGGTTCAATTCGGCAACAATCATGCGGTTGGTCTGGTTGGTAAGGATGTTGCCAGATAATGAAATCTGGCCGTTTAATTGATAGAATTCAGATGTGTAAATTGGTTCGCCCGTTTCACGATTTAGATATCGACCGGTTACATCCAGACAGTGTACATAGTCAGGTCCGCATGCTGTGTTGGCCGTTATGTCTGCGCGTACCAGGGCAACACAATCATTAATAGATGTTGAATTGTGGGCATCATAGTTGTCAAGGCGTGCGTTGTGCATTTCACGTTCGGTGTCACGCACAGAACCCTTGGCTGCATTGGTTTTGGAATCCAAACTGTTTGACAGGGTGGTGCAATCGTTTTCGATATACATACCGTACGCAGAAACCACCATGTTCAGGGTTGATTTAGATTCACATGTTTCCGCCACCATTTGACTGCACTGGGCATGGACCGCATTGTATAATGATTCACCCGTCAGGTTCGCGATATCTGCCCCGTTGGCAAGATCGGTTGTTTGCCAAATCTGTTTAATGTCACCACCAATATCCACAGTGCCGGCGGTGGATAATGATTTTGATTTTGCCTGGGACAGGATAGAACCGATACTGGATAACTGTTTCGCGGATTCAGATCTGTCGCTGGATGATGATGCGATGTATTCACCCGATGTGGCGTTTATCATTGCCTTGACCTCGGCGGCGGATTTATCAATCACACTAAGGTTAAAGTCTTTGAAATCTTGTAATTGTTCAGCCGTCTGTGATAACAGGTTTTCACGGGATTTAATCTGGTTCAGTCGTGATGAACATGTGCAGCGACGGTACGATTCGTTTTGTGTGGCACAAAATTGGTCCATGCATGTAAAGTATGCATCGCGACACGCGTTGTATCCCGTACCAAATGTCTGTGATTGTGATGCGGTAATTGATGCCGCACGGGCAGGGCGGGATATGTTTGTGGCAGAACGTGAAACCTTTGTATTTGATGTGCGCGGTGTCATGGTGGCGGCGCGTGATGTAGTTGTTGCACGCGCGGCGCGTGATGTGGTCCCGGTGCGTACGTTGGATTGCGAACGCGATGTAGTTGTGCGGGATGTGTTTTTATCGGGTTGACGAGATACAGTTGCTCGCGATGTTGTTGTGCGGGCGTTTGTTCGTTGTGTGGTATTGGTGCGCGATACAACAGAATTGTTTGTTGATGCTGATTTTCGTGATATTGCATTGGTATCACGAACAGCAGCGTCGGCAATACCGACACTGACGATATACGTCATGATAAAAATCAAAATCCGTTTCATTATTTATACAATGTGTATGATATCAAAATATGTAAAAAAATACTAATAAAAAATCCCGCGTTGTGCGGGATTTTTTTATTGATTTGATTGGTCTGGTGTTGGGCGATTGCGTTCAACGAACGTAATGCGTCCCTTGTCCAAATCGTATGGGGTCATTTCAACGCGTACACGTTCACCGACGTTGACCCAAATGCGTGCCTTACGCATTTTGCCGCATACGGTTGCCAAAATTTCGTGGCCGTTTTCAAGTTTTACCCGGAACATTGTGTTGGGTAATTTATCTTCGACGGTGCCACTGAAAACGATTACATCATCTTTTGCCATGTAAAATCCTTGGTTTTTTTTCCGTTGGTAATGATATTGCCCCCCGGGACAAATTGCAAGAATTTTTTATTTTTCTTGTGCCAAGTCTAAATGTTTGATAAAATTAACTAAAACTATTGTAGGGTGGATTATCATGAAAATAAGAATTTTAGCAACATTGTTATGTGTAATTCCGGGAATTGCGATGGCTGCATCGCGCGATGAAACGGCGCGTGTCGGTGTTAATCGTGGTTCAAATGTTGCGGCGCGTATGCCGACATTGTCTGCGTATTCAAATGGAAATATTTCTGTGTCGGTCCCTGTAAAGAACGAAGTGACGGTGCCAGAACAAAAGCCTGATGTTGAAAAACCAGGTGACGATGGTAGCGAAGATGATACCCCCGCGCCAGAGGTTAATGAAAATTGTCGCGAAGCGTATCGTGCATGTATGGATGAATTTTGTTTGCTGGATGAATCCGAAGGATATCGTTGCGCGTGTTCATCTAATATTGAAAAATCCAAAGATTTAATACAGGAAATTCAAAAAATTCAAGAAGAGGCCGATAAACTTTACACCGAAGGGGTTGAACGCGAGCAATTAGGGGCCAAGGCGAAGTTGGTGTTTGGTGAAAGCGAGGCGGCCAAAAAAAGTTCGCGGGTATCGGGGTTAAGTTTTTCTGAGTGGTTAAATAATGACTATGACGAAGAAGAACTGGATTCTGATGTTTATATCGGTGATGGTTTGTATTCTATGGCGGCAGATTTTTGCAGCGCAGAATTAGAAGCCTGTGGCAAAAAGGCGGATATGGAAGAAATGCTGTATCAGCGCCAGGTTACGGCCGACTGTAAGGCGTACAGTTTGTATTTGAATGAACAAAAAACTAATGCCCAGGCCAATAAGCGCACGGCCGAGGCCGCAGTACGCAAAGCGAGATTGGAAATGCTGGATACAACAAACAAGTACAACCAGGGCGAGTGTTTGTTGGCGTATAAGTCGTGTATCGCGGACAAGGGTGGTTGTGGTTCGAACTTTGAAAACTGTTTAGATGCAGATTTGTTGGGACGTCGTGCAAATGCATGTGAAAATGTTCTGGAACAGTGTATGGCGGTGCGGGAATATGTATTAAAAGATTGGGAAGCGGAATCAGAAGCGATATTGGTTGATGCCGCCAAATATGCAGATAAATATCGTCGCCAGACATGTCTGGCCCAAATTCAGGTTTGTTTGGAAGACAGTTGTTCTACGGAAACAAATTCTGCGTGTTTGTCAGATGTTAATGTTGCGGCTGGTATTTGTCCGATTATTGACGAGTGTGATTCTTTGATTCCAGGATTAAAAACGGTTGTAAATGATAAATTGTTCTATCTGCGTACACAATTCTGTCAAAATGATATTGATGCGTGTTTGCGTGACAAATGTGGTGAAAACTTTAATTCACCAGAATGTGTCGGGAAAAAGACATCTGAGATTGTGGCATTGTGTCCCCAGAATATGTTCCCGTCGTGTAAAAATGAAAGCCAATTTGACATAATTGTTCAGGCGGCGTTGTTACAGATGGACTATCAGTTGATGCAGGGATGTGTGAACTATTTTGGCGAACAGTTGGGTAAGGTTTGTGGAACAGATATGGCATGTTTGCCGTCAGATTCGACGGTTGAATCGTTAATGGAATTGCCATCAGATGAATCTGGATTTGCGGCCTTGCGGGCAACGGTGCGTGATAATTCGATAACAGCCGTTGATGATTTCTTTAAGCAGTTTGAAAAAGATGTCACAGTTGCCGCGTGTATGGATAGTCAAAAACCAGCAGGTCGTCGCAGTTTGGGGGATTCTGTATTTAATTCGGCCAAAATGATTGCGCGTATCGGTGCAGAAAATCGTGCGTTGCGTGCATTGGAAACAAAAATTGCAGAATTGTCACGGCAACAGGATTTAGAAGAAGCAGAAGCAAATTGTTATAACACATACAAGGTGGAAACACCAGACAAGTCGGACAAGAATTACAGTTATATCCGCAGTGTTGTGTTTGAACCAGATTTGCGTAACTGTCATGTTTGTCGTATGCAACAGGTTTGTGAAACAGGTGGAGAATCCAAGGCGACATCTGCACTGAAAGCGGCGGCGGGCGGTTTGTCTGGTGGCGCGGCGGCGGGAACAATGATTAATGCCGGGTGGGGAACTGCGATTGGTGGTATTGTTGGTGCGGTTGGTGCCGGTGTTGGTGGCGCGCTGTCGGGTGGCGAACAAGAGTTTTGCCAGGAAATTGAATCATGCGAAGATGTTAATATGTAATCTTGGCATATAAGGGGAGAGAAGCATGAAAAAATTTAGCACACTGTGTGGGGCCTTGGTTGCTGTTCTGTCTTTGTATTCTGGTGATGCATTGGCGGCGGCTGCAAAAAAGACAACAAAACAATCGGCAATTCAAAAAGGCACAACGGTCCGTACTAAGGTTGCGGCAACCGGCCTTTATGACCAGGAATGTTATGATGCATTTTATGGGTGCATGGACCAGTTTTGTATCACGGATAACACAAATGGTGGCAGTTGTGCGTGCAGTGATAAATCAATCGAATTCGAAAAAAAGTTTGCAGATATTCAATCAAAATTGGCCGAGGCCGAACGTGTCGCAACAGTAGAGGTTGAAAAGGTTAAAGCCGGCGCAGATGCAGATATTATTTTCAAAGGAACGCGTCAATATGACGAAAATGGAAATGTTGTAAGTGTCGATGATTTAGAAGAAACAGATACCAAGGCGAAAAAACGCGCTGATTTGTTGGCGATGTTTGAAACATCATACGAAGAAGATGAAGTTTTCGAAGATGAATCTGATTCAATCGCGGATTTGTCCGGTGATGCGTTGTTCCGCGCTGCCGAAGAATTGTGCGTAGAACAGGTGCCACAGTCGTGTTCATCTGATTTGGAATTGTTGCGCCAGATGTATTCGCGCCAGATTGTGTCGGACTGTAAAGCATTTGAAAATGTTATCGCAACCAAATCAGCCGAGGCTGACCTGGCGATGGCAAATGCGGAATCTGATGTTCGTACCGCACTAAAAGAAAGTTTTGAAAGTGCGAATAAATTCGATCTGGGGCAATGTATGGTCGAATTTAAGAAGTGTATGCGTACAGAAGATGCGTGTGGTGAAAACTGGGAAAATTGTGTTTCCACAATCGCATCAGAGAATATGCAGAATAATGCCGCAGAAAGTACAGCGGGTACCACGGTTGCAACTGTTGATGTCTATGATATTACGGCATCAACGATGGAAATGCTGAACGCGAAGCGTATAATTTGCGAACGCGTGTTGGACCAATGTGTGGCGGTGCGTAATAATGTTTGGCCGGCGTTTCTGCGCGAAGCGGCGCCGACAATTCGTGTCGCAGAAAGCGCGGTTGAATCAAAAATGCGTCAGTCTTGTTTGACTGATATTTCTGATTGTATCCAGACGGCGTGTAAAGATGATATCGTTGGCAAGGGTGTCGATACGATGGATGCATGTTTGTCGCGTCCGGATATGGCACGCAGTTTCTGCAAGGTGGAAATTGATCGATGTGAACGCATGGAACCGCTGATTTGGGGATATGTTGTTGATAAACTGGCGGCAATGCGTGTCGATGCGTGTACCCAGGAAGTTAAGGATTGTTTTACCGCGGATACACGTTGTGGTGAAAATTTCCAAAATTGTATCGGTATGGATTATAACTATATCCATGATATTTGTCCGATTGATAGTTTAGTCGTGTGCAAGGCGAATAATCCAAAATTCTCGATGGATGATTTGGATTCGATGTTGATGGGATTGTATTTGAATATTGATAATTCGGCATTGGATAATTGCCAGAACTTAGTTGATGCCAAAATGGCCGAGGTTTGTGGTTCTACAACCGACTGTAACCGTTTTGCATCTGATGATACCATCGGCACGGGCAGTATTCGTTCACAAAAAGATGGAAATGTGTATCGTGTAACAGGTATGATTTCATTTGGTTCGATTAAAATGGGGATGGCATCAACCAGTGTGACGGATGATGGCGATGCGTTAAAACCAGGTCAGATTGGTGTTGCAGACTATATTGCAACGGTTCGTGAAAAGAACAAGGATGTTGCCAATGCAGACGGAATTATTTCTGCGATCGAAGAAGAATTGAACAATATTGCGGGAACAATCAATCGCACAATTGAAATGATTGAAATGGATCCGGAAATTCAATACTGTGTCAATGGTCGTGATTTATCACAAATTACAGGTAAAAAAGGTGCCAAGACCACAGGTCGTTTCCCGAATTTGTTGAATCAATTGAAAATGCAGATTGCAACATCGGCCCTGCGCCAGGCCCAAGATAACTATAATGCTAAATTAAATGCGGTGATTTCTGATGCGTCCAAGGATGCATCTGCGGATATTGCCCAGTATATGTGTCAAATGATGCCGGTATCAGGTGGGGCGACATTGGGGGCGGTGACGGCGGATACACCGCTGACGGCACCATACGCAATCAGTTATGATGTTGGTGCGGGACTGGATAACAGTTTGTTGGCCCAAGGTGGTCGCGGTTCGGGCAGTACAAGTGGGGCTGCATCCATGGATGGAACCGCCGGTGCATCAAAGTTTAGTGAAGCAGTCAGTTCGTTTACAGGCCTGGGTTCAAACAAGGTTAAAATTGATTTGCCGGGTGGCACACGTGAAATGTGGTCAATATTTAACCGTGATACACGTATTTGTCATTATTGTGTATCGACTGTTACGAAAAACTGCACATCAGTCAGCAAGAAGGGATTCTTGGGAATTGGTGCCAAGAACGAGATGAATTGTGAAGAATCTGCACCGGTTGAAAAGTGCGAAGATATCCAGATGTAAAAAAATCCCCCAAACGGGGGATTTTTTTAGTGGTTAGTGTTTTTGTTTTTTGTTTGCAAGGATTGTTATCCCCGCTTGGTTTCACCCACGCAAACATCTGTTTGCGTGGGGGCGGGTCGGTAAAAGTGATATTAATTCACTTTGCTGAACTTCCATCCCTTGAATGTCTTACCTGGGATGGTTGCGGCCTTGACCGGTGTGCGAATATCACCGCCGTATGTACACATGCCGGCGTTATTCGCGGCAATGTCATCTGGCGTGGCGTCTGTCCATGTGATGCTAATTTCATTAGCCTCGCATGTGCCTCCTTCAACAAAACTCTTTGCGCCAAATAAAGCAGCACGAAAAATATCGTTGTTTTCTCCATAAGAGCCATATACTGTTTCTGCACAGAATTTTATACATGTTAGTGTGCAAGTATTGTGATTGGTGCACGTTGTGTTGAATACCCATGGGGTGTCTGTGATAGAACTTAATTCGCCACCTTGTGGTTTATACCCGGTCATTTGACAATAGCAATAAGCATTCATAGAACTACCTGAGTTGTAATTTGTATCAATTTCATCGGGAAACAGAATATAGCGAGCTTCTGTTAGGTCTTGATCAGTTTTGCTGCCATCAATCAGCCCTTTTACCAGGTTCGCCATATATGTCGCCTTGGTCGCGCCAATGATGTCCGTTAGTTTTGATTTGTATTCTTCAACCGCCATTTCGCCATTCCTAACACTTGACACATCGGCAAATGCTGCCACGGCACCGGTTTTATCATAGTTCTGATAAGTAGCGCGCCCATATACCGTACCAGAATCAAAATTCACTGCCCATGTAAAGCGTTCGGTCAAACCAGAATCTGGTAAATTTTTGTTCTGAATCTGGAGATAGTTATCTACATACGCGTATCCGTCACCCGATTTAGCATAATCAATGGGTATTAATGGTGTTGTGTCAACAATCATGAAGTTGTCTTTTAATACGTGGTATCCGTTTTCGCATGCGGTCGCCGCACATGTATCCGCACCCGTGCCATAATAATCGTTGCCAGACACCGCCGTTGCATGCGCGATGTTCGCAGCCGATACCGTGCATGCCGTATAACATTGGGTTTGTGCACTGGCGCCCGTTGATGAATTTGGGTATCCCGACGGACAGGATGTTAATCCTTGGTCGATTGTTTCGTTGTATTTTACATCAGTTTGTCCCGCGCAATAACTGTTGGCAGGACACGATGCGGTTATGCCCTCGCTGGCCGCGGGCAGATATGTTCCCGCCGCAATTTGGTACAATGTGTCGGCATATTCCGCCACAGCGGTCACATCGCCGTCATATGCACCCATGTTTGAATATGTTGCCGCCGATTCATATGTCTTGTTTTCCTGCATCAATGAATCTGATGGAAATGATTCTGCATGAACACTGGACAACGGGCACGCAACCGTCATCGCAACCAGTGATGTTAAAAATAATTTATTTTTCATTGTCATCCCTTCCTTTGGCTTTGGTCATAGGTCGAAAATAAAAACCACTGAAAATATTCGAGTGGTCAGGAGGTTAGAGACAATCACTAAGAATTGTGTCGCTTATTCAATATATTCGCAAACCCTCCTGACGATAAACATCAGGAGTTTTTTCATCTGCGAAACAAATGTTAAAAAACACGCCAATTGGCGCGTCATTGGATACTGTTCCACAGACGCTTAGTGCAACGGGTCTCTACACCCCATCATAACCATCGGTTACAACATATAAATTATAACGAATTATTCTTACTTATGCAAATATAAAGATAAACTGTATCTTTATAAAAAAATCCCCCAAACGGGGGATTTTTATTTGATTAATTTGCCCATTGCGACCGCGGTATCGCCCATGCGGTTCGAGAAACCCCATTCGTTGTCATACCATGCGGTTACATGAACCAATTTGTCGCCCAGGACCTTGGTCTGGCCAGCATCGAAAATGGAACTGTGTGAATCGTGGGTAAAGTCAATTGATACCAATGGCAAATCGTTGTATCCAAATGTTTTGGATTCGGCCGATTTCATTGCAGCATTGATGGCATCAACCGTTGCGTCTTTTTCCAAATTCGCAACCAATTCAACAACCGATACATCTGGGGTTGGTACGCGAATTGCCATGCCATCTAATTTGCCGGCTAATTCTGGTAATACCAATCCAATTGCCTTGGCGGCACCGGTGCTGGTTGGAATCATGGACAGGGCCGCGGCACGTGCGCGACGGAAATCTTTGTGATTTTTATCCAATAACTGCTGGTCCCCGGTGTATGCGTGAACCGTTGTCATCCATCCAGATATAACACCAAATGTGTCATTTAATACCTTGACCACGGGTGCCAGGCAGTTCGTTGTGCATGATGCGTTTGATACAATTAAATCGTCCGGTGTCAATGTATCTTGGTTTACACCATATACGATTGTTTTATCTGCGCCCGCAGATGGTGCAGATACCAATACGCGTTTCGCGCCTGCATCCAGGTGAACGCGCGCCTTGTCCGCGGCGGTAAAGATGCCTGTGCATTCCATAACAACATCAATATTTAATTCGCCCCATGGTAATTTTGATGGGTCGCGTTCGGCGATGCATTTTATATGCTGGCCCCCAACGTTGATGTATTCGCCATCCAGTGTTACATCCATTGGTAAATTTCCGTGTACAGAATCATATTTTAATAAATATGCATTTTGTTCAGCCGGGGCTAAATCGTTAACAGCGACAAATTCGATGTCTTCACGTCCTGATTCCAGCGCAGCGCGTAATACCAAGCGACCAATACGACCGAAACCGTTTATTGCTACTCTTACTTTTGACATATATATTTCCTTTCTTTTTTATTGGACGGGTTTATTTTAGCACCATAATTTTTAGATTTACAAGTATTTATTATGGGATATAATCCATTAAAATGGTACAGACGGCATATATTATCACAGGTCCAACCGCATCGGGAAAATCAGGTTTTGCCCATGATTTGGCGCGTCGTATTAATGGTACAATTATTAATTGTGACAGTGTTCAAATATATCGCGGTATTGAAAATATTTCGGCCAGTCCATTTGCTGGGTGTGAAATTACCGATAATATCGATGGGGTGCCGTATCGCTTGTTTTCGGTGCTGCCATTAACGGACCAGATTAGTGTTGGTGATTATATTCGTATGGCGCGTGATGAATATGATGCGGCATGTGGTGCGGGACGGGTGCCGATTTTTGTTGGTGGAACAGGATACTATATAAATGCAGTTATAAATGGTATTGCGCCGATGCCGGATATAAGTGATGAAAATCGTATGCGTGCGCGTGAAATGGTTGCCGCGGATATTATGGTGGCGCGCGAAATGTTGCCAGATGGATTCCATGCAACGGATCCACAACGTGTTGCGCGTGCGGTCGAAGTTTTCTTGGAAACAGGGCGGCATATTACAGAATTTCAAAATGCGCCACGCGTTGGTGCTGTTGCCCCAGATGCAGTTAGGATTTTAATCAATCCGGACAGTGATTTATTGCGGTCACGAATTGCAACGCGTATCCATGAAATGGTTGATAACGGTGCATTGGTCGAGGCCACCAGAATAATTGAATCAAATTGGGATGTGCGACGGGCAATTGGTGCCGCCCAGGCGGTTGCAATTATGCGTGGTACAGAAACCCGTGATGTGGCAATTACGGACTGGATTAACAAGACAAACCAATATGCCAAACGGCAACGCACATGGTTTCGTACCCAATTTAAGCCAGATGTAATAATAAACCGCACCCCAACGGATGCGGATGTTGATATGGTAATATCACGAATTTAACGGGATTTGTCGTTATCGTTTTTGTGAATTTTCTTGTATATTTCGATGGCGCGCTGTGCGGTGTATATTGTGCACCCCAGATATAACATCAAGGCAATTATTGTATTTGAATCTGCGCCATTGGTGGCGATGTCGCGACCTGTGCGAATAACGTTACCCGTTGATATACCGTTCAGTGTAATAAATGCCATCAATATGAATTGGCCCAAATTATTGCCTGGTTTTTGATTTCCGTTATAATTTGGGCTGAAATTTGACATTATTTTACCTTTTGCGAATTCATGGCATTTAATTCATTGCGTGTTTCAACATAATCACGCAAGATTTGAGGATTCATCTGGCGAATAACGGCGGCGGCACCAACACCAATCGCGCCCATGACCACACCAGCCAATGCTGTTTCCAGGCCAGCACCAAATGTTTTTTCGGTAAATGCTTTGCCTAAAAACGCAACCGGCGTTGCCAAGCTTATATAATAAACCGCCATGCTAGCCGCCTTGTTCACTTTTGCCATTGCCAAATAAAAATTCATTTCACGTTTCAAATCTTTTTGTTTCTTGTTTTCCATTTTTTCTTCCTTTTTGTTATCTTGTTGTTCAACCCTGTCACACATTAATATAGTACAAAAAATTAAAATGTCAATAGTAAAAAGTATTTTATTTGTGGAAAAAAATTGATATCCTGGGGGGTGTTATGAAATTAAATCCTGATTTTTCAATAGAGGCTGCATCTGGGGCCAGGGTGATAATTGGCCTGGACGAGGCCGGACGTGGTCCATTATGTGGGCCGGTGGTGGCGGCGGCGGTTATATTTCCGTCGTACGACATTGATGTGCCGGTAATTATTCGTGATTCAAAACAAATGACCGCACCCCAACGCGCGTGTGCGTATGACTGGATAACCCAGAATACACGGTGGGCGGTTGGGATGTGCAGTCCCACCGAGATTGATGAATTAAATATTCTGTGGGCATCTATGCGGGCAATGGAACGCGCGGTGGAAAATTTGGGGATTGAAAACGCATATTGCTTGGTGGATGGTAATCGGGTGCCAAATAATTTAACGGGGATGCCGGTGGTAAAGGGGGATTCTAAATCCATGTCAATTGCGGCCGCATCCATCGTTGCCAAAGAAACACGTGACAGGATTATGGCGGATTTGGCACGACAATTCCCGGAATATGGGTGGGATAAAAATGCAGGATATCCGACAAAATCGCATTTACAGGCAATTGAAAAATATGGTATAACGGTGCATCATCGAAAAAGTTTTGGGCCAATAAAGAAAAGGATTGAAAATGAAATTGCGTACGATTAATGGATTGGATTTACGTGGAAAATATGTGTTGCTGCGTGATGATTTTAATGTCCAGATTGTAGATGGACAGATAACAGATGCGTTTCGCATTGAACAAAGTATGCCGACAATTAATAAATTGCGCGATATGGGGGCACGAATCGCGATTTGTGCTCATTTGGGGCGGCCCAAGGGGGAACGCAACATGGCGTATTCATTAAAACCAGTTGCAGATTATATGGGGGTAAAATTAATCCCAGATTGTCTGGACAAAGATTTTATGCGCGATATGCATGATGGTGATGTTGTGTTATTGGAAAATGTTCGTTTCTATGCGGGCGAAGAAAAAAATGATATCGCATTTGCATCAGATTTGGCCCGTGGATTCGATGCGTTCGTAAATGATGCGTTTGCCGTGTCACATCGCGCCCATGCCAGTACCGTTGGTGTCGCAGAAATTTTGCCGTCATATGCGGGGGATTTGTTGGCGTCTGAGATTGAACATCTTAGCGCAGTTATGGAAAATCCAAAACGACCATTGTTGTCCATTGTTGCCGGCAGCAAGGTTTCAACCAAAATTGGTGTGTTAAAGGCATTGGCAAAATTATCTGATAAACTGATTATTGGTGGTGCGCTGGGGACCACATTTAATTATGCGACCGGTGGCAATGTTGGTAATTCGTTGTATGAAGCCGATCAAAAAGATGTTGCGCTGGAAATTTTGCAATATGCGCGTGAACAGAACTGTACAGTTTTGTTGCCATTGGACAAAGGCGTTGCCAAAGAATTTGCCCGCGATGCGGAACGCGTAAACAAAGATTTTACCCAGATAGAAGATGATGACATAATCATTGATGCGGGTATTGCAACGACCGAACGCGATGTTAATGAAATAAAAAAATCTGCGACGGTTATATGGAACGGAACGGTTGGTATGGCAGAATGGACGCCTGTGTGGTCGTATGGTTCGTTTGCGATTGCAAATGCCATTGCAGAACAAACACGCGCAGGTAAGTTGGAAAGCATTGTCGGTGGTGGTGACACGGTTGCGGCATTGACCGCATGTGGTGTCAAAGATGATGTGACATATGTATCGACCGGGGGTGGGGCGTTCCTGGAATTTATAGAAGGGCGCAATTTGCCTGGAATTGCAATATTGGCAGAATAAAAAAATCCCCCGAATGTCCGCCCACGCAAACATTTGTTTGCACGGGGCCCGGATGGGGGATTTTTACATGTGTTTGCCGTTTGTTATTTCGTTTATTTGGGATTGAATCTGGTTAACCTGGTCGATGGCCTTGGCATATTCTTGTTCCAGATAATCTTTTTCTTGGAATTGTTCATCAATATCCATATTAGATTCTAAAGCAAGGCTGTTAATTCTTTCTTGCCATTGTTCGGTCCAGTATTTTGCAACATTAAGGCGCGCCCGCAAATCTTTCAGACGCGGCATATTCATAACAATATGGTATGCGCGATAGAATCGTTCGATTTCTTTTAATTCGGTCGCCGCTTTGTCGGCATTGGCGACATCTGTTTGTGCATTTTCTATTTTAGCGCGCAGTGTGTCGGCAGTATCTTCGTCTGCGTCGGGTTTATCCAGCCCAGATACGCGATTAGTCATTTCATACGCATCCATTGCCCGCAGTGCTTCATACAAACGGGGCAATGATGCGGATGCGACACGACCACGCGAAATCATCGCGCGCAACATTATTGCACGGGCATCTTTTAATTCTTTGGCCTTTTGCAGGCGTCCCTTTTTTACCTTTTTCATTTTCACCCCCAATACTCACACTATTGTATATAGTACATAAATAATGTTTTGTCAATATATAAGCAGACCAAGAATAAAAAATCTTGGTCTGTTTGTGTACTAAATTGCCAATCCAATTATTTGGTTGCGCGTGTGAACGCACCATGATCCAGCATGTCGCGTACAGCGAAGTGCTTGATTTTCTTGGCGGATGTTTGTGGCAATTCTTCTTCGGTGATGGCAAAATCACGCACCCATTTATATTGGGCAATTGCCAGATTAGATTTCTTAATCAAGAAATCAACGCGTTCAATGGTGGTGCCTGGTTTTACCTGGAATACACCGTATGGGACTGTTTTCCCCTTAATCACATATTCAAATACCGCCGCGGCCAGGATTTCGTCGTTTTGCATATAAAGGTCTTCCAGTTCGTCTGGATAAACGTTTTTACCACTGTCCAGAACGATAACCTGTTTTTGACGTCCCTTTACAATCAAACGGCCTTTTTTATCCAATGTACCAATATCGCCGGTTTTGAACCAACCGTCTTCGAATGCATCTGCGTTGGCGGCATCGTTATCGATATAGCCAGGCATAACCATGTTTCCGCGAATCCAGATTTCACCAATGCCTTCTTTGTTCGGGTTGTGAATCTTTAATTCATTACCCAACAATGGACCGGCATAATACATTTGACCATTGGCACGACGAAATGCAAAGTTAAAGTTGCCCGGGCCCGTCGTTTCGGTCAAACCATAGCAGTCACCAACAACAAATCCCAATCTTTCATAGAATTTGCGAATCGATGGCTTTAATGTTGCGCCGGCTGAAACCAGAACCTTAGTATTACCACCAAATAAATCGTGGATTGGTTTTGTTACTTTTTTTACAACACCACCCAAACCAATTGCACGCAATACATGACGCAGTGACACAACAACGCGCATCAATGTCCAGGCGTGTTTTGCACGGGCTGCATCAACGATTTTCTTATAGAATACTTCCCAAATGCGTGGAACGGCGGGGATAACTTCTGGTTTATACTGTTTGAAATCTTTTAAGAATTCTTGGGGTTTTAATACCGGCTGTAACAGCAGTTTTCCATGCAAGCATACCGGCACAATAATATTAATTACCACACCATATATATGATACAGCGGCAAGAATCCATAAAATGTGTATCCTGGTAAAATCACATCTTTATAAAATTGTGCCCCATCACATAATGATAATAGGTTATTGTGTGTTAACCCAACAACCTTGGGATTGCCAGTTGAACCCGATGTAAATGATAATTGTGCAACATCACTGCGTTCGACATCGGCCATGACGAATTCGTTTTCATCTGTGTCATCAATCGATTCGATATCAGCCATCTTGATGGATTCGTCATCAATGAAATAATGTTTCTGTGCCAGAACCAGTTTACAATCCGTACGCTTAATCATATTAATGTGTTCGGTTGTCTGTAGTCCTGTGTCCAGCATCAAAACACGTGCGCCCTGGGATGCAATGGCAAAATACGAACGCACAAAGTCCGGTGTATTACCCGACAGCAGTGCAACCGTATCGCCTTTTTTGATACCAAAGCGTTTTGCCAATGTGACGGCACGTTGCTTTACCTTTCTTAACAAATCTGCATAGGTTTCATTTTCGCGGACAAAGAAAATACGGTCTTTGTTCTTTTCGCAGGCCTGATGCAGCATTTCATATATGTTTTTAATCATAATAATGCTCTTTTATTTTTATGTTAAGGTTTGTTCCGGGGCATTATTACCACCGGACATAACAACAATGTAGCCGTTTTTAATGGGAAAAACAACCTATTTTAGGTAAATGTGTCTTTTGGTTGGGTCTATATATAGTGTATGATTCGCTTTTTGTAATCAATATTTTGTGTTTTTATCAAAATACCGAATCAGTTCCCAGGTAAAAAAATGCAATTTATTGATACAAAACATAAATTCGTATGACAGGCCCGATTCTGTTATACGCCTGTAACATGCAGAAAATATGCCTTTTCAAAAGTAAAGCAAAAAATACAAAAAAAATTGCGTTTTATAGATTGTTTATAAACTCTAAAAACTATATATTGTTATCAAATCGAACAAATAATCACTATATATTGTGTTTTAAGAGTATCGGAGTAGTAAAATGTCAGAAACACAGATTGAAACAAAAATTGAAATCACACCAAGTTTTACAACTAAATTGGTTGCCGTGCAGAAACGCGGTGGCGAAACAGTGCCCTTTAATGCGCTAAAGATTTATAGTGCAATTAAACGCGCGGTTGATGTCACAACGGAATTAAGCCATGAACAAATAGTATCTATGACACAATCAGTGCTGGATACACTGGGCGAAGAATATGCACAGCGCACACCATCGGTTGAATCAATCCAGGATACGGTTATCAAAACACTGATGGATAATGGCGCATATAAGACAGCCGAATCATATATTATTTATCGCCAGAAACGCACGGAAATTCGCGAATCGATGGTTGATGCCGTTGATATTATCGAAGGCTATGTTGGTGGTTCAAATTGGCGTATCAAAGAAAATGCAAATGTTGGTTACTCGATTGGTGGTTTAATTTTGCGTACATCTGAACGCGTGACGGCGGAATATTGGTTGAATCTGTATCCACGTGCCGTGGCAGAGGCGCACAAAAATGCTGCAATTCATGTGCATGATTTAGGATGGTTGACCGGATATTGTGCAGGTTGGTCATTGCGTGAATTATTGTACGAAGGATTTAACGGTGTCCCAGGATACCTACATTGTGAACCGGCCAAGCATATGGCAACCGCGATTTCACATATGGTAAATTTCTTGGGGACATTGCAGAACGAATTTGCAGGCGCCCAGGCATTTTCATCGGTTGATACATACCTGGCACCGTATGTTCGTGTTGATAATTTATCATATGCAGATGTTAAAAACGCAATGCAGACATTGGTGTTCAATTGTGGTGTGCCATGTCGTTGGGGAACCCAGACACCATTTATCAATTTCACATTTGATTGGACATGCCCAACCGATTTGCGCGAACAGCGTCCATTTATTGGCCGCAAACAGGTTGATTTCACATACGGCGATTTACAGGCGGAAATGGACATGATTAACAAGGCGTTCATCGAAGTCATGACCGAAGGTGATGCATTGGGGCGTCCATTTACATTCCCAATTCCAACATATAATATTACACCGGATTTCCCATGGAATCATCCAAATGTAAAGCCGTTGTTTGAATTAGCGGCAAAATATGGAATTCCAAATTTCCAGAATTTCTTGAATTCTGATTTGAATCCGACCGATGTTCGTTCAATGTGCTGTCGTTTGCGTTTGGATGTACGCGAATTGTTAAAGCGTGGTGGTGGACTGTTTGGTTCGGCAGAAAAGACGGGATCAATCGGTGTTGTAACAATTAACTTGGCGCGCCTGGGATATATACACAAGGGTGACCGTGACGGATTGTTCCGTGAACTGAAACGGTTACTGGATTTGGGCCGCGACAGTCTGGAAATCAAGCGCAAGATTATCACCAAAAATATGGAACGTGGTTTGTATCCATTTACACGCCGTTATCTGGGGGATTGGAATCATCACTTTTCAACCATCGGTGTTAATGGCGCAAATGAAATGGTATTGAACTTTACAAACGGTGCAGAAAATATTGCAACGGTATTCGGTAAAAAATTGGTTCTGGATGTTATGGATTTCATCCGTGAAAACCTGGCGAATTTCCAGGAACAGACCGGAAACTTGTATAATCTGGAAGCAACCCCAGCCGAAGGATGTTCATATCGATTCGCAAAAACAGACGTCAAAAATTTCCCAGATATTATCACGGCGGGAACACATGACGCACCATATTACACAAATTCAACCCAGTTACCTGTGAACTTTACCGACGACCCATTTGTCGCCCTGGAACACCAGGAAGAGTTACAACGTAAATATACTGGTGGAACGATGTTGCACCTGTATATGGGTGAACCGGTATCCAGTGGTGATGCCGCCCAGAAAATTGTCCGTACGATATTTGAAAATTACAAGGTGCCGTATATGACATTAACACCAACATTTTCAATTTGTCCAAAGCACGGATATTTACCGGGGAAACATGAATTCTGTCCGAAATGTGACGCAGAAAACGGCGCAAATCAGGCATAAGAATAAACAACAATTAAACAGTCAGCAAAAAAAGAAAGGGAGGAACACACTATGACAGACTGCCAAAGAACACGTTGCGAAGTATTTTCAAGATCAATGGGTTTTATTCGCCCTGTATCAAACTTTAATATTGGCAAATATTCTGAATTCTGTGAACGTAAAACATTTACTGAATCAAACTGCTTGACCACGGGTTGCAGACATGCTGAACTGTTAAAGAAAGCGGCGTAAGTTTAAGATCATGAAATCTGTACAAATTGGGGGATTGGTTTCTTTCACTACAATCGATTATCCTGGGAAATTGGCGGCTGTGCTGTTCTTGGTTGGATGTCCATTGCGGTGTGCGTATTGTTCCAATCCCCATTTATTAACCCCACATGATGGCGAATATGATCCCGAACGCGTGTTTGATTGGTTGCAATCGCGTGTCGGCAAACTGGAAGCGGTCGTTTTTTCCGGTGGTGAAGCATTGATGCAGGGCGATGCAACAATCGAATATATGCGTCGTGTTCGGGAAATTGGATTCAAAATCGGTTTGCACACCAATGGTTTTTATCCAGACACATTGCGCCGTGCGGCGGATTTGGTTGATTGGATTGGGTTGGATTTCAAAGCGATGCGTGAAAAATATCCGGACCTGACCGGACAACATATTGCATATGACAATATGATAAAATCATTGGATGTGTGGTTGGCAACCGGCAAAGATTTTGAGGTTCGAATCACATGCGATCCGCGTTTTATCGATAAATCAGATTTAATTAAAATTGCAGAAATATTAAACGAACGTGGAGTATCGGATATCGCAATTCAAAAATATATTCCACATTTCGAAGATGCGGCACACAAAACAGATTCTGCATCACGGGAACAGTTTTTTAATGACGGTGCGATGCGTGAAAAAATAAATTCTATGTTTCAATCTGTTACATGGCGTGAATAAAAAATCCCCGCAATTGCAGGGATTTTTTTTCAAAGTTCAGAGTGCAAAGTTCAAAGTGCAATTGTGGATTCTATTAATTAATACTTTGATAAATGAAAGTTTATCTAAGAAACTCTTAAAGCCGTCACCCCGGCGTTCGAGGCCTGCAAAATTAAAAATTTTGTGGGTGATGCTAGGCCGGGGTCCATTGTATTCCACCCAGTTTCGAAATTAAGAACAACACAGTGGATACCGGCCTTCGCCGGTATGACGATAGTGTTTAATTTTTCCACAATTGCACTTTGAACTTTGCACTTTGAACTTTGATATAAACTTTTATTTATCTTATCAAAAAAAAGCAAAATGTGTTTTTTCTTGTTAATGCATTGAAAACAGTTGTAAAAACGCAAAAAAATAATGCCGAAAAAAAACGGTGATTTGTTTTCGACATCTTGCAATGGTATTTTATCCCAGTTTTTAGCCACCTGTCAACCCGATTTTATGCCGAAACCAAAGGACCGTTTTCCTAAAAAAATTGGGGGAGGCAACATGAAAAAAATCTTAATTTTTGGTTTGATGTGTAATTTATTTATGGCGGGCAATGTGATAGCTGGCACGCATGATACGGCGTGTAAAAACCTATTCCCGGATGTAATATGCAGTGCATATTCCGAGGAGTCTACCCATGTATCGGGCAATGCGTGTTCGTGTACCACATGTCCGTCAACACAACCGGATCTGACTACAGCCAGTGATACGGCCACTGGTTCTTCTGGTACATATTACTTGTATAATCAATGTGCGTGTGTCTCGTGCAAATGTTCCAACAATCCAGATACATCAAAGACAAATGGTGAATGTTCGTGTGTTAGTGGTGCGGCGGATTATTCGACATGTACCACTGGGTCATCCGGTGGTGGGTCATCCGGTGGTGGTGATTCATCTTATGAATTGTGCAGTTCAACCAACCAATGTCGTACATTTAGTGCAACAATTGATGGTCAGATTTATTGTCTTGAAGATTCTAGTACAGCGACCAGTGGTTGTAATGGTTCGACAGGGGTGCAGGCTTCATATTTGACATCTAAATATTGCAGTAATTATAAGGGGGTTGATGGATATGGTACGCGTTGTGTTGTTGTTGCATGTCAAAGTGGTTATGTTGTGAATGATGCAAGGACGGCGTGTACTTCAACTGGGTATTCATGTGGGGTGGGCTATTATGGTACGGCAACCGGTGCCAATAACGAGGGGTGTACCGCATGCACCAGTGCGCCCACCGGCGCCCAATACACCACCGAAAACAGTTGTGCATGGGAATGCAGTAGCGGATATTATTCAAATGGCAGTACCAGCACATGTACACGTTGTCCAAATTCATCAACACTTGGATGGCTAAATTCAGAACTTACATCATATACATATGGAACAACCGCCACATCGGGGGCGACGGCAATAACAGAATGCTATCTGAAACCGGGTACATTTTATGATTCAACGGGGACATTTGAATTAACCGGTAACTGTTCGTATGTAAAATAAAAAAATAACCGGCATTGCCGGTTTTTTATTTTGCAACAACCACCATTGCGGTTCGCAGTAATGTATCACCAAACATATATCCAGTTTGCATTTCATCAACAATTGTGTTGGTTGTTTTATCGGGCATATCGACAACTTGAATCGCGTTGTGAAACATTGGATTTAATTGTTCGCCAATAGATTCTATTTTTACGATACCGATTTGTGCAAATGCAGATTCCATGGCGCGTGCCATTGATTTTATGCCGTCATCATCGGGGCTGTGTTTCAAGGCGGCATCAATTGCATCCATTACTGGCAATATTTTTTCGGCAACCCCCATGGCGCGGTTGCGCGCACGTGATTCGGCATCCAATGCCGCACGGCGACGGGTGTTTTCCAATTCCGCCGCCATACGCAGGTATTTGTCGTTCATTTCAGCCAATTGATTTTGTAACTTTTCAATATCAACATTGATGTTGTTTTCGTTGGCTGGTGTTTCATCAACCGATACAGATTCTATTTCAACAGATTTATCTTCTTCTTTGTGCATATCAATTCCATTTTGTTACAAGTATAGAATTATTTAACACTGGTTATTATAGGTATGAAATCGTCGCATTTCAAGGATGCGCCACCAACCAATACGCCATCTACGTTTGGAATAGACATAATTTCGGCGGCATTTGTTCCCTTGACCGATGCGCCATATAATATTGGTGTCCCGGCCAGGCCCATGTCGGCCAATGTTTTGGCAATTAATGCGTGTGCATCGGCGATTTCTGATTCTGTTGGTGTCAGACCTGCGCCAATTGCCCAACGCGGTTCGTATGCGATGATGATAGGGGTGCTGACATCTGATGGGACAGATTCGCGTACACCCGATTCGATAACAGCCATTGTTTTGCCGGCCTGTTTTTCATCCATTGTTTCGCCAACACAGATAATTGGAATCAATCCATTTGCCAGGGCACGTGTCGCTTTGTCGCGAACGATGCTGTTACTTTCTTCGTGATATTGGCGACGTTCACTGTGACCGACGATTACATATTTTGCACCGGTGTCTGCAATCATTTGCGCGGATACTTCGCCGGTGTATGCGCCGTGGGTGTGGGCACTTACATCCTGGGCGCCAATCGCAACGCGACCCGTGGTCAGTCCCAGCATAGTATATGGAACACACAGAATAATCGTGTTATTTGTTTCAATTTCTTGCAATCCGGTGACCATTTCAACCAATGCGGCACGCGAACCGTTCATTTTCCAGTTTCCTGCAATAATTTTCATTGAAATTCCCCTTTTTTTCGTTGATTTTTCGTATTTTGTTTTGCTATGGTAACGCAAAAGGGGACAAAATGCTAGAATATTTACGTAATGCAGCGGAAAAACCGTTGGCGAAATTTTTAATTACTTTGTTGGCGTTTTCATTTGTGGGCTGGGGTGTTGCCGAGTGGATTTTTGGCAATTTTGCCGGTGATAACACACTGATTCATGTTGGAAATGGTGAAATCACATATCAGCAGTTTTCAATGGAACGCAATCGTGAAATGGCCGCGATGAGCCGTGAAGAACAACGCGCAGTTTATACCGACCCAATTGTCGCAGATCAATTGGCGGCACGCGTGTTATCAAACCTGACCACGCAACGCATGGCAGAAAATCGTGCCGATGATTTGGGGTTTGCGGTGTCGGATGCACGAATCGCACGCGAAATCCGTTCTTTCCCAGAATTTCAGGAAAATGGTCAGTTTTCTACATATCTGTTTGACTATGTATTGAATAATTCCGGATATACAGAGGCACAGTTTGCGGCAATCCTGCGATCCCAAGTTCTGCGTTCGATGGTGTTGGGTGCGGTTTCTGCGCCGATGGATGTGCCAGCGTTTGCAGTACGGGCGGCATATAATGCACGATATGCAACACGTGATATCGAATATGCAACAATTGAATATGATGATTTCAAGGTTGCAAATCCATCAGATGAACAATTGCGTTCGTTCTATGCACAGAATCCGCGTATTGTTCCAGAATTTAGAACAATATCATATGTCTTGGTGCCGGCTGATATGTCCAAGCCAGATGAATATGATGCGGCATATGAAACCGCGATTAAGGTCGAAGATGATATTATCGCCGGTGAAACATTTGAAAGCACTGCGAAAAAGCATAATGCAAAATATGTTGCGTTAAAGCCGTTCAGTGTCGATAAGCGTCCAAACGATGAAATCTTGACAGATAAAATGATTGCGACACTGTTTGATATGGATGCAGGTTTGGAAAGCGAAATGATTGAAACACCACGTGGTTTTGTAATCGCGCGTGTTGACAATATCGCACCAGAACATGCCCAGGAATTTGAATCTGTTAAAAAAGATTTGGTAGCGGACTGGAAACGCGCGGAACAGAAAAAGCAGGCATATGTTCGTGCAAATGAAATCTTGGTCGATTTGAACAAAGATGGTAAATTTGTGGGCAAAAAATCCGCGGCAAATGTTTCACGTGCATCGGGCGCGCCGGTTGCGGTGTTGAACGCGGCATTTAATAACCCAGTTGAAACAAATACAATTGTCCCGGGGGACAAGGCGTTTTATGTATTGCGTGTAAATGGGGAAAAGATGCCATCTGTTGATACCAAGAAAATGGATGCATTAACCAAGGAATTAAAGGATGCATCGTCGCGCGCATTAATGGATGATTATAATTCGTTCTTGGTTCGTGAATATCCAGTACGCATAAATGAAAAAGTGTACAAGCGTGTGTTCGCAAAATAATAATATCCCGCCACATGGCGGGTTTTTTGTTGGGAAAAGCATCAAATGGAAATGTTATGGGAATTTGATTTATATAAAGGCGAAAATAAAAAACACAAAAATGCTTGACAAAATAAAATATTGCGCTATATTTTTGTCAACAGAAATAAAACAAAGGATTTATTATGTATATTGAAAGTCATATTATCGAAGATAATGCGCCGGTTGCCGCTAATAAGGTTTGGCACAGATCGGCAATGGATAGTGCGCTGGCTGTTGATGCGGCGGCAGATTCTGCTGCTCAAGATGTGGCAAGTATGTCTGATGTTTCGGCCGAGGTTCGCAGTCCGTCATCGGCATGTGCAATTTGTGCATCGTATGACAGGGCGTTGGGCTGTATCAGTCAATTCAAATGCCCACATTTGGTACGGTAATAGAAATCTATTTGTGTTCAACAAAAGAAAAAAGGTCGGGCATATTTTGAACCCGACCTTGGATTTTTTATTCACTGATTTTACATTTTGTTTTTATGGCATCTGATAGTTCTTGCTGTTTGGCCAGGCTTTTTACACAATCTTTATATAAATTAGAATCTGGGCACTGCCAGCACTGTTCCATTATTCCACGAGATATAGCTATTTTTTTACCAGTGGCAACATCTTTTTGTAATTGTTTCTTTTGGGCTTCTGGATCTTCGCATTTCCATGTATCTTTGTTCAGGATTTCTGTGGATTTACATCGTATGCATTTTTTGTCATAGCCGATGCCTTGGATGCCTTGGGTTTGTGAATCTGGGCATTCAATACATCGATTTAATGTTGCGCTTTCAAATACATATCCATCAATGCATGGTGTGACACATTGTCCATTGCGTAGTATTGTTTGGGCAGGGCATTTATCGGGTGTGGTGCATTTCTCGTCTTTGATGATATTGCCACAAATGTCTGTTTTGCGGCTATAGTTACATTTTCCGCCACCGTCTAGTTGTACGGTGATGGTTTCTGTTTTGTTAAAGCTAGATGCTTTGACAAATCTGCCGATTTCATCAGTTGTGCCGTTGCAGCAATAATATCTGGTCGAATCTTTTGTAAAATATTCGCCGTGATATAAATAATGCGGATTACGGTACCCGCCAGTCGCTTTTTTGTCGGCACATTTGTCATCGGATTTACCGCAAAACCAAGATTCGTTCCAACCGCTAGTATCTATAAAACAGCGATTATCTGTGCCTGTCAGAAAATCAGCAATCGCCGAACTTGATAAGGCGCACATGGCTATGGTGGCTATTATTTTTTTCATTTTTTCCCCCAGTTGTATATAAAAAAACCACCAGGGAAAATCTTGGCGGTCGGGGAGTTCATAAAATCAGTTCATTATTGATCCCGTTGGTTTTTCGGTTCCCCGTATTATATATACCAACGGCCCCCCGACCAACGTGTGCCAGGGCAAATAACGGTGCAATCCGCACCATAATCGGACTTAACGATGCAAACCGCACCGAATGAACCGGGCTTATGAAGGCCCCGAACCAACATCCCTGTTAGTTCGTAAATAATGCTATTAAAAAATGTAATAGTTTTCAATATGAAAATTTTTATGTGTATAAAAATATTATTTTTGCTTGCATTTGGAATAAAATGATATAAAATAACAATCCGTTGCATCCATAGCTTAACTGGATAAAGCATCTGACTACGGATCAGAAGACTGAGGGTTCGAATCCTTCTGGATGCGCCACGAATTTGAAACCGACCAATTGGTCGGTTTTTTATTTGTGTGTTTGTTATTTGGTTTTTTGACCTATGCCGTGGTACGGCATGTTATAGTGTTCGCGGCAGACGGATTTATAGTTTGAATCCCCCAGGGCGAATTGATCGCCCGCGCGGATGACGTGGCCGTCTTTGTCAAAGCGCAGGTGATGCGTTGCCAATTCCATGCATCCATTTATTTGACAACTGGATTCGTGCAGGTGTAATTCGGCACCAACCTCTATCAACCGTTTGGATGCAGGGAACATTTGTTCGTTACTGTCACTCATTAAACCATAGCACATAACTGGGATATTCATGTCGTCGGCGATTCGAACCAGTTTATCAATATCAGATGGCGAAAAAAACTGAACTTCGTCCACCAGCAGTACACGCGTGTTCGGCGCAGGTGTGAAATTATCTAAATTTGGCATGGCAATCGCCGGTGTTTCAATTCCAATCCGGGATTTGACCGTGTCTGATGAAAATCGTGTGTCAAATGATGGTTTAATAACCTGGGTCTGGATGCCGTTTTGATTGTAATTGTACGCATTGATAATTAGGCGGGCGGATTTAGAACTGCTCATAACGCCATAATGAAAATGTAGTGTTGCCATTGTTTGTATCCCCTTAGCAAATGGTTCCTGGTGCATGTGATATATGCGTGATGGTATGATTATTAACATAAAAAGTTGGAATATGTTATGAAAAAATTCTGTAAATTTTTTGTGGTTGGGGCCGGATGTGTTCTGATTGGTGATGGTAACGCATGGGCGGGGCGCGAATATCTGGTTGCCGCACAAAATGCATGGGGAGATGTGTTGTCTAAATCAGTCACAGGGGCGGTAATTGCCGCCAATATCGATGATGCACGGGAAAATAATATTGGGGCTTTTTACAATATGGTGTCGCAGTTGGCATACAATGATACCGGTATGAATATGTTTGAAACACTGTCAATGATTTCTAATTCATATGATGCGGTTAATGTGCCGTTGCCAGGACGGCGGGAAAGGGCGGCACCAATTAATCTGGATGCAGATGTTTTTGCCGTATATGACAAGTTTGATTCAAACAATAATGACTTTTTCAAAATGCGTCGTCAGGGCGCATCCATGCATGGGTATGGATTTGTCAGTGATGGTTTGGCCATTGGGATGTCGTACACATATTCTGATTTGAACAGCCGGGATACGGTTGTTGATGTTGATGGTACAGGCAACAGTGTGACATTGTTTTCTAAATACATGGGTAAATCGGGTGCTTTTATTAATGTGGGGATAAATGGTGGGCGGATAAACTGGGAATTAGACAAGGTAATCGCCGGGGTGGAAAATTCGGCGGCATATGATGTTGACTTTATATCCGGGCAAATAAATACCGGGATTCAAATGCGTCGAAATAGATTTAGTGTTGTTCCGCAATTGTTTATGCGATATTCACGAATTATGTCTGAAAAGCATACCGATGATGCCGCCCAGGAATTTGGACGGTGGTGGTATAATACAATGACGGTTGGTGCGCGCGCCCATATGGCAGCGGATTTTGTTAGCCTGGGGTTTGCACTGCGACCGCGGATTTCCATGGGGGCGGGATACGATTTTATCAGCAATGGTACCGATGATATGCATGTAAATGTTGTCGGGGGTGGACAATATATGATACCAATTGTAACCCCAAGTGAATTTTCTTTGTCGGGGGCAGTGGGGTTAGATGTGTTTTATAGTTTCTTGGGCATGGGGTTGGAATATAAATTAGATGTGCGTTCAGACTATCTGGCCCAGACCGCGGCATTTAATGTCAAAGTTATTTTTTAATTAAGCGTTTTTTATGATATACTTTCATTTATGAAGTGGTATGGCGCGCTATTTTTACCGACGATTTATTTAATGGTTGAAAATGCTGGGGCGGCGGGATTTCTGCAGGCACAGAAATTTCCAGGTACTTTTTCTGATTTATCTTTTACCAGCAGACTAGAGGTTTTAGCCGATGGATATGATGATGTTGGTGTGGAATACGATGAAAATGGTCGATGCGTTTCAGGATGTGCATATCAGGGAATTACATTGGCCGAAGAAGAACAATTAATGGCCCAGGCATCAAATCAACTGCAACAGGCAATTGTACAAGAACAGCAGGTGCAGGCACAATCACAACCACAGCCCGCGCAACCACAGCCCGCCACAACAAATCAACAGACACCACCATTGGCAGGTGGTATAACATTACCGCAACGACCACCGGCACAATCTGTGCCCCAGACAACAGCACCAGGTTCGGCTGTCAGTACATTTTTTAGACCACCTGTTGGTGGCAATGTTAAGGTTGGTTCTGATTTCGGCGAAAGAAGACCACCGCGGACATCAAATGGAACGGGGTCAAGGTATCATAGGGGACTGGATATCAAGGCATCACAGGGGACACCATTATATGCCACCGCCGACGGGGTTGTTATAGAAGCTGGCAAAAATGGTGGGTATGGAAATGTGGTAAAAATTCAACACGCGTTCAGCAGTACGGATAAAACAGCGACGACCGTGTACGCACACCTTAGCAAAATAGATGTAAAAAAGGGTCAACAGGTTTCCCAGGGACAATTAATTGGCAAGGCTGGAAATACCGGGAACAGTGGTGGCGCACATCTGCATTATGAATTGCGTTTTGACGATATTAAGGTGGATCCACTGGGGGCATATGTTGCACCGATTGTTGATTCAAATTCCGCGGTTGCCGCATCAACGCGTGGTACAAATTATTTGGGCGCAAATTATTGTTTCAAATCTGGTATCACCAGCAAGCGCTTAAAACCATTTGCAGGGGATAACCAGGCACTACAAGAAAATTTCCCGGGATGTACGGGGTGGTGTTCGTCGTACTAGGGGTGCTTTTTGAATTTTACAGAAAAACTGCCGTTATTAATGGGTGAAAAAGATACTATATATGGGGCCAGAATGCTGTTGGTTGCCCATTGTGGAAATTTTTGGCGCAGTATGCCACTGGCCCCGGTGATGATGTTTGCGGTGCGTGTACCAGATGTTGCTAATTCCATTATTGCCGACCAGGCTTGTTCTTCGGTATATTGATGCAGGTCTAGTGTTGCGTGATTTGGTGGGGTGGGGGCGGTGTGTGGAATCCGTGTGGATAAATGCAGTTCAGAACGCACGCGTCTTCGGGTGGAATTTTCATCAGGTGAAAATTCGCATCCAATCATTTCGCATATGTCGTGTTCGGTTAATTGCTTTATCATTGGGACATATCAATTTTATTTCTTGGACTGTGCGCGTTTTGTTGATTTGGTTTTGAACTGAATATCACGCAGACGTTTGTATTCCCCGTCCAGCGCGCACAATTCGGCATCCGTTCCCATTTCGACGATACGACCGTCTTTGATTACACAGATTATGTCGGCATCTAAAATCGTGGACAGACGGTGGGCAATCACAAATGTTGTGCGACCATGCATTAAATCTTTTAATGCGCCTTGGATTAATTTTTCACTTTGTGTGTCCAGTGCGGATGTTGCTTCGTCCAGTAACAGGATTGGTGCATCTTTTAATATTGCACGGGCGATTGCGATTCGCTGTTTTTGACCGCCAGATAGCAGACCGCCGCGTTCCCCAACACATGTGTTGTACCCATCTGGGAATTCCATGATGAAATCGTGTGCGTTGGCGGCACGGGCCGCCGCCATTACCATTTCATCGGTTGCGTCGGCATGGCCGTATTTTATATTGTCGGCAATTGTGCCATTGAACAAGAATACATCCTGGGAAACTTCGGCTATGTTTTGACGCAGTGACTTCAGTGTGTATTTGCGAATGTCGCGACGGTTGATTGTAATTTTACCAAATTGTGGTTCATAGAACCGTTCCAACAGGTTAAACATTGTTGTTTTTCCACCACCCGATGGACCAACCAGGGCGCATACCCGACCCGCCGGGATATTTAGATTGATGTTTTGCAGTACAGGTTCACCGGGGTTGTATTCAAACGATACATTGTCAAATGCCACAGATAATTTTTGTGATTTTAATTCAATGGCGTCATCGGCATCGGTGATGTCTGGTTTGCTGTCCAGAAATGCGAACAATATTTCTGCGGCCAGTAATCCGTGCTGTAATGTATCGCCGGTGTTGGTGATGCTTTTTGCAGGTTTGTATGCCGCGGTTAATGCCAATAAAAATGCTGTGAAATCACCGGTTGTTATGGCACCACTGGCAATAAAATGTCCACCCATAATCATTGCAATGCACAGTCCGATTGAAATCATAAATTCCATTAATGGTGAACGCAGTGAATTGGCCTGGGTGCTTTTATATGAATTAACAACAGAATTGTTCAGTACTGTTTCAAAATTTTTGGCTTCGCGTTCTTCGTTGGCAAATGCCTGGATCGTTTTGATGCCGTGTAATGTTTGGTTTAATTGTTGGGCGACATCATTTGCAATACCAAATGATTGACGGGATAATTTGCGACGTTTACGCATAATTAACACCATTGGTATCATAATTGCAGGTGTTAGAAACAGTAACACCACGCACATCTGGGGGGCATAATAGAACATCAATGCCAATGTCATGGCCAATGTTGCGACATTTTGAACCACCTTGATAACAGTGCTGGTTACCAAACTTAATACCGCATTTGATTGTACTGTAAAATAGTTCAGATTTTTTCCAATCCCATCGCCATAGAACCGTGCCAGATTCATGTGTGTCATGTGATTGTAAATCTTTTTCTGCAGATTGGCATGTGCCAACAGTCCGCCCTTGGACATAATCAGGGCCTTGGCATATGTAAATGCGCCCTTGGCACCAAATGCGATAATTACCTGGGCCCCCAGGAAATAAATAGCGGTCATGCTTTTGTTAATAAATGCCTGGTCCACCACCTGTTGAACCAAGGTGATGGTGTATGCCTCGGCACTGGCGGCAAGAATAGTAAATATAACGCCCGCGATTAACCATTTCAGATATGGTTGACCGATTTCACGCCATACACGACCATAAAGAGACCATTTAATGCGACCGTTGTCACGGTCACCTTTGATTAAAGATTTAATCTTTTCAATAAAATTTTTTTTCTTTGCCATAGTGATTCTATTATAGGTTGTGGGTAAAAATCTGTCCAGTGTTATTTGGTGCGTGGCTTTTTTATGTGCTGGGATTTGATTAGGTTTATTATCGCATTATAATCGCGATGCTGGTCAATGAACGAGTGTTTGCTGTTTGGAAATTCAACATATTTGAATAAATGTCCGTTTGGACCAGATGCCAGGGTGCTGTGAATATTGCGTAGCATTTCCACAGGGGACTTTTTATCGCGGCCGCCACCCACAATTGTAAACGGAACATTATATTGCGCCATTAAATCTGGCCTGAATTCTGCATTGTCTGCATCGTCGTAAAATGTTGGATATATTGTTATGTGGCGTTTTTGTTTGCTGTACCAAATGTCGTGTGGGCTGATTATTCCCATTGGTGTTTTATTAAATTCTTGGTCGGTTATGTCCGGGGGACAGTTGCGATTTTTATAAACTGATTTTATATATTCGTGCCATTGGGGTGTTGTGTATGGTGCAAATAGAATTACAGCGGACAGACGCGGTGACTTTTTATCCTTGATACGCTTGTTGAATATTTCAATTGCACCCGTGGCACCAACAGAATGACCAATAAGGCATGTCCATTGATTGTGACATTGTTCTTCGATAATATCGATGCCCATATCCATAAGGGTGATAAATTCTGAAAATGTATTTTGTGTGGCCAATTCATGTGTGATTTCAGGCTTGAAATCACCCAGAAAGGTCGTTATTGCATACACATTGAACCGTTTGGTTAATGCCCAATATGTAATAGACTGCATTGGTTCAATGTCGGCATTGCTGGCCAGGCCCGGTGCCAATATAATATTTCCGTTGGGCTTTTTATCATTGTCCATAATGGGGCTATAATGGGTAATATAGCCAATGGTCGCGTTTTCGGAACGCGAACTGTATTCCAGGCGCCACTTAAAAGTTTTATCTTTTAATTCTGGCAAAAGTTCGTAAAAATTTGCCGGAATTTGATATCTTGAATGCATAATGTTGTAATTCTAGGAGACAAAAAAATATTTGTCAATAAATAAAGTGCAATTTTCTGTTGACATTTGTGTAAATAATGTATAAAATTCGTTCGCTTTCAGGAAAGAAAGTGCAAAGTTTTGGGGTCATAGCTCAGTTGGTAGAGCACCTGCTTTGCAAGCAGGGGGTCGTCAGTTCGAGTCTGATTGGCTCCACCAAGACAAAGGGAAAGGGGGATGTAAATCCCCTTTTACAATAAAAACAAAAAAATGCGTTAAAGGGGGTGAATACATATGGTGAAAGTTCTGGTTCGCGATAATAACGTTGAACAGGCACTGCGCGTTGCAAAACGTAAATCTCAGAAAGAGGGTCTGTACCGCGAAATGAAGGAACGTCAGCGTTATGAAAAACCAACAACAAAACGCAAACGTTTGAAGGAAGAAGCCGTTCGCAACGAAAAGAAACGTCAATCGAAACAGCGTATGGTTTTCGGATTCTAATTCAGAAAAATCCCCCAATCGGGGGATTTTTTTGTAGGATTAAAGACGGATTTAGGTTATAATTTGTATGTTTTTAACAAAAAGGATTTTGATATGGCGATGATTTACTGTCGTGATTGTGGTGCAAAACATTCAGATCGGGCCAAGGCATGCCCAAAATGTGGGTACCAGGGGGCAAGTTCGGAAAAGTCAATGGTTGCGTATGTTTTGCTGGCGTTTTTCTTGGGGACATGGGGTGTGCATAAATTCTATGCGGGCCGTTCCGGCGAAGGTGTTGCGATGTTATTGATGGGGACAATTGGGTGGTTGTTAATAATTCCAGGTATTATTGTTTGCATCTGGGCATTGATAGACTTTATTGTTGGTATTGTTAATATTAATGAACCGAAAAAGATATTTAGATAAACAATCCCGCCCTTTTGGGCGGTTTTTTTATATGGTTGTTGACGGCCCCTAACCGGTCGGTTCTTCGTCCGCCCAGAAATGACAATATAAATAAAAAATATCCCACAAGGGGATATTTTTTATTTATCTGGTGGCCCTGGTCGGACTCGAACCGACACTCATTGCTGAACTTGATTTTGAGTCAAGCGCGTCTACCAATTCCGCCACGGGGCCGTCACATCAAAAGTCGCAAAATTTAAGCGGCTTTCTTTGCTTCAACTTTTTTTACCAGGCGTGCACTGCGATTCGCTTTGTGCGCTGGTTTTTTGGCTGGTTTTTCCGCTTTGCCAATTTTCTTTTCAATGGCTTTCTTGATTGCAGCCATTTCGTCTGTCAAACGGGAAACTGGTTTAGACATTACATAACCGTCCAAACCGCCATGCTTTGTCAATGTACGCAGACCAGCGGTCGAAATACGCAATGAAAAATCACGGCCCAAGATTTCACTGTGGAACTTTAATTTTTGCAGATTTGGCAAGAATGTACGTTTTGTATGACGTTCAGAGTGAGAAACGTTCATCCCAACTTCTGTTTTCTTACCTGTAACTTTACATATACGTGGCATAATACTTTACCTTTGATTAATAGCGTGCCTAAATTTATAACAAAAATACAGAAAAGTCAAGTAATCTTTTCACTTTTTTCTTATTTTGCCAAATGGTCGGGCGTTATTAAATCGATAATCGTCTTGGCCGGGGTAAATGTGGTGCATGGTGTTATGACAAATATTGTGTTCCATTTTGCCATTGCACCGTTCCACAGACCCGGACGTTCCATAGCGCGCAGATCGCGACCATTTTTGGATTTAGTGCTGATAAATCCGGCGGTTTCATCCACATGTTCAATCAAGTTAAATTTACAACCGCGGTAATCGCGTATATAGCATGCGATGTCGGTTGGACTGAAATATTCGCCATCGTGCAGAATAGATATTTTTTCAGGCGCAATTTGACCCGGTTCAACGATTTGCGGACTTATCAGACCACTGGCATCGCGGACCAAGAACGGACCGCCACCGGGTGCACCGGTATTCTTGATAATACCGCATATGCGAATTGGGCGGTTTAATATCGCGTACAATGTATCGGTGGTTGGTGTGCTGTGCAATGTGATATTCAGGGTATCTTTTACAAATTTAGATATTTCATTGATATCTGCGGTACCAGAATCCAGTGCATGTAAATATTCGAATATTTTATTTTTTATATCAATCAAGATGCCACCGATTAATTTTTTATATGTGACGGTGTCGGCGCGCATATGATCTGGGCATACATTATCAATGTTTTTTATAAAGACTATGTCCGCGTCAATATCGTTCAGGTTTGCAATTAATGCGCCGTGGCCGGCCGGTCGAAACAGTAATGTGCCATCTTCGTTGCGAAATGGTGTGTTGTCCATGTTCACCGCGATTGTGTCGGTATGTTTTTTCTGGGTGGACATAGAAATTTCGTATTTGATGCCAAATTTTGTTTCGTATGTTGGAACCAGGTTATCTAATAATTCTTGAAATCCGTTCATGTGTTCGGGGGATACGGTGAAATGAATCCGGACTGTATCATTTGCGCGTGCGTACAGCGCACCTTCGATTAAATGTTCGGCGATGGCGGTGCGCGATTCGTTTTGGTATTTGTGGAACTGTAATAATCCCTTGGGTTTGTTGCCATAATTAAGACCGATTTCTGTGACCAGGTATTTGATTTTATCAGTGTCGGTTGCGTTGTTTGGCAATATTTTTTTCAAATCATCCCAAAACGCAAATTTTTCAATGTTATCCAGGACGTTTTGGGTCGTTTTATTCATTTGGCCCGTGGATAAATATTCAAATAAATCTTTGAACATACGGGTGGCGGCACCGGATGCAGGTACAAATTTTACAATGCGGTATTTATTGCAATCGTGGTTGTAAATATCGATGTATTTATCCATTTGGTCGTCATAATTAAATGCGCCGTTGCCAATGATACACGCAGATACAATATTTGAATATGGAAAGCCATTTTGAAAGTCTGTTAATTGTTTGTTTATTGTATCAATCGTCAGGCCATGCGATTCGATTTGTTGAATATCAGATGTGGAAAAATTTGTCATATGCACCCCCGTATAACTTCAGCATAGTATAATTTTATGCATGGTGCAAGTGGGGGTGGGGGATTGGTTCCTGTGTCTTGAAAGGGGGATTTTTGGCACTATATAAGGGGTAAAAGAAAAAATAAAAGGATACAAAATGAATCCAGAAGAAATGCAAGAAACGCCCCAGCAGGCAATTGAACGTTATACAACGGATTTTACAAAACTGGCGGCGGATGGAAAATTAGACCCTGTTATCGGGCGCGAAGATGAAATTCGACGCACGGTTCAGGTTTTAACACGCAGAACCAAAAATAACCCGGTTTTGATTGGTAATCCGGGGGTGGGTAAAACCGCCATTATCGAAGGGCTGGCTACGCGCATTATTATGGGTGATGTGCCGGAAAATCTGCAAAAGAAAAAGTTATTGTCCCTGGATATGGGGGCGTTGATGGCGGGTGCAATGTATCGTGGCCAATTCGAGGGCCGATTAAAGGCAATCTTGAAAGCCGTCAAAGATTCAAATGGTGAAATTATTCTGTTTATTGATGAATTACACACATTGGTTGGTGCCGGCAAAGGTGAAGGCAGTATGGATGCCGGAAACCTGTTAAAGCCGATGTTGGCACGTGGGGAATTACATTGTTTGGGTGCGACAACATTGGATGAATATCGTCAATATATTGAAAAAGATCCAGCGTTGGCGCGTCGTTTTCAACCGGTCTATGTTGATGAACCGACCGTTGATGATACGATTTCAATCCTGCGTGGATTAAAAGAAAAGTACGAAGGCCATCATGGGGTGCGAATCGCGGACAGTGCGCTGGTGTCGGCGGTAAAGTTATCGAATCGGTATATTACAGATCGTTTCTTGCCGGACAAGGCAATTGACTTAATCGACGAAGCGGCGGCCCGTGTTCGAATCGAAATCGCATCAAAGCCAGAACGTCTGGATGAAGTTGACAGACATTTAATGCAACTGAAAATAGAACAACAGGCGTTGAAAAAAGAAAAAGATGACGAATCGAAAAAACGACTGAAAGATTTAGAAAAACTGATTGCGGAATTAGAAAACGAATCGGCAACGCAAACCGCTGCGTGGCGCGCGGATCAGCAAAAGATGCGTGGGCTGTCGGATGCGATGGCGGCACTGGATGCGGCCAAGGCCGAGGTTGCAACCGCCATGCGAAATGGTGACTATGAAAAGGCATCGGCATTGCAATATGGCAAAATTCCAGAATTGGAAGAAGAAATTGCAAAAATGAACGCGGAATCGCGCGAATATAAGACTGTGTTACCAGAACATATTGCGGCGGTTGTCAGTAAATGGACTGGTGTACCGGCAGACAGATTAAGTATCGAAGAACAGTCAAAATTACTAAATATCGAAGATGAATTGCGTAAACGCGTCGTTGGCCAAGATCATGCATTGGGGGTTGTTGCGCGTGCGATTCGCCGTTCCCGTGCGGGATTATCCGATCCGCGCCGCCCATCGGGCAGTTTTATGTTCTTAGGCCCCACCGGCGTTGGCAAGACCGAGGTCGCAAAGGCCCTGGCAGAATATCTGTTTAATGACGATACGGCAATGACGCGAATCGATATGAGTGAATATATGGAACCACATTCTGTTTCACGCCTGATTGGCAGTCCCCCAGGATATGTCGGATATGAACAGGGTGGGGTGCTGACCGAAAGTGTGCGCCGTCGCCCGTACCAGGTTTTATTATTCGATGAAATCGAAAAGGCAAATCCAGATGTGTTTAATGTATTTTTGCAGATTCTGGATGATGGGCGCTTGACCGATGGCCAGGGACATGTTGTGAATTTTACCAACACAATTATTATCATGACCAGCAACCTGCCGGATATGGATGCGGTAAAGCACAATTTCCGTCCTGAATTTATAAATCGAATCGATGAAATCGTATTCTTTAACCCGTTGGGCAAAGATGTTATGTCAGGGATTGTCAAAATCCAATTGCGTGGACTGGAAAAACGTTTGGCAGAACACAGAATTGAACTGAATATCACTGACAAGGCGATTAAGTGGTTGGGGGATAATGGATATGATGCCGTGTTCGGTGCGCGTCCATTAAAACGATTAATTACAACCGCGGTCGAAGACAAGGTGGCTGATTTAATCCTGAACGGGACAATTGGCGAAGGCAGTACCGTCTTTATCGATGTAAAAGGCAAAGAATTAACTGTCGGGTAAAAAATTAAATATAATAATTCATCTAAAAACGAAACCGATGGCTCATGTAGCGTTTGTACACTTCGCCATCGGTTTCGTTTTTATCTAAACTATTCTGTTTAATAAAAATCCCGGCGTTGCCGGGATTTTTTATTTGATTTACAGAAAAATTATTCTGCATCTGTTGTAGTGGTTGCTTCGGCAACATCTTCGGCGGCAACTTCTTCAGTTGCTGCTTCTGCTGCTGGGGCTTCTTCGACTTCTTCAACCTTTTTGGTGCCGAATGTCAAAGTTTTACCTGCAACCAATGCATCGATTTCGTCCTGGGTTTGAGCGACATAAATCTTAACCGGAACGATAACATCTGCATGTAATGCGATTTTTGTGTCAAACGCACCAACAGATTTAATTGGCGCACCCAACATAACCTGGGCGGATTCAACAGAAACACCGGCAACTTCTTTTAACATGCGTGCGATGTCACGTGTTGATACAGAACCATACAATTGGCCTGTGTCACCAGCCTGGCGAATCATGTGCAGTTTTGCATTTTTAACTGCATCAACATTTGATTCTGCTGATTTCTTGGCCGCTTCTTGGCGGGCTGTCAATTCGGCTTTCTTTGCTTCGAACAGGGCAACGTTTTCACGTGTGAAACGCATTGCTTTGCCGTTTGGTAACAGATAGTTACGTGCAAAACCTGTCTTTACTTCGACTGTGTCGCCGATATTACCCAGTTTGTTAATTTTTTCTGTCAAGATAACTTTCATAATCTGTCCTTATTGTTTTATAAGTTAGGGATTAACCCAAATTGTTGCGAACGAACGGCATCAAGCCCAAATGACGTGCGCGTTTGATGGCAGTCGCCAATGCGCGTTGATCTTTCTGGGAAACACCGCTGATGCGTGATGGCACGATTTTACCACGTTCTGTGATATAATGTGACAATGTTTTGATATCTTTGTAATCGATAACCTTGCCCTTTAATGGGTTAGATTTTTTACGATAAATTGCTGCACGGACTGCCATTATTCTGCCTCCTCTGTATTCTTTTTCATCATGATAGAAGGTGTTGATGACAATTCGTCAACACGGACATTCAAGAAACGGATAACGTCTTCGTCAATACGGGCGCGACGTTCCAATTCGTTGATTTGTGAACCATCTAATTCGATATTCAGCATGACATAGTGTGCCTTGCGGTTTTTACGAATGATATAGGCCAAGTTTTTCAAACCCCAGAATTCTGTGGATTTTACATCACCGCCCAATTCTTTGATGATTTCGCTAAATTTAGCCGCTTTTTCTTTTACCTGCGGTTCGGTCAGGTCCTGGCGGAAAACCAAGACACTTTCGTAGTAAGCCATTTTATTTCCTTTGGTCTTAATAGCCAATAACACCATTGTTATTAGCAGGAACGTGTCCAATTATGAACAATTTTTCACAAAAATCAAGTGCTTTTTATAATGTCTGTACGGGATGTGTGTTTTTTGTCAATTGTGTATAGGGTTGAAAAAATATAAAAACATTATATATATATTGTAAAATTCGCGAATCGGGTTTTTGTGTGATATACTTTAACTTGTGAACAAAAAAGGAAATTGGTTATGGCATTAATACCAATGGTTATCGAAGAATCACCACGCGGGGAACGTTCGTTTGATATTTATTCCCGGCTGTTGCGTGATCGTATTATTGTGGTGGGCGGAGAGATTGAGCCCACGATGGCAAACAGTATTGTGGCCCAGTTGCTGTTCTTGGAATCTGAAAATCCAAATGCGGAAATTTCAATGTATATAAATTCGCCGGGTGGTGATGTTTCCGCCGGTTGGGCAATTATGGATACTATGCAATATATCAAGGCACCGGTATCAACAATTGGTATGGGACTGGTTGCATCAATGGGGTCTGTTTTGTTGGCCGCCGGTGAAAAGGGCAAACGTTTCGTATTGCCAAATACACAGATCATGATTCATCAGCCATTGGCCGGCGCAGAAGGGCAGATCACAGATATGGAAATTCGCCTGACCCAGTATCAGAAAAATAAAAAGACATTGATTAAACAGATGGCCGAGTTTACAGGTAAAAAAGAAAAAGAACTGTTCGAGGCAATGGAACGCGATAACTGGATGTGTCCGCAAGAGGCAAAAGATTTCGGTTTAATCGACGGTATTTTGGAACGTAAGTAATTGGATTTAGTACGATGAGTGACGATAAAGTAACATCAACACCAACACAGGCAGAAAATAATAATCAATTCTGTAGTTTCTGTGGCAAGGCCGTGTACGAGGTTAAAAAACTGGTCAGTGGACGCAATGTGTGCATCTGTGACGAGTGTATTAACCTGTGCAATGATATCATGGCTGATGATGTTAAAAATGAAATTAATCGTGATGCGGCAAAGTTGCCAACCCCGCGCCAGATATATAATTTCTTGAACGATTATATCATTGGCCAGGACGAAGCAAAACGCACACTGTCGGTGGCGGTTTATAATCACTATAAACGGCACAGTGTGGCATCTGCATCAAATGTTGAAATTCAAAAGTCTAATGTTTTGTTGGTCGGTTCAACGGGTACCGGTAAAACATTGTTTGCCCAGACATTGGCGCGCATTTTAGATGTGCCGTTCGCAATCGCAGATGCAACCACATTGACCGAGGCTGGATATGTCGGCGACGATGTGGAAAGTGTTTTGACGCGTTTGCTGCAAAATGCCAATTTTGATGTGGAACGTGCATCGCGTGGAATTATCTATATCGACGAAATTGACAAGATTTCACGAAAATCTGAAAATCCATCGCTGACCCGTGATGTTTCCGGCGAAGGGGTTCAACAGGCATTATTAAAATTAATCGAAGGCACCGTTGCAAATGTTCCAGCCGGTGGCGCAGGGCGCAAACACCCAGGCGAAGCAACCGTGCAATTAGATACCAGCAAGATTCTGTTTATCTGTGGCGGGGCGTTTGATGGATTAAACAAGATTATTGCAAATCGTTCGTCTGCACGCCGTGGAATTGGATTTGGGGCAAATGTAGAATCCAAAAAAGAACGCGAAGAAAAAAGTTATATTAGCGATGTTCAACCCGAAGATTTGGTGAAATTTGGAATTATCCCAGAACTGGTTGGGCGTTTGCCGGTGATTACGACACTGCGCGAATTGGACGAAGATGCGTTGGTGAAAATTTTAACAGAACCGAAAAATGCAGTTGTAAAGCAGTTTGTAGCAATGCTGGAAATGGACGATGTTAAATTGACCATAACTGATGACGGATTGCGTGAAATTGCGAAGATGGCCGTTGCGCGTAAAACAGGCGCACGCGGTCTGCGCGGTATTCTGGAACGTGTTTTGATGCAACCGATGTTTGATGCACCAGATAACGAAGATTTGGTTGAAATCGTTATCGATGCAGATGTGGTTTGTGGAAAAAAGCCACCGGTTGAAATCTTGGCAGATGCCAAAAAAGCGGCATAGAACCCACTTGTCGCATTGGCTGAAAAATCCCCCCCATTCCTTCCTGGGGGGATTTTTATATTTATGATGAATAATTGCAATTGCTGGTATATTCATATGTACCCAAAGAATCAGTCAATGGATGTCCAGATGGAATATAACAATCGGTTGGTGATGTTGATTTCTGGGGGCTGGACACGTCATCTTGGGTCAATCCACTTTGCAGATTGGCGCATGATGTGCATTGCAGGTTGTTTGGATTGGATGTGTTGTTGACCGTTGCGGTGCCATTGGCGCTATAATATCCATTATCGCAGTAATAAGAACCATACGCGGCTACGGTTGAACCTGCACATGTACCATCAGTTGAACAGGTGTTTTTTTGCTGTCTCTCTACAGATCCACTTAAATATGTTGTATATGTATATCCAGTACATGTTTGGCAACATTCTATTTGATCGGGGTATACCGTGACAGTTTTGCCAATTGCACTGCCCATAAATGACACACCTGTTGGTGTTGTACCCAGGTAATTATCGTTGCAACCACCATCGCCCGCAAACCAATTGCATAATTTCGTGGAAGCAGTGCTATCAGTGGTATTGGCATCAAAACATAGAATTGCGTATCTGCCAAGTGATTCACTATAAATACGACCACAGTTAATATAGCTGGAATATGAGGTACCAGCGACTACATTTGGTCCCGATGAAGAACAAGCAGAGTAGGTTCCGTCACAAAAACCCTGGGCAGCACTATTAGAGGTGGTTGCACAGTTTGCAGCAACATATAATGTTACAGATGTGGCGCCATTTGCCGATAATGAGATTAGTAATAAGCAACTAAATAACAATAATTTCTTCATTTTTCCCCCTTTCTGAATTTTTTACATTGATAGGAAAACGGTCCTTTGGATTCGGCATAAAATCGGGTTGACAGGGGGCTAAAAACTGGGATAAAATGCGTGTAAAGGAAGTCGAAAACAAATCACCGTTTGTTTTCGACATTGTTTTTTAGGTTTATTTGCACTAATTTCAAATCGTTATTGTAAAAAATGGTAAAGAAAAATTATTTCCCCCAGACCGGTGCAATTACATATTCGGCCACCAATGGTACGGATAACTTGGTGACATTTTCCATGGCAGATTTAATTTGTTTCGCAAATGTGTCGGCGGATTCTGTGTTGCATTCAAATACGATTTCATCATGAACCTGCATAATCATGCGGATTTGGTTTGAATTCGGTTGGATTATATTTTTATCGATTTCAACCATTGTGCGCCGCATCAGATCTGCTTCGAATCCCTGGATTGGGGCGTTGATTGCCGCACGCATCGCGTATGCGCGCATGCGGGGGTTGCGTGCCTCTGGCAATTCTATGCGACGACCCCATGGGGTATAAACACATGCATTTTCTGATGCAAACTGTTTTGTTGCATCGATATATTCCTGGATTTCGGGTAAGCCAGACATATATGTGTTGATTATATTCTGGGCTGCGGCGCGCGATGTTCCCAATTGTCCAGCCAGACCAAATGATGAAATTCCATATATGATTGAAAAGTTGACCGTCTTGGCCGCACGGCGCAAATCACGCGGTACGGGCGCATCAGATGCAATGTCAAAAATTTTACGGGCGGTTTGTTCGTGAATGTCGGTGCCGGCGATAAATGTTTCACGGAAAGTAGCGATGTTTGCAACATCAGCCAGCAGACGCAACTGAATCTGGGAATAATCAACCGATATCAGGGTGCGACCCGTTGGCGCAACAAAGCATTTGCGAATCTCTTCGCCCAATTTGGTCTTTATTGGAATATTTTGCAGGTTTGGATCGCGACTGGACAGGCGGCCGGTGTTGGTACTGGTTTGCAGATATGTGGTATGAATACGGCCGTCGGCTGCAATTTGGCGCGGTAATGCGTCTGCGTATGTTCCGGCTAGCTTTGCAATAGAGCGCCAATTTAGTATTTTTTCGATAATTGGATGGTTGTCAATCAGTTCGTTTAATGAATCTGCATCGGTGGAACGTTTTTTGTTCGCTGGTAATCCCATTTCATCGTATAAAATGGTGCCCAGTTGTTTTGGACTGGCGATATTAAATTCGTGACCGGCTAGTTCCCAGATTTCATTTTGCAGTGTTGTTAACTGGTCATGAAAGATAGTGGATAATTGTTGTAACTTGTTTCGGTCGACCATTACACCATTGCGTTCCATTTTCATCAAAATTGGCATCAATGGCAAATCACATGTTTCATACAATTGGTGCAGTTTGTCATTTGAATCCAGTTGTGGACGCATGTGGCTATAAAGTGCCATTGTTATTACAGCATCTTCGGCGGCATATGGGGTTGCTGCATCAATCGGCAACATGTCAAAATGCATGTCGGCATCGCGCGTTTTTGGCGCGAACAGGGATGCAAATTTAATATTTTCATGGTTCAAATATTTCAGTGCCAGTTCATCCAAGCCATGCCCATGCAATGTTCCGTGCAATATGTATGACAACAGCATCGTGTCATCAAATGGGCGGATTTTTGTTGTGTCCCAGCCTTCGTTTTCCATGATGTGAAAATCGTATTTCAGGTTGTGTCCAACCTTTACAATGTTTGTGTTGGTAAATATTGGCCAGATTTTTTTATATACCGTGTCAATTGATAACTGGTTCGGGGCAGGTACATCACCACCAAACAAATCGTTGGCGGTTGAACGATGACGAATTGGAATATATGCCCCATGTGTGTCATCGGCCGCGATACATATGCCAACAATTTTGTCGGTCATTGGATTTAGTCCGGTGGTTTCGGTATCAATCGCAATTGCACCCGATACGCGCCCCAAGAATTTATCAAGTTCGTCGGGTGTTGTTATTGTTTCGTATGTTATTTCGCGTTTCGGTGGTGTGGGTAATGTGGTCGGTTGGGGTGGTACATCACACACAGATTTTTTGTATGAAAATATGTCGGTTGTGGGGCTGAATTTTTCAATTGGAAACAATTTTTCGATTTTTGTCGCCAAAGAATTGCTTTCTATTTTATTTTTTACAAAATCCAGTGCGCCTGGTGTATTAAACACAAATGGGTTAATAGTTAATTTGTCTAAATCAACATCTGATTTTAATGTAACCAATTGTTTGGAAATATATGCCATTTCGCGGTTGTCGCGTAACAGACCGCGTATGCGTTCATTTTTTACATCGTTCAGGTTTGCATACAAATTATCCAGATTGCCGAATTGGTTGATTAATTCGGTGGCTTTTTTGGGACCAATCCCAGGGACGCCTGGAACATTATCAGATGAATCGCCCATAAGGGATTGAACATCAATAACCTGGTCTGGGCGAACACCAAATTTTTCCAGAACCTGGGGGGTGTGTATTTCAATGCCCTTCATCCCGTCGTATAAAAATACACAGTCCGATACCAGTTGCATCAAGTCTTTGTCACTGGTGATTATTCGGGTGGCGCGGGGGGTATTGCAGTTATTTTTCGCCAATGTTGCGATGACATCGTCTGCTTCGACCCCGGGGATGCATAGAACCGGCATGCCCAATGCAGCCAGGCATTCGCGCACCAATAATGATTGCGATATCAAGTCCGCAGGTGTCTCACTTCTGTTGGCTTTGTATTCGGGGTAAATATCCATACGAAATGTAGTGCGCGATGCATCAAAGATGCACACGAATTTATCGTCTGTCTTTGCGGCAGATAAAATAGGCAAAATCATGTTCAAAAAACCATAAACAGCGCCGGTTGGCGTACCGTCGGTTCGTGTCAGGCGACTGTGTACACCGTAATAAGCACGAAATAACAATGAATTGCCATCAATTAACGTCAGCATATTTTACCCCGAATAATACCAAGCCCTTAGAATATATAGCGCAGTTTTACACGCGCATCATAATGCATAACATCGACGGCATCATCGATAACTTTGTACACATTGTTGGCGTATAAAATGCGACCTTCGATGTCGAATTTGACCGGAATAACTGGTAAATCCAGGGTTAATCCCAACATACCTTGGTATGTGATGACATCGTCCATCGTAATCGCAGAACCGACCGATGGTTCAAATTTAGAATCAAATGTTGTACCAATACCAGCACCAAAATATGGCTTTAATACCGGGGTTGGAATCTTGAAATATGCATTTACCATGCCCAGATTGATTTTTGTGTCATGACCGCTCAGGTAGTTATATTCGGCTTCGACCCGGAACAGGGGCAGGTCAACACCAAATAACGCGCCATAACTTTGTGCGCCGTGGTCATAGAAATGGTCGTCCAATAATCGCGCAGATGCGCCAACACCCATGGTCGCGCCACCATAAATATCAAATAATAAATTGGCGTTTGCGTGGCCTGTCATCATCATGATTGTGGCCGTGCTAAGAAAAGCGATGGATTTTATTTTCATATTTTGCTCCTTTCTGTGATATTATAATAAAAAAAAGAGTTATTGATATGCAAGAAAATAAACCGATTTTGGTCGTTGGACTGGGTAATCCCGGGACGGAATATACGAACACGCGTCACAATGTTGGATTTATGGCGGTGGATTATTTGGCCGGTGATGATGCAACATGGAAAAAGGAAAAAAATGCACACGTGTATGCGACGAATATGGACGGGGTGCGTGTGATTTTTGTTAAACCGCAAACATATATGAATAACAGTGGGGTTGCGGTATTGGCATTGATGACATTTTACAAGGTGCCAGTTGAAAATGTTATCGTAATTCATGATGATATGGATTTGGCAATTGGAAATATACGCGAAAAGACTGGTGGTGGCAGTGCCGGTCATAACGGTATAAAATCAATTGATGCAAATATCGGGCGTGACTATAAACGAATAAGAATTGGTATCGGTCATCCACGTGATTTTGATTTGCCGATGAATCCAGCGGATTGGGTTCTGGGGCGATTTGGGCCGCTGCAGATGCAGGCAATAAAAAGCGCAATTGAAACGATTAGATTGTTTTAACGAAAAAAAATCCCACAAAATGTGGGATTTATTTTATAGAAATCGTTGTAGAATCTGAAATAGGTAAACTAAAAATCAGGTCTGTATTATCTTTGAACTTTGTTTTGTTGGTTAATTTGCATGCTGCTTCGCTGGTCGCGGTTGTGATTAGGGTTGTTGTGCCGGCGGGACAGTAATCTTCTTCATTGTTTTTGCAATACTTTCCAGTACCGCAGTCTTTCAAAACCGCGATTAATTGGGTTTGTGGGTATGGGGCGTTTGGTTCTGGAATTGGATCGCCGGGGTGTATTTCTGTGTCATCACATGTTGATGCATGGCATGACCAATGCGAAAATATTTTTCCATCCCACCGATCGTAAAAATGTGGGGCGTGTTCATAAACATCTTCTATATCCATGGCTGATTGTAGTGGTGTGTTATATGTAAGTTGACTAATTTGGTGTGTGCCAGTTGATTGGGGGTCACTGAGATACATAATGGAATATGTTTTTGTCTTATAGCATGCATACAAATCTGTATCGCTTGTAAAGTCCGTGATGGGTGCGGAATAAACATCACCAGGCATTAGTGTGGGGTCTTCTGGACAGTCGTCAACACCGCATTTGGTGTCTGTGTATTCATTTATTTGGTATTTATAATTTGTACCATCATCAATATTTGGCACGACGTTTGTTTTAGAGGCTGATTCAAACCAAGAATCACGGTTGTTGTCGTCGGTTGGGGTGCCTTGGACAAAGCCGTTTTTTCCATAACGCACGTACAGTGTGATGTATTCGTCGTCATTTTCATTCTCTGGATGATTTTTATAAATTCTGATTCGGTATGTAGCGGGAACACAATCTTCACCGGTGTAGGTTTCTTTATCATCTTCCCTGGAATTTGGTACATGGTATCCCAAGTTGCATTTGCATCCACCAGAATCGCTGGTATTGTAGCGTTTTATACCTGTTGAGTATGCACCGCATTTCTGGCATGAAACGTAGCCTGTGTTTGTGATTTCTTCGCCCCAATATTCAACTTCGGTTTTGTCTGGTGTAAATTCATCAGAAGCGCATGGCTGGCATCCAGAATCATCAGACCAATAGTATCCAGCAGGACAATTCGCATACCAAGAGCAAGTGTTATCTATAAAACCTTCGCCTGTGTATCCCCATTCACACCCGTCGCATCCAGAATTATATGTGTAATGTGCGGTGCATGATTTTGTACACCCGGCACCGTATTTACCAGCTGGACATGCCATACATGTGCCAGGATTTTCTTGGTCGGCCATACAGCCTGCGATACTTGCACAACTGTTGTGTTCTGTGTTAATGCTTTCGCAAGATGTATTGGTTGCTGCCATCAACGGTTGCATTGTCATCAGTACAAAAATAGTTGCGTATGTTAAATGCTTCATTTTGTGTCCTAGTATTGTATCATTAGTCCCCAACCATCATTTGCGGATGGCATTGATGTCGTGCATGATGTTTCGCCGGTACCACTTTGTGTCCATGTCCATGTGTTGGTTGATGTGTCATACCCAAGGGTGCATGTTGTCGAACCATTATCAATTTTGTATGACATGTTTGGTGACGGGGCAGATGGGGTTGGGGCATAATACATGCCAGAATCTAGGTTTATAACCATGTATTGACCGTTACATTCAATTGTGTCGCCCGATGGGAACGCACCACTTGTATCGCCACCATCAGATAAATCACCCAGACATACAAGTATATTTCGACCAAGCGTATAATATGTGGTATCCGATGGGGCAAATTGTACAACAAAATTGATTTGTGTCTCACTTGGGATACATATCTTGTAGTTGTTGTTTGTTGTTTGTGTTTTGTCCAGTGTGGCAAAATACGAATCTGTTATAGATGCATCGAATCCTGCGATTTGTGTTTTTAATACACCACCACAGCAATTGCCCCACGAATCTTTTGATGTTGCACTGCAACAATTTGTCTGGGCACCTGGGACGGCGATACGATTTCTGGATTCGCATTCGGTGCCATCGTTACTGATTGCTTCGACAGAGATACATTGATTTTTTGTGGCGCTAAACATTTCGCCGGGGCCGCATGATGTGTCGCGACAAGAGTCAGCCATATTTTCCGTGCCGGTATTTAGTGCAAACCAATATAATAATGTTGTTTCGTCACGATTAGATGGGGCCAAGATTTGATTGTGTTCGTCTGCACCAGGTAATTGGGTTATTGGATCCATTTCGCAATGTCCCCAAATACGTTCGGCAATGCGACATGTTTTGCATTTGGTTGATGTGTCATTATAGGTTGTGGCACATTGTCCCTTGGCAACACACATGTCGTATACACAACGCATTGGTTCATATTTTGTTTCATTACCGTTATCGTCCGTGACGGTTACACCAGAAATTCTGCAGTTGGCAATATCGTATCCGTTGCCACTGATGTCGCTTGACAGGGCAGCATATTTTTTACCATCAATGGTTATGTCGTAGAGTTCACTATAAAATGAATAAAGCGGTGTTGTTGTTGATATAATTTCATCGCCGTCGTTGATAATGTTTTCTGGACCGGGGATGATTTTGCGTGATGACAATTGCGCTGTAATTTTTTCAATCGAATCGGCGCCGGCATCGGCAACGCATTTCAAAACATCGTCCCAGCAGGATGTGCCACGAATAATTGCCTTGCGATTAACGGATGTTTCAATGTTTTCACACAGACCAAAGTTGCCAGAAATGGAACGGCAATTTTGAACAATGCATGCACGGCCAACCTCGCGGCATGTCTGAATTATTGTCTCATATGTTGTGTCGGTGGCGATTTCTGTCATGCCACCCGCCCAATCTGTGCCGCCACCGGTTGTTTCCAGTAATGCAGTACATGCAGTTTTTACATCAGCACACATGGCGTTTACAGTCATATCTGCGATAACACCAAATGTTGACAGGGCGCGTGCATCAAAATCTGTTAATGATTTAGCAGTGTCAGATAAACATTGTGTGGTAAGTGTGGTGCATGATTGGCGAACTTCTTCTAGTTTGGCATCCTGGGCCAGTTTTATTTGTGCCAACGCATCTTCGATAAAATCGTCCCACACAGAATCTGCAATGTCTTGGCAATGTTCCATCGCAGGTTCCAGATATGTCTTTTTTGAATTTAAGTGTTGCACAAAACGTTCGTTGCCAGGCATGCTGGTCCATGTGTTATTTGCATCTGGTCGTTTAATAAGTGTACTTAGATTTGCCAAATTGGTGGTTAAAAACGCATCGCCGGTTGATGGGTTGATATATTGCCCCGTTGTATCCAAGCACTTTGCCAGGTTTTTACCACAGACCGATGTGTCACTTAACATATCCAGCATTTTGCGTTTGCATGTTAATATGTCGTCTGAATTTCTATCTTGGTATGTGTTTAGGCGCGACATGTCCAGTAACGCGCTGCTTTCCATAACCTTGGTGCGGGCGGCATCTGTTTGGGATTGATACGATTTTTTTACCGTATTACAGTCTTGTTCAATCATCATTTTATAACCGCTTTCGGCAATGGCCAGTTGGTCGGGGGTGCAAACCTCGGCCGCCATTTCGCGACACACCGGCAGGGCCGCCGCATGTAATTCAGTGCCGGTCTTTAATGTCGTAGATGCCCCCATCAAAGAATCAACATTGTCAAATGCCGCATCTTCGTTCAAGGACAATGATATTGCGGTCAGGTTTCTGTCAAATGAATCGTCATCAAATTTAGTGTTTAATTTCTTTGCAATTTCATCCAATAATTTTTTTGATTCGGATGTATCTTTTTGGTTAAATGCCAGTTCCCCTTCGGTGGCGATGTTCAGGGCGGCCGCATCTTCGGCATCCATACTGACCGTTAAAAGACGTTGGGAAAAATCCAACATTTTATCTTCGACGACGGCCAATTGTTTTTTTATGCCGTCAAATTCATGCAGGCGTGACGAACATGCACAACGTTTTAGTTGACTGTCTTTGTTCGCGCAGAATTCATCCATACAATTGTAAAAGACATCGCGACATTCTTTGTGATTTGCGTTCATTACCACATCACGCAGATTTGCGGTGTCGGTTGTGGCACTGCGTGCGATTGATGTGCGACGCGATGCGTTGCGTGCAGCCGTGCTGGTTCGGATGGTGGTTGTTGGTGTGCGTGTCGCGGCGCGCGCAGGCGATGCGTGTCGTGATGTGGTTGTTTTTTTTGTGCCATCGGTTGTCGTTGCGCGTGACGATATGTTGGTTGCTGTGCGGGCAGATACCTGTTTATTATTTTGTGGCGTTGATGTGCGTGTTAACACATTATTGCCAGTGCGGGGTGTTGTTGCGCGTTCGCGCATTGTTTGTGCCTGTTTTGCGGTTGCATTTGTAACGCGTGTGACCGCATTTACATTTGATGAAACCGCCGGGGTATTAGTTTTTTTGCGTGCAGATGTAACCGTATTTGTTTCACCACGACGCGTAGCGGCGCGTACTGCGTCATCAGAATCCGTGGCCCACGCGTCACTAATCCCAAGCAACGCAAGGCATACGGCAAAAATTATCTTAATTCCCTTCATCCTTATGTGTGATAGTGTAGCAAATTTCAGAAAATCGGGGCAAGCGAAATATGAGATATGAGATATGAGATATGAAATGGTGCGGCCAGGGGGAATCGAACCCCCAAGGATTTTGTCCACAGCATCCTTAGTGCTGCGCGTCTACCAATTCCGCCATGGCCGCAAAAGGTTGTCACATTTTTGCAATAACAGATTTTTTTTTCAACCTTTTTATGATATAATTTATTTGATATAAATTCTAAAGGGAAAGGGTTTAATATGAAAAAGTGGTCAAAAATTTTGTGTGGATGTTCTTTGCTGGTCTTGATGCCGGTTGCGGTAAATGCGGCGGGAACATATTATAATGGTACATATCAGTCGCCCCAGACACGTTATAATTCATCGGCGTTTTCAAATACGGCAACACGCAGTACATCGGGTGTGTCGGCATATAATCAGGCACGGTATAGTTCGGCAGGCTATAACACAACGGGGTATTCGTCATATGCAAATCGATATGGGCAAAATGCCCGTAATGTGGCCCAACAAAATCGTTCGTCGGCGCAACAGCCGGTCGCGGCCAATAAATCAAATGGGTTTCATGTAGATACAGGCTTGTCATATAAAACGGGTATGTGGCAATTTGATATGGCTAGTGCAGGATCTATATTGCGTTATGATAATTTGTCGTGGGGTGTTTTTGATATAAATGCTGGATATGACTTTATGGCAGGTAATACCGCATTAACACTGGAAGCCGGATTGGAATATGGTATTCAGATGGGTAATGGCACGATGATTGACGACGATGTTACCAATGGCGGGTTCGAAGTTGCCATATGGCCAGATGATACAGATAAAGATGTTTCTTATATGGAATATGGGCATGCGCTGTCGGTTGGTGAAAGCAAAGATGGTGATATGTTGGGATTGCGTGCAGGAATTGGATTAAAGGATTTCTTTACCTGGGGCAAGGTTAAAATTACACCATCGATTGGTTGGCGACATTTGAAGTATAAGGTGGAAACATCTAATAATTACGGTATGAAAATTGATACAATTGATGGAAATAACGGGTGTATTACCGATGGTGGTATGACCCAGTGTTGGCCTGCAATTGCGTTCTTTAAGGTTTTGGGTTCTGGTGATGATACCGTGGTTCAATATACATTTGGACAGTTTGAATATATTGATATAAACGGTGACAGTTATGCGGATGTTGTTGGTATCCCATTGGATAATGCAAATGGGGACTATGTGGATACAATGGAGTCATTTTATTTCCATCAATCAGATATTAGTCACTCTTATGAAGTAACATGGACGGGGCCATATTTGGCGTTTGATATGCTGTATGATATTAATCAAAATAATGCAGTAACGGCCCGCGTGGAATTAGGATTGCCATCGTATAATGCAACCGCCGATCAACCATATCGTAGCGAGTGGCAACATCCAAAATCAATTGAAGACGAAGCGGGATTTGGCAGTGCGTTCCACCTGGGACTGGGGGCGAATTGGCGCACAGCACTGACGGATAAAGTTGCGTTGACACTGGGTATCACATATGATTATTACAGTGTTGGTGGTGCAGATGCGACAACATATCTGAATCCAGAATATTATCAGGCGCTGTATGATTCTTTGTTGGCCGGGTATAATGCTGAATTTGGGGTGGAATATGGTGAAAACTATATGTTAAATGGTTTTGTTCAGGATGGCATAGAATATGCCCCAGATCCAGATGCGGTTTATATTAATCAGGTTCGTTCCAATGGGTGGAAGGATACAATTGATGATGAAATTGATTCCTTCTTTAAGTCGTTGGGGGTTCGTGTTGGGTTGAATATTAAATTCTAGGGTGTTATGATACGCAACATGAAATGGCTGTTTAGTGTATTTTGCGCGATTTTTGTGTCCACGGCATTTGCCGTGGATTTGCGCGGTTCTGCATCAATTAATATAACCAGTGAAACCGCCGCTGCGGCCAAGAATATGGCCATGGCCGAGGCGCGTCGTCAAATCATTTCCGATGTTTTGGGACAATATTCGGACCGTGGTGCGTTGGTGACGGTTCTGGGGGCGATGGACAATGATGCGTTGAATTCTTTGATTGCATCAACTGAAATTGACGGGGAACAAACATCTGATACGACATATTCTGCAAAAATTACTATGGTCATTGATGATGTGGCGGCGCGTGCGTGGATGGCGGAAAATGCCATACAGAATTGGTTGCCCAGTGGCGATGATACGAATCGGTTTGTTGTGTGGGCTGAAATGAAAAATCCGATTGAAAACTGGATTGAATTAAATCAGATTGCGGGACGTGAAAATATCAATATTGCGATTCGTAATGTTCAAGGTAATCGTTTAATGGTTGATTTGCCAATGTCGTCGCGTGGCGCGTTTACAATTGCGGTGCGTGAAGCGGGATGGCATTATTCAAATATGGATGGTGCATTGCGTATTTGGAAATAGGTTAAATACTTAGGGGTGTGTTTATGAAAAAAGTGTCGTTTATTTTATTTGCGGCAATGTTGCCGTGTGTATCGTTTGCGGATGAAGCAAATTCGGCGGATGCGGACAGTCTGGTTTTATCCGTGCGTCGTATTGGTTTGGAATTGTCCCAAACCCAGGTTCGTCATGCCATAGAATACAAGGATTCGCCGGTTTCGGCCCTGAACGCGGACAGCCAGGATTTTATCAAGGGTGTTTTTGATACCGCGTTGGAATACAAGAAAAATCGTTTCCAGTGGGATAATTCGCTGTTTATGGAATATGGGGAAACAAAACTGAAGCCAGCCGAAGGCGAGGTTACATCCAGTGAAAATGCAGACGATATTTTATTGTCCAGTAATTTGGAATATGGATGTTGGGAATTTTCTGGGTTCAAATTTGGTCCGACGGTTCGTGCCGCATATGACACAGAATTTATCGCATCCGGTGATGCGCCGCGTCAAAATATTGTTCGTGCCAATGCTGGTTTGTCGTTGTTTGATAACAAGGTTATTAAGAGTCTTTATTTGACCGGTGTGTATGAATATGATTTTACATATGCCGACGAAAAGACATCAAAATTGGCGGCGGAAATTGGTTGGCGATTGGAATACCAGATTCGTGATGGTGTAAAATTTTCGTCAAATGGATACTATCGTGAATATCTAAGTTATTCGTTATATGTGCCAACTGATTTGGAACGTGATTTAAGTGCGGTTGCGCGTTTGGATACAAACCTGTGGGGTGATTTGACGATGGGGCCATATGTACAATATCGTCGCGCCCGCGCCCGTGGGGTTGATGTTTATGGCAGTAATTTCATTATTGGAATATCATTTAATTATATAACTAAGTTTGGTTTGTTGTAAAAAAAATCCCGGTGATGCCGGGATTATTTTGTGAACTGGCGTTCTATATTTCTAAATGTTTCGATTTGGTTTCGCATAAATGCAACCTTGTTCGCGTTGTTTTCAATGCCGGTGGCAATGGGCGTTTATAACGAAATCTGGCCCAAAATCTGCGATATATGTTTCACGACCATGAATAAGATGTTATCCTGTGTTAACGTGTTTTTATACCCAGTTTTATGCATATTTGCTGACCAAGAGCTTTGAAATAATTGAAATCAAACTCGTCGTCGGGTGTGTGTATTAGTTTGGGTATTGCTGGAATCGGTTTTCCCGCAAGCATAGCGCGCGTTCCTTCTAGTAATGCGTTGCGTTCTGTGGCGAATAATATTTGTCCGTTTTCTGTTAGCATATGTTCATCTCTGGGGTCGCCACTAAGACCGACCTGACTGTGTTCTTTGGTTATATCTTCTTTTATTTGGCTTGTTATCATCACATTGCCGAATTTTGGTCCAAAAAATGCTGGCTTGAAACTTTCTGGTGATATTCGCATATAGTAACTGAGTTCATTGTAATAATTTATCTGCGAATCAGATGCGCTGGTAAATGACAGAGCGGAAAATTTGCATTGTTCCAGTGGTGCAAATGGTGCGTGGTTTATTGCCAGTATGCTTTTTTCTATTTCGTACATATCTTGTAAACTGTATGTGAATTTGTTAGATTCTTGGTTTAGATATTTTTCTATCATTCGCAACACATATGTACCATGACAATGTGTGTACACTATCATATTTCTGAAATTTTCTTTGATTTTCTTTGTTTGTATCATTTGCTCGTTACGTCCAATCAAGCGGGGAATAAATGCAAAGTTAAGAACATCATATATATAATTGGGGTATGTGTTGCTTAACGGATAAGATTGGTTCATATATGTGATATCGGTCATTGTTAAACCGTTACCGTAATCAAATAGGCTTTTGGTGTCGCGAAATTCACGAAACAGGTTTAAGCGATCCAAGTCGCTGTTGCGATCACGTAATTTATAACAGGCGGAATATATATCTAAGCCATCTTGAATACCATTTAAGTACAGTGTTTTTGCAATTGTAATACAGTAATTTCGTGCCCACTCTTGTGTATTTGTGTTTTCGCCACCTAATATCAATATGCACGGGCGTGACAAATCCATACTGGTTGGGTGTTCCAGTATGTTTGGATTATCAAGCGGTATCTTTATAAAATTTACAGTACTGATATCTTTCATAATTTGAATTGTAGTACAAAAATATAAAATGTCAAGTATTAGGGTGTTTTATATAAAATCGGGTTGAATGCGGGGCGGATTTGGGTTATCCTGGGGGATATTAAGAACGAAAGGATATGTTGTATGTTGAAAAAACTTATGATTTTGACAATGCTGGCAATGCCGATGGTGGTGGATGCGGCACCGAAAAACAAAAAAAAGGAAGAGCCTGTTGTTCATCTGACGGATGAACAGATTTATGAAGAACTGAAAAAACTGGCCATGGTTTTCGAGGTGGCTCGCGATAACTTTGTCGAAGAAGCCGATGAAAAAAAGATGTTAGAAGCCGCCATGAACGGTATGTTGGGGGCGTTGGATCCGCACTCTTCGTATTTGTCGGCGGATGATTTCAAAGAATTTAATGATAAATCGCATGGTGAATTTGGGGGACTGGGGATTCAAATTACCAGTGATCGTGGCGCGGTGCGTGTCATTTCACCAATTGACGATACCCCGGCAGATAAAGCAGGGATTAAGGCCGGGGACTATATCACACATATTGATGGTGAACAGGTGTTTGATTTAACATTAAATCAGGCGGTAAAAAAGATGAAGGGGCGCCCCGGGACCAAGGTAAAGTTAACCATTATATCAGATGGCGAAGAAAAAAATCTGACCTTGAAACGCGCAATTATCAAGGTGGAATCGGTAAAACATGATGTAAAAACAATGGCGGATGCCGACCCAGATGATAAAGATACCCCAAAAATTGGATACATCAGAATTTCTGATTTCGGTGTGACAACTGCACGCGATTTGAAAAAGGCAATCACAGAATTAGAAAAGAAAAAGGTGGCGGGATATGTTCTGGATGTGCGTAATAATCCAGGTGGATATTTAACCGCGGCGATTGATGTGTCGGATGCGTTCTTGGATGGGGGGGAAATTGTTTCAACCCGTGGCAAAGACAAAGCCGATATTGAAAGAAATTTCGCCAAGCCCGGCGATTTAACAAATGGAAAACCAGTTGTGGTGCTGATCAACCATGGGTCGGCATCGGCGTCGGAAATTGTTGCCGGCGCAATTCAGGATAATGGGCGCGGATTGGTTATGGGGTCACAATCGTTCGGCAAGGGCAGTGTTCAGCAACAAAAACCACTGGGGGATGGAACGGCAATTCATATCACGATTGCACGTTATTATACGCCGTCGGGACGGTCTATTCAGAACGAAGGTATTACCCCCGATGTAGAGGTTTTACATTCCAAGGTAGAAGTTCTGGAAAAAAAGGAAAGCATGTATTCCGAAGCATCGTTTAAGAATTCTTTGAAAAATGATCAGGCAAAGAAAAAAGATAAAAAGAAAACTGATGATGACGATGCGGAATCTGATGAAAAAACAGAAGAATTAACCGATGAAGAAAAAGATGCGTTGGATTATCAATTGCAACGCGCGATGGATATGGTTATTGCAATGTCAAAAATGCAATCGCGTGCAAATGTTAGTCCCACAGATGCATTGGCCGATGATAAATCAAAAGCAGAGAATAATTCAAAGGCAGATAAAAAATAAAAAAACGGGGGTGACCCCGTTTTTTAATGCTGTTTCATATATTTGCGAAATGGACTGTTTGATGGTTCGGGTGTTTTTGATAGTTCGCTAATCGATTCCAAAACGCGTACATATGTTGATTCTTGGTTTGATGCGTTGCATATGCTTAAATTGATGCCAGATTGGGCCGCATTGTATATGGCGGTCAATGTTGGCTGAAAACGTTCGTCAATAACCGTGTCTGGGCAATCAACATATATTGTTAAGGTTTTATTGTTTGCGGATTTTGCGTTTTCAATCGCAATCTTAATCGCTGCGTTCAGGCGATTTATGTGTAATATATCCTGGGTGATTATAGAATCAAACAGGTATATAGTTGTGCCTGCAACATGTATTTTGGGTGTTTTCTTGTTCATGGTGTCCCCTGGGATTTGTTATTATTGTATGATAATATAGTACAAAAATATTGATTGTCAATAGGTTTTGTTTATTTTGTTACTGTAAAATCTGATGATGTGCCGGTGCCGTCGTCGGTTGATATGCGGACGGTATGTGTGCCGATTGGGGTATTGTGGATTAATGTTTCGCCTGATTTTGTCGTTCCCAGTACTTTATCATCTAGAAACCAGAAAATTTTTACAGATGGGTTTTGCGACACAGCCATAAATGATATGGGGGCAAAGTCATCGTCTGATACGATAACGGTTTTTGTGTCGGCGGCGGGTGATACGATGTATGGGGTGTTTGTTGTATCATGGATATTATCTAAATCGCATCCCGGCATAAATGGTGGTGGGGTGTTGCGTGTAATGCCGGCGCGTCGAAACATGTCCAGAAATTCTGCATCCCAGAATTCGTAAACCTGGTAATGGGTGGTGCGCGGATTGTTTGTGCATGCGCGACGACCAGTGGCGTTATCAATTGCAACCGCACGATATATTGGGGATGTGTCAATGGGGGAAACACCTGGGATGAAATATGCAGAAATTGTTCTGGGACAGTGTGGGCCGGCGATGCCGCCAACCTTGTCACACATGTCAACAGTTGTAATGTTCAAATCATCGCGCATGAAATTGTTGTTTGTTACCGGGGTGCCAATATCTAAATTGTATTGGGCAATTGTGTCGGCCAGTGCAAAATATATCGGGACCGCGGTGCGGGCGCCACTGAACGCATTGTTTGGGGTGCCGTCAAAATTACCAACCCATACGATTAATACATAGTCCCCAAATATCCCGGCGGTCCATGCATCGCGGAACGATGATGATGTGCCGGTCTTCCAATAATGGCGGATATTATTTTTCTTGGCGGTGGTAAATGGGATGTGTTTTTTTGTGTCGTCTTGTCGGGCCAGCATATCCAGTGTCATGAAAAATGATTCCGGGGACAGAATTTTGTCGATTGTTTTTTGTGGTGTATTCAGGTGGGTGCGAATTTCATATCGGTGGCCCAGGTTGGCCATCGTTGCGTAAATGTCGGCCAGTTCGAACATTGAAACCTCGGCCCCGCCAAGGGCGATTGATATACCATAGTGTGATGGATGCTTTAACCCAGATACGCCCGATTTGTTTAGTATTCTGTAAAAATTATTTATGCCAATTTTCTGGACCAGGTGTATCGCAGGTATATTGCGCGAGTGGGTCAGTGCATCACGTGCCAATACAGGGCCATAAAAACCACTGTCTGAATTTTCTGGGGCATATACACCAAAATTAATCGGGGAATCTTTTAGTAATGTCATAGAGTGTATATGACCCATATCAATCGCGGTGGCGTATATTAATGGCTTTAATGTTGAACCGGGACTGCGTCGGGCATGAACACCATCGTTTTGACCGTATATGGATTTATCAAAATAGTCAACAGAACCAATGTGTGCCAGAACATCCATTGTTTTATAGTTAACTAATATTGCGGCGGCATTATGTATGCCGTATGCCTTGCGGTTGTCTATTTGTGCGCGCATCGTTCGTTCCATGCGTTTTTGTAATTCTATGTCCAATGTTGTGGTTACTGTATATTGGCTTGTTTGTGGGGTGCGAATTTCGTGGTTTATAAAATGTGGCGCATCAAATGGTAAATCACGGATGCCATATATGTTTAGTGGCATCGTGTTTAATGTTGTTAATTTTTCGTCGTCTGGGTATTTAGCAACCCAGCGATCAACAAGATTTGTTCGCATCTTGGCCATTGTGGCCATGCCGTCCGGGGTGTTCAGACCGCGTTTGCGCGGATTCTGGGGAATTGTTGACAGTGTAATGGATTCAATTGTTGATATGTCGTGGACAGGGCGTTGAAAGTATATTAATGATGCGGCGGCGGCCCCTTCGATATTGCCACCATATGGGGCAAGATTCAAATAGGCCTCCATAATTTCAGCCTTGGAATAAAACATGTCAATGTAAATTGCCGCGGCAATTTGTACCAGTTTTTCTTTTAGATTTTTTGTGTCTAAATTGTATTTTAGTCGGGCAACCTGCATTGTGATTGTGGATGCGCCCGGGGTGTCAGGGTTGCCAGACACATAATTGCGTGTGGCCCGTATTAATGATATTGGATTGATGCCTGGGTGGGTATAAAAGTATTTATCTTCGTATAAAACAGTGGCGCGTATCAGGTCTGGACTGATTTTATCAATCGGGGTAAATAGTCTAAATTTATCATCGCTGGATAATGTTAATCGCATCAGGTTGCCATTACGATCATAGTATGCGTGTGAAAAATCTATGCCCGATAGCAAGGGTGGTGTAAAAAATACGCGTATTGTCATATAAACAATAACGATGATTCCAACAATGTTACATAGCCGTTTATGCCGATTGTAATATGATTTTATGTGGTTAAAAATCTTATTCATTTGGCGCATTGAATACCTGGAATATGTTGGCAGATGGTGTGTCTGTGGCCGATATGGACGGGTTGTACATGGACATTGCGTGTATTGGGGCAATCGCAAATGTTCCGCCAGATGTTACCTGGGCGCGATATGTGAATACAGATTCTTGGCGCGTCAGGTTGGTGTATATTACAACCCGGTCTTCACGAATTTCAGAAAATTCTAGGTCTGTGCCAGATATATCTTCGGCAACAAAACCACCAGGTAACAAATCAACAATTGCGACATTTGGCATATAGTTCGTATTGCGGGCACGGACAGTAATTTTTACATTAACAATATCGCCCAACATCGCGGTTGTTACACGATTGCCAGATTCATCAAAGTATTCACGTGTGATTTCAATGCCGTTTGATGTATCTGATATATGACGCGCAAATCCTTGTTGGGATATCGCATAGTACAGGGCCATATCATGGCATGATGGGCATTTGATTTTTAATTTTTTGACATCTGTTGGTATTGATACTGTTAGTATGCCATCGGTAATAGCGTGGGGCAATGTTGTGTCACCTGATTGTATGGTGATGTTTGATGGTGTTGCCATACCAGAACGCGCGCCGGCCAGTGCCATAAATACCCTGGCGGCGGTGTATGCATCATAGTTGCCAGAATTTATGTATTCATGTATCGCAGTGCCAATGTTTTCAATCGGCATATCAAAGTATTTGTTTGATATGTACAGGTATGCGGCATCGTCTGCGACATTGTTGGTGAACATTGTTGAATACTTGAACTTCTTGGACTTAGACATTTGGTACATGTTCGATAACTTGTTCGCACGGTCTATTTGCTTCATCATCTTGTAACTGGCGGCGATGTATGGACCAGATATTGTTGTTTGCCAGTCGCGCATGTTTTTGTCTGCGTATTCTTGGAATTTATCAATATATGCCGTTGTTACATATCCGTTTGATGTGATGGTATATATTGCATAGGCAAATGCACGCGCGTGTTCGTCGTCTGTTATTGTATTGGATGCAAAATCACGCAAGAAATCCAGCGCACGCCCCAGCATGTTATCAGGCACCATAAATCCATTTGATTGGGCCATATTCAAAAAGTTTACAACATATGCGGTTAAATATACTGTGTCTGGGGATACAGGTGTGTTTGCAGATGTTTTTGTATTTGGCCATAATGCAAATGCACCGTCCTGGGTCTGGCGATTTTTTAGTGTGTTTATGGTATCTGCAACCTTTTTAACGGATATGTCATAGTTGGTTCCCATGATTGAATTATCTGGGGCGGTGGCGTATGGAATCGCGCCCGATACCAGTTGTTCGGTGCATGGGTAATCATAGTTTGCCAGATAATTAAACAGTGGGCGCGCATAAATAAATGGCGTTGTGGAAATGTACAGATTTTTTTGTGATTTATCAGTAAATAAATCAACATAGAAATCAGAAATTTTTGTGTCTGTGTCTGATAATACGCCGGCGGTTGTTTTGTATATAAATGGCGTTACCGGTCGTACAGATATGTCAGATGTCATTGCACGGTTAATTAATGCCATGCCGTTGTCGTTTAATGCCATGGCGTTTATGGTTATATCGCCACCGCCCAGGTTATCAGTTGCCTGGGCGCGAAATGTAAACAGGTGCTGGGCATCTGTGGCAACGGGTTCTTGGATGCTGGCATCTGATTCCAGAATCAGGTTGTTGGACACGACTGCATCAACCTGGATATTTGCAGATTCACCTATATTGGTCATGTTTGTTATAACTGTGTTAACATTGAACATGTCGTTTGGTGCAACAAATGTTGGGGCGGATGTGGATATGACCAATGGGCTTTGTACCGTTGTGGTGGTTTCTGCGCCACCCATTGAATTATCGTTTGTGGTAACGGCAAATATCCGCAATGCGCCGTTAAATGTTTCTGGGATATTAAATGTCACATTTGCAGGTATGTTCGCAGATGTGTCCAATATGCCAGAATAGAATGCAACAGGCGCAGATGTGCGACGCGAAAATGGATTTACCAATGCCGCGGATAGTTCTGATTCAGAACCGGCATAATCGCCACCACCAGTCTTGGCAAATTCGCGCAGAATTTTATATTCAGGTAATAACAGCGATAATATCTGGAACGTTTCCACCGCCAGTGCAGATTTCTTGAAAAAGTATTTTAATGGGTTGGGGGTTTTATATTTCGCAACCTGCAATATACCTTCGTCAATGGCGAAAATCATAATACGTCCGGACTTATTTGTTTCGTATTCAATAGTTAATTTGTTATCACGGATTATTTCAGGTGCAGATAATTTAACATCAATTGTTCGATTTGATACATCTGTACTAAATGGGGCGACGGCATATGTGTATGGTGCGGTGAATATGTCGCGTGAATTTATGTCGCGGACAAATGATACGTTTATGTATCCGGTACCTTCGAAATCAGATGGTAATACGATTTCCTGGGTTGATGCAGTGCCAGATATTGTAAACCATTTGTATCCATATACCTGATCGCGTTCAATCGTGATAAGGCCGTGACCACTGTATGGTGCAACAATATTAACCAAGATTTTATCACCTGGTGCATATTTGTTTGAATTTAATTTGATTTCCAGTTCTGCGTTTGTGGTCGTTGACATGGATGTGTTGGTGCTGTCTGCGACAAAGTATTTGATGTTAGATAATATTTTGCCACCTGTATCAATAATTTGTACAAAATATGTACCTGGTACATCGGTTGCAATTGGCAGGTTTAGTCCATTTTCAGGAATTGTTATGTTTTTTTCAGATACTATATTGTCGCGTGTGGTGTTTTGATATTTATAGTAGTTGTTATAGTCTTTGACCAGACTGGTTAATGTTTCACGACGAACCAGGCGCATGGTTAAATCGGATGCTGTAATTGGTGTGGCGGTGTGATCAAGTGCAATCAGATTTATTGACTGGTTATCATTGCGATTAATATATTCCAGGTTTGTGTTCGCATGATATCCAACCAAATATTTGGCATCAGATACGCGTGTTGTTAATGTTGTTTGGACGCTTTTCCCAGAATTTAATTCGAAACCGTTTATGTTTAATGTTACCAGGTATGTTCCGTTTGGAATTTTGTCCTTGAATTGTATGGCCAGGTCTGCAACACCGTTATCATTTGTGTACACATCATCAATCGTTTGGGTGTATGTCTGGGTGCGGATTGGACTGGTCCCGGACAAGGTGTCAGGATGCATATTGTTGATGTTAAATATATATTGTTGGAAATCAGTAAAACTGAAATCAATTGGTCGCAGGGTCGCGTGTGCGCGGATACGATGATTCTTTGATGGTGTACCAAAAAGATTACGCAAATTAACCGTTGCGTTGACAGAATTTATACCCAACCATCCGTTGTCTGTGGCGCCAGAAATGTTCGCAGTTATTTTCATTGTGTCTGGAACAAATTCAGCCACACTAAATGTTGTATATCCCAACATGTCTTGGGGTTTGGCGCGGACATTTAATGAATACAGACGTATAGTGTATTCACCAATTGGTGCCGTTGTAGAAATAGGGGCATTTACATCAAACATGCCATCCGATGTCAGGGACATGTTCTTTTCCAATATTATGCGACCACGCGAATCGGTGATTTCCATGCGAACAGGAACGCCAGCCAATGGTTTGAACGAATTGTTTTTTATAATTGCGCCAATTGTCGCGGTTTCGCCTGGGCGATATATGCCGCGGTCTGTGAATATAAATGCGTTCAATGGTGTCTGGGAATACGAATATGTTCCATCAATGTCAAATTTCGAATATTCAACGCGCTGTGAGTATGCTGCATTGTATGGAATAAATGATACATCCATGTTGTTGCGCGCAACGATTGCGACTGGTTCGCGTGCGTTTTTATATTCAGACCATGGAAATGCCGGTATTTCACAATGGCCGTCTTGATTGGTTCGACCAGACCATATGGCGTTGCCATTGCGCCCCAGTACATCGACTTCAATGTCGGTCGATGGTGCGCCGTTGCTTAGACTGGATACAAATATGGTGGATGTGCCGTTTTGATTAACCTTGCGAATAAGCCCCAGGTCCGTCACCATAACAAGGCGACGGTCACTGAAATCTGTGGCGTTTTCAGATGCGCCGGCCTGGATGATAAATATACCAGTCTTGTCGTTCGCAACCCGATCCATATAATCGCCCAGGTCTAATGAAGCATAGTTGGTTTCAATGGCGCTTTGTGTATTCAATGGGATGCGTTTTTGAAAAACAACAGACATATCATATGTACCAAATGCCCATGATTTGAATTCTATGTCAGATGCAAACACATTATATGTCTGGGATATCAAGTGATTTATTTCGGTTGATTTAATCTTGAATATATTGATGTATGCATTGCGAACACCGCCACGTGTCATAATCCCCAGTTTTTTGTCACCGCCCAGGCTTAATACTGTGCCGGTTCCAGCGATTTGCACGGTTTGTTCTGGGTATGCCACGGGCAAGACCGTGTTAATTCCGTTCTGCATATCAAAATCACCAATGGATTTTGCACCTGGTTTTATATCCAGATAGATATATCGTGGGCCAACATCAGGGATATTATATGCAAACGCATATTGGTTCACACCAAAAGGTGTGGCGAAATCGGTGCGAATTAATTTTATCTGTTTTGATTTACTTAAAACATCAGGGGTGATTTCATCGTTTTGCCAGATGTGATGATGTTCGGTTTCGTCTGAATCCTTGAATTGGGGCAGTAAATATGCCGTTATATATTTGCCCATATTCGTGTTGGGGGATGTCGGGGTACTGGTCTGGACCAGGATTAATTGTTTAATGTTTTGTTCTGTGTCTTGGGCGGCGACGGATTCGACATTTGTTATGCGAAACATGTTGTCGCGTGATTCAATTGTGGTGTTTGCGGTTAGTTTGGCCGTTGATGAATTCCCGTTTAATGCAGAAATGCGATTCAATTTGATGCGTATGTTTTGTGGTTCATCTGTGACGGCAATGGTGTCAGATATAATAAATGCAGTGCGGTTAAATCGGTCAAATTTAACATGAAATCCAATTTTTTTTCCGTCTAATTTCATTGAAACCTTGTCCATAAAGTGTTCTGTTTCAATTGGGTAATTAAAAGATATAATCGCAACCCCGACCACGGATTTTGGTGATTGTGGGGTGTGATATAAATTGAAACTGTCCATTGTGGCGGTAATTGGTGGGGTCGTAAATGATACAGAATAGCCATCGGGACGAACATCGGGTCCAAACAGTTTTTTTGACATGCGTATCGTAAATTTTGTATTGGCCGGCCATGATGTGTTTGGGGTAAATGTGATAGTGTTTGGGGATTCTATGTCAAATGTGCCGTGGACAATGGGACTTATTTTTATCAATTTGTGTAGATCTGTGTTGGTTGTTCCCATGGATATGGCCGGCGCATATGGTCCGTCGGTCCAATCATACGATATTGTAATAGGGGATATGTCCGATAATGTGCGATTGTTATTTATATCTGGGATATCATTAGATGATAACAGAACCGCATTGTTTGTGTCTTGAAAACTTTGCGTTGTTGGGGTGGAAACAACTGTTTTTACATGTGTTATGTTTGGATTATTTGACCGAATAAGTAAAATTACAGTTCCAAAAATCACCGCGACACCGGCCAGTATCCACCACATATATCGATGAATAAAAGTTTTTTTCGGCGCGTGCCGTGTTTTTCTTGATTTTGCCATGTTTTACCTTCCCCTACGTAACAGTTATATATGTTAAAGTGATATTTTGAAAAGACAAGTTTTTTATTCGGTATTTGTTCCTGGGGATTTTTTAATTTTTGTCAATTACAATACAACCAATCGCAGGGTGGACCCGAGGGAGAATTTTAATCCCAAAAGTCCAAAGGAGTATAGAATTGGTATATGGTTATATTCGTGTTTCTACAGATCATCAGACAACCGAGAATCAGCGGTTCGAGATAATTAATTTTTGTGAAAAACAGGATATAATAATTGATTGTTGGATAGAAGAAACAATATCCGCAACCAAGGATTTGAATAAGCGAAAACTGGGGCGACTGATAAAACGCATTCAGAAAGATGATATGATTATTGCGTCTGAATTGTCGCGTCTGGGACGTAATTTGTTGCAGATTATGAGTATTTTGCATCACTGTATGGATATTGGCGCAAAAATCTGGACGATTAAGGATAATTATCGCCTGGGCGCGGATATCACCAGCAAGGTTTTAGCATTTGCATTTGGGCTGTCTGCGGAAATTGAACGAAATCTGATTTCGCAACGAACCAAAGAAGCGTTGGCCCGAATTCGCGCCGAAGGTAAACGGGTCGGTCGTCCCCAGGGCAGTCGGAACACCCAGAAATTAGCAGGTCGTGAAAAATATATTGTCCAGAAACTGTCCGAAGGTGTTTCCAGAACAGAAATCGCCAAACGATTGCATGTTCATCGTGATACATTGACACGATTTATCGCAGAACATGATATTGATGCATCTGTGGATGCGTATGTTAGCGAAGATTAAAATGTGATTTTGCCGCGTGTGAATATATAAAATTCGTCTGTGCCGTATGGATTGTCTATGAACCCGGCGGTGATGTTTTTATATCCGATGTTGTATTCCATGGCCGGGCGGGCGGATAAATCAATTGTGTGGTCTGTGTACAGTAATGTGCCATTGTTATTGCGCCCCACCGGGATATGCAAATTCATTGCACCGTCCAGGATTGCATCGTTTGTCGCCACAGACATTGTCCAATCGCCAAATGATGCCCCCAGTTTTATAGATGCGGTGTAAACATTTGAAATGTCGGTAACAATGGATTCGCCGTTGATTTGCGGATTGCTGATACCGAATTCAGTGCGCTGGAATAATTTTAAGTTACCAATGTCTAATTCACCTGTTGTTGCGATAAATGTAATCTGGGTTTTGTCATCTGTATTCATAAATCCGTCGGCCCCCAGAAAATCACTGGTTCGCATACCAAATTCAATGTTGCCGATTTTTGCGGTATGTGTGTCATCTTGGCGCAGGCGGATGAAGCCGCGGCCCTGGTTTTGAACCTTTATTTTATCATTTAATTTTGTCGAAAATGCGCGGCCAAATCCGTCAACAAATGCCAGTTCCAGGTCTGCATCGCGTATTTGTTTCGCGATTGTGCCAGAAACACGAACCGTTTCCAATGGGCGCGTTACATTTTCTGATATTGGTACCAATTCTGTGCCAACTGGTCGTGTCGCGCGTTCCAGGTCCAGCATACCATGACCGTACAGTTCATCGACACCAACCACGCCCAAATCGCGTGCGGTGGTAAATAATAATTCTGTTATCTGTGTGGATTGCATGTATGGGAACGCTTCGCGGATGACGGCGATGGCGGCACTGACCACGGGGGCGGCAAAACTGGTGCCGTCCAGGTCGTTTGAATATCCAGCGGATAAGTTTGTCCCGGGTGCGGTTATGCAATAATCTTTTGTAATGCCACATGCGTTACTGAAATCGGCCAGGGCGCCTGTTTCATTGTCCCATGCAACCACATTTACAAAATGACCAACCAAATCGTTTGATACCAATGGCATGGCTGATAATGGATTTGATTGTGGCATGCCGTCGTTGCCAGATGCCCATACGAATATTGCATCGCGTTCACGCGCCGCGGTTTCAACCGATGTGATAAATTTTTCATCTGTTAATTGTACCAGGTCGTTTCGTGATTTTATCTGGTTTGCATATCGATTGGTGATGACCCAGCTGGCATTATAAATATTGGCATCGGTCGTAGAATCGATTATGTCGCCAATCTGGGAAAATGGTAAAAAGTTTTTATCAGCATCAATGATTTTATAACTGTTGACGACGGCATCGGGGGCAATTGGGCCAGATGCAATTTGTGCGACCTTTTGTCCGTGCCATACATCAAAACCAGTGTCCAAAATCGCAATCGTAGAATTTTTGCCGGTGTATCCACGCGCCAATGAATATCCAGCGCGGATTTCATTGTATTGATCAAAGTTTCGCGTGTATTCACGGGTGTTGATTGCCGCGGCTAGTTCTGTGTCGCTGACATCGCCACCAACATGTGTGTACGCGGGTAATGTTGCGCGGGGTGGGGTGGTTGTGTGTGTGGTGCCTGAATCAGAACCGGTTCCCAATATTGCCAGGCCTGCGCCAATGGCGGCAAATGCGCCACCTGCAATAATGCCGGTGGTTGCAAATGAAAATGATTTAGAATCTTGATCGCATTCTGATGGGTTGTAACGACGATATGTCGGGTTGTCGCATTTTGATGTGTTCAATGTCACAGAATGCGCCGGCATCGCCACAACCGTGGCGCATAAAACAGCCGATAAAATCCAACGACATCTAATCATCCGTTTCAATCCCCCGTGGACCCCACGCCCACACATTTATAAATATAGTACAAAATAATGCGTTGTCAATGTTTTAGGTGGGTAAAACAATTTTATGGAATTTGGTAAATATTTTGGGTTTTCATCTACACCTGTTCGTATTTGTGCAGAGAAACACATATATTCCGTCATCCCGGCGCAGGCCGGGATCCATTGTGTTCGGTTATACTTAACTTTCTGGGCTGTACCCAGAATGGATTAATATGTCATTGTACAAATCACGCCAATCGGGGTTGTTATCAATTATTAGACGTAATTTCCAGGCGC
>JAFURB010000016.1 GCA_017472065.1 Alphaproteobacteria bacterium | reverse complement strand
ACCTGTCTTGGTCGTAAAGTTATCGCCTGTTACCTGATAGTACACTGTCTGCGAACCAACATTGGTCTGGGTCGGTGCAGATGTCAGATTGTATGTTCCACTGGCTGTACCATACTTAATCGTTGCACCACTGGTCGGGGTCGTAACCGTAATACTACAGGTCAGCGCGCTGCCATCATACACCTTGCTCTTATTAGATGCACTAACAGTCATAGCTTTGGCATTCATCGTACACGTATAATTGCCGGTCTTGGTCGTATAGTTATCCTTAGCAACCTTATAATAAACTGTCGTTGAGCCAACATTCGTCAGGGTAGGCGCAGTCGCGCTGTATGTGCCACCACTGGATGTGCTATAGGTCACAGTCACATCGGATGGTGAACTTGCTGTCACATTCGCACAGCTTTGCGCTGTTCCGTTGCTGGTTGTTGTCCCATTGTATGTCAGTGTCTTATTGCCACCGCCACTAATCGTTATCGTGCCATTGGCAACATTTACTGTATAACTCGCACTGGCTGCAAAATAATTTGTTGTCACAGGGCAAGAAATCGTAACAATTGTCCCATTACCCACGGCGGCCGGTGTTAATGTCACGGTACTGCCACTGGTCGACACAGTAACATATGCGGTTGTATCGCCGGATGCAGTTGGGGTTGCACCATTGGAACATGTGACATTCAATGATTTTGCCGTTGGATATGTCAAACTTAATGTCGAACCCGTTGCCAGGGTCGTACTGCCTTCCTTTACCGTGATAGTACTTGATGCTTTTTGCATAGTACAAAAATACGAACCATAGAAATCAGTATATCCAGTCGCAGATACTTTGTAATAAACTGCTTTGGAACCAAAATTAGTTAATGTTGGTTCCGTTTCATCATATGTACCACCACTGCTGGCTGAGTATGTAATGTTGGCACCCGTTGGGGCTGTTACATTCGCACAGCTTTGTGCACTGCCATTATATGTCAGTATTTTTGTACCCGCACTAATACTCATACATGTCCACTGGGCATACAGTGTTGTTTCTGCCGTCTTATCCCATGTGCGTGCCGATGCACCAGCCGCCGTATAATACTGGTTCCCGCCAGTTTTCGCATCATACCAACCATTGAATTTACATGCTGCTTTTGTTGGCGCAGTTGTGCTGATTTCCGGCATTGCACTGTCATATGTCGCAGTTACATCCGCACTTTGTCCACCAGACCCACCGTTGGCATCAAATGATACAGTATATTCGTTGGCTTCCCATTGTGCATACATGGTTGAATTATCTTCAGCATTATCATACCAATCCACTATATTATCAACCAAATGCCCAGCGCTTGAAATTATCTGCACAGCAGTACTGTCATCGCCCTCTGTGTAATATCCATAATATCCATTAAACGTATAACCCGTCTTGGTTGGAACCGTAATAGAATTAGCAGACGAAGTCATTTGTTTTGTTATAGCAAAATCCAAATAGGTATTCTCCAGCGAGTAGACATAATAAACCGCTGTAGAACCAGCCGTTGTCGCACCTTGGTTGTCCAATGAAATGGTGCTAACATAACGCATCGCTGGATAGTATGTAACCGAACTGGCCCTGCTGACAATTTTAAAACTGGTCGTAGTAGAAGAAGAAGGTGATGTTGTTGTTGACCAACCGCCATACATTTTATACCCCGCACGTGTCAATCCCGATGCAGATGGGAACGTACATGTCGTATTATAATAACACCTAATCGTCGCATTGGTCGTGCCGGTAAATGTGCCCTTATTTGTTGTCAAAGTACCACTCGCATAAAGTTTACTCAACGTAATATCACGATAACATGACGTGTTACTGGTCGATGTGTTGCCGTTTACAGATGTCCAGTTTGCCGGACAAGCCACGCACGAATTTCCCGCACCTGTCCCAGACAAGTAATACCCCGCCGCACAGGCCGTATATTGCTTGGTCGTATCACACGTATACCCCGCAGCGAACGCATTACCAGCAAAAATTAAACCGAAAAATATCGCGAAAACGCGCAAAAATCTAGACATTCTTCCCACTTTCTTTTTCTTTTACACTTTAATCATAGAAAAAATCATCATATCTGCACAAGCAAAAAAGTCACAAATCAATAAAAAAATTTTTTTGACAGGAATTTTGGTTCTTGACTTTTTTGAAAAACGCATTTTTTCACAGCACAACTACTCAAAAAATCACCACACAAAATAATCATTTGGTACAAAATATTGTGGTAAACATAACGATAAATAAAAGTTTAGCGGAGTATCAATTAATAGAATCCACAATTGCACTTTGAACTTTGCACTTTGAACTTTGAAAAAAATCCCGGCAATGCCGGGATTTTTTTTAATACAATGGCGGGAAACAATCACCACCACCATCGGGACAACATGCAAAACCACCATTATCGATTTGCGTAAATGTTTCCCCCGGACAGCATCCATACCGATCCGGTTCGCCATTTTCACACGGTGATTCACCCATATCTTCATCCACATATTCCACAGACTCTTCATACACCACCGGTTCTGGTTCAGCCACGCGCACAATCGGCGTATCATACACATCAACCGCGGCCACTTCCTGGGCGGGGACCGTCGCCGAACGACGATCTGTTTCAAATTCTTCGTCTGCAACAAACATGGCTTCGTTCTGGGAAACGCCATACGACGGCTTTTTTGCCAGGATTTCTGCCTCAGACTCTATTTTCTTAACCGTTGGTTCTGGCTCAACCGTCGGCACAGTATTAATCACAGGTGCCGTTACAGGAACGACCAATTCTGTTGGCAACACAGGTTCCACCGGCGCATCCAAGATAACCGGTTCTGGCATCGGTTCTGGTTCTGGTTGTGGTTCCGGTTCCACCGGCACATCTGCAACCGGTTCTGGTTCTGGCATTGATTCTGGTTCGGATTCAGTCACAACATCCACCACTGGTTCCACCGGCACATCTGCAACCGGTGCAACATCTTCGGTAACAATTTCCGGGGCAATTGCACCACCAATATTCGGCAACGCACTGTTCCCGGTTGATTTCTGATAGAACCACAGAACAAATATTGACATAACAATCAGTGCAATCAGCATCACATAATAAACAACTGTCGGGCGATGTCCCTTGGCCGATGGTGCGGACGGCACCGCCACAACACCGGTAATCGGTGACACAGGTCTGAAACCAGATTCCGGCAATGCCGGCGCAATATCAGGTTCCGTCACAGGTGCAGGCGCGGGTGCAACATTCGATTCTGGCACAGAAGCCGGTTCAACTGATAACGGCACATCAACCGATGTAATAGAATCCAACACCGGCGCGGGTTCGACCGATTGACTGGGCAACAAATCAGACGACGCATCATACCCCGTCGAAACCGGCGGCGTAAACGACAACGGCGCAACCGCGGCCGCATCCGGCGCCATTTCACTTGGCACGGCGGGCGCCGCAACATCCGGCACAGAAATTTCTGGAACAATTGGCGCATTAAACTCGATTGGCTTAAACGCAATTTCTTCGTCCAAGATTTCTGGATCTGTATCAAACAATGGTTTTACTTCTTCGTCGGCCATATCTTCTGCCTTTGGTTTTTGGATTATTTGTGATTCATCTGACTGATTATATTCAATCGGCAATGGCGCATCCGTCACCACCACTAATTCATTATCTGGCACCGTTGCAACATCATTGCGCGGCATTACCACAGGCACCACCATATCTTCATCATAATCTGCATCGACACCAACGCGCGCCAAAATGTCACGTGCAATATCCGCATCATCGGTTGCAACAATAAGACGCTTTTGTGCATTATCCAGACGTTTTTGTGCGCGCTTTAATTTTTCATTTGTGGCATCAATCTGGGATTCTGCACGCAGAATTTTAGCTGCAGATTGCTTGGTTGGTTCTTTGCCGATATTTTTTCTTAAATCCGCCACCTTGGCCCGCAAGGCACGCAAACGCGAATTCAGTTCATCAATCGTATCATTGGTTCGTTCAATTGTTTCGCGCGCATTATCCGCCAATTCTTCGGCCGCGGTCAAACGTTCTGATGCCGCACGACGAACCGCGATATCCCGAAACATATTCAGTTCTTTTAATGCCGCCGACACATCATCATCATTTTCATACGCATCAATCACACTGCGGTACAAGGGCAGGCCACTGTATTCAATATCCAGCTTCTGATATTTATTATCTTTTTTTGGTCGTACAGTTTCTAAATCAACCCCATAATCATTTTCCAGAATATCATCCCATTTACGATTATCGACCGCATCAATTACCAGTAACACATTTGGTTTTCTGTCATTGACCAACATATCAACAACGAACACCAACGCACCATCATTATCATAATAGGCGCGCAATTCATTACCCGCGACATTATATTCGCGCATGGTTATGGTGGAAAAATCTCTCTCGTTTGGCATGTACTGCAATTCCCCCAGGTTTATTATTATTTCTTTTTAGGCGGTGTAAACTGATATGCCTGTTTACAGTGTTCATAACAATATGGTTTTCCAACGAACACTGTTTCACCACAGAAATGAAAATGTTCAGAATCCGGATCACCAATCGGCCAACGACACTGATTCGGTTTCAGGTTTGCCATTTCCAACGAATGCTGAACAATACGCTGATGCATGGCCAGTGTTTTAGCATTAGCAGCCGTCGTCTTTTTTTCTGTTTTTTCCGCAGTTGCCTTTGGCGCTGATGCACCTTTCTTAGCCGGTTCTTTTTTTGCCGCAACCTTTGTCGTTGTGGCGACCTTTTTAGATACTGTCTTGGTTGCGGATGCAGTTTTTTTAGATGTTGCCACCTTGGCTGCCGGTGCAGATTTTTTTGCGGCCGCCTTATCCGATGTCTTTGTGGTTGCTTTTTTTGATGTTGTTGCCTTGGTCGGCTTTTCCGCCACCACATTTGCGCCACCCGCCTTGGCGTTCCAGCCCAAACGATTCAGTTTACCAACAATGGCATTTTTGCTCATCCCCAGGCGTTTACCAATTTCGGACGTAGACAAACCTTTACCAGTCAATGCCTTTAATTTTTTCAGCATTGTGTTATCCCAGCCTTTACTCATTTTACAAAACCCTTGTTATATTATAAAATAAGTATAGCACCAATCCGATTCGAAAGGCAAGGGGGAAAAACATGTTTTTTAATATCTTTTTTATCGTTCTGATTGTGTGGGCGTTAATATGCGCCACATTGATATCGATTACTGATTTTCGCCGTCGAATTATCCCAGACGCCTATCTTTTCCCACTGATGCTGGCGGGGATTTTATTAATCGCATTTTATAATTGGCCCACCACCGCCCAAGATGCTGCAATCGGCGCCACATTTGGATATCTGATGTCGGCATTTGTCGGTTTTGTGTTCGATTGGCATATCCGCAAGAAGGATGCAAACGCCACACCCCCCATTGGCATGGGCGACATAAAATTAATCACCGTGGGCGGAATATGGTTGGGGACGGGCGGCATTGGTATGGCACTGGTTGTTGCATGCATAACCGGGGCAATCTGGGCCCGAATAAAGCACCAACATTTTATACCGTTTGCACCGTTCTTTATCTTTGGGGGAATTTTGGCTTTGATTGCAAACGCGTTTTTGTTATAATGCCGATATAGGGACCCGGAAATGAGAATGTATTTCAAGACTTTATTTGCATTTTTTGCATCACTGTGTGGTGTGGCAAACGCGTATCAACCAACATCTACGCCATTTTCACAATATGGACAAATTCAAAATGTTCAATCCTATTCATCAAACCCGTTTTGGACCCCGGGCAGTCCATATAACCAACGCATGCCCCAGGCTGTGTATGTTGATGGTCCCGAAATTAATGCGGGCGATTGTCAGCGGGTTGTATCATCACTGGTGGCAAATGTTTGTACAACAATAAACAACTGTTCCGGGGCCCAGTTATCAGATATTCGTCCAACATTAATGTTGCAGCTGTCACGATTGCCGGGACATAATTATGCAACATCTTGCGCGGGATATATTGATGCAGAGTTTGAAAATTATGTAAAACAATACGGCCATGCCGGTGTTGTCGGTGGAACTGTTGATTTCCCAGATGCCACCGCCCCCAGCAACACTGGATCACAAATTGAAATCAAAAACCCTTTTGAAAAACAAATGCCGCAATGGCAACAAGATGTGATTGAACGAACACAAGAACTTGAAAAATTACAGGCACAAAACGGTGGCAACACAGGCGGTCTGGCAAAGGCCGAATTCCCCACCACATTTGCAGATTTGTCTTTCCAAGAACGCATGGAAATAAAATCCCAAGGCTATGAACCATACAAGGATATGCAGGCATACCATCCAATAAAAATCGTTCAAAACTCATCCGCCACCGCCTCAGTCGTATCACCATCAGGCATAACACCCGGAACATCAACAACATCGTCGGGTACAACATCTGGTTCAGCATCATCTCCTAATTCCTCCGACAAATCAAATGGCACCATCACCCCATCAACACCCTATGATCAGCAAACCGCATTGGCAATATTTGTATATAATCAAAGCGATAAAAAACCAGGCGACGAAATAAAAATATCAGACATATCGAAACTATATTGGTCTGACGAATGTTCAGATCATACCACATGGGAAAACCTGGATAACGATGCCGCAGTCAACGTTGCCGGTCGTCAGGTTTTTAATAAAAATTACCTTGATGTAGGACTTGACGCAAAACATGTAAAATATCTTGAATATTATCTTGATTTTGAAGAAGGCAACAACCGTCGCGCGTTCCCTGGGCTAGTTTTAATAGACATGGATGGTGGTAACATGCTTGTTACATCATACAACAAAGATACAATTATACCAATCGCCAAAGAATTTGCTAGCGAACTGCATGGAACGGCGTGCTCAACAGACAAACTGTCCGTATATGTCGTTGATACAAAAAAGCGAAAAGAAGAACTGACGCCAGAAAAATGGTGGAAAACGCTTTTTTCATCATATAACGCAACCAAACGTGCATTTGGCCTTGATATGATATCAGACATACGCAAACTAGAAATTGTAGCGGGACCATTTCCAATTGAATAAAAAAATTCATTGTCTCTTATTTTGCCTACTATTACCATTTACATCAATGGCGGCGGATGGGTATATAACACATGATGAAGTTCTGACCACCGCGCTCGATAACACCGAATGTGCAACCGCGATTTTTGCAAACGCACTAAAAAACGGCGCCGACGCGGTATCCGAATCCGACGACGAAGAAATAATACGACAATGGATTTATGCGGTCTTTTCTAACAAGGATGTTTTGAACGATGTCCTGGCATGTCCAGAAATTGCCAATATTGATGAAGCAGACACGGTAAAATTCATGCCAATACAATATATATTTCCATGCGGTCGCGAAATTACAATAAATTATGAAACCCAACCAAAAATTCTAAAACAACGCCTATTGTTGGCCAATAAACAGGGCCTACCATCATCAGATCCCAGTCCCCGCATCGGCGAAGATGGTGCCGTATGGACAAACATAGATCCCGCCTGGTATGCGATTATGGTAACTGAACATGGGGCGCTGGATAAATTTATCGGTGACGGCAACAATAATACAATTTCATTGGATTATATAAAAAACAATATTGATTCCTTATATCCATCGGGGCGGGGTGGTAATTGCACCGACCGCAGTGCAAAATCACGCGATTCAACCGTAATAAACACTGTTATGCGGGACATGACCGTTAATATAAAAGACGATACAAACGATTATTATGTTGCAGGCGATGTAAATCTGCAATGGTTATCATACCTTGAAATTGCACTGGATGTTGTATTAACCGTTGTGACATTTGGTGGTTCCCAGGCAATTACCGGCACCGCCAAAGCTGCCCGTGCATCACGATCATTAAAAAATATGAGTACAACATTAAAATCCCTGCGTAATGTTGACAAGGTACAAGACTATGTAAAACTGGCCGGCCAACTAGACAAGGCAAACGATGCAATAAAAAAATTAGATAAAACCAAAGAACCCGTTGAATATGCAAAACGCAGCGATGAAATCAAAGATATAACCAAACGCATGTCCGATCTTGAAAAAGCAGACGATCGTGTAAAACAGTTCAAACAAACATCCGAAGCATTCGTTGATTTGAATAAATATCGCAATAATTTTCGTAACCTGCGTGGTCTGCGCGGCACAAAACAAACCGGTAACATCGCCGCCCGTGCGTTCAAAGCATTCAAATCTGTCAATTCTGGCACCAAAAAATTAGACAAAGCCGCCCGCGTTGCCCGCAAAGGGATGAAATCTGGTCGAATTAACGATTGGCTGTTTCAATCAACAATGAAAAACATCGGCGCACTTGGGAAAGTAGGGGCCGCGACGGGCGTATTATATGGTGCATTAAAATTTGTTGGCGGCATGTACGATTGGACCGAAACCAGCACAGGCGATTTTACCAACGACATTGAATTTGCACCGTTATTATTATTGTCTGCAGACGATTTACAAGGCCAAGAAAATGTTGTCAACCACGGCATGTGGCTGATGTGGGCGGGCAGTTCTGTATCACCAACCGACGACGATGCCGCATATTTACAGGCCATGGATTTTGCGTCAAAATTTCACCAGGACTTGGTTGAATATCAAGATGGTGCGAATTCCCCGTGCAATGTTGACATCCATGTTGTTCGCCCAATTATTCGCGACCCTGGCACCGAACACCAGGCACTATATTACCTTATTATGACCGATGAACCATGGACCACCGCAGATACATCAGATTAAAATTTATTCCTGTTGTATTTTGTGTGGTGTTTTAATATAATAAAAGCATCACAAAAGGGGAAATATAAATGAAAAAGATATTATCCGCATTAGTCATTTTATGTACAACCATCGGTTTTGCATCTGCGTACCAGGTTATGTCATCACGCGAACTGGGTAAAAACGATGCAAAAAACCAAAATGTTGTTGTTAAATGCACAACCCCATCTGGCAAGATTTCAAACCAGACATGCTCGCTGCGTCGTTATGCCAAGTGCAACGGCACGGGTGTAAACAAGAAATGTTCTGGTTGGCAACCATGGAAAGATTTACGCAACCCATCAAAACAATATTCTGATTGGAAAGCCGCAGCATCCGCATGCTGTCGCGAAAAAGGCTTAAGATAAAAACCCCGCCGTCTGGCGGGATTTTTTGTATCTGGTGGATGAAACTGGACTCGAACCAGCGACCCCCACGATGTGAACGTGATGCTCTAACCAACTGAGCTATTCATCCAAAACGAACTGATACCAATTATACGCAATTCGCCACACCTTGCAAGCATTTTAATTTATGGAAAAAATATCCCCATCAAAAAATAAAACGCACCAGTTTCAATCCGCATACCATCAAATTAACACATCACAGACATCATCCCCAAGCAATACAATACAAAAATCCATTGAGCATATATAAACAAAACAGCCACCAAATCGGTGGCTATTATTCTTCTATGGTGGGGATAGTGGGACTTGAACCCACACGGTCGCAATGACCAAAGGATTTTAAGTCCTCAGCGTCTACCATTCCGCCATATCCCCGAAGACTTTATTAAAAAAAGTGGTGGAGCTGATGGGACTCAAACCCACGACCTCTACGATGCGAACGTAGCGCTCTATCAACTGAGCTACAACCCCAAAACCGGCCATGCCACACGAAGCTTTACGCAAAGTGTGGTGCGGATAAGAAGACTCGAACTTCCAAGGTGTTGCCACCACTAGTACCTGAAACTAGCGCGTCTACCAATTCCGCCATATCCGCAGGCGACACCTATGTTATATTAAATTTAATTTTTTTGCAACAAGAAAAAATCATTTTTTAATCTGTCAATGCTTCTTCCAGTTCTCGGTCGGGCAAAACCCACATTATTGCGACACCGATATATATTGCAACCGCCGCATACGGGTACCAAAAAGCCAATGCAATCGCCAACCCCAACAACGAAATTGATGCCCACTCGCGTCGGCCCTGGCGCAGGGTTCGCACAACTAACGCATTACCGTGGTGTATTCTAAAAATCAAATATTCTAACAACCTGTACGATAATATTACTATTAACATCAATGCACCATATGCTGCGACTGGCACGGGTGCCGCCTGGTTTTCATCGACCCATGCTGTAAAAAATGGGATTAGCGACAACCAAAACAGAAAATTCAAATTTCCCCATAAAATCGTACTGTCCACACGCAGTGTTGCCGCCAACAAATGATGATGATTTATCCAAAATATTGCGCCATACACAAAACTTAACACATATGTCAAAAATAATGGCAACATCCCCATCAAGGATGTCCATGTGACATGCCCCACCGGCACACGCAGTTCCAGCACCATAATGGTAATTACAACTGAAAATAAACCATCACTGAACGCTTCCAGTCTTTCTTTTTTCATGTCACAAAAATACCACGGCCATCCATGCAATGCACCAGGTAAAAAATCATACACGATACCGTATATTTCACTTGCCCTAAAATTTATAAATTTGCTAACATTTCAATCAGAGATGAAGAAGATTCTGATTTTTATCATATCATGCCTGATGTTTGCACATGGGGCAGGGGCCGCCGTACGCGATGGTGGGGCTGCTGTGCGTGCAAAAAGTGGTTCTGATAAAAACACCCAGCGTTTATCCAGTTCTGTACAATCAAATCGCCCTGCGGCGCGCACATCTGTACTGACCCCACGCGCCACAACAAATAACATAAAGTCTGTTGCCACACGGTCTGCAACCGCGCGTGCATCAAATTCCACCCCACGTGCCACATCATTACGCACGACGACACCGTCCCAAACACCACGCGTTGTTGCCCGTGCAACTGATTCCACCCCGCAACAAACACCTATTCAAACACGCACCGGGGCCGAATATGAAAAATGTAAGACAGCATACTTTACATGTATGGATCAGTTTTGTGCATTGAAAAATGACGATTATCGTCGTTGTTCATGCAGTAATCGCGTATATGATTTTGCAGATGCCCGTGATGTATTAAACCAGGCTGGCGAACAATTAACTGTATTCACAGAAAACCTGGATGTTGTTGGCATGACCGCCGCCCAGGCAACTGCTATGAAAACCGCATCCGAAGGGGAAAGCGCACTAACCGCCGACACATCTGCATCTAAGGCACTGCTTCAGGCAATTATGAATTCTATCCGTGGCAAAGATTCAACCGTTGGTGGCAAATACACAGAATTAAATTCAATAAACATATCTTTTGATACGGCAAATGCATTTGGCACAATGGATGCCGGCCAGGCCGTGGCCATGTATAACGGCCAAAATTTATACAGTGCTGTTTATCCACAATGTCGTGCTGCTGTACGCGCAGACTGTAATGATGCCGCACTGCAACGGGCGATAACTGCGTACTTGATGGCGATTGAACAAGACTGCAATACTGTCCAGACCGCGATTGAAAACACCCAAAAAGAAATGAAATCCGCCGTCCGCGAAGGCAGTGCCATGTTGGACCTGGCACGTGTTGAGAATCGCAAAAAGCACAATTCATCTGACATCCCCACATGTATTGCCGATGTCGAGTCTGCAATTCTTAGCGAACAAGTATGCGGTGACGGTTACCACAAGTGTTTGGACAATGGCGAATTTATCGACATAGCAACCGGCGCACCAATTGCCGGCGTTGCAGACTTCTATAAACTAGAAGAATTATTGACATTTGCAGATGGGGTTGATGCCGCCGACCAGAAACTATCAAAAATCCCCAGCAATCGCACGTTCGTGGCAAACTTTGAAAACCGAACCAAAAAATTTGCCCAAGATGCCCTGGACAAATGTGTCGAAGACGCCGATATTGTTTGGGCCGAATATCTGGACAAGGCACTGCTTGACATATACTATGCCCAACGCGCCAAGGTTGACATCATAAAACAAGGATGCTTTGATTTTGTATCAACATGTTATATGAACGGTGACGATTCCATGACCGCCGCAATGAAGGAATTAACCGGCGATGACAGCATATTGTTACAGCCGAACAAAATCGCACTGACAGGTGCCGTTTGCACAGACTATGTTAAGTCATGTAACAACATGTTTAAGGGCGACATTGTCGCACAATACATTGCCCAACGGCAAGATACAGACACACTAACCGCATGTCGCGCAATTGCAAAACAATGCTTTGACACATTTGGTGGTACAAATTATGAAAACTTTTACTATCCATACAGTGGCCTGTTTACCCCAGACACTGGCAATGCCCCGGACTGGTTCACCCTGTACGAAGTTATTACCCAAGACGCATATAATAACCTAAGCACAGATAAGTCAGAATATTTTACATTGGACAAATTTGGTCCAGACAAACGCGTGCGTTATAAATCCGCCTGTGCAAAGCAGTTAGCTAAAATTGATTCTTGTAACACCACAGACATGATTGAACGCGCATTTGGTGGATTTGATAAAATGTATGTATCTGTTAACGACACTGCCACCGCTGGCGCAGACGACACATCATGCAATTACATATTTGTTGGCGAATTACAAGATGGCTCAACTGAAAAGTATGGCACCTTAGTTAACGACTGTTTTTCACATCGTATTTTACGCAACACAGGTGTGGCAACCGAAACATATAACCAGGTTGTTGACATCCTAACAACACAATGCACCAATCTGCAGGGCCGTTTTATCGAATTGCAATTTGGCGCAAGTGCAGATTACGACACAGCAAATATGTGCCTGACCAATTTTGGCAAAAAAGAAGAAACTACAAATAATGAAACTACAAATGATACAATGATCACAGATTTTTCAATCAAACTGTACGGTGTTTTATACAATGAAAACATGTGTCCGCGTGACTATATTCTGTCGGTTGACACAAAATCATGGGGCGCGTGTATATGCTGGGAAAACGGTGGCCGCCGCAGTAAAAATGGCACATCTGCGAAATGTATTTCCGCAATACCTGTAGCATCTGGTACAAATGACACCATATGTACCGCTGATTTTGATGCCGGTGATTCTACAATGGTTACCGACCCAACCGCATGGTGTACACGCGATGTATTATCCAGCAAACAGCAGGTATGCCCCATAAAAGGCATTGACGACCAAGGTAATTACACCGATTTTATCGGCACCCAGGCAACCTGTAACCCCGTTCTTAATGGACATAACGAAATACCCGAAGGCTTGTCGATGTAATCCGTACATTAAATGTATTATCATATCTAAACAAAAAACCGGCATTGCCGGTTTTTTACTTATTTCTAATACCGTCTGCAATCAATGCCGCTGGCATCCCATCTGGCCGTCGCCACAAATTATCCGCACTTTGTAAATCCTGAATCATCTTGTCGCGCACCGATGGTATTGTCAGTTGTCCAAACGCATCCAACGCACTATCTGCACGCGCCATTGGCCCCAACAATTCTGGATATACCCCGCGATTCAACAAGATATTCACCAACGACACCCATTTTACCCGTATCATTTGGCGCACCAACCATGTTGTTATTGGATTCATTTTATACAAAACAATTGTCGGCACATGCATCATTGCCAATTCCGCAGACACCGTACCACTGGCCACAATTGCGATGTATGTTTTTGAATATATATCATACCGTTGCGCCCCCGGCACCAGCATCGGTTTAACCGGCCAATCGGCAACCTGGGACCGAACATATTCCGCTGTTGTTTCTACTGTTGGAATTACAAATTTATACCCCAAGAACCCATTGCGTGACAACATATCAACCAAATCCCGCATTATCGGCATCAGTCTTTTTACCTCTGACATGCGACTGCCTGGGACCAATGTAATAATTTTTTCATCCGACTTATTTTTTACTGCATCATATTTACCGATTATTCCATCCGAAATAGGGTGACCAACCGCAACCGTATCCAAACCGTATTTAGTAAAATATGGCAATTCAAAGTCAAAAAAAGCATATAATTTATCAAATGTTCGTGCATATTTTTTTGCACGTCCCGGCCGCCATGCCCACACCTGGGGGGCAACAACATGATGGAATTTCAATCCTTCCTTAATCAGTTCACGACCCGCCGGCAATTTTCGAATTTTTTTGATAACACTTTTTACAAAGCCCGGCGCATCAATACTGACCACGACATCTGGTTTGGTTTCAATAATTGCGCTCACCGTTTCATTAATGCGTTTTGTCAGTGTACGCGCATGTGCCAGAACCTCTACCGCGCCCATAACCGCCAAATCACCCATTGGGAATAACGATTTCAATCCAGCGGCAATCATATTTTCGCCACCAACACCAATGAAACGCGCATCTGGCATTTGTTCCATAATGCGCGCCCCCAATACATCCCCAGACACTTCACCAGCGATAATAAATACAGTAAATTTGTTATTCGGCATTTTTAGATGTTCCAATTCCGCGTTTCGAACGATTTTCGATAAAGTCAATCGCATCCATCGCATATTTATTGTTCTTTACTTCCTTGCGAACGCGCGCCAACCTATCTGCGGTTGTACCTTCGTCGCCACGGAACACCGCCGAATAAACAGAATGAATTGCATGCATATCTTCGTTTGTGAAACCATGTCGCATCAATCCAACCCGATTGATTGTGCGATATACTGCGCGATTACCATCATAAATTGCATATGGCAAAACATCACTGCCAACACCGGACATGCCACCGATAAAAGCATTGCGACCAATACGTGCGAATTGCAACACCATTGTTCCACCGGATAATATTGCAAAATCTTCGATTTCCACATGACCTGCAACCTGAACCAGATTCGACATAACAACACTGTTACCAACTTTGCAGTCGTGCCCAACATGTGCATTAACCATAATCTGGCAATCATCACCGATAACCGTACCATCCGAAGCAGGGGTCCCTGAATGAATTGTGGCATATTCGCGAATCTTGCAGCGCTTACCAATACGCAAACCAGTCATTGTTGCTTCATCCTGCCATTTCAAATCCTGGCTCATAACGCCCAGAACGGCGAACGGATAAACAATAGAATCATCGCCAATTGATGTTTTTCCATCAATAACAACATGTGACACCAATTCGACACGATCCCCCAGGACAACATTCGGTCCAATAATACAATATGGGCCAATTTTGCAGTCTGCGCCCAGTTTAGCACCTTCGTGAATAATTGCGGTTGGATGTATTGCCATAGTATAACTTCTTTATTTTATTGATTAATTCCGCAGAAATCATACCCGAAACACATCTAAAATGGTATTAAATAAATATAACGAATTATAACAAACCGCGGATTTCCCGCCAAAAATTTGTCCTGGGTATCATTGCCCAACACAACAAACCAATGGCACTGACCGCCGGCATTGTTGTAATCACACCAAATGCCACAATCATGACCGCCAAACACATTTCCATTAATTTATTTGGGATGGATTTCGCATGCCATACCGACATCATGAATAATATCAGCATTGCACCGCACATTGCGATAAACAGTGGCACTGATTCTGTCAAAACAAACAATGCCATCATCAACAATGCGACAAATCGCATCATCCATTTTAATTTGATATACGCACTGTGACGAATTTTACCCAATGGGTTCACATTATTTAGCGCAATAACCGCCATACCCGACACACCCACAACCATCAAGAACAACAAATGCGCCAATGTCAAATTACCTAATTGCCCAAATCTAAAGAATTCAGGTTGCATTAACATTGCAACCGAAACCAAGAACACAATCAACACAATACCCGCAACTGGCCGCATTGAAACCCGCGCCAGGCGCCCCAAAATTGCACCAAACGCAAATGCACCAACCTGTAACAGCGGTCCCCACCATGCATGTAAATCAGACAACCCCAACATAACAATAATTAATGCAACCAAACCAATTTTTGCCCGACGATTTAATCCGCCAGTTGGCAAATCACGCAAATGCGATGATACGAACAACGATGTCAAGAATACAATTGTGGCAACAACAAACGGCAACACAGATACCCCGTCACGCAACACCGCATAATTACCACCAAACAAAACCACCCATAAAAAAGTCATCGCTGCAACACCAACACCGCCGCGTGCTGCGATATTATTTTCGTTTATCCCCAACATCTTGTTAATCATTGGGGCAAATTTCCACACAATTGCCATCAACGGCACCGACAAAATCCCCCACCATAAAAACGCAGGGGCCGCCAGCGCGGCATTATTAAACGCACTTACTGCACTTTGCACAATAACAACATCATCAAACATAAACTTGCCTTTTGATTTTGATGAATTATGATATAGGTATGTCTGAAAAACAAGAAATTTTTACCTTGATGGGTGGACGCGTACGCATGCGCCGTGGTTTTTATAACCCAACATCCGATGCAGTGTGGTTGGCGGCATATGTCCCAGACGGCGCAAAAACTGTTCTGGATGTCGGCATTGGCAGTGGCGGTGTCAGTCTGTGCATATTGGCAAACAATCCCAACGCACAAATAACAGGCATCGACATTTCCGACGACATGTTATCGGCTGCATCAGATAACATAGGATTAAACAACCGTTCACTGGAACTAATAAATGCAGACATAATGACATGGCGTACAGACCGAACATTTGATGTAGTTGTGACCAATCCGCCATATTTTCGTGGAACACCGGCAAAACACAACGCCCATCATAATGCAGACCTAAACACATGGGTACGCAAATGTGTTGCCCGTACCAAGCCAAATGGATATTGCTGTGTAATAACAGATGCCACCACCACAGACACAGTCATCGCGGCAATGTCTGAACATTGTGGCGACATAAATATATTTCCATTATTTGGCGCACGCGATACCGCGGAACGCGTACTGCTGCGTGGGCGCGTTGGTTCACGGGGTGGGGCGACATTGCACCGTGGTCTGTCTATGAATTATGAGCCTGTGTTGCGCGATGGCTTGACTATCGCCAAATCATTGGGTAAAGTATCCAAGATATGATAAACTTTATAACACGACATTTTACATCGCTGTGGGCATTTATTACATCGCCATTTCGCGCGGTATGGCGCGGTATTGTGCGTATATTCCCACCACGCGAATTTACCGTTATGGACACACCACGCGGTAATGTTTATACATTTCAACAAAGCAGTTTTTGGCGTTTCACGCGCTTTTGCGGCAAAATCGGTCTGATTATCTGGGCATCATGGTCAACATATGTATTTGTATATCATCGCCCATTGTTGCAAAAACGCACCCAGCAACTAGAAGAAACCCGTGCCACACACGAACGCCACATGACTGATTTACAGACATACCTGGCGAAATATAACGAATTGGCACGCAATCTGAACGTTATTGACGACAAAATACTGAACACCAAGGACTTGGGTGAATCTGAAAAAGAAAAGTTAATGAACACCCGCATCAAAACATGGGGCGAACTAGACTTTTTGCGTACACGCATAACCGAAATGTTCAAGAACGAAGATTTCAATCCTGAATATACCAAGATGTCAGAATTGTCCATTGAATATGAATTGACGCGCGCTGAAAACGAAGAATTGAAAAAGCGTAACATCCAACTTATGGAATCTATGGCCACGGTTGCATCGGCTGACACTCAAATTGTTGACATGGTCACATCAATGACGACCCAAAACACCGACGATTTACGCGCCAACATAAAAAAGATAAAAAGCACAGTTAACTCGTTGGGGTTAAGTGAAAATGCGCTGGTTACACGCGCAAATAAATTTTCCAGCCCAATTGTCGGTTCGGCATTTAGTCCGCTTGAATTTGACAAAGAAATGGATGAAAAATATAAAAAGTTGGCCAATGGTTTAGAATTATGGCATGGTCTGCGTCGCCTGAACGATGTATTGCCAATTGGCGCCCCGGTTGAAAAGGTCCGTATAACATCAAACTATGGCAAACGCAAAGACCCATTTACAGGCGAATTAAAACGCCACAAAGGCATCGACTTTGCCGGCAAAATTGGCACGGAACTGTTTGCGGTTGCACCGGGCCGCGTTGTTTCGGCCGGCGACAGAATAGGGTACGGCACAACGGTTGAAATTGATCATGGGTTGGGATTTACAACATTGTATGCCCACCTGTCACAGATAATGGTATCGCGTGGCGATTGGGTGCGACCTGGCACAGTTATCGGCCTGGGCGGATCATCTGGCCGTTCAACGGGGCCACACCTGCATTATGAAATACGCTACAAAGGCGCACCATTTGACCCAACTAAATTTGTAAAGGAATAAGAAAAATGTTGGCATTTACAAACGCAAAAGAAAAACAGTCACCAACCATCATCGGCGCAGGCTGTGAATTGACTGGAAACATCCAAACAGACCACAGTGTTCAAATCCATGGCACTGTTATTGGTGATGTCACCGCGGATGTTGTTGTTGTCGGTCGTGGCGGTCGCATCCAGGGCAAGGTTACCGCATCACATTTATTCTTGCACGGAACATTGGATGGTCCGGCAACTGTGAACACGGCAAATATTTTCAGTGCCGCCCAAATGACTGGCGTTTTGTCATACCATACATTAAACATTACTGGCAACACCGGCCTGGAATGCAAATTATCAAAACGAAAGGACAAGGTAAAATGAACAAAAATGTATCAAAAGTATTTATCGCGGCCGATCACCGTGGCGTTGGGTTAAAATTATATCTGATTGAAATGTTGGCGGCGGCGGGATACAACGTTGTAAATTTGGGCGTTGACGATCCAAACACATCTGCCGATTATCCAGATGTCGCTGCGACATTGGCCGATGCAATGGAAAACGATGAAAAATCACGTGGCATCATTATTTGTGGCACGGGCGCAGGCATCATGATTGCTGCAAACCGTTATCGTCATATTCGCGCATCGCGTTGCGAACGTCCAGACCAGGCCCGTGACGATCGTTTTCACGACGACACCAATGTTTTGGCATTGGCGGCCGACGATATTGATATTGAAATGGCATTTTTATGTGTTCAGGCATTTTTAGAAAGCCCATTTGATGCCGTCGAACGCCGTATCAGACGCGTTGAAAAGATTTCTTAATAGCCACGGAGTTAAAGACATGGACATAAACGATTTCGCGGACAAGTTCGCATATAACGCCAAAATATTTATCAAAATTACAATTCTCGGTATGATGATGATGGGTACGGCTCGCTGTATATCTAAAACGGTCGAGAAAAAAGAGTATGAAACAACGAAAAGTATAATTCCGGGCATTGATACAGTAAAGGTTTTTCGTGTCACACCATACACAAGTCGAACTGGTACATATTACGAATTAAACTGCGTAACAAAAGATGGTCAAACCATTCAATTTAGATCTTCACAATTATACAATAGCAAAGCTCCAATGCCACGCGAAGGTGACCAGATAGTCATATCTTTTGATAATGACAACTTTCTTCATCTAAATACATTCAAGATTCATCAAAATTTAACCGCTAATAAACAAGCAGAAACGCTTATGAAACAAAAATAAAAATCCCCCGATTGGTGGGATTTTTTTAATCATCGCCTGCGCGCGGATGGGCATGTGCGTATATATTTGAAATCTCACTCATATTAACGCGTGTATAAAGCTGGGTTGCCGCCAATGACGAATGCCCCAGTAATTCTTGTAAACTGCGTAAATCCGCACCGCCGGCCAACAATGCCGTTGCAAATGTGTGGCGCAATGCGTGCGGTGTTACATAGTCTGGCAACTGTAAATAATTACGCAAATTTTCCACAACCTTTTCCGCCATACGCGCCGACATCGGCAGTCCGCGCACACTGCGAAAAACGACGGCATCGGGTGCCTTGTCAAACGGATGAACCGCCAAGTATTTATCCATCGCATCCCATACCGCTGGCAAAACCGGGACCAGGCGTTCCTTGTTCCCTTTACCCACGATACGCAAAACATCGGGCCGCCCCATCACATCACGATTGCACAGCCCCAGTGCCTCTGATATTCGCAATCCGCACCCAAACAGCAACACCACCAACGCCCAATCACGCGCCGCCACCCATGGATCTTTTACATTTGTCGCACTAATTGCGCCACGCATATCCGCGACATCAGACGCATCAATTGCCTTGGACAATTTACGCGGAATTTTCGGCGACGATATCAACCCAATCGCATCATTTTTTATATCGTATTTTCGCCCCAAAAATCTGTAAAATCCACGCAACGAAGACAACGCGCGCGCCGTCGATTTATGCGACAATCCGCGTCGCTGGCAATCCGCCAGAAACGCCCGGAAACAAATTGTATCCGCCCGTGCAATCGCCGACAAATCCGCATCCGCACCATTAAATTTAGTAAAAAATTTCAGGAATTCCATAACATCCATTTCATACGCACGCGCCGTATGTACCGAATACCCTTTGGTATCGGCCAGATATTCTAAAAATTCCTGAACAACATTTTCCATATCTTATCGTATTTCAAACACCGCAGATACATTTACAGACACATCTGTGTCACGACTGACGATTGTACCAGCGGCATCCATTGCGGTGGCAACTTCTAATTTTGCTGCGCGCATTAAATTACCCGATGTCGGGCGTGCTACCTCACCGGTCTGGGTTCCATATGACACCGCCAACAATTTTCCTGCGCGTTTTCCATCGCCGGCCGCCAATGCTTCTGCGCGCGTACGCGCGTTTTCAACCGCACGCGCCATACAATCTTCGACGATTGGTTTTAATGCCTCTGGGCTGGTGTACATACGCAAATCCTCGGAAAAGACATTTGTCTGTCCTGCAAATTGGGTCAACACTTTTTCAATTGTTTCAATATTGTTTGCCGAAACTTCGACTGCGATTGTTGTTTCGATACCCAACGTCACAGATTTTTGCTCATCACGATTCCACTCGGTCTTTTCATAGGAATTAAATTGCGTGGTCTGCATTTGAACATCTTGCGTTTTCAGAAATTCTGTTATTTCTGCAACCTTGGCGGTTGCCATTTTCATGGATGTGGCCGCCGATTTATCTAATGTTGTCACACGCAATGTAATGGCTGTCTTGTCGCGTGGTGCCGTGGTCAGGCATTGCCCCGTTGTCGCAATTGTACGCGGTTCATTTTTGCGTTCCAGTGCCCCAAATATCAACGCCAACACCGCCGCCGTTCCAATAACAGTTCCAATCCAGGTTAGTGTTTTTTTCATATTCTCTCTCCTTTAATTATTATCCCAACATGGCCTTTTTAACGCGCGCCATTGTTTCCCGTGCAACTGCACGTGCGCGCGCCGCACCACGCGCCAATATTTCATCTATTTCACCTGGGTTTGCCATCAAGCGTTCATATTCCGCCCGTGGTTCTGCCAGCACAGAATTGATTTTTTCAAACAATATCGTTTTTGCCGTACCATATCCCATACCACCCGCACGGAACATTTCTGCAAACTCAGCAATTTCGGCCCCCGTCGCAAAATGTTTGTACAATTGATATATGGTTGATGTATCTGGGTCCTTGGATTCTTCGGGTGTCTTGGAATCCGTAATGATACGCATAATTTTCTTTTTTAATTCTTTTTCCGGCGCGAACAAGGCAATTGTGTTGTCATAAGACTTGCTCATTTTTCGTCCATCCAACCCCGGAATTAATCCAGTATCCGCCCCGATTACAGGTTCTGGCATTTTGAATATTTCACCATATGTATTGTTAAAATATCCTGCGATATCGCGTGCAAATTCAACATGTTGCTTTTGATCGGCGCCAACTGGCACAATATCAGAATTATACATCAAAATATCTGCCGTCATCAGAATAGGGTATGTATAAAGCCCCATATTCACCCCAGCATCTGTATCCAGACCCGCGGCGATGTTTTTATCCATTGCCGCCTTGTACGAATGCGCGCGATTCATTAGCCCCTTGGGCGTGACATTAGACAACAATGTGTTTAATTGATAGATTTCATCAATATCCGACTGACGAAACAAGACCGCGTTATTTAAGTCCAGCCCCAACGCAATCATCATTGCTGCGATTTCATATGTGTGCTGCTTAATTTGCGCCGCATCATGAACAGAATTTAATGCATGCAAATCCGCAATAAACATAAATGTTTTATACTCGCGCGCCCGTTCAATTAATGGTTTCAGCGCACCGATATAATTGCCTAAATGTGGCATCCCTGTGGGTTTAATACCCGTTAATACAATTTTATCTGACATAATAATTACCTTTTCTTATATTTGATTTTAATGAATTTGTTATTGAAATGAAAGCCCAAAATAGGGTGCATAAATACTTAGGCGGCAATGCGCCAACAAAAAACACTTGAAAAGATAAATTTATTTGAACTCATACCAGTCATTATAGTGCATCAATATAATTTTTCAATAAAAAACGGGCAAACGCCCGTTTTTTATTATTTTTTCACAACAAAGTTCACCAATTTTTTCGGCACAACAATCGTCTTGATAATTGTCGCACCATCTAATTTGGCGCCCAATGCGCTTTTTGCCATTTCAATCAATGCATCTTCGGCCACATTTGCCGGCGCAACAAATTCCGCGCCGCGTTTACCGTTAATGGACGCAACAATTGTCATTTCGGTTTCAACCAATTTTGACGCATCGAATGTCGGCCAATCCGACATCGCCAGCATTTCATCATGCCCTAATTTTTCCCACATTTCTTCGGTCAAATGTGGCGCAAATGGATTTAACACACGAACCAGTGTTTCATATGCGGCCCGCGGCATACCACCCGAAAACGCATTGATGTATTCCATCATCGCAGAAATCGCCGTATTAAATTTCATATTTTCAACGCGATCTGTTACATCTGCGATTAACTTATGCATCAAACGTTCTTGTTCCGCCGTCATTTCATCGCCCGTCAAATTATCTGCCATATTTTCCACGCGTTTCAAGAAACGCTGAACCCCGGCCAATGCACCATCGGTCCACACCGCATTATTTTCCCACGGCCCCAGCGACAACACAGATACGCGACCTGCATCGGCCCCAACAGAATCGACCAAATCCGCCACCATGAATCCATTTCCGCGCGACTTAGACATTTTATAGCCGTCATTACCCATCAACAGTCCCTGGGCCGTACGCTTTGCGTATGGTTCTGGTGTATTAACCAATCCCAAATCATACAGCGCATGATGCCAGAAACGCGAATAAATTAAATGACGCGTATTATGTTCATGCCCACCGTTATAATGTGTAACCGGCATCCAGTTTTCCATCTGCTGGCGCGAACAGAATTCTTTGTCGTTCTTTGGGTCCAGGTACCGCAGATAATACCACGATGATCCTGCCCAACCCGGCATAGTATCTGTTTCACGTTTTGCAGGCAACCCACAATGTGGACACGTTGTATTTACCCAATCAGTTGCACGGGCCAGGGGACCTTCGCCTTCATCGGTTGGCTTATAGTCCACCATATACGGTTGCATAATTGGCAATTCAGATTCATCAACCGGCACCCAGCCACATTTTTCACAATAAACCATTGGGATTGGTTCACCCCAATACATCTGGCGCGAAAAACCCCAGTCTTTTAATTTATATTTTGTTGTACCACGCGCAAACCCGTGTTCCGCACCATATTTAATCGCAGCGGCAATAGCATCTTCTTTGCCCATACCATCCAAGAAGGATGAATTTATATGTGCGCCATCGCCTTCCCAAACCTTGTCTGGTTCACCACCCGCCAAAACCGGGATAATTTCCAAGCCGAATTTCTTAGCAAAGTCCCAGTCACGACCATCGTGCGCCGGCACCGCCATAATTGTCCCATACGCATAATCAACCAATACATAGTCCGATGTGAACACCGGGATTTCTTTGCCTGTATATGGATTCAGCGCCATAATACCGTCCAAACGCACACCTGTTTTTTCCTTGGTCGCATCTGTCCGTTCAATTTCAGATTTTGCAGCGGATTCTTTGATATACGCACGCACGGCATCTGCGTTTTTAATTTTGCCTTCGTCCAGCCATTTTGCCAACAACTTGTGTTCTGGTGCAATTACACAAAATGTTACACCAAATATAGTATCTACACGCGTTGTATAAACCGTCATAACATCATCACCGACACGAAAATCAACATCCGCGCCATGCGATTTACCAATCAAGTTTACTTCATCTTTTTTGATACGTTCATCAAAATCAACATCGTTCAATCCATCCAGCAACTTATCAGCATATTTAGACAATGCCAAATTCCATTGAACCTTCATTTTCTTTTCAACTGGTCCATGACAGCGTTCACAACAACCATCTTCTAACTCTTCATTGGTCAGGTTTGTTTTGCACGCCGGACACCAATTCATCGGCAGGGCAGATTTATACGCCAATCCAGCATTAAAGAACTGGATAAACATCCATTGTGTCCATTTAACATATTCTGGATCAGATGTCGCGACACGCGTTTCTGGACTGACCGACCAACCGACACGATCAATCATTTTCGAATAATCTGCAATCAGTTCTTTTGCGACATCCGCTGGATGGCGTCCAATTTTGGTCGCATAGTGTTCACCAGCAATACCCATGGCATCAAACCCCATTGGGAACAAAACATCATACCCACGTGCACGACGAAACCGGGCCAAGACATCAATCCCCGAATAATTCATCATATGTCCCGCGTGCATCCCGGCACCGGACAAGAACGGAAATTCCACCAACGTGTAAAAACGTGGTTTCGAACCATCATCTTTCGGAACAAATGCACCGGCATCACGCCAGCGTTTTTGCCATTTTGCTTCGCGTTCGTGAATTTTCTTGATATCTTCTGCCATAATTTCGTCCTATGTGTTATTAAAATTGCCTTAACCCCCAGTTTATATTTCACGCGCACATTATTCAAGTTTTTTTATAAAGATACACAAAAAAATCTAGACTTTTTTAATTTTTCAATAAATACTTGTTACGGGGCACACACATGCCCCGGACATAGTGATGTGGCTTTGGCTTAGAACACCAAAACATTGAACGAAATGGCTATCACTTTATGTCCCGATCAAACGGTCGGGATGTCGTTGCTCGCAAGACAACGAGGTCATCAATGTTTGACTGTTCTAACTCCCGACCACCACTTGCTATGGTGGTTTTTTTATTACAATCGAAAGGAAAGAAAATATGTCAAGACTTAGAACTCTTGTCGCGTTTTCTGTTTGCGGGGCATTGACCGCAAATGGCGCAATTGCGGGTGGACCTTTTTCATTTTCCAACCCGAATAAACTAAGCGATACATTTATGGTGATGACGGTGGCATACGCCCTGGGGCTAAGCAGTACCGAAGATAACTTTGACGGTGCCATTGAATTAGCCACCAGTATTGCCGGTGCCCAGATAGTTGCCGAAGGTATCAAGGGCCTTGAACTGGAACGACGCCCGAATGGTTCCGATTGGAAATCATTCCCCAGTGGTCATTCCGCCGCCGCATTCAGCAGCGCAATGTTCGTCCACCGTCGTTACGGATGGAAACCGGCAATTATACCATACGCAATGGCCGCGGTAACTGGTTGGGGCCGGGTAAGGGCCGACGCACACTATTGGCACGACGTCCTGGGCGGGGCGGCGGTATCTGCGCTTTTTACATGGATTGTTGTGGATAAATATGACGTGGCACAAAATATTACAGTTGCCGCCACCCCCGATAACATCCACGTCGGGTTCAAGACAGAATTTTAATATTTAAAACATGCTAAAAATTCGGTATTGCCACTGCCACCCTGAATAGGGGACGTGGTGATACCACACGATTTAAATCCGCATTTTTCAAACGCATCAACAACACGCGCAATTGATTCTTCGTGCAATTGCGACGACTTGATAACGCCATTATATTTGGTGGCGATTTCGCGCGGAACCTCAAATTGGGGCTTAATCAGGGCAATTATATTTTTTGGCATCCATCGGGGCAGGGATTCCACAATATTCGTCAGCGATATAAACGACACATCGATTACGATTAAATCAACCGTCTCAGTCGGCACAACATCGCGAATATCGGTCTGTTCCATCGAAATCACACGCGGGTCATGACGCAGTTCATCCGCCAACTGATTTGTGCCAACATCCACGGCATAGACGCGCCGCGCACCACGGCGCAACAAAACATCTGTGAATCCACCGGTACTGGCCCCGATATCCAGACAAAACAAACCGTCTGGATTTATCTTGAAATAATCCAAGGCATGTTCCAACTTCAAACTGCCACGCCCAATGGAATAGGGCAAATCACCCCCAACAACCACATCCGCATCGGCAACGATCTGGCTGGGCTTTTTGGCCGGTCGTCCATTAACCGTCACCAGCCCCGCACGAATTGCCGCCACCGCGCGCGCACGCGTTGGGTACAAATTCCGCTGAACCAGTTCTAAATCCAATCTCATAATACAAGATGATAACACAGCAAAAATAAACTTGCCAACATTAATATTTAGTCTACAACACAAAAAAAGAAAAAGGAAATTGAACAAACGGATGTAAAAAACTCTAAAAACAAAACAACCATACAAGTACAACCATATAATTATAAAACCGCCCATCCGGGCGGTGTGTTTTTAATGCGAGTTAATCTTACCACAATGCTGAATGATATGTATCCTAAGTTTGTTTAGCGCATCACCTACGGTTTCTGCTGAAACGCCTTTGCTGCCGACATACATACAATCCACCGGAACAGCGCCAAATCTGCAATATTCACCACCAATAGATGCATAAAAAGAATTGTCGTTTGCACGCACCCAATTCAAAACACACTTTTTTGAATCAGGCAAATCACACAACGCACATTTCACAGAACCATACACTGGCATAAATCCTGTTTTATAATGATCACATGTCTTAACGGCCCTGCGCGCAAGGCTCAGCGCATCCGTCGCATTTTTGGCAAACGCTGTTTGATATTTACCATCTGCATCAATCCAGGTCATTAATCGGCGCATATTTACCGTGGGATAAAATAGACCATTATCCTGTTCTTCATATCCCAACGCACAACGACACGCACACCCATCACAGGTACGAATATTTAACTTATAATCTTGCGAAAACATATATTCATCCTTTGCTACTAGTGGTCAATTTAGCATGTTTTGAAATAATATCAACTATAATAACCCACCCCAGGGAATTTTTGGGCATTTTTACCGCCCCACCGGTCATTTTTCGCCCGCGAACCCGCAGAAATCCGCCACTTTTTACATTTTTTAGCCCAGAATAGGGGACAAAACCCCAAATTTCAGCCATTTTTGACATTTTTACCACATAATGATATAAAGGCCATATACCGCAATCCATGGTATTAAAAACGATAAATTAACCCCAAAACAACACTAAAAATGCGCTTTTTATAAAAAACACTTAAATTTATTTATAAACCTATAATCAAAACAATATTTTTATTATTTAATAAATAAATTTAGTTTTTAGCACAACAAAACACGCGACGCAGCACAAGACAAAACCCCGGTCGATTTTCATCGCATCGACCACACAATTACACAACACAAAATCATCAGCGCCGCCAGAATTAGACACGCACAAGCAAACGCACACAATAACACCAATCACGCCACAGGGCGCAGAATTCCGCCAAACACATAAACATACGATCATCGCGCTGAAAATCGACCAACCACAAACCCACAGCCACGATTACAGCCCCCACAACCATCCACACCACCAATAATTCAATCAATTAGTCAATCAATATTGCACAATGACACACAATCACGTACATTTCGCACATTTACCACACCTCTTTATACAAAACTATACATAATATAAATTATGCGCCTTAAGGAAATGACCATGCCCCACGCAAATTCAGCACTTTACCCCACCAAATAAAGAACGACAAAAAAATTATCAAACACCACCTTATAAACCATATGACCGTATGATAAAAAACTCATCTCTTACAAACATCATACGGTCACCCACTAATTCCCAAAACATCAACACAACCCAACACCACAATTACGCACAACCACCCACCCCGACACTTTTACAAACATACCACCGCCAGAAAAGCACACCAACACCCCCAACACATCTTTTTTCCACAAAACACGCCCTTTTTATCAAAAAAACCGCAGAGCCCCGCCATTTTTCAACAAAAACGCGCATTTTATACGACAAAACTATACATAACACCAACAAATCACACACAAAACAAAAGAAAGGTGGACCATCGCCCACCCTCAACAAACATTAAACCAAATTATCACAGATTATTTTTTAATCTTTGTAATTTTTGCAATTTTCTTCAAATTACCCTTGGCTAATTTCGTTATCTTTTTTACGCTTTTTTCCAAATCGCTATCTTCTGCAGCCGCTGTTTCAACCGGCTTAACATCCGAACAACAGAACGGACATTTTGTCGCCGCGTTACTGATTGTCGATTTACAATACGGACACGCATGTGTTGTTACTGGCGCTTTGGCACGCGCTTTGTTCACCGTACGAACAAACAAGAATATTGCAAACATAGTTATCAAGAAACTAACAATCGAATTCAAGAACAGACCTAAATTCAATGTTGTCGCCCCCGCCGCCTGGGCCGCCGCAATTGTTTCATATTGGCCACCCGCCGGATTATTCAACACAAAGAACCATTGCGAAAAATCAACCCCACCAATCAACAACCCAATCGGTGGCATCAAGACATCTTTTACCAACGAATTAACAACACTGGTCATAACACTACCAACAATGATACCGACTGCCATATCGATTGCATTGCCACGATGAATAAAAGAACCAAATTCTTTAACTAATTTTTTCACTGCCATTTTTCTTTCCTTTTTTTGTTAGATGTTGTTTTATTGCACAAATCACCTTGTCCAGGGTTTTACGCAAACTTTCGTCACGGGTTTCAACTGTTATATCCGCACACGCATATGTTCGATAACGTTCGTCAATCAGTTGTCCCAAAATCTTGCGACTGTCTGCATGTAGCAATTGCGGGCGCGTATCACGCGAATTTGTCCTTTTTACAAGCAGTTCCAGGTCAGCCTTTAACCAAATTGTCAACGCATTTTTTAGCAAAACATCACGCACAGCCGGGGTAATAAAAGCCCCTTCGCCGGTGGACAAAACCTTAATCTGCGGCGTGGTATCCAACAGTCTTTCAATAACCTTTTGTTCGACACGACGAAATTCTGCCTCGCCATACATTGAAAATATATCAACCACACTGCAACCGGCCGCCGCCTCTATTTCCTTGTCTGAATCTACGAACGCAACCCCCAGCCTGCGCGCCAACGCACGCCCAACACTGGTCTTGCCTGCCCCCATCAGTCCAACCATAACAATCGGCCGATCTAATAATTTTACTAAATCTTTATCCATAACATGTTTATTTTAGCAAAAAAAGCAAATCACACAATAAAAAATCTTTTATGTTTTTTATTTCATGAAAATATGGTATAATTCCCATACAAGGTACAATATATATATACAAGCGAGAGAAAACAACCATGAAAACATCATATTTTTTAACAATGGGCCTATTGTGTGTTGCCGCCGCCGGCAGTGCGAACGCATCACATTTTTATGCCAACAGTATTTCTATGAACAACATCGCCACAATTCAGGATTCAATCCTGCATAACGCGATACATACATTTGACCGCGTACCGGCGGCAAACCTGGGGGGCAAGAAAAAAACAATGATGCCACCCGCCCCAAAACAAGATTTTCGCGCATTATATGGCACAATGTCGATATACGGCGAATATGATGAATCTGAATTTTCTGGACGCAGTGGCGGTGACGAAAACACCCCAATGATAAAGAACGCACAATTATCATGGCAACACTTTGGTGACGATGTAGCCCTGGACAATTATGGCCGCATGGATTCAAAATATGACATTGCAATGCTGGGATTGACCGGGGGGCGCACACGCCTGTGGGACGGTGTATCCGGATGGGCCACATACGCCGGTTTCATCAACAGCAATACTTCCGACAGTGCCTTAAAAATTGACGGTGTCGGTGGCTATGCCGGAATTTACAGCCGCTTCAACATGCGTCACTTTAATTTATCCGCAACCATCAATGGTGGCGTATTAACAAATGATGCAGAATTTGCCACCGGCACAGATAAATATACCAACATGTGGGCTGGCGCGGCCGCAAACGCATCTATTAATATAATACTGGACGAAACATTTGCCCTGCAACCAGGAATCCAGGTTGGATACACATGGATTGAATCCGACAGTTATGTTTCCATATCCGGCGACAACATTTCAAATTCTGACCTGGGCGCATTTCAAATCGCCCCCGCCCTGCACGCAATCAAAAACATTGGCGACGGCTGGTTTGGAACCGCACACATCCGCTATGTTGCAACAATGGGCAACGGTGGTGATTTATCTGTGAATTCGATTGATTTTGAAACACTTGAATCTGACAACTATACAGAATACGGTCTGTCCCTGGAAAAGACAGTTGGCCGCTTTAACATGTCTGGCACAATCGTACGTCGTGACGGCGGTCGTGACGGCTGGGGTGGCGGTCTGAATATCAAATATATATTCTAAAGAAACGCCCCCAATGGGGCGTTTCTTTAATCCAATCTAAAACAACTGGACCGTAAAACTTTAGCACGACGGCGCAACTTTCGAAAAATTCGAGTATTGCGCGCCATCTTGAACGCCATTGCCATCGGGGTTATAGGCTGTCCAGGCGATTGATACATACTGTTTGTTCGAATTTGTTGCAAAGAATTCAAATACACATCTATAAACTCATGTGATTTTTTATAACGTAAAATATATCGACACTGACGCATTATCACACGATATCGTTTATATGTCGCCACACGAATTTGTTGTAATTGTTTGTCTGAAATTCGCACCGGTGCAACAATCCAACAATCACGCAACAAAGAATACCTGGGACCAACCTTATTCCTATCATTTTTGTCTATAATCGTAATATCCACCCCACGCCCGAACACAGACACAAAAACGGTTCGTTTCCACGCCCACTTCAAGGCCCGCAAAATCACCCCTTCATCACCCGGCAATAATGCACGCAACCGCGACAAATCCATCACGATACAGACATCCACATCGCTACATTTATCCCAATAATAATTCGTTACCGAACCATGAACATAAATATCCAGAACATCCGATTTTTCTATTGGCAATTTTGCCACACACGACAAAAATCGCACAAATTCCCAGACCACCATTTGTAACGTCTGATTAACTAACGGATTTAGATGCAGACATGATTCCCATACACGCAGCGGCAATGTTTTATGATATTTGAACATGGTTTAAGCACCTTGACTTGTCGACGAGCTTTCTTCTTCTGTTGTACCACCATCCGACGTCCCATCATCAGAATCCCCCGTCCACGTAATATCACCATCATACAACACCCCCGTATATTCACATGCAGACGTATATTTATATGTCCCTATACTATCTGTATATGACACATCCTGTGGCACATACATTATACACACCCCAGACGAATTAGTTACCAAACACGACACCGCATCACCCGGCAAACTAGAATATCCCGATGGACACGACGAATCTGCCAACAGCACGTCTGATTTATTCATAGCAACATAATTATCAGGACATTTTTCGGATGGTTCTGCACCATCTGTCTCAAACACCGGACAGACCAGATACGCAAAAACAAACATTAATGTTATCCGCCAATCCGCAAACAATATTGATTTACGCATCCCTATCACCTTAATTCAACCAATTACCTGAACTAAATACCACCTGTCTAAACGAAGCATTATTCAGAAGCGCTGTCCCACACGTCCAGTTACAGGTATAACCACCTGCACCACCTTTCCCGGCATACACCCACTTACTGCTAACCACTGGATAAACCATCTTACAATAACAATACAAATTCGTAAGAGTCGTTCTTTCAACATTTACATCATCGACCAATTCCCCAATCGTACTAGACGTCGTCGCCGAAGATCCAACAGATATAAGTTTTACATTAGTTTCCACCCCATTTGTTGTACAAACCAAATCAATATCAGACAAACTATCTATTCCCAGAGTATAACTTTCCAGATCACACGTCGTATACTGATTTAATGCCACACACTGCACCACTGCAAACACTGGCCCAGACAACACCACCCCCAGTACAATTACCAACAAAAAACTTTTCATTGCCCCTTTCTCCTTTATTTTTTTCACAAACAAAAAACCACCGAATAAATTCGAGTGGCCAGGAGGTTCGAAACAATTATAAGGAATTGTGTGCTTATTTTGTGCGGACGCGCCGCCCATTATTCACAACCCTCCTGACCTTTTTATAAGCCAGGAGTTTTTTTACTTATCATCTGAATCAAAACAAAGAACACGCCACATGGCGCGCCCGGTTCAGGTTATTTCGTTTTGTTCCAGACGCCTTATATCGGGTTTCGACACCACATTATGACCATCGATCATAACAAACATATTATAACGGATTATTTTTCCTTATGCAACTGCTTATATAAATAAAAGTTTATCGCAGGAGGTACAAACAGAATTTTTTGCAAAAAATTCTGTCATCCCGTGGTTTAACCACGGGACCCAGGTCATAAAAACATTATTATTTGTGCGTGCTTTGCACGCATAACCTGGTTTCCGGTGTCAAGCACCGGAATGACAATGGTGT
>JAFURB010000015.1 GCA_017472065.1 Alphaproteobacteria bacterium | reverse complement strand
CCTGGTACGCCAGGCGTACAGATTGTGGTTAGAGATCCCATTATTCCGCCAAGAACTAGAGTCGGTGGCGGCGGTGGCGTCTGTGGCGGCGGCGGCACTGTTGTGACCACCGGTCAGGTAATAAAAAGTGGCATCGGTGTCGCGGCGGGGCTGATGATTGGTGCCGAAGGGGTTGATATGTCTGCGGATGCCAATGCCGCAGGTACAGAAAAAAAGACATGGGCCGATGTCGGTAAAAGTACGGTTGCAGGTGGTGCAACGGCTGCGGGTACAGCGATGATTGTTAATGTGATTCCTGTGGGTGGCCAGGTTGCATATGGTGTTATGGTTGCGGCGGGGGCGGCGATTGGTGCATTTGCAACCGCGCGCAAGATTTTTTCAGAAACAGACTGTGAAAAAGATCCCGTGCGTGGTATCTATGCATGCTGTAATATTTCAAACCTAAGTAATATCAAGGCATTTCGTGCAAGTATTGGACAGCAAATGTGGACAGATACATTCCCGTATGTTCGTACATGTATGCAGGGTAAATATACAACAGAACAAGATTGGTTGACGGCAAGATTCTTGGATGACCATTGGGGCAAGGGATTTATTTCAATGTGTCCAGGATATCTAGAACCAACAGATCCGGTCCATGTTGTCCCGGTTGCAATGGACCCAAAACAAAATAATAAGTCACTTTGTTGGGCATGGATTTGTGAAGATGGTTGGGTGCCGTCGGGAACAGTGTGTGTGCCAGAATCAGGTGGTGGTAATGGTGGACCAGTAGGTAAAACATGCGTGGAAAAACGCAACACTGCAAATGGCAAGGCGTGTTGTAACTTGCCTGTGTCATTGGCGGTTTATGATTCAAAGGCCGATAAATGTATCTGTGCCGGTAATGCAGAATTTGGAATTGATACCAATGGACGAGGATATTGTAAAACACGTGAAAACACGGATATCGTTTGTCCAGATGGCAGTATTGATGCATCCACGGCGCATGCATCATGCCTGGGCAAGGGGACATTTGTATGTACCAAGTATGCAGATGGTCAGATGTTGTGCCTGTGTGGTAAATGCGATGTAAATGTTGATAAAACATATAATTGCGATAAGGCCAAAATGGGCCTGGTGGACAAATGGCTGGAAGATTGTGCAACCAACAGTGGTATTGTAAAGACATTGAAAATGATAAAAGAATACTGTGCAGAAGAAGGGCGTACAAAAGAAGGCTTTGATGCGTATTGGAATTCTTTGATGGTGATGCAGCCGGATAAATGTTTGGATAAAACATCGGTGATTATTTCCGATGCCCGTGTTCGAATTGAAAGTTCTGTTGATGCATTAAGGGGATTGACAAGTGTATTGGGTGTCAGCAAATGGAAAAATGCCCAAGGTAAATTCAATACCGCGCGTCTGGCATCTGATATGACAGCGGGTGTTGTGTTGGGAACGGCCGGTGCGTTAATCACAAGTCACTTGGTAAAAAAACATCAGGTCGAAGACGGGTTCGAAGATTTGCAATGCACAATTGGGGGCCAGACGGTTGCCAATTGGGGTGATGAATTTAGTGTTGGAATTCAATAACAAAATCCCCGCGATTGCGGGGATTTTTTCAAAGTTCAAAGTGCATAGTGCAAAGTTCAAATGAGGAACAATTAGACACTGTCGTCATCCCGGCGAAGACCGGGAACCACTGTGTTTTTCTTAATTTCGAAACTGGGGGGGAATACAATGGACCCCGGCCTAGCATCACCAAAAAAATTCAAATGAATTTTTCGGGGCCCGAACGCCGGGGTGACGGCCTAAGAGTTCCTTAGATAAATTTTTTTATCGTGCTATTTGCATTTATATTGCTTTTTGATATTTAGTGGGCTATATTCTTTTTAGACAACAAAAGGATTTGTTATGCAGGGTGTGTATTGCAAGGTTGACGAAGCCACAATGAATAATTTCAGAATTATGTTTGCCGGTCTTGATGCAAAGGCCAGTCCGGATAATAAAGCGTGGAATAAGGCACGGGATATTGCAAAAAAAATTATTAATCTGAAAAAAGATGTTTTTTATCATGTGCCGGTACAGTGGATTTTTGATTATAATGCGTCGGTGTGGCATACTTTCAAATTCCCATTGGAAAATATTTTTTATGATGGACGGGGCAGTGTTATGCCCAACGGTAAAACAAGGGAAAAGATTTCAGGACCGGGTATGGTAAATGAATTGGTTAATTGTCCCGCACGAAAACATAATGTTATGTGGTACGATTTAGATAGACCCAAGGCATCGACATTGATTGTATATCGTGGATTCAAGGAAGAAATGGCAGATTTGGATTTGATTGTGTTGGCAGATGATGTATATCAAAAAATGCAACCAGAATTCAAAGATTTGGGATTAGAATTGGCGGCATTTTTGACGGTGTGTGCAGAACGTGTGCCCGGGGAACGGCCAATTTATGGACAAAAGATTAAAATGCCATATGGGTATGAACATTCTAGTTATGGTGCGGATGCAATTGGAAATGTGATTTGTCGTGATTTGAAAACAGGTAAAATTGTGCCAGTGTCAGAAAATGGTGTTTTTGTGTCAGATTATGATGGGCAGGAGGATCTGTATGAGGATTATGCGATTCCGCGTTTTATGCGTTTGTTACAGGAAAATACAAACGGGGCGCGCGATGTTCTGTTGAATCAATATAAGCAAAAGGTAAAATAAACACATTATAGAAAAACCGCCAAATGGCGGTTTTTATGCGTATAGCGCATTTTTTGTTTTTATACAAACAAGTCCTTAACAAATTGGGCGTGTTCGGTTATGAATTTGAATCTGAATTCAGGTTTTTTGCCCATCAGTTCGGAAACAATCGTACGGGTTTTTTCGGTGTCTTCTAATCCGTCTTCGGTGCGCGGTGGTAAATCAACGCGTATCAGGCGACGGGTTTTGGGGGACATGGTTGTTTCCTTTAACTGGTTCGGCATCATTTCACCCAATCCTTTGAATCGCGAAATTTCAACTTTCTTGTTCTTGTATTTTGTTGCTTTTAGGTTTTCCAGTTCTTCGTCGGTATCAACGTAAATCGATTCGGTGCCGCATGTTAATTTATACAGCGGTGGACATGATAAATACAGGTGGCCACCATATATTAACTGGGGCATGAACTGATAGAAAAATGCCATCAGCAGGGATGCAATATGACTGCCATCGACATCGGCATCGGTCATGACAATGATTTTTTCATAACGCAATTTATCTTCGTTCCAATCGCGCGCCGTGCCGGCACCGATAATATCAATCAATTCGTTTAATTCTTTGTTGTTACCGAATCGTTCGTCGGAATTTGATATAACGTTCAAAACCTTGCCACGCAGGGGCATAATCGCCTGGGTTGCGCGGTCGCGTGCCTGTTTGGCGGTGCCACCGGCCGATTCCCCCTCTACTATAAATAATTCTGTGCCGGCGATGCCATGTTTGGAACAATCCGCCAATTTTGCCGGCATACGAATACGTTTTGTCGGGGTTTTGCGGGCAACATCTTTGACCGCCTTGGTCTTGATACGGGCGTTGGCCAGATTAATTACAAATTCCAGTAATGCATTTGCCGTCTTGGGATCAGATGCCAAGAACATTTCCCATGGATCGCGCAGGGCGTTTTCGGTAAAACGTGCAACCTCTGGATTAGATAATTTTTCCTTGGTCTGGCCCAGGAACTGTGGCGTCTTGTAAAACACCGATACAATCGCGGCCACAGAATCAAATACATCTTCGCCGATAATGGTGGCGGCGGATTTATTATTAACCTTTTCCCCGTATGCCTTTATCCCTTTGGTAATTGCAGACTTAAAGCCGGTTTCATGTGTGCCACCGTCAATTGTCGCAATCGTGTTACAGTAAGACGAGAAAAATCCATCGTCAGATGCCGCACCATTTTCATCAGTTAAAAATGTTAATGCCCACTCAACACGACCCGAATCATCTGGGAAATCAACACTGCCACTGAAAATGCGGGGCAAAATGCGTGGTTTGGAATCAGTCTTTTCAGCCAAGAAATCTGCCACGCCGTTTGGATAAAAGAAGGTGGTCGTGGCGGGAATCCCCATGTCTTCGGTTAATAATTCAGGATTGCATTGCCAATCGATTTTTACACCACGTGACAAGAAAGCCTTGGCACGGGCCATGCGATAAATTTTTACAGGCTTAAATGTCGCCGATGCGCCGAAAATGTCGTCGTCAATTGTAAAGCGGATTTTGGTGCCATGCTTGTTCGTTGGTTCGCCACGCGTCATTGGCGATGTCGTGATTCCGCGTGAAAATGTCTGGTGCCAATTATATCCATCGCGTGCAATATCAACCACCATTTCAGATGACAGCGCGTTTACAACCGCCGATCCCACACCGTGCAGGCCACCACTGGTCTTGTAAACATTATTATTAAACTTACCACCCGAATGCAGGGTTGTTAAAATAACCTCTAACGCGGACTTGCCAGGGTATTTTGGGTGTTCGTCCACCGGGATACCACGACCGTCGTCGGTGATTTCAATTGTCTTGGAATCAATTAAGTTAACCGTAATCTTCTTGGCAAAGCCGGCAACCGCTTCGTCAATGGAATTGTCCATGATTTCAATCGGCAGGTGATGCCATGCCTTTTCGTCTGTGCCACCGATGTACATCCCCGGGCGCAGGCGTACGGGTTCCAGACCTTCCAATACCTGGATGTCTGATGCGTCATATGTATGTGTATTCTTGTCTGTCATGATGACATTATTATTAGAACATTTTTGAATTTTTGGCAAGTCCAAAGAATTTAAGCCTAAATGATATTTGGGACTTGATTTTTTTGTAGCGGGTTCTATATATTTTATAACGAAAATCATAGGTATATAAATATGAATAAAAATCCATACGAAGTGCTGGGGGTGGCGCGTGATGCGTCAGATGCCGATATTAAAAAGGCGTATCATAAACTGGTTATGAAATATCACCCAGACAGAAATCCTGATAACAAAGACGCAGAAGAAAAGTTTAAGGAAGTAAATAACGCGTTCGATATCCTAAAAGATCCACAAAAGCGCGCGGCATATGATCGTTTCGGTGATGCGGCATTCGCCGGGGGTAATGGGGCTGGTGCTGGATTTGGTGGCAACCCATTTGGCGATGGTGCGTTCCATTTTAATATGGGCGGTGGTGCCGGTATGGAAGATATCCTGCGCGAGGCGATGCGTGGATTCGGGTTTGGTGACTTTGGTACCGGTGGCGCATCACAACGTGCATCCCAGCGTGCCGGACGTGATTTGTTGGATGAAGTTGTAATTGATTTGCGTGATGCGTATTTTGGTACGACACATACTGTTAAATTTTCAAGTAATGTAGAATGCGAAAAATGTCATGGAAATGGTACGGCCGACGGATCGGCGGCGCCGGTTTGTTCAACATGTGGTGGTTCGGGCGTTGTTCATGCGCGCCAGGGCTTCTTTGCAGTGGAAAGACCGTGTCCAGACTGTAATGGTTTGGGGCATAAAATCGACAAAAAGTGTTCGGCGTGTGATGGAACGGGTACTGTGCATAAGCAACGCACATTGGATGTAAAAATCCCCGCCGGCGTCGAAGATGGTACGCGACTGCGCCTGGCTGGCCAGGGCGAGGCAGGCAGTGCAGGCGCACCAGCAGGCGATTTCTATTTAGATGTGCGTGTGCGCCCAGATAAACGTTTCGCGCGCCAGGGTGATGATTTAATCATGCGTGTGGATGTGCCGTTTACGACACTGGCACTGGGGGGTGAAATAGAAATCGAAACAATAGATGATAAAAAACTGGCGGTCAAGGTGCCAAGTGGCACCCAGGTCGGTGAAAAATTGCGCGTGCGGGGGCATGGTATGCCGACACGACGCGGGGGATTTGGGGATTTATATATCGATGTCGCGATAAATATTCCAACAAAACTGACGGATAAACAAAAGAAATTACTTAATGAATTTGCAGGGACAAAATCAGATAAAAAAGGTTGGTTCTGATAAATAAAAAATCCCACAAATGTGGGATTTTTATTGCGTATTTGTTCTTATTTGATATATTGAGTGTGTAAAACGATAGGAAAGAAAAATGAAAGACAAAAAAATGTTAGTAAATATTGATAGAGATGCCGTATGTTTTGCGGTTGCGGTTTTAATATTGGCGGGAATTGGTGCCACCGTTGCATGGGATGTGGCCAAGGCTGTTGAAATACCAGGCGCGGCACCAAAAGAAGTTGTGCGTGATACATTGGAAAAATGTGATGGTACATGTTTTGATACAGAATTGCCCGCGCGTACAAATACAGGTGATACATTGCGTGTTATCGGAAAAAGTGATGTTAGAAAAAATGTTTTGGTGGCGGCGCCATTGCGTGGCCGTGCCAAAGAATACAAAATTAAAGGTGCAGAAACAGTAAGACCAGGTGATACGATTGTGTTTAATAAAAAACATAAATTTTTAATGAAAAATATTACACAACGAAATTTGGAAAAACAAAAATAGGGGTAGCAGTATGGAACCGACAAATGATTCAAAAATGCAATTAAAGTTAATGGCATTGGTGTTGGCAATGTCGGTTGGTATTGCGTTTGCAGGACAGTGGGTATTTGATAAATGTTTTAGCAAAAGTGATGTTAAACATGAAAAGGTTCAACCTAAAATGCAATCTGATACAACTAAATCGGTTGATTCATTGTATATGTATAACAAATTGAATCAAAAGCAAAAGTAGGTATTTTATGAGTAATTGGCAAAAGAAACATGACGAGTTGCATGGCAGGTTGGTGCGCCAATCAAATTTGTTATTGGCGGCATTGGTTTTTGCGGCAATGGTGTCTGTGACGGGAACAGTGATATTGACAAACCAGATGCATAAAAAAGAGGCCCAGAAACATTTTAATCAATTTATGCAAATAAAACAGAATTCGTTGCATCAGCATCAGAAATAAAAAACCGGCAAATGCCGGTTTTTATGCGTATAGAGCAATTTTATTTTATCTTTTTTAAGTGGCCGATAAATGTTATTGTGTACTGGGTTGCGGACCACAGACTTGCCACCAATGCCAGCCACAGTGTGATTACGCCACCGTATGACAACCAATAGAATCCATAAATTGCAAACATTTCCATTTTTGGTACCAGTACCAACTGTGGCATGCATAGCCCCAGCAACAGGGCGCATGTTGCAACCATTTGCAATGTGGTTTTAATTTTTCCCATAGAAAAGCGTGCCTTGGGTACCGGCATTTCAATTTTCTGGGTGCCCAGGAATTCACGCAGGCCACTGATGTACAGTTCGCGGGAAATCATCAAGATTACCGGTACGATAATTGTCCATGATGGAAAGCCAGGGATGAACGCAGGTAACAGGAACATTAAAACAATAGACAGTATGATTAATGTGTTCGCAACTAATAATTTGTCGCCGATGTGATCCATTACACCGCCCAGTTTGCTGACACAATTGTATTTGCGGGCCAAATATCCGTCAAAGAAATCAGACAATGATGCCAATACATACAAAATAAATGATATCCAATACCAACCGTATAATAATGTTGGGATAATCGCAAATGCGGATGCAATGCGAAATGCGGATAAAAAGTTAACAAAAGATTTCATATAGTTCTCCTTTTTATTAATTAATATATGAATATGGTAATTATAGCACTTCTGAATGGAAATGGGCATATATTTTTTCGGCGGCACTTTTGCCAAGGCCAGGTACATGTTTTAATGCGGAAAGATCTGCATCCATAATTGCGCGCACAGAGCCAAAGTGTTGCATTAATGCACGTTTTCGTGTTGGGCCAATTCCGTCAATCTCGTCCAGAACGGATGCTGTCATTTTCTTTGCACGTGTTGTGCGATGATATGTGATTACAAAGCGGTGCGCTTCGTCACGGACGGCGCGCAGCATCAGGAACAGTGGACTGTCCTTGGGCAGGTCATGAAAAATCGATCCGTCTGGCAATATAAAGTGTTCGTCGCCATCGCGTACAACCCCCTTGGTTACGCCAAATACAGGAATCCCATTTGATGCACGGTTCGCAATGTTCCACTGGGCTGGGCCACCGTCAACAATTATTAAATCAAGTTTTGGACCGCGTTCAACCGCACGGCGTACAAATTCAGACATCATTGCGATGTCGTTACCTGCGCGTGATTTATCATTTAACTTAAAATGTCTATATCCGGATTTATCAAATCCATCATGACCAAATGTTATCATTGCGCCGACGGGCATGGTTCCAAACAAATGCGAGTTATCAAATACACCCGCACGTTCAATTTTTATCCCCAGCCATTGTTCCAGGTCTGATACATTTTTATCCCAGTCTAAAATCGCGCTATACGCATTGTTTTGGCGTTTTCCGCGGTTTGATGTGTGGGTCAGTGCAATAATTTTGTCGCGCATTATTGCGGCAGATTCGAAATCGTTTGAATCGGAAAATTGTTGCATTTGTTGAGTCAGGTCGTTGATTATTGGGCGACTGTCCCCGGTTAATATTTTTCGCGCTATACGCACGGATTCTGCGTATTTTTGTGTGTCGGGGTTGCAACATGGTGCCATGCAACGACCAATTTGATGCAACAGGCATGGGCGCGCACGGTTTCGCATAAATGTGTCGGTACATGTTCGCAGACCACATACTTTTTGAATTGTTTTGATTGTTTCATTAAGGGCGGATACCGATGGGTATGGGCCATAAACATCACGTCGTTGTGATATTTTGCCACGGAATTTTAGCAGGCGTGGAAATTCACCCGTTGTCAATGCCAGCATAGGATACATTTTCCCATCGGTTAGCATAATGTTGTATTTTGGTTTAAGAGTTTTGATAAGTTCTTGTTCCCGTATTAGGGCATCTGATTCGGTCGCAACTGTTTCCCATTCGACATGTGTGACCAGGGTACGCATAACCTGTTTATGCAATTCTAGTTTTGGTATGTCGATATACTGGTTTAATCGGTTTGATAAATCGCGTGCCTTGCCCACGTAAAGCAGATTGTTTTCCGCATCATACATTTTATACACGCCGGGGGCGTGTGGGGCATTGGCAATTAAATCAGAAAATTGAATATCCATAATCTTTATGATAGAATAATATAAACCAAATAGCAAATGGAGGTCGTAAATATGAAACAGGAATCTGGTCGTTCTATGATTGAAATGTTGGGCGTGTTGGCGATTATGGGGGTAATTACCGTTGGGGCAATTGAAATGATTCAATTGGCGATGAATACCCAGAAACGTAATACCGTTAACGAAGAAGTGTTACAAATTGTAACCCAGGTCCGCAATATTCACGGGGAATATGACGATTTTTCTAATATCAATAATGCGACAATTTTCAACGCAATTGGTATGTCAGATACGAATCCATATGGTGGAAAATATGAAATTAGTGTCGATCCATCAAATCCGCGTCAGTTTGTGGTTAGTATCACAGGACTTAGCAAAAATGAATGCGAAACATTTATAACCAAGGCATGGTCCGATTCGGTTGGATACAAGATGTCAAATGGTAAAAGCAGTGGTGCGTCTGGATCGTGTACGAATTCAAATGGGTATAATACTGTTCAGATAACATATGGTGAATAGTTGTTGTTCAGGTAATAGGATGCCGGGGGTATCATGGCTGCGGAAATAGTAACAATTTCAAAGACAGATGATGGAACACGACTGCAACGGTGGTTTATTCGTAACTATCCGTCTATGCCGTTGCGTGAATTTTATAGACTGTGTCGCGGTGGGCAGATTCGCGTAAATTCAAAACGCGTTCATGGTCGCGAGATTTTGCGTGATGGGGATGCCGTACGCATACCGCCAACTATTGCGGGGTTTGCAGTCGCGATGCATAAATCTTCGTCAGGGGATAAATTTTCGTTGTCTGACCTGGAAGAATTGCGTACGTGCATAATTCACAATGATGACGATATTGTTGTGTTTAATAAGCCAGCAGGATTAGCAGTTCAGGGTGGCAGTGGTATCAGAAAATCAATCGATAAAATGGCGGCGGCATTGTTCCCGTATGATAAGATATCATTGGTTCATCGGCTGGATAAAGAGACCAGTGGTTTGTTAGTTGTCGCAAAAAATCAACGTGCAGCACAGAATCTTAGTGCACAGTTTCAAAACAAGGATGCACATAAAGAATACTTGGCACTGCTTAATGGCTGTGTTGCGCCGTCGCGTGGTGTAATTGATAATTATATGATCAAAGGTCAGGTTTTTGATACGCCCGAACGCATTAATGATGGTGTGGGACAGCGGCCCCAACGGGCAGTTACAGGATATCAGGTGTTAGCATCTGCGGGGAATATTTCATGGGTTCTATTCTCGCCGAAAACTGGGCGTACACATCAATTGCGTGTACACAGTGCGATGACATTAAATGCGCCAATTGTTGGTGATACAATTTATGGTCGTCGGGTTCCGACAGATGATGCGCTGCGATCAATTTTAACAACAAATAATTTATTTTTGTTGGCATACAAATTGACTTTTCAGCATCCATCAACAGGCCGTATGATGACATTGCGGGCGACCATACCGGATTTTATGGCACCTGTGATTAAGTTCTTGGAATTAAAAGTTCCATAAAGGTATATGATAAACAAGTATGATTATAAGACGCAGTGTTTTTTCACAGATTTTACGCGTGTTGGGACTGTTCCTGGGCGGGATGGCGGTGGCGATTGTTGTTGCACTGTCCCAGATTGATTTAGAATCACTGCGTGGTAATGTTGTGTCTGTGTTGCGTGATTCAACAGGGTTGCCGATTGAAATAAATGGGGCGGTGTCATGGAAGTTTTCTTTGCGTCCACGGGTGGAATTAAATGATGTGCGAATCGCTAATGCGGATTGGGCCAAGCATGCAGATGCGTTTGTAGCAAAAAAAATAGATGTTACACTGAATTTAGTATCGTTGTTTCGTGACAGACCAACAATACAAAAGGTTATGATTTATGATGCAACAACATGTATTGAAAAAAATGCAGATGGTGTGTATTCTGTGATGCCGGGAAAATTGTCCTATACGCAAGAAAACAAGGCACAGAACGATAACAAGGTTGTATCAAAATATCCGTTTCGTGAATTTGGCCTGGGGGGGATTGAGATTAAAAATTTAACAGCCCATGTGTTTGATGAAACATATTCTGTGTCGGGGGTTAGTTTGCGATATGTAAAGCATAAAGAGGGACGCGAATATGCAGGCTGGATAAAGTCGCAAAATGATGATGTGTTCCCATTTATCGTGAATTTTTCAGAATATAATTTGGAACGAAAAATTTATCCTGTGCGTATCGCATTGTCTATGGGGGGGGATGCGTTAATTGCAAATGTTGCATTGGAAGGTACCAGCAAGGCACCAATTGATTTTATTATCAAGGGCGATATCCCAGATGTTGGGGCATTCGGGCGATTGTTTAATTTGAGTTTGGAAAATTGGCCTGATTTGGCGGTTAATTTGGCCGGTGGTTTTGATAGAAATAAAATCACATTGCGCCGATCTTCGGTCGCGGTTAATGGAACAAATATTGATTTGTCGGGTGATTATGATTGGGGGCATGGGGCGCCGGTGCTTAATTTGACCATAAATGCAGGTGATGTTGAATTAGGTGATTTGTTCCCGGGACTGTATGGAAAAACATGGGTTCGTCCAAAGCGCGATTTGCATGTGTTCAAAAATATTCCACTGTATGGGGATTGGCTGGTAAATCGTACGGTAAAATTAAAGGCCAATATTGGTCGATTGGTTGTGTATCGTGATTTTTCAATTGATAACATAGATTTGGTTGCCGATGTTGCCGATAATATTGGGCGGGTTGAATTCAAATCGCAAATTGCAGATGGTGTGTTGCGTGCGGCTGCGGACTTGGATATAGATGAAACAGGTGAAATGCACATTGTTATGGGCGGAATTGGCGAAAGAATATTTATAGGCGATTTACTAGAAGAATTGCATGCACCCGATTTAATTTCTGAATTGCCGATGAATCTTGAATTATATGTTCGTGCAAGTGGAAAAAATCTGTCTGAATTGATGCAGACTGTGACGGGGCCTGTGCGTGTGTATTCGGTTGGGTCTGGGTATGCCCATTCTGCATTGGTGGCATATATGTATGGAACAGATTTTCTGACATCATTGCGTCACAGTATTCAGGATATGTTTAATTCGGAAAAAAAGTATGACCAGATTAAAATTAAATGTGCGGCGGTAAATGTCAAATTGCGTGATGGGCAAATTCATACAGAACAGGGCGTTGCGATTGAAACCAATGCGATAAATGTGCGTTTAGCAGGCGATTTAGACTTAGGTAAAGAAACATTGAAGTTAGCATTAACGACGGTGCCGGTGCGTGGAATTAAATTATCCCTGACGGGCAAGGTTGTAAATTCTATTGAATTGTCGGGGAATTTGGCGGAACCGACCATCGCAATCAGTGGCGCCGCCGTTGCAGGCAAGGTTGCATCGGCAACGGGAATTGGTTTGTTATTGGCGCCATTTACAGGTGGAATTGGTTTGGTGGCCGGGGCCGGGGTTGGATGGCTGGCGGGTGATTTGTTGGAAAATTGGCTGGCTGATGGCAATCCGTGTGAAACAGCCTTGAAACGGGGCGCACCAGAATATCGGGATGACCCAGATTGGCTGGGGTATTCAATGGCTGATTTGGTTTCTGAAATATTAAATAAATAATAGTGTTTTTAGGGCTGCTTTTACCCTTGCACCGAATCGGGGTTTTTTGGTAAACTGAACTCAAAAGAGTGTGGGATACACAGAAAATCTTAGGAGTATGTAATGGAATTTTCAGTATTTCGTCAGGTTTTGATACGCGCGCTGGGGCATATGCAATCCATCGTGGAAAAGCGTGCGACATTGCCGATTTTGATGAATGTTAAATTAGAGGTTGCAGATGATTTGACGATGTCTGCGACAAATGTTGATTTGGAATTGGTTGAACATGTGGCGGCCGATATCACATTGGGTGGTAAAATTACTGTGCCGGTTCAGATGCTGTATGATATTGTTCGCAAGTTGCCAGATGATGCAGAAATTAGTTTCAAACAGTCAGGCGATCAATTAATTGTTTCCAGTGGTCGTGCAGTATTTCGTTTGCCAACATTGCCAGCAGAAAATTTCCCAGCAATGGCGGGCAGTAATTTGACCACTAAATTCCAGATGACAACAGGTGATTTGGCGCACTTGATTAATCAGACCAAGTTCGCAATTCCAACAGATGATGTTCGTTATCATTTAGGTGGTATTTATTTCCATATTTCTGATGACAGTGGTGAAAAGCGTTTGACCGCGGTTGCAACGGATGCCCAGCGTATGGCACTGTGCGCGATGGCGGCCCCAGCGGGCAGCGCAGAAATGCCATCGGTTATCTTGCCGCGTCGTGTTATTGGTGAATTGTCTAAGTTATTAGAAGATGCCAATGTTGATGATGTGACCGTTGAATTGTCGGACACCAAGGCACGTTTCACAGTTGGTGCCGCAACATTGACCAGCAAATTGGTTGATGCACAATATCCAAATTATCGTGTTGTTATTCCAAAGGGTAATGACAAAATTGCAATCCTGGACAGAAAATCGTTTATTAATGCGGTTGATTTGGTGTCTGTTGCCAGTGTTGATAAAACAAAATCTGTACAATTGACATTTAGCATGAACAAGTTGGTTGTTAATGCGTCCAGCCCAGATGCAGGTACCGCAACCCAGGAATTAGATATCGAATATAATGGCGATGCAACATTTACAGTTATGTTTAATGTTAAGTTCTTGTTGGATGTTGCCGGCCAGATAGAAGGTGACAAATTCCAGATGGAAATGCAAGATCCATTGTCGCCAACGATATTCAAATCTACAAATACAGATACGGATGCGTTGTATGTGTTAATGCCAATGCGTATGTAAAAAATTAAATCTAATGGCATATCTAAAGCGAATTGGGGGTATCTCATGTAGCGTTTGTACACTACGATACCCCCAATTCGTTTATCTATACCTTTATATTTAATTTTTATCCAGCGCAAGGGGCGGTTGGTGTACTTAATAAATTGCAATCGGGATTTTTTGTGATAAAATTTTGCCCAGCAAGATAAAGGGTGTATTTATGACATTAGAAAAATTATCGCCGGGAAAATTGCCACCGAAAAAGATGAACGCAATTATTGAAATTCCGGAAAATGGGCATGTGAAATATGAAATTGATAAAGAAACAGGATTGTTAAAGGTTGATCGAATCCTGCATGCGCCAATGGCGTATCCTGCGAACTATGGTTATTTCCCGGGGACATTGGGGGATGATGGTGATCCGTTGGATTGTGTGGTTGTTTGTAATGCGCCACTGCGCCCTGGTGTTTTGATTGAGGTTCGACCAATCGGCGTATTATTAATGGAAGATCAGGCCGGTGGTGATGAAAAAATTATCTGTGTGCCACGTGATAAAATTGATCCGTATTATGAAACGGTTGAAGATGTTAATCAATTGCCGGGGATTTTGCGTTCCAAGATTGAATACTTTTTCGACCATTACAAGGACCTGCAGCCTAATTCTTGGTCCAAGATTTTAGGTTGGGCGGACAGGGAAACCGCAGATAAACTGATTATGGAAAGTATCGACAGATACTGGGCGCGTAAACGCGAAATGCAATAAAAAACTTGCGTTGGCGCGTGATATTTTTATAATCAATTCAGAAATTTAACAAGGGGTATAAATTATGGCATCTTATATTGCAAATGATATGCGTGTGGGCTGGGTGATTTCACACAATGGTAAACGGTATTCGGTTACATCAATTACAAAGGTTAAGCCAGGTAAAGGTGGCGCATTTGTTCAGGCGGATTTGCGCGATATTGATTCTGGGAACAAAGGTGGTGACCGTTGGCGCGCAGAAGATAAAGTCGAAAAATTAATGGTCGAAGATTTTGAATGTCAGTATCTGTATTCAGATGGGTCGGATGCGTTCTTTATGAATCTGTCGGACTATGAACAGTTTACAATGCCAGTTGATTCGTTGGGTGATATGATGAAATTCTTGGCACCAGAAATGTCGGTTAAGGCAAATTTTGTCGAAGGTCAGCCCGTATCTATTTCATTGCCAAAAACTGTTATTGCGACGGTCGAAGAAACAGAACCTGCATTAAAAGGGCAGACTGTATCATCCAGTGGTGGTAAACCAGCCATCTTGGACAATGGTGTTCGTGTTCAGGTTCCGTTGTTTATTGAGCAAGGCGAACGTATTGTTGTAAATACTGAGACATTAGAATACGTCGAACGCGCAAAATAAAAAAATTAAATCTATTAAATTATCTAAAAACAATTCGGGCATCTTATGTAGCATTTGTACACTGCGATGCCCGATTTGTTTTTATCTAAACCATTATCTTTAATTTTTACCCGGTGCTAGGATATGTGGGGCAGTTTATTATCACTGCCCATAATATTTTTAATCTCATCAATGCAGACGGTGGTCATTTCTTTGGTGCCGGCCCCCAGGTATTCGCGTGGATTAAAGTTTGCAGGGTTGGCGGCCATGGATTTGCGAACCGATGCCGTCATGGCAAGGCGTAAATCACTGTCCACATTGATTTTACAAATATTCATTTTGGTTGCGTGGCGCAGTTGTTCGGGGGCGATGCCGCGTGCGTTTGGCATGTCGCCGCCAAATTCATTGATTGTGTTCACCAGGTCTGTCGGGATTTGTGATGCGCCGTGTAAGACCAGTGGAAATTTTGGTAACATGTCAGCAATGCGCTGTAAAATATCAAATCTTAATTCTTCGTCGGCAGATTTTCTTTTGTATGCGCCGTGACTGGTTCCAATCGCGATGGCCAGTGAGTCAATTCCGGTTGCATCTACAAATTTTACAACGTCGTCTGGGTTTGTGTAGCTGGACGTGGCAGATTGTGTGTTTTCGTCTTCGATGCCGGACAGGGTTCCCAGTTCCGCTTCGACCGAGACATCGTGTGCATGTGCGTATTCGACCACTGATTTTGTGATCTTGATATTTTCTTCAAATGGTAATTTGCTGGCGTCAATCATGACAGATGAAAATCCCATGTCGATTGCGCGAATACATGCATCGATTGTGCCACCGTGATCCAAATGTAGTGCTATTTGTTCGTTGTGGTGGATGTTTGCGCCGCGTATTAAGCCCATCAGCATATCGCTGCCCATGTATTTCATGGCAGATTCACTGACCCCAAGGATGACGGGGCTGTGTGTTGTGCGCGCGGCTGATAAAATTGCGTTTAATGTTTCCATGTTATAAAAATTAAAAGCCGGTACGGCATATTTGCGTGCGATTGCATCTGCAAACATGGTGCGTGTGTTTACCAGTCCAAATTCAGTGTATTTCATTGTGTAAATCCTTTTGCGGTAATTATATCATAATTGTTACAAAAACTTGACATTTTTATATCTTTTGCAACAATAAACCTAAATCGGGGGCGCGGGCAGGGAACGCAAAAACAAAGGGTGTCTTAGATGAAGAAAATTTTGGTGTCTGTATTGGCGGTGGCTGCGCTGACGGGGTGTGCAGGGTACTATGATTATTACAAAAGTGGTGTTCGCTATACCCAGGATGGCGAAGATTGTGTATTTTATTCCGCAGAACGTGGTCGTTATTTTAATGATGAAATTCGTTCATTGGATGCGGATAAAAGGGTTGTTTATAAAAATGTTAAGTGTGAAACATTATATGCGCGCGATATGATGGGTCAGGCCCCACGTCATGATCGCAAGATTGTTGTGCCGGCGGCAAAGAAATCGTGTGGATGCAAAAAATCATGTAAATATGTAAAGGTTAACTAATAAAAATCCCACCAAATGGTGGGGTTTTTATTATCGTGTATTTAGGTTTTTTGTTGCGTATTGCTTTATAAATTCTGTTTCTAATTTCTTGTATTCTGATTCAACGGACTTGATTGGTGTTTTGCGAATATCTTGTTCTGGTGAAAGTTTATATTCAGAAATCATTTTATTGCGCGCGGTGCGTAGTTCGTTGTGCAATATCATCGAAAAAGATCGCAGGTCGCGTGTGTGTGCAAAATCAAATTTTTTGATTGCGTTGTCGATTGCAGTGCGACGCGCGTGTAATGATATGGCACCCATATTGTCAGCGATGGCGGTATTTTTATCCAGACGGTATGCGTCGCGTAGATAATCGACAGTCTGTTCGCCAAAAAATGTGCGTGCGGTTTCATATTGGAATAATGCGATGCTGGCATCCAGGTGTTTTAAGATGCCGGCCAATTTTCGTTCAGATTCACGCAGTTTTTGACGCTGATAAATGCGCGCAAATCGATATGATGTTTCGTATATGGTTTTGAAATCAGCGTTTGGCATCATAAAGTATGTGCGTGTAAAGATAAGGTTTGGTTTGTCCCGAAACATGCAATAGCATGCATAGCGGCTAAGTTTTATGTCCACCGCTTTCTTTGTAATTGGCTTGTATGGTGGGTGTGGGCTGTGTATAGTATATTTATGGTTATGTGTGACCGCGTGATTTTTGAATAATTCGTATGGGGTGATTTTTTGGGTTGATGCAGGTGTGGGGTCAAATTTTTGATATGTGTGTTCGTACATGTTTTCAGGGTCAAACATTGGATGTGAAAACAGATTGTATAAATCAGAATAAAACCAATATTCGGTATCGTTGGTTGTGGTGCTGAATAAATCCATTTCTTCGGTAATGCGATGGCGTGTCTGGGTCAGGGTTTTGAAAATTAAATCTTTGCTTGGTTGTGCCATGGTGTGTTCCCGGGGTTATTTTTTATCTTCGATATTGGCCAGTGAAAATAATACAGATGATATTAATGACTGATACGGGACATGTTGTTCGTCGGCCAGTTCCTTGATTTTATCCAGAATAGGGCGTGGAATACGCATGTTAATCACGCAATCGGATTTGTTAAAAGCCTTGTACGCAGCGTATTCGCGCAGCAAGGATTCGATGTTCATTATAAATAATTGTTGCATAACATTTGGCATATGCAAACTCCTATACTTTGTACAATACCACAGTACTTACAACGAACTATACCATTGTAAATACAATTGTCAATACAAATATATTGGCGCAAATATAGGCGTTTGTATATAGGTTTGTAAAGATAATTGTATGGGTGTTTATTTGGGTTTGATTTTTGGGATTTGTGTATATAAAATTGGCGTATAGGATTACTGGAAGGGATAATATTATGTTAAAAAGAATACTGGCATTTTTTGTGTTGTGTGCATTGGTTGTTTTGCCGTCTTGGGCAGAATTAAAGGTGGATATTATTGCAGGTGCGCTGGAACCAACATCAATCGCAATTCAGGAATTTGAATTAGTAAATGGTGCGCGTCGTCGTGACGCAGAAATGATGCGCGAAGTTATTGAAAATGATTTGAAGCGCACGGGACTGTTTCGTATTGTGAATCATGATGCGTTTCCTGAAAATGTAAAAATGGGAAAATTGCCAAACTTTAAATCTTGGGCGGCAATCAAGGCCAAGGTTCTTGTTCAGGCCAAGTTATTCAAAGAGCCAGATGATATGTATCGTTTGGAATTCTATGTTTGGGATGTTGATGGTACAGAACAGATCGAGGCACAGTCACTGGTTGCATCGCGGAAATCTGCCCGTCGTTTGGCGCATATTATGGCGAATGCGATTTTTGAAAGATTAACCGGGGAAATTGGATATTTCGATACCCAGATTGTCTTTATTGCAGAAACGGGGCCCATACATGACCGGCACAAGCGCATGGCGATTATGGACCAAGATGGCCATGGTATGCGGTATTTGTCGGACAAAGATGACTATGTCATGTCGCCACATTTTTCGCCAAATATGCAATCAATTGTGTTCTTGTCTTATTATGATGATGATCCAATGATTTGGATTTTGAACCTGGATACAGGCGAACAGAAACGTCTGGGGCAATTTGATGGTATGACATATGCGCCGCGTTTTTCGCCAGATGGTAAAAAAGTTGCGTTGTCGTTGGTTAAACGCGGGTTGTCTCATATATATGAATATGATATAGAAACAAAAAAGTTGCGCCAATTGACATTTGGTAAATCATTGAATACCAGTCCGTCTTATTCCCCAGATGGCAAGAAATTGGCATTTAATTCGGATCGGTCTGGCCGTCAACAGATTCATGTGCTGGATTTAGAAACAGGCGCAGAACAACGCATTACATATGGGGCAGGGCGATATGCAACCCCGGCATGGTCCCCGGACGGACAGTTTATTGCATTTACTAAAATTGCAGATGATACATTTTATGTGGGGATTATGAATCCACGTGGTCGCAATGAAAAAATTCTGGCCGGTGGCTGGTTTATGGAGGCCCCATCATGGGCGCCGGGATCGCGTCGATTGGTATATTATGAAACAGAACGTCATATTGATGGTATCGAACGCATCAGTCATATTCGCAGTGTTGATATAACCGGGCAAAATGTTTATGACATTGAGTTGCCAGATGATATCAATGGGGTTGAACCAACCTGGTCGCCGAAATTACCGTAAAAAATGCCCGTCGGGCATTTTTTACAATGAGACATGAGATAGAAACACGAGATATGAAAAAATTATTAAGTTTTATGTTTATGTGCTTTATGACGGTGTCGGCGAATGCCGTGCCGGCACGGGTGGATTATATATTTGATGGTGATACATTTTCTGCCCAGGTGGCATTGGACAGCGATGTTTATGTGACGGTGCGTGTGCGACTGATTAACATAGATACCCCGGAAATGAACGGTAAATGTTTGGCTGAAAAACAAATGGCCACACGTGCGCGTGATGTTTTGTCGGCACTGATTCCGCGTGGGACGGTTGTTGAATTGGATAATATCAAAGACGATAAATATCTGGGGCGTATAAATGCAAATGTGTTCTTGCCCGATGGACGTGATGTTGGATTAATTTTGATAGACAGTGGTCTGGGACGACCGTATAAGGGTGGCAAACGAAAGCCGTGGTGCAAATAAATTAAATCTAATGGCATATCTAAAGCGGGTTAGCAATGGCTCGTGTAGCGTCTGTACACTACGCCATCGTTAACCCGTTTATCTATACCATTATCTTTAATTTCTTTTTCCCAGTACAAGGAGAGTGTTTTGTCGGGAATCTCATGAAGCGGCTTGTACACTACGATTCCCGATTAAATCATTATAATTGATTGTTATGCGCTGTGGCGATTTATGGCTTCGCTAATTTCGTCCAGTGATGCGTTTGATGGTAACAATGGTTCAAAATATACGTTGGCGGTGCCACTGTGCATGCGGCCGTGTTTTGGCCAGTAAAGACCTGCATCTGTTCCCACTGGTAAAATAGGCAGTTTTAATTTATATGCCAACAGTAACAGGCCACGCTTTAACGGAATTCTTTCGCCGGGTTTTGCACGGGTGCCTTCGGGGAAGATTACCAATGTGTATCCGTCCAGTACGCGTTTTTCAACATCAGATGCCAATTTGGCCATGTTTGTTTTGCCACGTGCGCGATTTACCCCCAGCATCCCACAACGCCAAAATGCCCAACCATAGATTGGAATCCACAACAGTTGACGCTTCATTATGAAAAATGAGTTTGGAACAACGCGTGATATCGCCGCGATTTCCAAAATAGACATGTGTTTGGCGGCAATAATAGCCTTGCCATCAAGGCGTTGGTTGCCATTTGGCATTTCTGGGATGTCGCAATCATCGGATTGTGGATAATGAATTTTGTATTTAATTCCGCATATTAACCGTGCCAAGACCAGAACACCTGCGGCATCTGTGAATACAAAAATACGACTTAATTTTTTAGACACCAATCCAATCAACAACAATGGCATCCAAAGCGCAAAATAAATAGGCAGTGCGATTTTGAACAAGACTGTGCGTATCATAATGATTCCTTTTGATTATTAACTTTCCTTGATTCCAATCAGGGTCACGATGTATTTTATATATTCTGTGGTCCATCTTTCAAGTCTTTTTGGCGCCGGCATCCCGGTTAGCATTGCAGGACACGCAATAATTTCTGTGTTTGGTAATTCGTGGTGTATCAAGTATTTGGCGCGGTTCATGTGTTCTTCGGTTGTGACAATAACAATGCGGTCCAGTCCGGCGGTTGTGACAATCTTCTTAATCGCGCGGGCATTTTGGTATGTTGATTTTGAATCAGATTCAATTGATGCGCGTGTCGACAATGTGTCAAAGTTCGGAACACCGGCCCCAATTATATAAAGGTCTGTGTCCGGATATTTTTCTAGTTGGCGCATCGCAAATGGGATTCTGCGTTCATCGCCGGTCAGGACAAATATGCTGTCGTCTGGCATGATTGGACCGCAACTGGTTGGGGCAGATGCCTTGAATATCATGCCGCCCAGAACAAATAATGCCAATAATAAAAAAGATGGGGTTATCAGTCGCATTTATTGTTCAGATTTTAATATATTTAATGTTGTGCGGCGTGTGACAAATACGGCAAATATTACAATCAATATGGGCATGAAAAACAATGTCCACCAACCAAATGCCCCCAGGCCCAACATTGCCATTAATCCAACGCGTGTGGAACGCGCCGCAGATAATATCAGCAACAATACCGGCGCGGCCGCGGTAAAACCACATATCGCCGCCAGGGCGGTGATTTTTGCAACAATAATCTGCATTTGTCGGGCGACAAATGAATCAGACGCACCAATCTGGGTTAATATTTCCAGTTCGCGGCGGTGCAGCATCGCAGTATTTCTGGCAATGTATGAAATAGATACGCCAATCGCACCCAACGCCAGTGCCAGCACCAGTACCGATATCCCAATCATTTTCCAGCCAGCCGATGTTGATGTTTTTAATGCCGATGCGTGTGGTAAAAATCGCGCGTTTGTCGCGATGGATTTTTGAACACTGGTCATATCATCGCTGTTTTTGAATTCGATTTCCCACATCGTTGGCAGATAGTTCTTTAATGCCGCACCACCATTTGAAATCCACGGACGCATTAAGTCGGCCATTTCGTCATTGCTTATTCGGCGAACAGATTTCATTTTGTCGCGATTTTCTTCGATAATTTTTGCGGCTGTGTCAATGTTTTTTGAATCTGTGACCTGAACTGTGGCGAAATTATCCCATTGCGCGTTCCAGCGAATAACGCCTGTGCCAATTGATAATGCGATTCCCAATGCCAATACCGACAAGAAAGTTAATAATCCCATAATCGTTGTCATAAACACCGATTGTTCGCGGACCAGTGAAAATACAGTTGGCTTCTTCATTTCTTATGCGTTTCCAATATCGTCAAATTGTTTTGATAATTCGTTGAAATAGTTTTGTGGTTTGGGGCCTTTCCATACTTTTTTCGATTCGGTTGGCTGGGGTTTTTGTCCCACAAATGATACGCGATGGTTTTCAACATTGATTACAGGAAATTTGTATGTTTCCATTAGTTTCTTGTTATGTGTTGCCAAGATGATTGTTGTGCCAAATGTTTTGTTCATCTTGATAAACAGTTCCATCAGTCGTGATGCGTTTTCGTCATCCAAATTGCCAGTGGGTTCGTCCGCTAGTAAAATAGCCGGCTGAACAATAATCGCACGGGCGACGGAAACGCGTTGCTGTTGACCGCCGGACAAGGCGCGTGGATTTGCATCTGCGTATTTGCCCAGGCCGACCCAATCAAGAACCTTGGCCACAAGGGGTTTGATTTTGTTTTCTGGGACCCCACGCACGCGCAGTGGCAACGCGACATTGTCAAACACTGATAAATGTGACAGCAATGAATATTCTTGAAAAACAATGGCCATTTTTTGGCGAATTTTTGTTATTTCATCGCGTGTCATGCCGTTGGTTGTTTTTCCAAATAACTTTACAATGCCGCGACATGGTGTGTGTAATTTATATATCAGGCGCAACAGTGTTGTTTTACCCGCGCCGGATGCGCCGGATAAAAAGTAAAAAGAACCGCCCCCGATATTAAATGAAACATCAGTCAGGATTTCAGGTGTGCCGTCATATTTCGCAGCCACATTTGCAAATGATATTGCTGTATTATCTTCCATAATGAACAGATTAGTAAATTTTTTACATATCGTCAAATGAAATAAAAAAAAGCCCCGTGGGGCTTTGAATTGAATTTATTTAGGCTGACGTACCTTGGTTGTGGCATTTCGGTTTAATGCCCATACTTCTTCGCCGGTGCCTGGGTATAATGGGTTTTCTTTGCCGTATGAAACGGTTTTGATGCGTTCTGGTTCAATACCGTTGCGTGTCATAACGTGTGCCGCATTGCCGGCGCGCAACGCCCCCAATGCCAGGTTGTATTCAGTCGAACCGCGTTCGTCACAGCGACCCTGAAGTGTGATTTGTGTTTCTGGGTGCTTTTTCATGTAAAGGGCCTGGGCCTCTAAATTCTTACGTGCGGCATCCGAAATTTCAGCCGAGTCAAACGCAAAGAATACCTGTTGACCCTGTAATTCTTTTGGGGCGCCACCGCATGCGGCCAATGCCAATAAACCGATGATTGCAAATATTTTTTTCATAATCTTTCCTTTTTATTTTTTTGTTTATGCCTGAATTTTAACATTTTTTAAGAAAATATACAAATGTTTTATTTTTCTGTTTTTTGTTGGGTGTGATTTGTGGTATACTATAGGAAAAAAGTAGGGGGAAATATCCATGAAAAAAATAGTATCGATTTGTTTGTTGTCTTTGGTTGCGGTAACAGGCGCGGATGCGGCACCAAGTTATTTACAGCGCAACACAGACGGCAGTTATAATGTTAGATATGATTATACGGACAAGGCAAAAACCGGATGGTATGTCGGTGGACGCGCGGAAATGGCTTTCTTGAACTGGGAAAATGAATATTCGTTAAATGGTGTTTCGATTGGAGCTGATGAGTATTCTTTTGAATCTGTGTTTGGTGGAAATGTTTTTGTTGGACATACATTTAAGTATTTCTGGCGGGCCGAGGTCGAAGCCGGTTTAATCGGTCAATTTTCTGACAAAGACCAGGGTATAGAATTCAAGATGACCGTGCCATATGTTATTGCAAATGGTTATTATGATTTTGCAAATGGTTTGTATGTTGGGGCAGGGCTGGGGATTGCGTTGCCAAAAACAGAGTTGAATAATGATTTCTTGGTCAGTGGTGATCGTGATGAACGTGGCGTTTCACCAATGGGTGCGCTGATGTTTGGTTGGTCGCATAAATTGGATGATAATTTGGTTGTAGATTTGCGCTATCGTTTGTCAGGGTTCTGGGGGCATGAACAGTCGCGTGTGTTTGGTGATGGTGTGACGGCTGGTGCAAATGATATTTCAGGCGCAGAATTGTCAAATGATATCGGTTTTGTATTGAATAATTCAATATCAATGGGATTGCGCTACGAATTCTAAAAAAATAGGAATTTGTAAAAAAATGGGTATTGACCCCGATTCGCAAAATGTGGTATTATATACACAAGTAGAGAGAAGACATGAAAACAGAATTAAAAATATCTAGCCTGGCATTAATTTGTGCGTTATGCACCGTGGTGGCGACCCCGGCAATGTCCGCGGCGCCGGTACGCAGCCTGGGGGGTGCGGGTACATATACCAGTGCATCCAGTGCGGCCGCATCCAAAACATCGGGCGCATCAACACGTGCAGGTGCAATGCGCGTTTTGCCATCAACAACCAAGGCCACATCAAGTGCAAAGACATCAACCACATCTGCGACCACGTCTGGTGCGGTTACGTCAACACGTGCGGCGATGTCACCGCGTTTGTCGATTGGTAAATATTTGGGTGGTACACCGGTCAAGGTTGTGACAGGTGGATCGTCTTCGGGTGGTTCTTCGTCTGGTGGGACGACGGGTGGCGAATTCGTGGATGTTAATGATCCATTGTGGTTGCGTGTTGCCCAATTGCCAGATAAATTTGATGATTTGGAGGCTGGTGTTGGTGTTCTGGAAGAACGCGTAGATGCGCTGGAAAAAGCGGCGGCCGATGGTGTTGTAACTGATGAAGAATTCAAAACAGTCCAAGATTCTGTTGCGGCGGTTGAATCCCAGGTTGCGGAAATTGAAAATGCAATTGCAGATTTGCCGGCGGATGTTGTTGGCAAGACAGAATTGCAATCCGAAATTGATGCGGTCAAGGCATTGATTCCGTCTGCGGATGATTTGGCGGCATCGGCGGATGTTGTTCAATTGAAAACAGACGTGTCGGCGTTGCAGGGTTCTGTGGCAGATATGGAAAAGTCTGTTACTGATTTAGAGGCGGCATTGGCGACCAAGCAAAATGTTTTGACGGCGGGTCAATATATCGAAATTGTAAATGATACTGTTTCGTTAAAGTATGCAGATTTGGTTGCGGATTTGGAAAAGATTGCCGGTAACACGGTTGATATTTCGTATGATGATGCAACGCATACATTGTCATGGTCAATTGATGGTGGCCAGGAATCTGCAACAATTACATTTGATGATACATATGAAACAATCGCAAATGTTCAGGCGGCTGATAAACTGTTACAAGAATCAATTGATGATTTAGAAGAACGTGTTGCGGCCCTGGAAACACAGGTTTTAGAATTTGTAAAAACAGCAGAATTAGAAGCATCAGTGACTGCATTGGAGGGCTTGATTGCCGGTAAACAGGCAATCGGTGATTATGCAATGGCGGCTGATTTGACAACGGTTCAAAACAAGTTGGATGAAATGTCCAAGGCAGGATATGTAACATCGGGTGATTTAACCGAACTGCAGGCGGCATTACAGACCGAAATTGATAAAAAACAAAATTCTGGTGACTATGTTTTGACGACGACATTGAATTCGGTCCAGTCTTCGTTGAACGATGCGATTGCAGCGCGTGCCACTGCGGACCAGTTGGCGGCATTGAAAACTGAATTAGAAGAGCAGATTGCCCAAGTTCAGGCCGGTGGTGTCGAAGGATTGGAAAACTATGCATTAAAGTCGGAAGTTGAATCTGCATTGGTGACCAAGGCGGATGCATCTGTATTGGCAGATTATGCGCTATTGGCAGATTTGGAATCGGCTGAATTGGCAATTGCGGCATTACAAGATGCGGATTCTGCAATGGATATTGCGGTTAAGGCATTACAGGATGCAGACAAGGGATTTGCTACATCAGAAACATTGAATGCCAAGGTTGTTGAACTGACTGCGGCGGATGCAGCATTACAGGCGGCGATAGAGAGTTTGGAAAATACAATTCCGTCAATTGATGGTTTGGCGACCGAAGAATATGTTAACAGCATGGTTGAAGGGCTGAGCGCGGTTGATGATGAATTGCGCGCGGCGATTAAGGCGATAAAAGAACCTGATGTTGACCAGGCATATGTTGATGCGGCGGTTGAATCACTGAATTCTGCAATTGATGGTTTGAAGGCTGCAGATACAACAATGCAGGGTGCAATTGATTCTATTAATTCAACACTGGCGACATTGGCGACCAAGGACGAGTTAAAAGATACCAAGGCTGAATTACAGGCCGCGATTGATAAAATTAACGCAGGTGATGTTGAATTGGCAAATTATTACACCAAGACCGAAGCGGATAACAAGTTCGCGGCCAAGGCTGATTTAGGCGCATTGGCATACAAAGACACAGTCGAAGCCGCACAGATAACCAGTATTGATGGTTCTGTGATTGAAATGGGGACTGTTACCGCGGACAAGATTTCAACTGGTAACGAACAGATGGCGGCGGGCGATTTTGCGATGCTGGTATCTGATGGTAATGGTGGTGTGACATGGGCATCGGTTGATGTTGCCGAATAAACAAAAGATTTGAAAAACAAAAACACGGTTGTAAAACCGCACAAATAAAAAAAGAAAAGAAAGGAAGGAAAAATGAAAGTAAAAAATATCATGTTCTCTGGATTTGCAGCAGCAGTCCTGGCCGGTGCGTGTGGTGCAGCCGATGCAGCCACATACACATTGGCAAGTAAAGATTATGTTACCAATCAATTGGCAACAAAACAAAATACATTGACTGCAGGTGAAGGTATCGATATTACAGATGATACGATTTCGGCTGACTTGTCAACGGTGACGGTCGAAGGCGCCGATGGCACCCAGGTTCCAGTGTCAGATGCATTGACAGATTTGACACAGTCTGTTGCCGGTGTTCAGGAATCAATTGGTGATTTAGGTACAAATGACGATGGTTCTGCGAAAACAGTTGCCGATGCATTGGAAGAAAAACAAGATACTTTGACAGCAGATCAACAGGCGGCTGTTGATTCTGGTATCACAGCGGAAGATGTTGCAGAAATTGAATCAACGGCATCGGCGGTTGATTCATTGGCCGGTACAGTTGGTGATGCGGAATCTGGTTTGGTAAAAGATGTCGCGGATTTGAAAACAGATATTACAACAAAAGCAGATGCCCAGGCGTTAACAGAAGGTTTGGCATTAAAAGAAGATGTTGCAAATAAGATTGCGTCTGCAACAGCAGAACAAATTGAAGCTTTGTCTACAGAAGAAAAAGAAGCAAAATATCCATCTGTTTCTGTAGCCCAGACAATCGCAAATGCGGCGGTAACCAAAGTTAACGAAGTTGCAGGTGACTTGTCAACATTGCAGACCCAGGTTGGTACGAATACAGCTGATATCACGCAATTAAAGACAGATGTGGCGGGCAAGGCTGATACAAGTGATATCCCAACAGATTATGTAACGGATTCTGAATTTGAAACATACCAGGGTACGGTAACAACTGCATTGGATGGTAAACAGGCGACAATTGAAAACCTGGCCACAATTGAATCTGGTGCGGCAGCAGGTGCCACAGCATTACAACCAAATGCAAATATTAGTGAACTGAACAACGACAGTGGTTATCAGACCGCACAAAATGTAAGCGATACAATCGCGGCGGGCCACTATCTGACATCAACGGATTTGGCGGCGGGTACATACCTGGTGTCCAGTGACGGTCAAAACAATGTATCATATACATCTGTTGCAGTTATCGACGGTGAAGGTAATGAATTGGTATTAACACCGGCGGCTAACTAAAAAAACTAAAACATGCCAAACCGCCATAATGGTTCAGGCATAAAAAACGAAAGAAAAGGAAAGAAAAATGAAGGTAAAAAATATTGCGTTTTCTGGCATTATGGCGGCAATCCTGATGGGGGCATCGGGTGCAAACGCGGCGGTTGAAATCGCCAGTAAACAGTATGTCTTGAACCAGGTTGGTGACAAGGCAACAACGGCGGCATTGGAATCTGCACAAAGCACACTGCAAGGCGCGATTGATTTGAAGGCAGATAAAACAGCATTAGATGCAACAAATGAAGAAGTTGCGAAAAAAGCAAATGCGGCCGATGTTTATACAATTACCCAGGCGGATGAAAAATTCCAGACAATTGCCAAGGCGGCTGAAGATGCAACAGCGGCAACCAATTATACTAATACCAAGGTTCAAGAATTGGCAGATACATTGGGTGGTACTGGCGAAGATGGCCAAGCAACAGGTTTGGTTTCAACTGTGACCGCCCAGGGTAACAGGATTTCTGGCCTGGAAACCTTGGTTGGCGATAAGTCTGTCGCAGATCAAATTGCAACATCTTTGACGGATTATGCAAAGACATCTTATGTTGATAGCCAGGATGCAGCAACATTACAATCGGCAAAAGATTATGCAGATGGCTTGGCAACAAATTATGATGCGGCCGGCGCAGCGGATACAGCATTAAGTTCTGCAAAAACATATACAAACGAAGAAATTGCAAAACTATCTGGCGATGGTGGTGCAATTAAGACATTAGAAACAACTGTTGCTGGCAAAGCAGATGCAAGCACGGTTACAACTTTGTCAGGTACGGTTGATAGTATTGCAGGACGTGTAACAACCGCCGAAGGTGAAATTGATGCATTGCAGGCGGCGGATACGGCAATTAATGATAAAATTGGTACGGTTGCCGAAGGCAAGACAGTTGTAGAAATGATTGCGGATGCTCAAACAGCGGCAGAATATGATGATGCAGCGGTTAAAGCGGATATTGCGGCAAACGCGGCGTCTATCAAGACAATCAATGAAGGTGCGGTTATGGCATCGGGTATCGATGCAGATAAAGTTGCCCAGATTGGTACAAATACAACTGCAATCGCAACATTGAACGGTACGGGTGAAGGTTCTGTTTCCAAGGCAGTTTCAGATGCAACCAGTACTTTGTTAAACAAACCAACAACAAACACATGTGGTGCGGAATCTGGTTTGTGTGTACTGACGATGGCAAATGACGGCAGCCTGGTTTGGATTGATGTTACAGATCCAGCAGATGCAGAATAATAAAAAAAATAATGTAAAGGGCATTTTTGCCCTTTACACGATTCGGCCAAAAATGGTAAAATAGGATTATAGGAAGGAAAGGATAAAAAATGAAAAAATTAACCGCTGGGATTTTCACAGTATTAATTGGGTTGTGTGCTGCGAATTCTGCGGATGCGGCAATCGCATCAAAGGCATGGGTTGAACAGTATGCAGTTAGTGGCGATACTTATACAACAGATAAAAGTACATTGGAATCATCAATTGCAACTGCTAAAAAAGCAGGCGATGATGCGGCGGCGGCATTGGGTGCATATAAAACAACAAATGATGCGGCTGTTCTGGCAAATACAAATGCGATTTCAGCGATTAATGACCAAACCACAGGTATTCTGAAACAGGCCAAAGATTATACAGATGCTTTGGCAAATGGCCAGGTTACAACAAATAAAAATGATATCGCCACTTTGCAGGAAAATTTGCAGAAGGTCCAAGGTGGTCAATTGACCCTGGGGACCGATGCAGTTGATTCAGGTAATATCAAGGCTGGTGCGGTTACAGAAGAGAAATTGTCAACGGAATTGGCGGGCAAGGTTAATGCGGCCCAGACATCACAACAGGTGGCAACAGCGATTACTGGTGCGTTGGCGGATTATACAACCACAGCAGATTTGCAGACGAATTACCTGACCAAGACAGATGCGTCAACAACATACCAGACAATTGGGAATATGAAAAATGCGATTTCGGAGGGTATGACGGATGCGGAAAAGCAAGCTACGTATCCTACGATTGCGTTATTAGAAGCACAGATAGATAGCTCTGCCCAAGATTCTGCTGCAGAATTGGCAAGTGTTGCGTCGGATTTAGGTTCTTTACAACAAACTGTAAATACGAATAAACAGGCGGCGGATGCGGTTGCAGAACGTGTAACAACCGCCGAAGGCGAAATTGATGCCTTGCAGGCGGCGGATACAACAATAAACAATAAAATTGGTACGGTTGCCGAAGGCAAGACAGTTGTTCAAATGATAGCAGATGCTCAAACAGCGGCAACATATGACGATACAGATGTTAAAGCGGATATTGCGGCAAATGCAGAAGCAATAGCGGATGAAGAAGCACGTGCCAAGGCGGCAGAAGAGGCAAATGCAACAGCCGCGGCAAATGCAAAATCAGCGGCAGATGCAGCCCAGACCCAGGCAGATAAGGGTGTTACAGATGCGGCCGCAGCCAAAGCTGTTGCAGATGCGGCGATTCCAGCGCCAACAGATGATTGTACAGATTTGGGTGCAAAATGTGTCCTGACAGTCGGTACAGCTGGTTATGCATGGGAATTGGTTGAACGTGCAGATAACGAATAATATGGTTTAATATCGGGGCGATTGTGGGTATCGTCCCGGTATGATTTTTTATAAGAAAGGAAGGAAAAAATGAAAAAAATATTAGCAGTATCGCTGTGTGCGATTATGGCGGTTAGTGCCGCCCGTGCGGATATCGCATCGGTTGAATATGTTGATGAACAGATAACGGGTGCAAGTTCTGCAATTAATACCACTATTAACACATTGACACAGACGGTTGGAACCAAGGCCGCACAATCGGATTTGAATACATTGCAGGGTACAGTAAACACATTAAGTGGTACGGTTACGACAAACAAACAGGCGGCAGATAAAACCCAGGACGATTTGGAAGTATTGGAAGCGACT
>JAFURB010000001.1 GCA_017472065.1 Alphaproteobacteria bacterium | reverse complement strand
GTTCTGGTATGTTCGGTATATCTGTGCGTGAATTGCGTAAAATAGAAAAAGGTCATGTGCTAATGCCCGAAGAAATCATGAATAAAATAATGATAAATGGCTTAACAATGATTATGTGCAAAAGACGAAAATAAAAATCCCCCAATCGGGGGATTTTTATTCAACAACAATCGCATCATCGGGCGTGTCTTCTTCGCCTGCACGGGCCGCTGTTTCAATTTGCAACAACTGATTTTCCAACGCAGTGCGTTCCGATGATTTATATCCTGTTTCGGGCGCATCTGGGGATGCAGGCTTTTCAGCGACCGCCGGGTTAATCAAATTCTGAAAAATTTTCATACCTTCGACCAATGCCGCACGGTCGCGTGCCAGCAATTTATTTGGCGCACCGGGAACAAACCAATCATCCAATTTTTCTGCAGTATAGAGCATAATTGGACGTGTACGTGCCTGGTCCAGCCAGTGTGGCATGCGTGGTGCATCAGAATAGTACCACAACGATACCCAGTACACGACCCCCATCACAACCATACCGCGAACAATTCCAAAAACAATCCCCAGGGTACGATCTGTGACCTTCATCATGCTGTCGTGGATTTTATCGCGCAATTTCTGATTAAAGAAACCGACCAGCATTAATATCACAAAGAATACGATAAAGTACGATGCAATCAGTGTGCCGACCGTCGATGCAGACAAATCAAACCAAGACTGTAACAGTTTATCCAGCCACGGCGATGCAAAACGCGCCGCAATTGCCGCAACAACCCATGATAATGTCGCGACTGTTTCATATACGCCGCCACGAAAGAAAGCCCAAATTGTGGATGCCAGAACGACACCCACATAAATATAATCAAGCGATGTTAAATCAAACATAGAAATACCTGTATTTGATTATTTAATGATATCTGTTGGATTTATTTCTTGTCCTTGCGAACCAAGACAATGCCCAAACCCGCAACCAAGACAATTAACAAGCCCCAGAACCAAACACTAGACGAGCCAGGATTTTTTTTTTGCACATCTGCATCTTGTTCTGCATTTGCAACGGTCGCAACATATTCAGATACAGTTGCCTTGTTTTCTGCGTTTTCAGATTTGAATTTTTCTGCATCCGATTCCATTGCTTTTTTATTTTCAGCAGCCTTGGCCTTGTCCGCGTCAGACATGTCTGCTTCGACCGCTTCGCGCAGTTCTGCCTGCATAAAGTCTGCATAGCCCTGGAAACATTTTTCACCAATCGTCAATACCGGCACACCACCAGATTCATATTCACACTTTTTTAATGTTTCCTGGAATTTTGACAGGTTTGCCTGGTCCATAACGTTAACTTCGGTAACGGTGATGGTTGGATATTCATAAACCAGGTTATTGGATATAAAGTCACGCGCATGATGACAGTGTGGGCATGATGGTGAATAATATATCGTTATATTCGCCGCAGATGCAGCCCCAACAAACGCCAAACCACACAGCGCAAATAATGCAGACAATTTTTTCATGTTTTCTCCTTTATGTTTTTTTAGATAACTTGATTATAGAAAAGTTTTTTTTACCAGCGCAAGTAATTTTTATATTTTTTGTTATTTCTTTCCTGTTGTTTTTTATGTGTACAAAATTCAAGATAAAGAAAAAAAGGAAAAACCATGTTCACACTGACACAATTCCCATTACCGTATGCATACGATGGACTGATGCCATATATGTCGCGGGAAACAATGGAACTGCACCACGGGAAACATGTTGCAACATATATAAAAAATCTGAACGAACTAATACAAAATACACCGTATGAACAGGTATCATTGTACGAAATAATAAAAACATCTGCAAAAGACACGCAAAACCCAAATGCACAAAAGATTTTTAACAATGCCGCCCAGGTGTTTAACCATGATTTCTTTTTCAATGGTATGTGCCGGGACTGTGGCGGAAAAATCCCTGATGAAATTGCAAACGCTTTTGGTGGCGATGATAAATTTCGTGAACAATTCAAATCGGCCGCAACCAGTTTGTTTGGCAGTGGCTATACATGGCTGGTACGGGATGGTGATGCGCTGAAAATTATCAACATGGCAAATGCAGACACACCAATTGCACACAATATGGTGCCGATACTAAATCTGGATGTGTGGGAACATGCATACTATGTCGATTACCAGAACAGACGCGCCGAATTTGTAGATAATTATCTGGACCACCTGGTTAACTGGGATGTGGTTGCAGAAAATTTGAAAAATTAAGACCAAATAAATAATTTTTTTGTTGAAACAAAATGTTATTGTTCTACAATTGAATCGTAAGTGTTTTTCTGTAACAAAAACTATAGGGGAACAATATGAAAACAAGTTCTAATTTTATCCTGCCTTATGTAAACAAAACAAAATCAAGACAACTAGCACTTTCTGTGAATCAGTATGGTATTAAATACCATATGGGGTGGCTAGGCATTTTTGGATCTGATGACGATAAAACAGATAACCAAGAAGACAAATCTGGAATTAGCATTGATTGGGATGCATACGACAGCATAAACACCCCTGACAAAGGACATGAAGACCGTGGAGTAATAGAGGTTCCTGCTAATGCGGAAACAGTTATTTATGAATCTCCTGATGGAAGTACATATGAAATACCGATTTCAGATTTGATTGATGCAGATGATGACCACGAAATTGAATATAAATCAAAAGAAATTAGAAAACATTATAACCACACCTGTAATACGAAATTGTACCACAAAAAAAATACACGTGGACAACACATAATATTTACTCAACCTGCTAAGATTATGTCTGCACAACAGCGATTACACATACATTAAAAAAACTAAGGAGGAACAATATGCATAAAAACAAGGTATTAACCCCGGAAATTATTGCATCTATTGATAATACAATTCGTTTAATGAAAGAACTGACGCTAGATAATGAACAAGATAAAAAACATATTGATGGACGAATTGCCGCGTTGGAATGGATTAAGACTGGTCAGGGCGGAAAAATTATTGTAAATATTCCACAAAAAAATGACTAAAAAAGCCACACTTGTGTGGTTTTTTTATCTGTCATAAATCACAGGTGTTTTATTTATCGTATAAACACGGCCGTCATTGTCAACATTAAAGTAAATATAGATAATATTTGCAACATCGTCTGGCAACCATGGGTTTATGCGGCCGATAATTTGACGCGATGTGTTATGGGCAAATACCGTATGAAATGTATTATCAAACACGCGCGTGTACGCATCGTCAAAAGACGGACTGAAAATCATGTTCATCAATACAACACCGTTTGACGCAACACGCGATTTGATTCGCGCCATAAATTCTGATGTTATTAACCCTTCGGGGATTTGGAACGAATTTGAATAAACATCCAGTAAAATTATGTCATACTGTTCGGGGGTGTTTTTCAAGAACTGGGATGCATCTTGGACGATAAATTTTTTGTTTGGTGATAACTTTTCCCCAATGAAATATTTTTCAGACACATCTTTTAATGTTGGTTCTATATCAACAAATGTGTATTCATGAAATGTATCACGAATCCCCAGGGTAAAACCACCCGCCCCAAGGACCAAGATTTTTCGCGCCCGATCTGTGGGCAGATTATAAATAAAATTGTCATTGATAAAGTTTATGTATTCGGCACCTTTTTGGTTGTGCTTGTTATACATTGACATGGCCAACCGGTTCATATCCAGCACACGAATATCACCATATTCCTGGACAGAAATAGTAGAATTGGAATTATTAACCAATATCCCATAACGGTTGCGCTGAACATAATCACTGTTTACATATCCGCCAAAAATCAACAAGAACCCAACGGACACCCACACCCAAATTCGACGATATGACGACAGTGCACATATACACGCCAACAATATCACTAATCCAACCGTATAATTTACGCCTAAAAACGGCATAAATATCAATGTTGTTATCATCGATGCAATAACCGAACCGATTGTATCAACCGCCATAATATTACCAGTGTTGTTGGTGTTTCGTGTCTGCAACAGGCGCGACAGTAATGTTGTATTAAAACCAAACAAAAATGGCCCAACAGACAAAAATACAAATGAATAAATAAATGTCTGAACCACACCCGATGTTATCCCAGATTGATACATAAACGAAAAATATTTTGTTACAAATGGGAAACTGGCCGCGAACAGTGCCAGGGCCGCAATAATTAGAAAACTGGCACACAAAATGCGTGGAATACGCGATATGCGTACGCGATCTGAATTCCCCAGCCAATACCCCAGTGACATAAATCCCAAAAATGCACCCATTATTATACTGGTAATAACAGGACTGGAACCGACCCAGAACGACAACTGGCGCAAGATTACCAATTCCAATGACAAACTGATAAAACCATTAAAAAATATTAATGCAAGTAACCATGCGCGCATTTTCTTGGACATGATAAAATCCCCCATTTCCTGAATATTGTTTCATATTAGATGAAACAGCAGATTATATCAACAACTAATGCGCGTTCATTAATCTAATATCATCAAATTCGGGGTATCTGTTAAACATCGCGCGCGCAAATGGACATATTGTTATTATGCGACGATGCTGGGTACGGGCCAAATCTGCAACATGACGAACCAGGTTTAATCCGATATCTTGGCCACGATATGGGGTTGCCACCCCTGTATAGTCAATAATTAGTTTATCCATACCAATGCGAACAAATGTTACCTGGCCGATGATTTTGCCGCGACATATCGCATCAAATCCAGAACCATCAACCGATGGCATGTAATGAATATCGTCTGCCATAAAATCCCCCCGTTGTTGATAAAAAATATACCATGTGGTGGAATTAGTTTCACTATGACTGTATTCAAAAATAAAAAAAGGGGCAATTTGCCCCCATATGTTTACATTTCAATTGAATCAAAATTTTTTCGAATTATTTTGCCACTGCGACGCAAATTTGAACTTTCCGCCGATGTCATGCGTGGTATCAATGTCGTAACCACACCCCGTCGGCCAACAATGCGCGGCAATGACATCGCAAGGGCATCTTTGCCCGCACCGTTGACAGTACTGACCGTTAAAATACGACATTCGTCATTTATGATGCATCGCAATAAATCTGCAACCGCCGCCGCAATACCGTCCCATGTTGCACCACGACCGCGGATAATTTCATATGCCGCATTGCGAACACGATGTTCAATTGTGTTGCGCGTTGTGGCAGGTAATGATATTTTTGCCTGGCGACAAAATGTGGTCAAATCAATCGCACCAATTGATGCCGATGACCAGTTTATCATACTGCTGTCACCGTGTTCGCCCAAGACATATGCATTTATAGACTGGGGCGATACAGATAATTGGCGCGACAATATCGCGCGCAGACGCGCAGAATCCAGCATTGTTCCCGTACCAATTACACGGGATGCGGGTAACTTAGAAATCTTTTGCGCCAACATAACCATGACATCCAATGGATTTGTCACAATAACCAGGGTTACATTTTTAGAATCTACATTTGCCATAACACGCGGTACAATGTCGGCAATTACCGCCGCATTTGCATTTAATAAATCTGTACGGGTTTCGCCCGGCTTTTGATTAGCACCGGCGGCAATAATAACAATATCAGAACCACGAATACCGCGATAATTATTTACCGCAGTAATTTTAACATCATATGAAAATGCAGATGCATGACCCAAATCTTCGGCGGCGGCATATGAACGCACATTATCACGATCATAAAGCGCGATTTCATGAACCAATCCTGTATTTTTTACCGCGGTTGCAACGGCGGCACCAACAGAACCAATACCAATAATAGATACTTTCATCGAACTCCCCTTGCCTATCGGGATAATTATACCATATATTTATTGTTTTTGACATAGGACTTGAAGTTTTTTTTATTCGTGCTTAAATATAGTGTTACCATGAAAAACAAAAATAAATTAAAACTTTTACTGGCGTTAATGTTGGCAGCAACCCCGGTTGTGGTCCAATCCCAAGACGCAGATGCATTAAAACGCGATACACGCACCAGATATTTCAAAGACTTTTTGATGTATTGGTGCGACTGGCGCGCGTACGATTCTGTATCATACATGGACAAGCGGCGCGCAGAACGCACCACATACGAAGAAGCATCTGCACGAATCCCCGACCTGGTTCGCGATTCAACGCAGCGCGCAGATAAACTGGCCCAGGATGCCAGCATAATTAATAAAAAATATGACCTGGACGAACGGCCAGATCATGTGTACACATGGTATGAATTGTTTTATATATACGAACAAAAAAAACCAGACAAAAATTCCGAAGAATATATCATGGCCGACAATCTGGTCAAATATATCGAAACACTGAAACAACTGAAACTGAATCGATATACGATGGAAGTGAACAAGAAATAAAAATCCCCCATTTGGGGGATTTTTTAATAGGATTTTGCAACAAATACATATGTTGGATCATTATCATCTAAACAACGACGTGTAATTTTATGTTTTTCCATCAATGATTCAAACATTTCGTTTGTCGTCATTTCATATTTAATGCGGAAAAATCCAATCTGACCGCCAGACAACGCATTATCCAATACCCCCAAGTCTGCAACATCATGTATCATTTCACGATTGCGTTTTTCAACACGCGCAACCATATCGTTGTGGATTTGTTTCATGATGTCATTGGCCGTCGCAACCAATTCATCGGTTGTAATTGTACGCTTGGATTCTTTACCCAAATCACGACGTGTAATTGTGACCGTTCCAGATTCCATTTCACGCGCGCCGATTTCTACACGTACAGGTACACCACGTTTAATCCATTTCCACATTTTGTCTGGTGCACGCATATCAGACGTATCAACCAATACACGAATACCTGTTTTGCGTAACTGTTCGCCCAATTTTTCTGCATATTCATTTAATGCGACGGCGGTATCTTCACGCGTAATTGGAATAATAACAATTTGATACGGCGCCACAAATGGCGGTAAAACCAAACCGTCGTCATCCGAATGAATCATAAACATAGACCCCATCATACGCGTTGTTGTCCCCCAAGATGTAGTCCATGCATGCTGTAATTTACCATCGGTCCCCAAGAACTGAATTCCAAATGATTTTGAGAAATGTTGTCCCAGGTCATGCGATGTGCCGGCCTGTAATGCTTTACCGTCCTGCATAATGTGTTCCAGGGTATATGTATGATCGGCACCAGCAAATCTTTCTTCGGGTGTTTTTTCGCCCATGATAGATGGGATTGCCAAAACATCACGCATATAATCGCCATACATTTTATGCATTTTACGTGCATCCGCATTGGCTTCTTCGTGTGTTGCGAATACATTGTGTCCTTCTTGCCAGTTAAATTCAGATGTACGCAAGAACATACGTGGACGCATTTCCCAGCGCATCACATTTACCCACTGATTCAACTTCATTGGCAAATCACGATACGACTGAACCCAGCGGGACATTGCCTCGCCAATAATAGTTTCGGATGTCGGGCGAATAATATACGGTTCGGTCAATTTTGATTCTGGGTCAGGTTGCAACTTGCCATCAATCATTTTCAAACGATGATGTGTCACAACCGCACATTCTTTGGCAAAACCTGCGACATGTTCGGCCTCTTTATTAAAAAAATCAATTGGTATTAATAATGGAAAGTTCGCATTTTGAACACCATGTGCCTTGATACGTTTATCCATCTCATCACGCATCAGTTCCCAAATCGCCCAACCATATGGCTTAATTGTCATGCATCCCCGCACAGGCGCATTTTCCGCCAAATCTGCGGCAACGATTAAATTTTGATACCATTCGCTAAAATTTTCAGCGCGCGTTGGTGTAATTGCTGTTTTCATTTTATATCTCTTTATCTTGTATTTTTATTTCTTGTCTTTTAATTCCATGTATTTATCAGATACTTGTTTTTGTAATACTTCTGCGATTTCTTTTCTGTTTAACCCCGCCAGGGGTGGTGGTGGCAATAATGTAATTTCAACCATAAATCCACCCAACATCATGATGTGAAATACCTGGCCAAATGCACTGCGTTCGCGTTTGCAGCGTGGACCCATATCTATTTTTTTGTTGTCAAAATACGCAAAGTGATCAGCCATGGTTTGTTCATCAATCGGTGTACCATCTTTGTAGCGATAATGCATCGCCATCGGTTGTACCGTCACATTTGAATTTTCAACAAAACTGAACAATGTACTTTTGAACGGTTTTACATATGCACCGTTTGTTGTGGTTCCTTCGGGGAACAGAATCATTGGATATTTAACATTTTGAACCGCGTTTTGCACAACCGACAACGCATCACGCGCATGTGATGGACGACGATCAACAAATATCACACCAAACTTTCTTGCAACCCAACCAACCAGTGGCCAATTTTCCATTTCTTTTTTGGCAATAAAACTGCCACGAAAAGCAGACGGAAATGTCGCAATTTCAAACACTGATATATGATTAGACACAACCATCAATGGACGCGCATCGGATAATTTTCCATGCACAACAATCTTAATCCCACCCAGTTTTAGCAAGAACCACATAAATACCGGCATGTATTGAACCGCCCAACGACGTGGCAAAAATGCGATGATTGGAACCTGGATAACAACCATCACCCAGAACAACATAAACCTTATCGCTGCAGATGTTGTGTTGAAAATATTCTGTTTGCGTAATTTAGATTTTGCCATAACTTATTCTTCTTCTGTTTTTTCTGTATCTTCGATATATTCGGCATCGGCGGCATCTTCGTGCAGCAGGAATTCAACAAATGCACGCATAACCTTTAACGGGCCTGTCACAGGGAAAGTAACAATTTTACCAATTGTCTTGATAATACCGTCTTTGTCTTCGCCCATGTCGCCCAGGGCATTTTCACGACCCAAGAAATGTTTCTGGTATGCGGCATCCATTTTGCGGGTTTCCATCATTACAAAAACATCATATGAATTAAATGGTGCATCAACAAATACACCCTTGCCAAATGTGGCACCCAGACGCAAATACCCCTTAATCAATGGGGTCATTTCGCGTTTAGCATCTGTTTCGTCAACAAATTCGGGTGGTAAAATATTCATGCGCGCCAGTTTTGGATTTACACCATCGGCAAATTTTTCAGGCACAACCGTCGCACGCAGACGCAGCGGTGTCAAATGGTTATAGTACAGATATGAAATCGCCTGGGCCGATTTGGCCGGTTTGGTACCAACCCATGACGCAACACCGAACAGCACCCCAATCTTGCGACGGACAATGTATTCACCAAGGCCGGCCCATAACAAACGCATCGTCAATGCATTTTCACGATATTCTGGGTCAACACACGCACGGGACATTTCGGCGATGTTGCCACGATATTTTTTTATCTTGGAAATATTAAATTCGTTTTCGGTATAAAATCCGCCCATTTTTTCCGCCGCATTTCTGTCAATGATACGGTATGTGCCAACAACGCGACCATTGTGAAACACAGCCATATATTCGGCAAAACGATCATACGCATCGTATTCTTCGCCCAGGGCGCGCTGTTCATCGGTGACACCGGCACCTTCTTCTTCGACGAATACTTTGTAACGCAATTGACGAACCTGTTTGCGTTCTTCTTTGTTGCGGGTTAAACGCACCTCAAAATCACGGACTTTAATTGCCATAATAATCTATCCTTTATATATCCATGTGGGAAGAATATCAAAGAAATATGCCATTATCAATTGTTTTATTTATTTTAGCGTATCTGACAAATTTGCAATTGCAATCGCGTACCAATTTGAATTATTCCACTTTTTGATTCTATAAAAGTTTGGGTATGTTAAATATGCTTCTATTGCAGGCATTGGCGCAACATCGGCATCCATTGGCGCCGTGGCAGATGCCGCAATGATTTCAGCACGTGCAGTTTCAATGGATGCAACATCTGCGACCAGGCCGGCAACCATATCATTTTGCGGAATTGGGGTGCCGTCTGGATTTACCACGCCCATGGCCGCCCATTGGGGTAATGACATCTTGGTCTTGCCGTCCAGTAACGACAAGTCAAAATCCGCCGGCAAAACAACACGGCGCGCAATGCGTTCATTTTTATTCCACCCCAGTTTATTCAGGTAATTTCCAGCACTGGCCATTGCATCACCGATACTGTTTATTATATCAACACGACCGTCACCGTTACCGTCAACACCATATTGGGACAGCGTTGTTGGAATAAACTGAAAATGCCCCATTGCACCCGCCCAAGAACCGTGGATATTGTTTATATCCAGTTTATTTTTATCCGCGATTTTCATCAGTGCAATTAACTGATTTCCAAAAAAAGTTTCACGACGACCATCGTACATCAGTGTGAAAAAAGCATCTGTTAATTTATGACGCGATTTAACCGCACCATAGTTTGATTCCATACCCCAGAACGCTAAAATAACATGTGGCGGAACACCATATTTTTTTTCAACACGCGACAACATTGTCGGATATTTTGCACGCATTTTGCGCCCGTTGATGATACGCGAATCACTGACCGTGCGCGCCAAATAATCATCAAGTGTTAATTTAAATTCGGCCTGGTTTTTATCACTGCGAACAATTGATGGTATAAACGCAGGTGCGCGCAATGTCGATTTTATCATATCATCTGAAACACCCGCCGCACTGGCACGATTTCGCACATCGTTCATTACCGAATACCAACGGTCCATATCAAATGCGCCACGTTCCGATGCATTTGATACAACAGGCATAACAATTAATAAAACCACACCGCATATGCGGGCAACAAAACGCAGGTTCATAACCGGTTCCTTTTTTCTTTTTTATTTAGAAAGAATATTTAACACCGATGTGCAACCCAAACGATTGCCATGTGGCTTTCTTTAACGAGTTGCTGACATGTTCTGTATAGGCCGGCACAGTTTCTAGTATCGGCAGACCATTATCGTCCAGTATATATTGGCCATTTTCATCAACCAAGAATTGTGTGTATTCTGCAACATATAATTCGCCTGGAATTTGGCCAACATGGAAACAGTTTGTATCAACACGCAACGCCAATTGCAGACGGTCGGAAACCTTGTAATTATATTCCATTTCAGCCAGGTATGAATACGCACCATTGTCGCCTTCGTCCAGGAAACTTGGGTTTTGTTGCCAGTCTGTACGATTTGGCCAAATACCTTCGGATGAATATTTAGGCAACCCAAACTGAACATACATACGCAGTTTGTCGTTTAGGGTCATCTGCTTTTCAATTTCCAGACCAACATAAAATCCAGACCATGTTGTATTGTAAATGTGTGTCGTACCACCAACAACAATCGGACCGTCACCACCAATAATTACACATTCGCCAGAATCAACACCCCATGGAATATACCCCATTGCCGGATCATAATCACCCATGGTCAATGAATTCCCCAGTTCCAAGAAACCACTGCCCGATGCCTGGACCAATTTGATATCTTCGGGTGACATACAAACCTGGTACCAATCGTCTGGGGCGGCGGTACCAACAGGCAATGTATAATAATATCCGTTTTCGTCACCAAATACATAGTCACCCTTGTCCGTCATCAGGGGCAAATAAATCCCTGGATTTGGATAGTAGTGATCACTCATTTCCAGGTTATGCTTAAATATTTCATACCCGATTGTTGGCGATAATTTCCATCCCGCAACATCCCATACATGATGCGCCGACAAGCCAAATCTGAAATGATTTGAACGTCCAGACAAATCACCCATTGAAATGGTAAAGATACCATACGACGGATCAGATTCATCAAACGGTTTCAGGTCATAGTCCATAGACAGACCACCATGCGATATATCACCGTATGAATATTCACCATATACTGATAAATCAAAGTTACGCAAACTAAAATTATGACGACCGCCGACTGTAATCTCGTTCAAAACCATGTCGTCCCATTCCAGAATAGAATTTACACCGGTTTCAAATTGAAAATCTGCAAACCGACGGGTATATCCCGCATAAATCGATGTCGCCGGTTCCGCATCCATTGGCATTGCAATACCATTTGGTGTCATTACACCCGGCATCTGGGGAACATATGTTGGGGCGCGCGGAACCTGGTACGAATATGTGCGCGACCCAATTGTTTGTTTATTGCCAGAGGTTCCAACATATTTGGTATATCCCTGGGCCGCGTATTGATTATATCCCGCCTGGTTCGCATTTGTGGCACGCGCCGTTTGATAGTATGACGGCACCCCTTCGTTCGCGGAAAATGCCGCAAAAGGCGCAAAAATCAGCGATAAAAATGAAATTAATCCCTTTCTCATTCCTGTATTCGATGTTTTATTATATCACAAAAATCGTGTCATAAAAAGTGTTTTCATTTATTTCTTGCACGGGGAAATTGCCGTTGTACAATATCACACATGAATCCAGAACATAATATTTATATTCATGTGCCGTTTTGTATGTCTAAATGTCGATATTGCGCGTTCTTTTCACGAGCCTGTGCAAATCCAGACTGGGACACATACACGAACAGTATTTTAGATGAAATCGATTTATGGGCGCAAAAAATTGGACCGGTGCATGTTCCAACTGTTTTTTTTGGTGGCGGAACCCCGTCGTTAATGCCGGTGACACATTTTGAAAAGATAATTAATAAAATCAAGCAACAATTTGATTTGGCGACGGATGCAGAAATAACACTGGAATCCAATCCGGGTACAATCGATAAAAACAAAATACACGATTTTATCAGCGTCGGCGTTAATCGCATCAGCATTGGCGTACAAAGTCTGTCGGATGAAAAACTGCGATATTTGGGACGACAACACAATGTGGCAGATGCAATCAACGCGATTGATTTGGCACAAAAATCAAGGGCGCGTGTGTCGGCGGACTTTATATACGGGTTACCCGGCGAAACAGTTGACGATGTCATTAAAACATGCCAACAGATAAATTCTTTGGGGCTGCAGCATTGTTCGTTGTACGAATTAACAATCGAACCAACAACACCGATTGGTCGTGAAAACCCACAAATGCCGACAAACGACGAAATGGCCGATATGTACAATGCGATTAATACAACACTGGCCCTGCCCCGGTACGAGGTTTCAAATTATGCCACCACTGATGAACACTGTTTACATAATGAAAACATCTGGGACGGCGCGCCATACATTGGAATTGGTCGCGGGGCCGCGGGGCGCATATTTCACAACGGCGTGTGGTACGAACAGATGGGCGCAAATGAAAAATTTGATATCTTGGACACGCAATCGCGCGCAATCGAACAGGTTATAATGGGCATGCGAACAATTCGCGGCACACGTTTGACAGACGATGTAAAACGCGTTATAAATATGGACACGGTACAAAATATGCCCGATTTGGTTCAGATAAAAAACAACAGAATATCTGTGACCGATGCAGGCATGTTGGTATTGGACGATATATTGGTAAAAATCGTAGGATAAGGTTATGAAAAGTACTTTTTGGAATATAATTGGCATCATCGCCGTTGTAATCGCAATTTTATTCGCATATCAAACATCAAAGGGGAAGAAAATGAGTGCAGGAATCAAAACAGAAAACATGGACACAACCGTCAAAGCGGGGGATGATTTTTACAGATATGCAAACGGCGGTTGGTGTGATGCGAACCCAATCCCAGATGACTACACACGGTTTGGTGCGTTTGAGGTTCTGCGTAATACAAACCTGGAACGCACACGCGAAATTGCAGAAAGCGATAATGGAAAAATCGGCACACTGTACAAAATTATTATGGACACAGAAAAACGTAATGCCGATGGTGTAAAACCAGTCGCAGAATACATGGCGCAAATAGATGCATTGTCTGGCCCAGAACAGTTGCCACAATACCTTGGGAAAATGCAGGCATTTTCATCTGCGTTCTGGGGCGATGGTGTTGCATTGGACGAAATGGACAGCACACACTATCTTTACAACATTGGCCAGGGTGGAATTGGTTTATCACGCGACTATTATTTTGATGATGACAGCAAATCTAAACAAATTCGCAAGGAATACAAAAAATTCATCGCCAAACAACTAAAGAATTTTGGCATTGCGGGGGATGCAGAAAAACTGTACGCATTAGAAGAACGCATGGCAAAATCTTTTCATACCAAAGAAGTCCTGCGCGATCCACATGCAAACTATCATAAAATGACATTGGCAGATGTAAAAAAAGAATTTCCCGGATTTAATTGGGACACATATCTGGTGGCGCGTGGGGCATCGGCCGCCAAAGACATTAACATAAACCAACCAGACGCAATTCGTGAATCAATCGCGATTATGAACGATACTGATTTTGAATTAATCAAAACATACCTGAAATATCGTGTTGCAGGTTCGGCGGCATCATTGTTGGATGATGCAACATATGAAATTGCATTTGATTTCTATAACCGCACAATGGCGGGACAAAAAGAACCAAAGCCACGTTGGAAACGGGCGGTATCTATGCTGGATGATGCGTTGGGCGAACTGATTGCACAATTGTATGTTGAAAAATATTTCCCGGCGGCCGCAAAAAATCGCATGGAAACATTGGTAAAAAATCTGCAAAGTGCATATGCAATGCGTATAAAAGATTTGTCATGGATGTCCGATAAGACCAAGGAAAAAGCACTGGAAAAATTATCTACGTTCAAGGCAAAAATTGGATATCCGGATAAATGGCGCGACTATTCAAAAATGAATATTGATACAGATAAATCGTTATGGGAAAACATGGTGAATGTTTCTGCGTTCGAAGATGCGTTCTGGCTGAATAAAATCGGCGCAGAAAAAGATCCAACCATTTGGTACATGAACGCACACGAAGTCAACGCATATTACGACCCATCAACAAATGAAATTTGTTTCCCGGCAGGAATCTTGCAATATCCGTTCTTTGATATGACGGCGGACGATGCGTTTAACTATGGCGCGATTGGTGCCGTTATCGGTCACGAAATGACCCATGGGTTCGATGATTCCGGGCGTAAATTCGACAAAGACGGAAATCTTAAAGACTGGTGGACGTTGCTAGATGCCGCACGGTTTGATGTTCGTGCAAAGGTTATGCGTGAATTCTTTGATAACATAAAAATCAATGACGAAGTTAACGCAAACGGTGAATTTACATTGGGTGAAAACCTGGCAGATTATGGTGGGGTTACGATTGCATATACGGCGTATAAAAACTTTGGCACGCCATCAAATGAATCCGCCGGCTTAACACCAGACATGCGTTTCTTTATCGCATATGCCGGTGCGTGGGCGCAAAATATTCGCGCCGACGAAGAATTGCGCCTGACAAAAATAGACGAACATTCGTTGGGTAAAAATCGCGTTAACGGGATTCTGGTTCATATTGATGCATGGTATGACACATTTGGCATCAAACCAGACGACAAAATGTATGTCGCCCCCGGCAAGCGTGTGAAATTGTGGTAACAAAAAAATCCCCATGTGTATGGGGATTTTTATTAAAACCGTTGCATCATTGTGAATTCAATACTGTGCTTTTTGAATTCGCGTTGCCACACATTTGAATCGCGTTGTGTGTATGAATATGTAATCGTTGGGACAAATCCCCATATGTCTAATTTATTGTTGGATATACGAACACTGTATCGATGTGTGAAATCGTGTTCTGTAATTTTTGAAAACCTGCCATCATAGACAACCCATCGCGCGGCATCGTATGCAGTCCAATAAAAATAAGGTTCTGCATAAAAACTAAAACCATATGGTAATTCGGCACCAAATCCAATCCCAAATCCTGGTCGCCACAATGAATATGCATCCGCATGTGCAATTTCACGGGACACGCCACCACGCATCATAATGTATTTAGATGCATCAATAGAATATATCAATGCCAAATTTCCATAATATCCATCTGAATTCATAACACTGGAATATTGGTCATATTTGTTCTTGGCATATTCAATCGATGCATTTAATGACAGACGACGGGTAAAATCATAGTCTGTGTCAATACGCACACCATATTTATACATGTATGGATCCCATCCATAATATCGGCGCGCAAACACACCAGACAGCCACACAGAACCATGTTCATATACATATCGTGGTCCGGTTGATGCACCAATATACAAATCATCATATTCGCGCAGGTTGTATTTATTCAGGTACAATGTTCCAGAATTTTTCCACCGCCAATTTTTATCTATTTTGAATTCATAGTCGCCACCCAACGCAACATTTATGCCAACCGCGGATTCTGGATCGGCCAATTCACGACACATTGGACCAAACATCGTATCAACACATTCTGTGCCACCGGTGGCATTGTTTATATTGTTGTCTGGGGCCGCACCAATATTAAACCATGTGTTCCAGTTCTTGTTTTGACGGACCAGGTACCGCATGTACGACATTGTGTTTTTTACATCGTTTGGCAATTCGCGACCCGCCATTGCCAGGCGCAAATGATAATCGGCGCGATGCCATTTTTTCTGGTACATATATACGCGCGCCAATTCATAACGAACACGGGCCAAATCTGGATACACATCTAATAAATCACGATATATTTTTGCAGCCATATCATAATCACCACGCGCCATGGCAATTTGTCCACGCAGAAAACTGCGTTCTGTTTCCAATGCAACATCCGCCATCGGCGGCATATTATTTAATATTTGTTCTGCATGCGACAAGTCACCACGTTCAACCAAATTCCCAGCCAATTGCATCGCATCCATTGTGGACATGGTCAGTGTTTCACCGACCACAGGCAAAGTCATAAATATTGATAAAAATAGAAACGGCCATTTCATACATGGCCATATTAACACGCAAAATAAAAAAATACATGATTAAATTAATATCAATGTGAAATCAGATGCAATATAACACTGAATATAAAAATACATGTAATAATCGACATGATAATTTTCTGGACGCGATGCGATTTATCGCCACCACAGTGTTCACATTGACAACGGCAATCACGCGCCACCAAATACCATGAAAACAACAGCATTGCCCCAGAAACAATAAACAAAAATGGTTCCCAATTATGCGGAATTAGATGAAAGTGCGCGGATTCAGGCGCAATCAAACCAATAACAGACAACGCAATTGGCACCCCACAGCAGAATATATGTGGCACAATTGATGCAATAATCCCAATTTTAACGGCTTTGTTTTTCATAAATTATCCTTTGTGCGTGAAATTATAATATTTTTTTAACAACTGTAAATCATAAAGTTCAAGATTAACATCCTTGTTGACAATTCGGATTTTTGTGCTATTGTATTTAGCATCATGTTTTACCAAGAACCTGATTTTAACAAAGAACTTGATTCACGCCGCCATACATTTAACACCGTAGGCCAGACATTTCTGATTACAAATGAAAATGTATGTGGATACGCAAACAATCTTGGGCAAGATTTAACCGGTGCGCGCGTGTTAAGTGTTTGTTCGTCCGGCGACCATGCGTTTACATTTTATGGGGCGGGCGCAAAACATGTTGATACATTTGATGTGAATTATGCCCAGAAATTAATCTATGAATTAAAAAACACGATGATTCGCGAATTGCCATATTATGAATTTACAGCATTTTTCTATGGCAAAAATAATTTCTTTAACCGCAAAATCATCGCGCCAATTTGGAACAAATTTTCAGACCCGCTGAAATTATATATGGAAGTGTTTTACAGCACCAATGTCGCAGATGCCCGTCGTATGTTTGTTTATGGCCGCGCGATAAACAATCCCGGGGTTCCATATATAAACAACAAAAAACAATATGATTTAATCAAATCAAGATTACCCAAAGACATATCTTTTATACATAACGATTTGGAAACATTGCCCAGCAAATTAAGCGCCAAATACGACTTGGTTGTGTTGTCAAATATATTCGACTATATGTATTTGGATGCGCCATCGACCCAGGGGGCACTGATGAAATTTTATGGTGATATATTGATTCCAATTATAGAAAATAATCTGAATCCTGGGGGCAAGATTGCGTTTGAATACCTGTGGGGGACACGCGCATGCAACAGACCAGACTTTTTTGGCGAGTGGAAAAAATTCGAATCTGCATTTAATGAAATGATGTCTAAATCTGGATTAAAAATGAGTACAGTTGAAATCCCGGCACAAATTATAAATGCATCATCCGCGGTAAAATCACATATTTTGGTCCTGGAAAAACAAAGATAATTAATAAAAAATGATGGACATAATTAAAACACATTTTGCACTGAATAAGAAACGCGTTAAAGGCCAACCGTTTAATTGGGCGGGACCTGTATTTTTATTTACAAATGAAAACATTGCAGATTATCTGAAAAAATTGGGTAATGTATCAGGCAAAGATGTTTTGACCGTTGCGGCCAGTGGCGATCACGCATTTGAATCTTTTTTATGTGGCGCAAAGCACGTGGATACTTTTGATATAAATTATCTGCAAAAACATGTGATGGAATTAAAAACCAAGATGATTAAAAATCTTAGTTATCATGATTTTATGCGTTTCTTTTTTTCACACAAAAAATTTTTTGATCGTGAAATCATACGACCTATTTGGAACAAATTGTCCCCGGGAACACGGATGTTTTTGAAAAAATACTACGAAAGAAAAGATCAAGTAATGTTCGTATACGGCTCGTCCCAAGATTCATACTATAATCTTGATAAAATATCATATATTAACGATGAAAAAGCATATGAACACCTTGGGAAAATTTTGCCAGATAAAATCCGTTTCAAACACACAGACATATCAAACATATCAAATAAATTTGATGGTGTTTATGACATTATACTGATGTCAAATATATTTGAATATATGTTCACAGAAATACAGGATGTGCCAGAAAGAATCATGACATTTCGTGACAAGATTTTGATGCCAATTGCAGACAAAAACCTGAATCCAAATGGTGGGGTCATGTGCTTTAATTATCGTTGGTATACAGATAATGTGAAATATCGCGAAATGATTGATGCAATTCAACGATATATGGCACAATCCGTTGATAATTTTGATACACATAAACATGTTATCGACATGATAGATGTACCGACATCAACCATATTAAAAGATCGACCAGATGTTATAACAACCCTGACACAAAAAGTGCGATAAAATGTTTCAAAATATGCCTGATTTTAATCAAGATACGGTTTGTACCAGCCAGGGTTATAGAAAAGACCTGGAAGTTTTCTTGTTTTCAAATGAAAATGTTGCAGGATACCTGGATAAATTTGATTTATCTGGTAAAACAGTATTAGCGGTCGGCGCATCTGGCGACCATGCATTTGAATGCTATGCACGTGGCGCAAAACACGTGGATACATTTGATATCAATTATCGCCAGAAACCAATCATAGAACTAAAAAATCATATGATTAAAAATATTCCATATGAAGATTTTCTGGAATTCTTTTTTACCAGGGACCGATTCTTTGATATACAAATAATCAAACCAATCATGCCACTGTTTTCACCATCGTTGCGTATGTTTATGGACCTGTATTACAGTATGGGTAATGCCGGTCGCAAATTGTTCGCGTATAATGGGCAACTGGATATTACAGCCCATTACGATAACACATATTATTCATACGAAGAAAAATATAACCTGTTGGCAAAAAAATTGCCCCGGTGCATCAGTTTCAAACATCTGGACATCACAGGATTGACCGCAAACTTTACGCGAAAATACGATTTCATCATGCTGTCTAATATTTTTGATTTCCAACATAGTGAAATACCAGATGCTTACCAGGCATTAAATCAGTTCTATAATGGCACACTAAATGATTTGGCACAAAACAACCTTTGCCCAGATGGCGGGACAATCATATTAGAATATATGTGGGGCAATAATTCATCAACGCGCGATAACATGTGGGATGCATGGCAAGAATTTGCCACCAAGAAAAATACTAAAACACATGCAACCGGTCACAAGATGGATAATTGTTTTGTAAAACCCATGATGTGGGGCCGCCGTTATGACAATGTACTTTTTATGACGCAGAAACAAAAATAAAATAATCAAGCAATCTGGCATCCCCAACAGGAATCGAACCTGTATCTAATTCTTAGGAGGAATTTGTTCTATCCAATTGAACTATGGGGACGTGATTTTCATCAATCCTAAAACAAACACAACAAATTATCAATATTTTTATGTATCATATATTGACAAACTATATATTTGTGCTATATATACCTGGGTGATTTTAATAAAGGATTAAAAAAGTGGCAAGCAAGCAGAAATACACAGCAACCATCGAACTTGGCGACGGCAAAGACATAATAACTGTAGATATGTTAGATCTGCCGTATGATATGTTTGGGCCTGAATTTCCGTTGGAAATTATTGGGCCGGTCGATATGGGTAAATGCAAGGGACAACCCCTGCCGGATATGACAGATGTTGTTATACATGGTGAATTTGACTGTTCAACATGCACTATTAATGCAGACACAGTGTTGCCAAAAGAAATATCAACATTAATCTGCAAACATTCTATCAACAGTCTGGATGTGTTGGTTGGCATATTACCACTTTCTGTACGCAAGGTTGTTGTAAGACCTGCAATCATTAATGCCGTCAAAGATAGTATCAAGAAAAACGCAACCGATGACAGTGCATATCAAGGTGCCATTAAATTTATAGAAGCATATCCAGACATCACGGTGACGGACGGCAAAAAAACATTGGCAGAAATTATCCAGGAAAATAACAACACCCAAGCAGTGGCAAAGCCCAAGATTGCAACGACAACACCCGTGACACCACAAATAGAATCCCAAACAGATGATTGGATGTCTGTAAATGAATTAGTGCCTGTGTGCGAAAAAATGCTGGGGGATGATGTTCTGCAAAAAATGGATAAAGATTTGCGAAGATATATTCGCCAGGCTTTAACCAAAAAAAGCAATATAAATGTTGAAACACGCGAAATGAAACGTGCCGACGGTACGGTCGTCAAATGCATCCACAAAGATGATATCACACGTGTTGTCGAATATATTACACAATCCGTTATCCCACAAGATGACACAGTCGCACCAGAAGCCACGCCAAAGAAAAAGTCTGTAAAAACAGAACGCGCCACCGCCGCAAAAACAGAACCACAAAAATACTATATCGGCAATCGCGAAATTCATCGCGTTAAGATTAAAAAGTATATATCCAAGGCTGCGTGGGGTCAGATTTTATCCAAGGTTGGAAAAAACACAAACGCATTGTTGGATATTTTACAGGACATTGAAAATATTAATGTGAATCCGGCACTGGCACACACTGCATCTGGCCAGGTTGTATTTATCAAAGACGGCCAGGTACAGGTATCACCAACCGTTGGGTTCAAAAACGGACGATGTCTGGCCCAGGGTTTTGGCACATTGGACAATCGCCCACGCATTGTATGGGGAATTTGCGGTAATGTGTTTGTATGTCAAAACTTCTATCCGGCACACGAAGGCAAGGTAAAGTTAGAATATAACACATTGCTTAGAACCATTGATATTGATATAACTAAGATTGACCTAAAAGAATATTTGTTGGTTACAGACTTGATTAAAGAAATCAATGACGGTCGCACAACAGAAAAATCAGATATCATACCGGAAACTGGTCCAAAACCAGAACTAGAACCAGATGTCGCCACTATAAATGCCGAACCAAAAGCAGAACCAATGGTAAAACCAGTAAAAAAAGAAGAACCAAAAATAGAACCACGCACAGAAGATGTTGCGCCAATCATCCCCCAAGGACAGGATGCACCGGCCCCAATTCCACAGCCAGATGTGCAACCTGAAAAGGTTAATGAAATCGCAACAAAAAAAGAAACAACCCGCCCAGCACGACCATATCGTTGGGCATCGCTGTATCATCTGAACGGCAGATTAAGTGCGCGATACAATATCCTGGTATCACAGCAACGCGAATTGTTAGCCGCACTGTCAAACCAATCAGAAACGGACGAGTTACTGAAATTAACAGAACAGTTACAGCATGTATTAGAAGAAAAGAAAAAAATCGAGGCCGCCAAACAGCAAGTCGAACAAAAGAACCAGGAACTGTTTGATTTCATCGAAAAAATTAATTCAGATATACGATAAAAACAACACCGCATATTGCGGTGTTTTTATTCTAAAAATCATATTGCAAGATGGATTTTGCAAATGTATAATGCGGGGGCAATTTTTAACCGGAAAGGAATTAGATAAAAATGGGCAACAAACTTGTCGGATACGGTGCATATTTACCATCACGCATTATGACCAATGCGGATTTTGAACGCATTATGGACACGACCGATGATTGGATTGTCACACGCACCGGCATTCGCGAACGACACATTGCACGCGACGATGAAACGGTTGTGGATATGGCGACAATTGCCGCACAGCGCGCATTAGAAAACGCAAACATTACCATTGATGACATAGACATGGTTATCGTTGCAACAACGACACCGGAACTGGATTTTCCATCGGTCGGTGTCCAGGTATTGGGTCGATTGGGTGCGACAAAAAGTCAGCCTGCATTTGATGTTCGTGGCGCATGTACAGGGTATATTTATGCACTGCATACGGCGCGTGCGTTTTTTACCGCCGGCATACATAAACGCATCATGATTATTGGTGCAGAAAAAATGTCACGTTTCATTGATTGGACCGATCGCAGTACGGCCGTGTTGTTCGGTGATGGCGCCGGCGCATTGATATTTGAACATTCTACATCCAGTTATTCTGGCATAATTGATACGGTTGTTATGGCCGATGGCGATGGGTACGAAATGCTGCATGGCACAGAAAACCACAAAATAATCATGAACGGCCCAGAAACATACAAACGCGCCGTGATGTCAATGCCACATGCGGCACGATATATAATGGAACACGCGGGAATAACCGCCGACAATGTCGATTGGATTATCCCACACCAGGCAAACCTGCGAATAATTGAAAGTTGCGCGGCGCGTCTGGATTTCCCACTGGACAAGATTTTGGTCACAGTGGACAAACATGCAAATACCAGTGGTGCATCCGGTGTTTTAGCACTGGCATATGGATTTGAATCTGGTATGATTAGGCATGGACAATTAATTTTATATCCCGCATTCGGCAGTGGTCTGACCTGGGGTGCGGCATTAATAAGGGTGTAATAAGGGTGAAAAAATGGCAACAATAACAAGAAGTGATTTTGCAGACAGACTGCGCGAAAAATTTGGTTTAACATCGGCGGACGCATACAAATTAGTCGATGTAATATTTGATGAAATCAGCGAAGCATTGGTCAACGGCGAAGAAGTTAAATTTGCCGGATTTGGCACTTTCAAAATTTTGGAAAAAAATGCACGCATGGGTCGCAACCCAAAGACAGGCGAACCAGCGGTAATCACAGCACGCAATGTTGTAACATTTCGCCCCAGCACAGAATTTAGAAATCGTGTCGCCAAGAAATAAAAAAATCCCGCAATCGCGGGATTTTTTTTGACATTTATTAGTCTTCGATAATCGTGTATTCACAGAACCCTTCGTTCGTGTCACAACGCGATGTTGTGCCTTCGCTGATAAAGTATCCCCGGTCATGCAAACAGGCCGGACATACAGATGGTGCATCTGTACCAATGTGCCACATGCCACAGTTTGTACAACGCCACATAACGATGTTATCCTGTTTGAACAATGTACCATCTTCGATTGCATCGGCCAATGCGCGGAAACGCGATTCATGATAACGTTCGGCCAAACCGATGTTTTTCAGAATTTCTGCGATTGCTGGGAAACCTTCTTGGGCAGCAATTTGTGCAAACTTTGGATACATTTCTGTGTTTTCTTCGTGTTCACCATATGCAGCGGCCTGTAAATTTTCCAATGTTGTGCCAATCTTGCCGGCTGGGAAAGATGCAGTGATTTCTAAATCGCCACCTTCTAAGAATTTGAACAAACGCGATGCATGTTCTTTTTCCTGATCGGCGGTTTCCAGAAAGATTTTAGAAATTGCCTGGTAACCTTCTTTTTTTGCGGCAGATGCATAGAAAGTATAACGATTACGCGCCTGGGATTCACCGGCGAATGCAATTAACAGATTTTTTTCTGTCTGTGTACCTTTTAATGATACCATTGTGTACTTCTCCTTTGTGATTTAGTGTTTATGAACCAAATTTTAGCAGAGAAGATACACAAAAGCAAAAATTTATTTCTGGTTTTTTTGCCGGAATTTTTTGCACGCATGTGCATGGATTAAATCCATATAATTATCAAATAATTTTATCCCCAGGAACGCACGCGCCTGTTCAATCGTGCTGCCATACCCCCAATAAACACCATCGTCCGTCTGATATTTCGCAACAATTAAATCTGGCTTAGCCGACAAGTACCGACCATAACAATTTTCAGAAACAGTGTAAGCATGCCAATATTCAAAAGGGATGCGCTCAGTGTGCGACAATTTATCCGCTAAAACAACATTTCTGTCACGAACACATTGGACTTTATGTGGAAAATAATTTTGGACCCGCCACAAACCAGCAACAAATTCGACATCTGCGATATTGACATCTCTCAAATTTATGGCTGTGCCATCAGAACGATATGCCTTTGCTTGGTCACAATCTGCCCAATAAGCGAGTCTCTTCTTTGCCAATGTTTTATGTGTTGCAAACTTATTTTTGTACTGTGTCATTTTCAAGCCCCAGGAACTTCTTTTCAATGGCACCGACCAGCTCTTGGATTCCTACCCTGCCTGCGGCACTGATGGTTAATATTTCAGGTTTCTTTTTGCGACCAAAAGACTTTTTGAACGCGGTTAATTTTTCTTTTAATTCATCTTCTTCTATTGCATCAATCTTGTTTATGATTACCATTTCAGGTTTGCCCAACAATCCACCACCATATGAATCCATTTCGTGACGAATTGCCGCGTATCGCGCCGCCCAATCGGGTTCTGTGCCATCAATTACATGCAAAATCATTTTCGTGCGTTCGGCATGGCCCAAAAATCTGTCCCCCAGGCCGACACCGGTATGCGCCCCTTCAATCAACCCTGGCAAGTCAACCAAGACAAATTCACGGTCGTGCGCGTACATAACGCCCAATTGCGGATTTAATGTTGTAAATGGATAATTTGCAATTTTTGGACGGGCCGCCGTTACAGCCGCCAATAATGTAGATTTACCCGCATTCGGAAAACCAACCAGACCAATATCCGCAATTAATTTCAAACGCAAAACGACCGTTCTTTCTTCGCCCGGCAGCCCATCATTGGCGGTGCGTGGTGCGCGGTTTGTCGGTGATTTGAAATGCAAATTTCCCCATCCGCCATTACCACCACGGGCTGCACGATATTCCATACCATCTGTGTTCAGGTCGGCGTATTCAATTTCTTCGTTTTCAGACAAAATTACCGTTCCTGTTGGCACCGGCAAATACAGTGTATCACCCGATGCGCCGGTTCGCATCTTTCCCATGCCATTTTCGCCGCGCTGGGCCGCGAAATGCATTTTATAACGGTAATCAATCAATGTGTTTACATTTGGTACGGCAACAAATACAACATCACCGCCACGGCCACCATCGCCACCGTTTGGACCGCCATATTCAATATATTTTTCACGACGGAAACTGGCACTGCCGTTGCCACCATCACCCGCTTTTATATGTATTTTTGCACGATCTAAGAACTTCATTTTTTATACCTTTTGAATCATTATAATGTAAAAACTTGCAATTTCCAGTCTAAAAGACTATAATCTTGGGGTCGCGCATGCGATGATGATTCTGAATCCATTGTGCAATAGTCATTTTGGACTGGGGGGCGGTACCCCACAGCTCCACCATTACTTGATATGATTTTTGGTCATATTTAGTTATGGGGCTGACATAGATTCGACAGGTGATGAAAGACAAATCGGGTGAATCCGACATGGCGTCGTTAAAAGCCGACTAAAAACTGAATGGCGATAGAATCGCTGCGAACGACAATGTTCGCCTTGCAATGGCTGCCTAATGATGGCGTTGGATATGGTTGGCGATTGTTGACCGTATTCGTTTAAGCAATTGCGGTGTTCGCCGGGTACATGGCACCAGAAACCCGGCATTTTAATTTATATAAAACGGAACATAAGGACATAAAATGTTTGGAAAAATAAAAAAAGTATTCTTTACCGGCATATTCGGTGTTTTATACATTTCTTTTATTGCCCAATTGGTATGGGTTATCGCATGCATGGGTAATTTCGGTACAGAATTAAATGTTAAATTCATGGGCCTGGCGGTATTGTCACTGGAATGGCTGGTACTGATTGCGGCACGTTATTTATCAAAACGTTCCAGCAACAGCGCACAACACGGCAATTTCGGCGGACATAACCGTCGCCGTTAAAAAATCCCCCGCCCGGGGGATTTTTTCAAAGTTCAAAGTGCATAGTGCAAAGTGCAATTGTGGATTCTATTAATTAATACTTAGATAAATAAAAGTTTAGTTGAGTTTTCAGAGCGCAGTTATAGAAAAAATTAAACACTTTTGTCATTCCGGGGCTTGACCCCGGAATCTAGGTGAAAGCAAATAAAAAAAAGGAAATATGACCTGGGTCCCGTGGTCACCATCACCCAAAAAATTCAAAAGAATTTTTCGGGGCCCGATACGCCACGGGATGACAAAATTTTTGCAAAATTTTGTTGGGACTTACTGCGCTAAACTTTTATTTGTCATAAAAAAATCACCGCCGGGCGATTACTCGCGAACCGACGGTGGCTCCCTTCCTTCCGGTAGCCGGAAACTGTACACAGGTCAACAGCACATAATTTTGCCCAGAAATATCTGCACTGGGGAATTATGCCGCCATTGCAACATGTGCGTTTTCAGATACATTTGATGCATCCATAACCTTTTTCGCTTCGGCAAAGACCATTTCTTTGACACGCAGTGCCAATGCCTTGGTATCCATGCTTTCTGCGGCAACATCAAAATTATCTGTACGGATTTGCAGTGACACATATGCACCAACCAAAGATGCACGTGCCAAATCTTCGATAGAACGTGGGGCGTTATTTTTGCCAATCTTTAATTCATCAGCCAATGATACAATTTGACGATCTTCGTTCACCCAAACTGTTGTTGTTAAAACTTGGTTCAAGGCAATCATAATTTCTTTGATATTTTTTGTCATGTGCGTTCCCCTCCTTCCTTGGGATGCGGTTGTGGCAAAAATTAATTCCAATTGTGTATTTACATAAGTATTTACAAAATTCGAATTTTATTTTTTCCTTTGTTTTGTTTTTTTGCAGAATTCCGGTTTTTATGCGGTTTTCTGGGCCTTTTATTTCTTTTTCCCTTGTCTATACAAACATCTTAGAACAAAAACGAATCGCAGGTCAAGTACAAAATACATTTATTTTAATTTTATTTTCATTTTTTTAATTTTTTGTATTCTAGACCATAAAATCCCACAAAATAACTACACTTTGTCATTGACAACCATAAATCCCCGTGCTAAATTTCAATTACGAAGACGGAAAGACTAACACTGGGGCGCGCCCCAAAATGAACACAAGAAGCGAAATGTCATTGTTTCTCTCATCTTATGAAAATCGTTTGGATACCAAGGGACGCATTTCGGTGCCGGCATCTTTCCGGGCTTCGGTCGCAAATGAAAAATTCGCAGGCGTTGTTTTATTTCGTTCTTTTACAAACAACTGTATCGAAGGGTTTTCCATGTCACGTATGGAACAAATGGCATCTGCAACCGATCAAATGGGCATTTTTGACAGCCAGACAGACGATGTGACCGCAATGCTGTTCGCAGATGCGCGCCCATTAACATTTGATGTAACCGGTCGCATTGTTATCCCAGCGGAATTACTGGCACATGCCGGCATCACAGACCGCGCCGTATTCGTTGGCCGCGGGAACAGTTTTCAAATCTGGAATCCAGACGCATTTCGCGCAGCCCAGGAAAAGTCACTTAGCAATCTGCGTACAACGCGCCCTAACCTGAAAATTTCTTTATAAAAATCCCCCAGATGGGGGATTTTTTAGAACACTAAATCGACCAACATACAGTTTTATGGCAAAATCAGATCCATTTTATAGCTACAATCTTCTGTAAATTCATATGTACCCGTATCGTCTGTGATTGATACACCCGCTGGGACATAGCAATTGTATATATTTTTTGTACCACCGTCGCTGGTGCCGGGGGACGGACATGCCGTGCACGCTAATTGAAGAATTGAGGTTGACTCACCATTACCATTTTCATCGTAATATCCCGGGGCACAACGGTATGATGTACTTGTCTGACAGGTTTTAAGCACCCCACACGTGTATGTTGTTTTTGACTGTCTGCCACCAATTCCAGAAGACCAATCCGTGGATGTACCGCAATCTGCATCGGTTGTACAACTAGTAGTCTCTTTAACACAGGTGTTATATGAAAATTTATTACTGCAGCCGGTTACACTTACGGTTTTGGTGGACTTGCTGTAGCCTGACATACATGTATCACATGTTTTTACGGCCCCCGCACCAAAGCAATAAGATGTTGACGAAGAACAATTTGAAATAGTATTTACAAACGAAGTTCCACACATTCCTGATGCATAAGGACTTGCTGAACATGTAAATACATGCGAACCGCCACCTGTGTCATCGTCGTCATCATCGCCACCAGAAGAATTACTGACACACTTATATACTGTGGTGGAATTAGAACACTCTGTATTAGTATAAGTTACAGCGGTTTTAGTATAACCCGACTTACATGTATAACAATAGCGCAAACATTCTGACCCCCATGCCGTTGTATCGGTCACACTGCAACTTGTATCCAAATTGCTAACAGCGTCCATTATAGTGGCACCAGCAGGACATGCAGCAGCGGGACAAAACTTCGCCAAAGCAAAAGATGTATTAGTAAACACAAGATTTATCAACATTACCCCCACCGCAACTAAACCGACGATTAGATTCGGCACAAAAACGAGGGTAAAAACATGCAGAAAATCGGGAAAAAATTAATTGAATTTATGCCTAAGAAAATCGTCCCATTGGATTCGGCAGTATTTTTTATTCTCTACGCCTTGTATTATACAGCATTGCGCCATTTTAGGCAAGGTGTTTTTTGTTTGAATGATTGTTTTGATAAATAAAAGTTTATATAAAAGTTCAAAGTGCATGGTGCAAAGTTCAAATGTGGAAAAATTAAACACTATCGTCATACCGGCGAAGGCCGGTATCCATTGCGTTCTTCTTAATTTCGAAACTGGGTGGAATACAATGGACCCCGGCCTAGCATCACCCACAAAATTTTCAATTTTGCAGGACCCGAACGCCGGGGTGACGGCTTTAAGAGTTTCTTAGATAAACTTTTATTTATATTAGTATTGAATCCGTATTTTTTATGCGGTATAATGTGTGGGCATTGGGTAACTGGTGTGGGGTGTAGAAACCCGTTCGAATTGTCAGAAATGACACAAAAAAACATCTCCAACATTGGTTGGGGGGCTGTGATATATATAAATAAACAGCACTATCTATTCGAATAGTTTCTAACCTCCAACCGCCTTGTGTGCGGTTTTTTGTTTAACAAAAGATGGAGGATAAAACAATGAGCATAATATTAGTCGATGCAAAATATTACGGACAATTTCTGGTACATGCACGACATCAATTAAAAATTCATCGAACCGAGTATGCAAAAATTCTTGGCATATCACCCAGAGAGTTAAAAAATATCGAACATGGCCGGGTTTTAATACCTGAAAAAATACTAAACAAACTGATAATCAATGGTATGTCCATGATTTTGTGCAAAAGGTGGAAATAAAAATCCCGGCATCGCCGGGATTTTTATTGTTTTTCTTGCTGTAACTGGCTGCGTATCGATTCAACAGATTTTGCACGTTCCGCAATCAAGCCATTAAGATTTGCATGAATCAAATCTGATGCATACTTTAACGAATTGGCAAATGCCAATGCATCACTGTTGCCGTGGGTTTTAACCGCAAACCCCTTTAGCCCCAGGAACACCGCACCGGCATATGAACGCGGGTCAATTTTATGCTTTAACCGTTTGAATACATGAACCAAGAAAAATGCACCAATCATCGCCAGGATTGATTTCTTGAAATTTTCAACAATAACGCGTTTAATCAATTTGGCGGTACCTTCGACCGTTTTTAATACGATATTGCCTGTAAATCCATCGGTAACAACAACCTGGACCTTGCCTGCGCTGATATCATTTGCCTCAACAAACCCCAGGTATTCATATGGCAATTCATCTTTGTGTTCGGTCAGCACGTGATTCAAATGCACCAATGTTTCGTTACCCTTGGTTTCTTCGGAACCAATGTTCAAAACACCTAATTTTGGTTTTGGCATTTTTCCCATAACCTCGGCATAGACACTGCCCAGGACGGCAAAGTCAAATAAAATTGTTTCGTCACATTGAACATTTGCCCCCAGGTCTAAAACAACCACACGGCTGTCCCCGGCGCCCGATGGTAACATCGTTGTAATCGCAGGACGCGCAATACCTTCAACCGTCTTTAATGCCAATTTTGACAAAGACATCAAAACACCGGTATTACCCGCACTGACAACCGCGGTGGAATTTCCTTCGCGAACGTCCTTAATCGCCATATACATAGATGTATCTTGGGCATGGCGCAAAACATCCATGATTTTGTCTGTACCCTTGATAACATTTGGGGCATGTACAACCTCTACATTGCGGCCGACACGTGGATATTTGGTCAGCATGCGACGCAGACGCTTTTCATCACCGAACAGACGAAATGTGACCTTGTCTTCGCCATTTTGATATAAAAACTGGTTGATACCCCCCAGGACGGCCGATGGGCCTTTGTCCCCACTCATAGCATCAACAGCAATAATTTTCTTTTGTTCTGACATAGCAATATAAAAAACGGCAGACAGACCACAGCACGCGCGGTCATATCTGCCCCGAAATTTTGGTTAAATTATTTCGCACCACATGCCGCACAAACGTGATGTGGGCGTTTCTTTTCGCCGCAAACCTTGCATACGCTGCATGGCATAACAGACAATGCATCGTGTGACTGGCGCTGGGCGCTGCGTGATTTACTTGTTTTACTTCTTGGCGTTGCCATTTTATTATCCTTTTATATTTTCCGAAAGACTATTCTATTCAAATATTCCTGATTTGCAAGCAAAAGTTTACACATCCCCAGGTTTTACCCCCAGGGATGTGATGGATTCATTAGATATCCAACAATTGCTGCTGGGCATTGCCTTCGCGTGCCAAGCGTTCTGCCTTTTCTTCTTCTTTGGCAATTTCGCGTACGCGACGGACATATGCACCGGTTCCAATTGGAATCAAACGACCAACAATCAAGTTTTCGTTGATACCAACCAATTTGTCGGTTGAACCGGAAATCGCAGCATCTACCAATACCTTGGTTGTCTGTTGGAACGATGCGTTCGAAATGAACGAACGTGATGTCAGGGACGCACGTGTCAAGCCAACCAAGACCTGGGATGCTTCGGCCAGACGGCCACCGTCACGGGCAACACGGGCATTTTCTTCTTCGAAATCAACACGGTCAACAACCTGGCCCATCAAGAAGCCTGTGTCGCCTGGATTCGTGATTTCAACACGGCGTGTCATTTCACGTATCAGAATTTCGATGTGTTTGTCATTAATCGTCACACCCTGAAGGCGATAAACCTGCTGAATCTGGTCAACCATAAATGTTGCCAAGGCTTTCTGGCCCAAGATACGCAAGATATCTTGTGGTACAGGATCACCGTCAACCAGTTTGTCAGCCTTTTTAACCATATCACCACTGCGAACCAACAGGTTTGTACCCTTTGGAACCGCATATTCAACAGGTGCGGTGCCATCGGTCGGTTCAATACGGATGATGATTTTTGATTTTGCATCTTCCAAATCAACTGTACCATCGATTTCCGCCAGCAATGCTGGGTTTGTTGGACGACGAACTTCCAATAATTCATTAACACGTGGCAGACCGCCTGTAATGTCGCCTGTACGTTTTGTCTGGACTGGGATACGCGCCAAGATATCACCTGCGCGAACCGTGTCGCCGTTCGCAACGTTCAGGATAGAATAGATTGGTAACAGATATTCTGCTATCTTTTTACCGCCCAAGTTAATAACATTACCCGATGCGTCAACCAATGTAACCGCAGGTTTCAATGCCTTTTTGGTGTTTGTTTTCCAGTTAATAACCTTGCGTGAAACGATACCAGTCATAGAATCAACTTCTTCTTGGAACGATACGTTTTCAACCAGGTCATTATAGTTTACAGTACCATCAGCTTCGGCGATGATTGTGTTGGAATATGGATCCCATTCTGCAACCTTGGCACCTTTTTCAACACTGTCGCCGTCGTTAACAATTAACATTGATGCGTATGGTAATGCACAGCTGAACAGTTCTTTGTCTGCGTCATCAACAATGGCAATTTTACCGTTGCGTGACAAGACAACAACACGACCTGCACTGTTCTTAATTGTGTTAACACCAATCAATTTGATGCGACCTGCAACTGGGACTTCGATAAAGTGACTGTCTGTGCCACCGGCCGCAATACCACCAATGTGGAAGGTACGCAATGTCAACTGGGTACCTGGTTCACCAATGGACTGACCTGCGATAACACCGACGGCTTCGCCGACATGTACCAATGCGTTGCGTGACAAGTCCATACCATAACATTTCGCACACAGACCATCACTGCAGCATGTCAGAACACTGCGAACATCAACAGATGGCAGACCTGATTCATTGATTGCCTTGGATGCAGCCTTGGTGATTAATTCGCCGGCTGGGACAATGACTTCCTTGGTCAAAGGATGAACAATGTCGTGTGCCGCCGTGCGCCCCAATACAACATCACCCAATGGAACAGACAATGTAGAACCCTGGTATACCGGTTTAGCAGTAATGAATTCTGTTGTGCCACAGTCGTGTTCTGTAATAACTGTATTTTGTGCCAATTCAACCAAGCGACGGGTCAAGTAACCTGCGTCAGCAGTCTTCAACGCCGTGTCCGACATACCTTTACGCGCACCGTGGGTGGATGTAAAGTATTCAGACATGGTCAAACCTTCCTTAAAGTTCGAAATAATTGGAACTTCAATAATAGAGCCGTCTGGTTTCTGCATCATACCACGCATACCAGCCAACTGCTGAATCTGGCGTTTGGAACCACGGGCTTCGGACAATGCCATCATGTGGATAGAATTCCAGTTGTCACCGGTTGTTTTACCCAGCGCAGCATACGCCATATCACCCAATTTGTCAGTTGTTTTCTGCCACATATCGACCAGTTTGTTGTAACGTTCACCGCCAGACAACAAACCGTTTTGATATTGTTCTTCGATTTCTTCGGCAATTTTTTCTGATTCTGCAATCATCGCCTTCTTTTCTTCTGGAATAACGATGTCGTCATAACCAATGGAAATACCACTGCGCGCCGCCTGTTCAAAGCCAGTATCTTTCAACGCGTCTGCCAATAAAATCATCGCCTTGTCGCCGCAACGTTCATATGTTGTGGCCAATAATGATTTAATCGCACTGCGTGGCATAACCTTGTTCACCAAATCAAATGGCATATTGTCAGATTTTGGCAACAATTCACCCAAAATCATACGGCCAGCCGTTGTTTTATATGTTTTGCCATTGATACGCGCAACAATTGGTGTGTGTAATGTAATTGTCTTGTTTTCCAAGGCCAATTTTACTTCGTCCATGTTTGCAAAACGTGGTGATTTATCGGTGTGTTCGCCATTAATCAGCGAGATATAGTACACACCCAATACCATGTCTTGGGATGGAACAATCATTGGCGCACCGTTCGCAGGCGACAATACATTGTTCGAAGACAACATCAATGTGCGTGCTTCTAATTGTGCTTCTAATGAAATTGGAACGTGAACAGACATCTGGTCACCGTCAAAGTCAGCATTAAATCCAGAACATACCAATGGATGCAGACGGATTGCCTTGCCTTCAATCAACACTGGTTCAAATGCCAGCAATGACAAACGGTGCAATGTTGGCGCACGGTTCAACAGAACTGGATGTTCATAAATAACTTTTTCCAGGATTTCCCATACGACATCTTCGCCGTTTTCAACCATTTTACGGGCGGTTTTCAATGTGTTTGCATAATCCCCCGCCAACAGGCGTGCATAAACAAATGGTTTGAACAATTCTAATGCCATTGTTTTTGGCAAGCCAACCTGGTGCAATTTCAATGTTGGACCAGATACGATAACCGAACGGCCAGAATAGTCAACACGTTTACCCAACATGTTCATACGGAAACGACCAGATTTACCGCGCAATGAATCAGATAATGATTTCAATGGGCGACGGTTCTGGGAAACCATTGGACGGGCCTTGTGGCCGTTATCAAACAGGGAATCAACCGCTTCTTGTAACATGCGTTTTTCATTGCGAACAATGATGTCTGGTGCATGCATTTCTACGAAACGTTTCAAACGATTGTTACGGATGATAACGCGACGATACAAATCGTTCAGGTCAGATGCCGCAACATGCCCCGCATCCAATGTTACCAATGGGCGCATATCTGGTGGGATAACAGGGATGATATCTGGCATCATCCATGCTGGATTTGTTTTAGAATCCAAGAATGCTTCGACCAATTTTAACTGTTTAATAATAGATTTGCGCTTGGTTTCAGATTTTGTATCTGCCAATTCTGCGCGCAGACGTGTGCGTTCATCGCCCATATCCAGGTTTTCGATGATTGAACGAACACCTTCGGCACCGATACCAACGCGGAACGCGTCCGCGCCAAATTCTTCGACGGCGGCCTGGTATTCGTCTTCGCTGATTACATCGTACAGTTTCAGGTTTGTTAAACCTGGTTCAATAACAATGTATGCATCATATGAAATAACCTGTTCTAATTTCTTTTGTGGCAGGTTGTTTAACAGGGTTGCTATTTTGCCTTCGCGCAGGAACCATGTGTGTGCAACCGGCATTGCCAATTTGATATGCCCCATGCGTTCGCGACGAACAGCGGATGGGCCAACTTCGACCCCACAACGTTCACAAACAACGCCACGGAATTTGATGCGTTTATATTTACCACACGCACATTCATAATCTTTGACCGGACCAAAAATCTGCTGACAGAACAGCCCTTCGGCCTCTGGTTTCAGCGAGTGATAGTTGATTGTTTCAGGCTTTTTCACTTCGCCAAAAGACCAAGACAGAATTTCTTCGGGTGATGCAATTGTAATACGCAATGCATCAAACTGTTCCTTGGTTTCGATTTGTCCAAATATCTTTTGCAACATATTGCTCATTATATTTTGCTCCTTATAAAATAGTTTTTAGTTGTTAGTGGCTAGTGGTTAGGGTGTGGGGGGATGATGCCCCACACCAATGCTAACAACTAATCTACTTTCTTTGGTGTCATTGCCAGACCCAATCCACGCAATTCGCGAACGAATACGTTGAATGCTTCTGGGGTTCCGGTCTGGATATCGTTGCTGCCGGAAATGATGGATTCATACATCTTGTTTCGGCCAGTGATATCGTCAGATTTAACCGTTAACATTTCGCGCAACAGGTGGGCGGCACCGTGGGCTTCCAGTGCCCACACCTCCATTTCACCCAAACGCTGGCCACCCATGTGGGCTTTACCAGACAATGGCTGTTGCGTTACCAATGAATAGTTACCAATTGAACGCGCGTGAATCTTTTCATCAACAAAGTGATGCAGTTTCAGCATGTACATAACACCAACTGTTACCGGACGTGCAAACTTTTCACCCGTCATACCGTCGTACAAGTCAAACTGACCCGTTTCTGGCAGACCAGCCAATTTCAACATTGCGCGAATATCTTCGGGGGTTGCACCGTCAAATGTTGGTGTCGCCATTGGAACACCGTCACGCAGCAAGGCCGCCTGGGCGCGGACATCTGTGTCCGTCATTTTTTCCAGTTTGTCGGCAACATCTTTGCCATAAACCTTGCCCATGATTGTACGCAAATCGTCGGTAACCGCGCGTTTTGCCTTTACTTCGTCCAGAACCGCACCGATTTGTGCGCCCAATGTGCGCGCCGCCATACCAAGGTGGGTTTCCAAAATCTGGCCAATGTTCATACGCGATGGTACGCCCAATGGATTCAGAACGATGTCAACAGGGGTCCCGTCGGCCAAGTGTGGCATATCTTCGACAGGTACAACCTTGGAAACAATACCCTTGTTTCCGTGACGACCCGCCATTTTGTCACCCGGCTGCAATTTCATCTTGTGTGCGATGTAAACTTTGACCTCTTTCAAGACACCGGCGTTCAAAGAATTGCTTTCGGTTGCTTTGGCAACTTCGGCATCGGCTTCTTCGTTCAACTGTTTCAATTTCAAAACATGCTGTTCACGCAGTTCATCAATTTTCGCCTGTGCTTCTTTGTTTTTAACGACCAATTTTTTCACATCAGATGGGCGGATACCTTCGAATACTTCGGCGGTCAGTTTTTTGCCAATAAATGGTTTCAAGCTGCCGGTGCCGGATTCGATAACCATACCCTCTGCAATTTGGAAGATTTGGTCAGCAAAGCCCTTTTCGATGATGTTTGTTTCTTCTTCGCGGTCTTTGTTAATCTTTTCAATTTTCTGCAGTTCAATCATCTGGGTGCGTTCGTCTTTCTTAACACCGTGACGGGTCAAGACATTAACACCGATAACTGTACCTTCTTCGTTTGGACCAACGCGCAGTGATGTATCTTTTACATTTAAGGCCTTTTCACCAAAGATGTTACGCAACAGTGCTTCTTCTGGGGTCAATAATGTTTCAGATTTTGGTGAAACACGACCAACCAAGATGTCGCCCTGTTTTACGCGTGCGCCAACATAGATGATACCGGATTCGTCCAGATTCTTTAATGCTTCTTCGCTGACGTTTGGAATGTCGCGTGTGAAACTTTCTGGGCCCAACTGGGTATCACGGACCTTGAATTCTTTTTCAACGATTTTTACAGATGTAAACACGTCGTCGCGTGAAATCTTTTCCGAGATAACGATTGAGTCTTCGTAGTTATAACCACGCCATGGCATAAACGCAACCAATACATTGCGGCCCAATGCCAATTCACCATAGTTCATTGATGAACCGTCAGCAATGATGTCGCCCGCAGAAATACGATCGCCAACCTTGACCAATGGTTTCTGGTGAACCAATGTTTCACTGTTGCTGCGTTCGAATTTTTCCAGGTTGTAAATGTCAACACCAGTTACGACATTGCGACTGTTCATACATTTAACCACGATACGGTTTGCATCCACAGATTCAACAACACCACTGCGTTTTGCAACCTTACCTGTGCGGGAATCACGTGCAACCTCGCGTTCGATGCCGGTACCAACCAATGGGGCCTGGACGCGCAATAATGGAACGCCCTGGCGCTGCATGTTGGAACCCATCAACGCACGGTTCGCGTCGTCGTTTTCAACGAACGGAATCAAACCTGTTGCAATTGATACCACCTGGCGTGGTTCAACGTCGATTAAGTCAACTTCGTCTTTTGGAACCATGGTAAATTCACCATCAACACGTGCCGTTACTGTATCATCGGCCAAGACACCGTCTTTGGTTGTTGGGGTGTTACCCTGGGCAATTTTGTGACCCAATTCTTCGTCCGCGGTCAAATATACCATCTTGTCTGTAACACGACCGTTTTCAACCACATAATATGGTGTTTCAATAAATCCATATGGGTTTACACGCGCATAAGATGACAAGTGGTTAATCAAACCAATGTTTGCACCTTCGGGGGTGTGAATTGGACACAGACGACCATAGTGTGTCGGGTGAACGTCACGAACATCGATGCCCGCACGGTCACGGTTCAAGCCACCAGGCCCCAATGCCGAAATCAAACGTTTGTGTTCCAGTTCTGACAATGGATTATATGCATCCATAAACTGGGACAATTGTGATGTACCCAAGAATTCTGATACCAATGACATCAATGGTTTTACATTGATAACATCTTGTGGTTGCATGTTGGCAATGTTCGGGCTGGACAGTGCTTCGCGAACCAGACGTTCAATACGAATCATACCAGTGCGGAAGTTTTGTTCCAACAATTCGCCAACTGTGCGAACACGACGATTTGACAGGTTGTCAATATCATCAACTGTATCTTTGCGGTCAATAATATTTGTTAATGTTTTCAATACCGCCAAGAAGTCGCCCTTGGTCAACAGACGTTCGTCTTCTGGTTTTTTGCCAGAATCGATTTTCAAACGCTTGTTCATCTTGAAACGACCAACCGCCGACAAATCATAGTATGCAGGTTCAAAGCCCTGGCGCATAAACAGGTTAATTGCAGCTTCCAATGTTGGACGTTCGCCTGGACGGATAATGTTATAGATTTCAATCAAGGCTTCTTCACGGTTTGTTGTCTTGTCAGCCAACAAAGTATTACGCATGTGTGCCGTGATTGTTGTGTTATCAATAGAAATCAGGCTGATTTCTTTGATGTTCATTTTATCCAAATCGTTCAGGACTTCTTCGGTGATTTCTGTGCCGGCTGGCATTACAACTTCGTCGCCAGACATAATTGGATCAAACAGATATTCACCAACCAAAGATTCTGGTAAAATACCAAATGTCTTGGACGCATCCATAATCTTTTTCAAACGTTTCGCGGTCAAGCGATCGCCCTTGGATGCCAAGACTTTTTTATCTTTTGGATTAATCAAATCATAATTCAAGCGGTATTTATCCAAACCTTCGAATGACGCAACATCACCAGTCCACAATTTACCGTCAAATTTCAACCCAATGCGGTTATAGAAAGCCCCCAGGATTTCTGTGTCACTCATACCGCGAATTGATGTTTTGCGTGGTTCTGCCAACCATTTCTTTTCATCTTCGGCGGCTGGCAAACAGCGCAACAGAACAGTTGCAGGAACCTTGCGACGACGGTCGATACGAACATAGATTACGCCTTTGGATTCTTCGAAATCAATCCAAGAACCATGTTCTGGGATGATACGCGCGGTATATGTAATTGGATTACCGGCAACCTTGGCTTCTTTGGTTGTTGCAAACACAACACCCTGGGCACGGTGCATCTGGGAAACGATAACACGTTCAACACCCGATGCGATAAAGCTGCCGCGTTCGGTCATTAACGGCACTTCGCCCATAAATATTTCTTGTTCCTTGATGTCACGCAGTGTCTTTTTACCATCTTCTGCGACATCCCATAAAATCAATCTCAGCTTCAATTTCAGCTTGCTGGAATATGTCATATTACGCAGCATGCATTCTTTTACATTGTAGACAGGTTTGTCC
>JAFURB010000014.1 GCA_017472065.1 Alphaproteobacteria bacterium | reverse complement strand
TATCACCGAATGGCCATGGGAATGCCGCCCGTTCTATCACAAGAAAGGCATTGGCAAACATGGGCAAGCGATATCTGTGTCGGCTGACTTGCTGTATCGTGGGGTTGAAATTGTAACCTGCGCCCAACGCGAAGAGTCGTATGAAAAACTGTGCGAACAACTGCGCGAAAAAGGATTACACCAAGAGGGGCTGCAGTGGTACCTGGAATGCTTCCGATATGGTATGCCACCGCATGGTGGTTGGGGTATGGGCGGTGCCAGATTCATAAAACAATTGCTGGATCTGCCCAGTTTGCGTGAGACCACATTCCTGTTCCGTGGACCGACGCGTCTTATGCCATAAAAACAACCGCCCAATTTGGGCGGTTTTTTGATGTAAAAAATCAGCATTGAAATCAGCATTGAATTCAACCAGAAATCAGTATTGAAATCGTGGAACAGAAAAATTGGTTCAAATCGGTTTGCGGTATAATAAAACTTGAAAATCTGCGATTTTGTGCTAAGTTCATAACAGAATTAAAGCATAAAAGGTAATGAAAATGTCATTTACGCAGGAAAAAGAAACAAATCTGCATACTGGGCCAGATGGAAAATTTTGCGATGGGTGCGAAAAGCGGTGCAAGTTAGGATATTACGAAGAAACAGAACAAGAGGCAAAAGCCAAAACAACAAGTGCAAGAAGATTAGCACCAACTCTGCCGGTTAAAAGATTTGTCTGGCCTACTATTGATGGCAAGAAAATAATCAGTTTTTTTGATAAATACGGCGAACAACAACAATGCGTTTTTGAATCAGAGTTATTACACCTAACCTACACACCTAAAGTTAAAGAGTACAAACGAAAAATTTTAGACAAAGCATACGAAATCGCCAAACTGTGCGACCACTATAAGACACGATAAAGGAAACAAAATGTCATTTACGCAAAAGCAAGGCATAAACATTAACCCAAAACAGGTCCGGGCATATGTTTGCCCCGGTGCCCATTGCGATGGATGCAATGTTCAATGTGAATTGGGGTATGAGTATGCTTCTGGTGGACATTATTATATTTATCCAACAATCGGAAGCCAGGTTGTATCCAGTTATATCAATGAAAATTATAAGATGCAATACACTGGTCACATTGTCAAGGAACCAAGAACGGCCCAACAAAAGTTTCAGCAAGAATTGTGTGCAAAAGTATGGGCCGGCAAAATTGCCAAACTGTGCGATAATTATAAACAAAAATAAAAGGATATAAAATGTCATTTACACAAGAAAACAGAGTTAATGTTGGAAAATGTGACGGTTGCGAAAAGCATTGTGACTTTGGGGTTCGTCATACAGAAAGATGTCGTAGAGGAACCAGCATTGGAAGTGGTCACACTTGTAGTGCAACAATTGAAGATATGTCTCCTGTACTGGGGGGCAAACCAATAGATTTTTATGTGAACGAAGCGGGGAATCTAATTTTTGCGGGATTTGAAATAAGAAATGGCATGGTTGAAATAGATGGTCAATCAAGGGCTGCTACTGATGAAGTCAGAAATAAACTTCATCAAATACTATTAGAACGTGCGTTAACAATATCTCGCCTGTGTGATAATTATAAAAAAAGATAAGGAGCAAAAAATGGCGTTTTGGGACAAAAAAGTTTTTATCTGTGAGGCTTTGGGGTGTGTTGATACCTGTGCATTCAGACGCCCGAATAACTGTCTGTGCGATGCACCAGAAAAGCACGAGTGTTATTATAAAAAGGCGGCTCGGCCCAGTAAGGCGGAATTAATAATTCTGAACAACCAGGCCCAAATATTTGAGAGTATACAATTCTGCGACAGGAATATTGAAAAATTATTAAAAGAACAAAAAACGCGATAGTGGGGCGGTCGAAAATGTCAACAGATAAGAAACGCAAGCCAAGATTTCAAGAAAGTGTGGCATACGAATATATAACCAAGGCACAAAGAATACCACGGCCGTACACGTCAGAGGATTTCAAAAAAGAGACTTTTATTCCCGACCCCTATGAATTGTGCAAACACCGATAAATTAAATCATGTTCAGGATACGCCCTGTGATATGTAAAAACAAACCGCCCATCTGGGCGGTGTTTTATTGGTTGATTGCATTTTTAGTGCAAACGATTGGCCAATTTGTCTAATTCAGCCTGGACCACTGCGCCACGGGTTGAATTAAAGCGGGTAACCATTGTGCGGTTGTCCAATGCGTGTTTGAACGCCGCCATTGTGTTTGCATCGTCGAATTCTGCAACGATTTTATTAAATGTTTTGTTCTTGATAACAACTTTTTTAACAATTGTTTCGGCTTTGTCGGCAAAGATTATTTCTGCCTTGAATTTATCGCCAATGGAATAATGGCCGGTGCCATATGCATAGTCGCGTACATTTTTTGCGCCGTCTTTTAATACATCAACGCGATGAACAGGACTGTTGTTAATTAATGCTAAAAAATTATCCTTCATATATTTCCTCTTTTTTCTTACGCTTTTTTTTATCTTGGGACATGTATTTTAGCGATTTTATCGCGCCTGTCCACCAAAAAAATATGGCATCGTTATTTAACGATGCCATATAATTATTTTTGTTTCTGTTTATCAGACATGTTTTGGAATATTTTGCGTGATGCTTCTAATGCTTCGCTAGATTTTTTAATTTGTTCTTCTTTTCCATATACAGCCGAAGCAATACGTGCAACCAAAAATGGCTTTGTCACGCGATCCAAGATTTTCTTGGTCTTGCGATTGATGACCGTGATGATGCGTGGGTGGTCAAAGTGGCATTTGTTGTCACTATCAAGTTTGCATTCAATTTCCAGACGCAAATCATCAATGTCATAGATTTGTGTCGGCATAGATGTTTTTTTTGTTTCTAAATCACGACGACGTTCAATCTTGGTCGTGTTTTTAATAACATGAATTACATCTTTTGCCAATTTGCGGTCGGCGCGTGGGGCGATAATCAGCGCATCTGTGATTGCGTGAAAATCCTGGCGAATATCTGCCAATGTTGGTTTAATTGTTAGCGTAAGTACCGTTGGTTCTTTGTCGGCAACTGGTTCAGCGACCATTTCTTCGGTCGGGTTTTCTGGTACAACTTTTGAATCTTCCATTGTAAATCTCCTGCGATTAGTTATATGACACAGTAATTATAGACAAAACAAATTAAATGTCAAGTGTCTTTTTACTTATTGCGGGACATTTTTTTTAGTGATATATTTTTACATGTCCAATAAAAAATAACTAAAAGGAATATTTGATGTTATTAAAGGGTAAAAAGATTTTAATCACGGGTGTTGCCAATGATTGGTCTATGGCGTGGGCAATTGCCAAACGCGCACATGAAATGGGGGCTGAAATTGCAATGCCATACGCGATGCCGGCACTGGAAAAGCGTGTTCGTCCATTGGCGGAATCGATTGGGGCTAAATTTGTCCAAGAATGCAATGTTCAAAACGATGAACAATTGGATGATTTGTTTAACAAGATTGAATCCGAATGGGGACATCTGGACGGGATGCTGCACGCGATTGCGTTTTCAGATAAAAATGAATTAACCGGTCGCTATGCCGATACAACACGCGATAATTTCAAGAATACAATGGACATTTCGGTCTATTCGTTGGTTGATTTAACACGCCGTGCATCTAAATTGATGGACCAGGGTGGTTCGATTGTAACACTGACATACTATGGTGGGGAAAAGTCTGTGCCAAATTACAATGTAATGGGTGTGGCAAAATCCGCCCTGGACAGCAGTGTTCGTTACCTGGCATCTGACCTGGGGCGCGATGGTATTCGTGTTAATGCAATCAGTGCGGGTCCAATTATGACCCTGGCATCCAGTGGGGTTGGTGGATTCAAGGCGATGTTGCGCCTGAACGCAGAACAGACACCACTGCGCCGTAATATGACATTGGATGATGTATCGGGTGCGGCCATGTATTTGTTCAGTGATCTGTCATCGGCCGTCACCGGCGAAGTGCATCATGTAGATTGCGGATATTCAACCACGGGTATGATGCCAAATGAAATGAAGGACATTTTATTAAAAGGTCTGGAATAAAAATAATCCCGCCCAATGGGCGGGGTTTTTATTCGCGTGATAATAGTCTGGATTTTATATCATTGTATTCTTCGCGTGTGATAGATTTACTTTTGTACAGTCGTGACAGTTTTTCCAGTTTATCCAAATTGGTTTCGCGCATGCCGCATTCGCCGCGCCACACCAGTGCTAATATCATCGCGACAATCCATGTGATGCCAAAAAATATCCCCATCCATGCCAGTATGGATATAGTGGTCTTTTCCCCGCCGCATATGCCACGCGCATTTGCAATCCAAATTGGAATCATTAAAATCCCGACCAGTATTAATCCCAATAAAAACATCGCACCGAATACCAACAGAAATTCTGCCATATGTCCCCCCTTTGGTTATATAACCATTATATGAAAACTTGTTCACATAACCAACAGGACAGATTACATAAAATTGATTGGGTTAACATCTATCTTGATGCGAATATTTGCCGGTGGCTTAATCCCAGAAATCCATTTCGACACAATTGGCTGCAGGTTTGCATTCTGTGGGCCGGCGACCAAGAATCGCATACGATACCAATTTCGAACCTGGTATATCTGGGCGGCGATTGGTCCCATAATTTTCCCGCCGTGCAACAGTGGTGCGCGTGCCACCAAATCATTACAGAATCCGGCCAGCACGGATTCCCGTTGTCCTTCGACAATAATGGCAATTAATTGGCCGTATGGTGGCATCTGGGCCATGCGTCGTGCGGCCATATCAGTTGTCATAAATGCGTCACGATTACCGGCGCAAATCGCGGTTAATACTGGATGGTCGGGTTGATATGTCTGCATCAGTACGGTTCCCGGATGTTCACCGCGCCCGGCGCGCCCGGCCACCTGGAACAGTTGTTGAAATGTGTGTTCGCCGGCACGAAAATCGGTGCCAAACAGCCCCATGTCTGCATCCACAACCCCCACCAATGTCAGGTTTGGAAAATGATGCCCCTTGGCCAGGATTTGTGTCCCGATAACAATGTCTATTTCCCCATTTTCCATTTGTGTGACCAGTCGTTCCAGTGACTGATGCGACATGATTGTGTCACTGGACACCAGGACTGTTTTTGCATTTGGGAATTTTACATTAACTTCTTCTTGGATTTTTTCCAATCCCACCCCACGCATTGATACATCATTGTCGCACATCGGGCATTTTTTCATCAGTGGCATCGTGCGTCCACACATGTGGCACAGTAATTTTCCAATTCTTTTATGATATGTCATGCCGACACTGCAATCTGGACACTGGGCATTCCAACCACATTTTTTGCATTGAACAATTGGGGCAAAACCGCGTCGATTTATAAATAACATTGCCTGGTGACCCGCCCCCAGTGTGTCGCGCAACGCATCGCACATCGCCCCCGATAAAAATCCAGTTTGTTCCACATCATTAATGATATATGAATCAGGTCGATTTTCGCGCAAATCAATCGTCTTGATTTCTGGCAATTGCGCCCCACCAAAACGCGATGTCAGTTTCAGTTGCACGTATTTCCCACGATTGACATTTTCCAGTGTTTCTGCCGCCGGTGTTGCGCTGGCCAAGACGACGGGGATTTTTGCGATATTCGCACGCAGTATTGCCATGTCGCGCGCGTGATAGTTACCCATGTCTTCTTGTTTGTACGACGGATCGTGTTCTTCGTCGATAACAATCAGCCCCAAATCCATCCATGGTAAAAACAGCGCACTGCGCGTGCCAACGACCATTTTAATTTTTCCGTTCATTACACCGCGCCATATTTCGCGCCGCCGTGCCGCGGTCAGGTTGCTGTGCCATACAACGGGTGGGGCGCCAAATCTTTTTTCAAATCGTGACATAAATTGTGCAGTCAATGCGATTTCAGGCATCATCAATAACACCGATTTACCACCACTGTATGCGCGCCATGCGGCATCAAAATATACCTGGGTTTTACCACTGCCGGTGATGCCGTCCAGTAAATGTACAGAAAAACCGCCCGATGCAATTGCATTGCCGATTTTATCGGCGGCGCATTGTTGTTCTTTGTTCAGTACAATGTTGCCCATATCGTTGTATTCATATACGAATTGATTTGGGTTTACAACGCGTACATCGCACGGGGCCAGTGTTCCGTTCTTTATCATTGTTCGAATAACAGCGGTACTGACATGGGTTATATTTTGTATGTCGTTAACAGACATCGGGTCAAAATCATTTGATGCAAACGCATCCGCAACCAGTATTCGGTTGTCTGTCATGCGTGCTGTGGATTCTGGATTGTACGAATACAGTTCTTCGACCCGTGGCGGCAAAAAAGCATCTGGAACATTTATTATCAATCGCAGAACTGCGCCCGGCGCCATCAGTGTCCAATCCGCCATGCGTTTTATCCACTGTAAATCAGTAATATTCAGCCCGCGTTCATATACCTGGGTAACATCTTTGATTTTTTCACGGGGCAGGTTGCTGTCCCCAAATCCCCATACCACACCAATATACGGGCGGTTCATAACTGTTACCCCGACAAAAGTTCCAATGTCGGCCGGCCCGGTCAAACGATAATCGTAACCGGTATTTACCACATTTGGTATCAAGACTTTGACAATTGAACCCTTATCGAACATATCGACAAAATACTTGTTTTTTTTATTCTTTTCAATATCATTATTTTTATATCACCCCAGGATATCGAAATGTGGAAATATTTTTTTAATTTTTTATGGGCAGTATCTTATTTAATCCCCGGTCGTCGCAATCGTACACGGTTTCGTTTGAATAAATGTTTTGATTATAAAAACAAATTATGTGCAATTCGTGATAAATTTCCAGAACTGGATTGGAAACATATGCGCCTGGCCAAGGGTGGGGGCAGTTTGGCTTTTATCGTTGATAATACTGTGTTCAAGGTTCGCAAATTTCACCTGCATGACAATTCGTCGGAAAAATTTAGTCGTGAAAAACGTATAACGGATGCGATTGCGCCTGTGTTACCGGTTGCGGTGCCCAAAATAGAATTAATTAATGCCGGCCCGTATTTATTCTATAAAACACATTTTATTCCGGGGCGCGTTTTGGTTGATTTGCCGTTAAAGCGTATAATTGCCAACAATGAAAAAATCGGCACCCAAATTGGCCAAATAATATATACACTGTACAATACAGATTTCAAATCATTGCGCGACATGAAGACTGAAAATGCAAAAAAGCAACATTTTGGTCTTGTTCATGGCGACATGTGCAGCAATATTATTGTAAATCCAGAAACAATGGATGTTGTTGGTATTATTGATTGGGAATACGCAAATTATAATTGTTTGCGGTATGAATTTTTTGGGGTATTCCGTGTGCGTCGCAAAATGCGCCAAACGGACATAGGGCCAATTGCAATGTGCGAATACTATCGATTGCGTGACGCAGAAACAAAAAAGAAAAGTAAAGCAAAGTAGTGATTGACAAACCTTTTTTTTGTGTGCTATGTTTGTCCTGGTAAGATAAAGGATACAATGTGGCACACAAGCATGATACGGCATCTCAGAAGGAATTTTCTAAGTTCACACGACACATCACCGATGTGTTTTTAGAAAAATTTGGCAAATCATACATGACCCAGGAAAATACACATAATCGTTGGCGCAGTGAATGCGATTATCAAACTGCAGCGGTAGAATTCTTGATTTTGAAATCACGTGTATATCTGCGTAATCTGGACCAAAATGATTCAAAATCAAAAGATCCACATTTCTTAAAAGCCCTGGTTACTTTAATGGCGGATTATTTGTCTGCATATACCATGCGCTCCGGCATCAGTCGTCGTCAGGCCAAAGACTTATTAATATATGAATTGTACACTAATAATGCATATATTCAATGCATGTTGGCGGCCCAGTCAAAAAAACATCACGAACGTGTACAACGCACACCCGCAACTGTGGCAGAACGTCGCAAACGCGAAGCAGCCGAAAAAGCAAAACAGGCACGCGATTTACATCGCCAGGTCATGGCTGATTTTGCTGAGGTTAATCAGTTAAGAAAGAAGAGATAATATTGTATTTTATACCCTAAAAATCCCCCGTGAATTCGGGGGATTTTTACTGTGTAACAAGGAAAAATATGATATAATTCACACCATGTAAAAAAAAGGAAGGGGTAAAAATGTTAATTGATTTGCTGTTATTGGTTATTGGATTTGTTTTGTTGATAAAGGGTGCGGACTATTTCGTTGATGGCGCATCCAGTTTGGCCACCCGCATGTGCATACCGCCGATTATTATCGGTTTGACCGTTGTTGCCATGGGAACCAGTGCCCCCGAAGCCGCCGTCAGCATATCATCCGCCATGCACGGTTCAAATGCAATTGTAATCGGTAATGTAATTGGTTCTAATATAGCAAACATATTTTTAATTCTTGGGGTAACGGCAATGATAACAACATTAACGGTGCAAAAGAATACTGTACGCTATGAAATTCCGTTTGTTGGGTTGATAACATTATTACTGTGCTGGATGGGTATGTCGTATGGTGTAATTTCGCGCGCTGGGGCAGGGCTGTTGCTGGGATTATTCGCGGCATTTTTGGTATATCTGTATATTATATCGCGTGAAACAGAATGTGATATTGATGCGCCAAAATCGTTGGGAAAAATAAAAATTGCGCTGTATATTATCCTGGGACTGGTTGCCCTTGTCTGGGGCAGTAATATTACCGTCGAATCTGCGGTATCAATTGCGCGATACATCGGTGTGTCGGAACGTGTAATCGGTTTAACGATTATCGCCATCGGCACCAGTTTGCCAGAACTGGTTACCAGTGTCATTGCCGCCCGCAAAGGTCAATCAGACATCGCCATCGGCAATATCGTCGGTTCAAATATATTTAACATATTATTCGTTCTGGGCATCGCAGGATTAATATTGCCAATTCCATTTAACCCTGCATTTTTGTTTGATGGTGTAATTGCAATATTGGCGGTTGCATTACTGTTGATGTTTATATGTCGTGGCAAATGTTTAACCCGTGTACCTGGGGTACTGTTTGTGATTATTTATATTGCGTACCTGGCGTGGTTGATAATTGATAAATAAAAAAAGTCCCCATCGTTTGATGGGGTTTTAATTACACACAACAACATATGGCGGATTAGACCGTTCACTGTTAATCCCTGTTTCGCCACAGTCTTTGCAGTTAAATCGTCTGTTTTGCGAATATCCAGACCCAAGCGGAACATTTGTTATATTCATCCCAGATTGTGTTACATATTCGCGGTTGGGAAAACCAAAGAAAAACGCACGTGTTGGTCCCGAACATTCGGCCACACTGCCGTTATAGCAACGTGGATCCGTAATTTTTGTTTCATCTGGTACACAGTGGGCAACACATGTTTTTTCATCAACAACCATTTTTTCGCAATCTGTACATGATGTCTGGGGAACACGCAGTGTTGTTCCGGCCGCCCCATAGACCGCGTTATATCTAATCTTGTCACATTTTGTGGTTGTTTGAATGTCTGCTGGATCGCCGACACATTCCCATTCCAGTGTGTTATAGTTCAATTGGGCCACCATTTTATCAGGGCAACTTTTTTCTGGGAACGGACTGATGCATTCCCAAACACTGTCAACCATGACGGCTGTTTGATTATTTGCACACAGTGGTTTTCTGGATTCATCGGGGACGCATTCCATCAAATCTGTATCCCATACCATATCCCCGCCACAGTTTGTTTTTGTATTATACCCGGTACATTGCCATCGACCAAATCGATACACTTTGACTGTGCCAACGGGGCATGCAATATCCTGGGCGATATTGATGACATATTCTGTCTGGTTATCTGGGATTTCATACTGGGTCAAATACACCAGTTGTCCCGGTGTTAATTCTAATTCTTTGATGATTGTCTTTGGCACAATGCGTTTTGTACTGGTTCCCCCAGACATTATCACATTATCGTTAAATATACCAAATGTACCGGCATCACTGTATTCTTGTTCCAGAATTTCCATCATATCGTTATATTTACCAGAATCAATTGGCGCGGTTGCGGTAACAATATAACTGTACGCAGGCTTTTTATTTTTAACGATTTCACACTTAGTTTTATTCAAACGGTTATCCAGACATATATATTGGCTAACAATATTATTCTGTTCAATACATATATCTTGGAATTCCGTGCCTTTTATTTGGGCATTATGTACAGCGGTTGCACACTGTGCAATCATACGCATATCAGATTTACCAATCGCATATTCAGTTTCTTGTTCTTGGATTTTTTGATTTGGGCTGTCCATCATATAGTATCCGGCCATGAACAGCGCGACCAAAATCATGATAAAAATATTCATCTTTCTCCCTTGCGATTTATTAAAAGTGTAGCTAATATAAGTATAAACTGCAACAGGAAGTTTGTTTATGAAGAAAATAATTTTATTATTAATGTTATCTGGGTGTGGATTTACCCCCATGTATGTTGGCCAGGATTCTGACATCTATGTTGCCCCAATTCGTGGTATTAATGGGATTGAGTTACGTAATGCCCTGAACGCGAAATTTGGTGGTGTTCACGATACAGATGCGAAATATACCCTGACGGTTAACTTAAGTGAACCTGTGACCCAGTACAAGGCATTGGAACAAACGGGTGATGCCACATGGCAAGAAATATCTATATCTGCCCAATATTCATTGACCGATACCGCCACCGGTCGTATTTTGACCAGTGGTACCGAACGTGCGGCTGAATCATATACATTTGTGCGTTATTTGGTTGCATCCAATGCATCGTATAACAACGCAGTAAAGAATTCATTAACGGTATTGTCGGACAAGATTGGTACCCGTGCAATTGTCGCAACACACAGTTTGGTAAACACAGACACAGAAAATAAATAATGAAGTGGAAAGAAGCCGATTTTAATTCTGGGATTGAAACAATCCGCGCCATATTGATATATGGCCCCGATGCCGGCCAGGTTGATGAATACTGTGATCGTGCGGTTGCCAAACTGGGCATTGAAAAAGATAATATGTTTGCGCTGGATTCGGATGATTTGCGTGAAAAGCAAGATGCCCTGTTCGCGGAAAGTTGCACCCCATCAATGTTTGGCGGCCGCAAAATGGTCATTATTTCCAATGCAGGTGATGGCGCGGCCAAACAAATTGCCGAATTAATTGAACATCCCGGTCTGTGTGCAACGGTTGTGGTAACGGCCGGTGATTTGCGTATGGGGGGCGGTCTGCGCTCATTATTCGAAGGGGGCGACAACCTGGCATCACTGGCATGTTATACCGACGATGCGCGTACATTGGAACAATTGATACGCAATGAATTAGCCACGGCGGGGATTGGTCGTATTCATCCAGATGCAATGGCGTATATGACGGCGCACCTGGGGGGGGATCGCGGTATAACACGTGGGTTCCTGACAAAAATCGCATTGTATGTTAATGACAAGAAAACCGTTGACCTGGACGATGTTGAAAAATGTCTGCCGGATTCTGCGGCGGCGGATATGGATGATTTTCTGTATTCTTTGACGGCGGGGCATATCGCACAAACGATGACCGCACTGGACAGATTATTGTACGATAATGCCGAACCAAACATGCTGGTTCGAATGTTGGACGGTCATTTCAAAAAACTGTTAACCGCGGTTGTTGATGGCCAGTTACCGCGTCTGTTCTGGAAGGTTGCAGAAAAATTTAATAACGCGGTAAAAATATGGCCGGCCACGGAAATCACAACGGTGCTGGTTCGTCTAAACGAATTGGAAAAGCAACTGCGTACCACCGGCATGCCGGGCGAGGTTTTATTGCGTGACTTTTCATTAAAATTGGCCGTGCGCGCCGCCCGATTGGCAATTAAAAGAAGGAATTAAAAATGTTGGCATCTGTTTATGCACCCAAAGATTTCAAGCGTCTGCGTGTTGTTGGTGACTTGGTCGCGCGCTGTTTTGATTTTATAACACCACATATTCGGGCGGGTATTTCGACCGGTGAAATTGACCGCATGGTTGCTGAATTTCTAAAGGTCAATGGTGCGCGTTCATCAGACCTGGGATATCACGGTTATCCCAAACATATTTGTACATCTGTCAACGATGTTATTGTGCATGGCATCCCCAGTGATGATGTTATCTTAAAAGATGGTGATATTGTGAACGTTGACCTAACGGCGGAATACAAGGGATTTCATGGTGATGCATCACGCATGTTCACAATTGGCAAGGTATCTAACCAGGCGCAAAAACTTGTAACCGTGTGCCAGGACGCATTGAACGCCGCGATTTCAATTTGTGGCCCCGGTGTCCCGTTGTCTGAAATAGGCAAGGTTATCGAAGAAGTTGTCACCCCACATGGTTTTTCAATTTCGCGCGATTTTGTTGGCCACGGCATTGGCAAGGTTATGCATGACGAACCCCAGATTTATCATTTCTATGACAAGCGTTGGGATAAAGTAAAGATGGTCCCAGGGCTGGTGTTTACAATTGAGCCGATGATTAACACCGGTCGCCCCGAATGCAAGATAGATGATGACGGCTGGACGGCGCGTACGGTTGACGGTGGTCTGTCGGCACAATGGGAACATACGATTGGCATCACCGAAGATGGTGCAATAATATTTACTGAAAAAATGGTCCAGTAATTATGGCAAAAAACGACAGTTTAATGCACATCGGCCATCGCGAACGTCTGCGATTGAAATTTGATGCCGGTAATGCCAGTCCCGCAGATGAAATGGAATTGTTGTTAACATATATAATTCCGCGTCGTGATGTGCGTGTGTTGGCGCGTTTGCTGGTCCAGAAATTTGGTTCTGTGTATAACACGATATTGGCAGATGGCGCCGACATTATGTCTGTTGATGGCGCAGGCCCAGCGGTCGCATCATTTTTCAATTTATTGCGTAATGTGGTTGGTCGTGGATATAAACAACACCTGGTTGAACACAAGATTTTTTACGACCCACGCATTATTCATGAATATTGTCGCACCCAGGTTATGCATAAATCTGTCGAAGAATTGCATGCAATATATCTGGATCATGAACATCGCCTGTTGGCGGATAAATTGGTCAGTATGGGAACGGTTGATTATGCGGTATTTTATCCGCGTGAAATTATTATTCATGCAATACAGCTAAAGGCCGCCTATGTTGTCTTGTACCATAATCATCCGGTTGGTGGTGGATCTTTTTCATCAGATGATATTGCCTTTACAATATCACTGGGTAAAATGTTAAAGTTTATGGGAATTAAATTGTATGACCATTATGTTGTTGGGGCAACTGGTTCTGTGTACAGTATGCATGATTTGCAAATGTTGCGTGAAATCGACAATATCAAAGAATTTACATCATCCATGCATCAAAACAGCGGTGATACATCGCACACAGATGATAATTGATTTGTATTACTCTGGGTAATTTGATTGCCGTTCATTTTATATTCTGTTTTTGTTGCGACCGACGGTGTGTCCCATGTATCAACAAAAGGTCTTGATATTATTGTTGCACCAAATGTTGGTTCAAAATGAAACTGAATTAATCGCAATGCACAATCTGCACCATGTGTTGTTCTGAACCCATTTGGGGTTATGTTTAGCATTGCGCCGTTTGAATTTAGTTCGATTTTGTATTCATCATAATCGTGCGCGTTCCCTGTTGCGACATGTGTTCGTGTAATGCGATCCATTTTGCCGTCTTGGTTAATATCGCGATTAAATTCAGAAACGCTTTCGATACCGGCGCCAAATTCGTCCAATGTACCGCGTGTAATTTTATCAGGTACCCCCAGACCATCTGTAAATTCACCTGACGAAATTTTTTTTGTGGCGGCCTGTTGTGATATTGTCGGACTATTTTGTGCAGTTGTGGTGCCTGTTATCTTGAAATCTCCTTTTAATAACATAAATATCATGGCGCACACACCCGCCAGTATTAAAATCATTAAAACATTTGTTGCTAATCCGCCGCGTTGTGATTTCATTTTTGTGTCCTTTTACATTTGTACAACCTGTCCCGGTTTCCAGCCTTCAATTTGTCGAATTGCGTTTGCAACTTTGTCCAGTTCTGCATCACTTAATTCTGATATGCGCCGATTAATTGACATGCCTGTTATCCTTTCCAAACTGCGTTGATATGCAACAGTGTTGTTTTCAGACGGCGGTGCATAGCGACTAACCGCATTTGCAATTGTCAGGTTGTTATAATTTTTCCCGCGTAACAATCTTTTTATTGCCTGCATACCTGTTTGTTCGTCTGGAAAAACGGCAAAACCACCGGCTTCGCCAATTGCACCGGCTTGTCGTGAAAAATCAGACATACGAATATTTCCTGGGTTTTTGTTGCGCCATGCGCGTGTGCCACCAACCTGTTTATATTGTGTGCCGTCTGCTGCAACAAAAATAACATCCTTGCCAGATTGTATTGCGCGTACCGGTGTCATGTTTTGTGTGGGCGATACGGTGGTGGCGGGGTCGGATATTGGTTCGGATGCGGGCTCCGTTGGGGTGCTTATACTTTGTGATTGTTCGGGGGTGTCTGTTTCTGACCAATCATACATTGCGCCCGGTGTCCCAGATGATGTTAATGGTGCATCTGCATATGGTGTTTGTTCCATTGTTGCCCCAGAATCATAGATATCAAATTCTTCATACAAACTGTATGCATCATATTTTTCCAATTCTGCCTTGCGTAATGCCAACAGTTCTTCAACCTTGCTAAGTGGTACAGCAATTGTTTTGCACCCCCTGCCGATTAAGTCACCCCCGAAAATAGTGTTAACAAATACGGGCGCGGCACTAATTACCCCCAGTATCAAAATCAAATTACGAACATTGTTAGTCAGGTTTTGAAATTCAGCATTTTTTGATCCACGAATCATCGCCCACGCCCATCCCGCTAATAAAATAGCGGTTATGAACACAAGTGCCATCCACGCATATTCAAAAAAAGTCTGGAAACTGCGAACGATGCATCCTGGATCTTCCATGTAAATATTCACGCTGTCCGCACTCAGGTTTTCAAACCCCGAATTATGTAACAATCTAAATATCGTCTCTAATTCCATTTATGTGCATCGTTTTTATTTTTGGCCCGCCACCCCTGTAAAGAACCCTGGGATTGAAAAATCTTCGTCATTTGCGGCGATGCCGGCCCATCCGAACAAATCGCCCATTAATCCCGAATCATCGCGTTTTGCTTTTTTGAACGGTAAAATATTTTTCAATTTCCCGATTTTTCCATTGCTGGTTGATTTTGGTGTGTCTGGGATTTTGTCTTGGGTTTGGGCAAATTCATTTGCCAATTGTGCCAATGTGGCATCTGTATCGGCCATGTCGTCTGTCATAGAAACAGAAAAATCAGAATTTTCCGCATCGTTCTGGACGATTTCACTTTCTGGGGTTTCAATAATATCTTGTTCGATATCTTCGCCCAGTGGGGTCATCGATTCCAATAATTCTTCCAGTGTTTTGTTGTGTTCTGCAACCGGCATGTCGTCTGTGACAATATCTTCGATTGAAACCTGTAACGCATCTGTTTCATTAATATCTTGAATTGTTTCAACTGGTTCTTCTATAGCAGTGTCTTCAACTTGTTCTGCTTGTTCTGCATTTGGTACTTCGTCCGCAACACATGTAACTGTTTCTGTATCGTTGCCCGATAAAACTGATAAAATTGGGATAATGGTGTCTTGTTTTTCTTCTTCGATAATATTTTCGACTTCTTCAACAATGTCATCATTGGTATCGACTAGTTCTGGTTCAACCACATCTGTATTGGGGATTTCTGTGTCGATGATTTCGGGCGTTTCTTCAACAATATCTTCTGGGATTTCGTTCACTACTTCTTCGTGAATTTCTTCGACAACGGGTACGGTTTCGACTGTGTTTTCCAGTACCTCAGTTGCGACATCTGACACAGAATCAGCCATTACATTATCTTTATCAACCGGCACGCCGAACAATACTGTATCATTGTCCAGTCCCAATGCATTGCGAACTTCTTCGAATGCGGCGCGGATTTGTGCCATTTCAAAAACTTCATTTCCCGAAATATAGATTATTTTTGTTTTCATCGATACCATCCCCTACAATTTTCTGACACATTATATCACATTTTAGGGTTGAACGCATATAAAAAATATCTTAAACTGCCATTATGGCAGATATAAAACAACAAATTTTTCAAGAACTAGCATCACTGGAAGAAGCGGCGGCCCGTCTGCGTGGTACGGCGGTGGCGGCTGGCAAGCAAACTGATCTTGAGGTTGCAATCCTGACCGAACAGGTGAAATCCCTGCGCGATAAAAACGCCCGTGCCAGTGAACTGATTGATAAATCAATAAATGTATTAAAGAAGTTATCATGAGTGTCGTTTCAATACCAATTGTTAATAAAAACTATCCCATGGGCTGCGAAGATGGCCAAGAATCGCGCCTGATTGAATTGGGGAAAATGGTTGATGCCCGTGCGCGCCAGATTCTGGATAAAATTGGCCCATTACAAGAAAGTGCATTACTGGCCACATTGTGCATTGTAATGGCGGACGAATTGCGTTCAAAATCGGCTCCGTCGGTCACAGATGCTGATTTGAAAGAAATCTTGGCCCGTATTCGCGAGATTAAGCATAAAATTGCACAATAAAATAATTGCCCGTATGTAAAAACGGGCATTTTTTCTGTTGTTATTTTTTTTCAAATGTTCTAAATTCTGGGTACTATGGTAAAAGAAATTATCGAAAGAATTGATTCACAACAATTATCAGATGCGTTATCGGAACGCTATTTGTCGTACGCGGTCAGTACGATTGTATCGCGCGCATTGCCCGATGTTCGTGACGGTTTGAAACCGGTGCATCGTCGTATTTTGTATTCCATGCTGCGCCAGAAATTATCCCCCAACGCCGCATTTCGTAAATGTGCGACGGTCGTTGGTGATGTGTTGGGGCACTATCATCCACACGGGGACAGTTCTGTGTACGATGCAATGGTCCGTCTGGCCCAGGATTTTTCTGTCCGATATCCACTAATTGATGGCCAGGGTAACTTTGGTAACATCGACGGCGATCCCCAGGCGGCATACCGTTACACAGAATCCAAGATGACCGATGCGGCCATGCTGATTATGGAAGGGCTGGACGAAGACAGTGTTGATATGATGCCGAACTTTGACGGCACGACAATGGAACCGGTTGTTATGCCGGGTGCGTTTCCAAACCTGTTGGCAAACGGCGGTATGGGAATTGCGGTTGGTATGGCAACAAATATCCCGACCCACAATGTGGCCGAGGTTTGCGATGCGTTAACACTGGTGGTTGATAAACCAGATGCCACCACCGCCCAGATTATGAAGAAAATGGTTGGGCCTGATTTCCCAACGGGTGGTATTCTGATTGATTCTTTTGAAACGATTGTAAAAAACTATGATACGGGTCGTGGTGCATTTCGTGTTCGTGCGCGATGGGCGGTCGAAGAATTGGAACGCGGCATGTACCAGGTTGTAATTACCGAAATTCCATACGGTATTGTGAAGTCTAAGTTGGTTGAACAAATCGGGGCATTGATTGATGGTAAAAAATTACCATTGGTTGATGATATTGTTGATGAATCTACAACCGATGTTCGTATTGTTATCACGCCAAAGTCCAAGAATATCCCAGCCGATAAAATGATGGCACATTTATTTGCGATGACGGATTTAGAATCGCGTTTTAATATGAACTTTAACGTGATTGATTCTAAGGGTGCGCCACGTGTAATGCCAATTGGCGATGTGTTACGTGAATTTGTTGCACATCAAAAAGATGTTTTGTTGCGCCGTACAACATGGCGGTTAAATAACATTGCGCGTCGCTTGGAAATTCTGGGCGGGTTGCTGGTTGTGTATTTGAATTTGGACCGCGTTATTGAAATTATCAGAACCGAAGATGATGCCAAGGCTGTATTAACGGCTGAATTTAACCTGACTGAAATTCAGGTAGAAGCGATTTTGAACACGCGCCTGCGTTCTTTGCGTAAACTAGAAGAAATGGAAATCAAACGCGAAGATGCGGCCTTGCGCGAAGAACAGCGTCAATTACAAGAATTAATGGCCAGTCCGGACATGCAAAACGAACAGTTAAAGGCATGGTTTGCGGATATTAAAAAACGTTATGACAAGAAAACCGCACTGGGGCGTCGTCGCACAACATGGGCGGAACAAACCGAAGAAGTGGTCGTTAACGCAGATGAATTTATCGAAAAAGAACCATTAACGATAATTCTGTCGGCAATGGGATGGATTCGCGCGGCCAAGGGTCATCTTGACCTTAGTGCGCTGGATTTGAAATTCAAAGAAGGCGACGAATTACAATTTGCGTTCCATGCGATGTCAACGGATAAAATTAATCTGTTTGCATCTGGCGGAAAAATGTTCACATTGCCGGCAAATGAATTGCCGTCGGCGCGTGGTTTTGGTGAATCTGTGCGTATGATGGCGGACATTGGCGCAGATGAAACAATCGTTCGTGCGTTTGTATTGGATACAAATGCAAAATACCTGGTGGTGGGACGGCATGGTGTTGGATTTGTTGTGTCGGGTGAAAATTGCCTGGCGCAGACACGCAATGGTAAACAGGTTATGAACGTTGATTCGAAAAATCCATCGATTATGTGTGTGCCGGTCACGGGTGACATGGTTGCGATGTCGGGTTCAAATGATAAATTGCTGATATTCGCGGCCAATGAAATCCCAGAAATGTCACGTGGCAAGGGTGTAATTTTACAAAAATATAACGCCGAACGCACATATGTTTTAGACGTTATGTTTTTTGATGCCGCGAACGGGTTCAGTTGGACAACCGGTCGTGGTACGACGAAATTGGACGATTGGAAACCATGGGTTGCGCGCCGCGCATCCCAGGGGCGTACAATCCCGGTCGGTTTTCCACGCAGTGGTAAATTTGGAAAATAAAAGAATCCCCGAAATGGGGATTTTTTAGTACGTGCACCCCGTGGTTGATATTGAAAAAGTACCTTTTTCGTCATAGTATGTACCAATTGGCAAATAACATGATTCAGCGGATGTTCCTTCGCCGGCCACCACCGTTCCGCGTGCTAATGTGGTCCGGGATGAATTTGTATAAATATTTTGAGCCAATGGGCATTGAGTGCAATCTGAACTTATTGACGCGGGTTCTGAATAATATCCAGCCGAACAGTCGGCGCACCCCAACCCCGAAGAGCTATCGCTTTCAATTGCGCGAACGCCATATCTGTTATACTTACCAGCCGGGCATCCATATACATCAGCATAATACTCGGTTGACGTTGTTGTGCCTGTGTTGCATCCCTTGCCACCAATAAAATACCCTTTGGCAGGATGTGAGTAATCAGAACCGTTTGTCCATGGAACCTGCATGCTGGCAACGGTATTACATATTGTTTGGTCGCTGTAACAGATTATATTATGTGAAGCTTTATAATTACTGCCGTTATACAGATAGTATCCGCCATATGGCATACAATACTTATAAATGCCCGAACCAAAATCATCTGCGAAACCGGTGGTACACCATTTGGCAGATGTATCGCAAAAACTGGTATTTCCTGCATCGTCCCAGTCCCCACATGTAACAGGACTGCAATAAACGGTAGTTGCATGTGCATTGGTAACAGAAATCATCAGCCCCAATGTCGTTATAAAAAATATTTTTTTCATATTTCTTTCTCCTGTTGTTTTGTGAAAAAAACAAAACCACCGAAAACATTCGAGTGGTCAGGAGGTTCGAAACAATCCATTGAATTGTGTGCTTATTTATATATATCGCAACCCTCCTGACACATATAGCCAGGAGTTTTTATGTTTTTCGTCCTTGTTGGACGCAATGGAACGGGTTTCGACACCCCATCACGAAAAAACATCGTGACACAGCCATTATAACTGATTGTTTTAATTTCTGCAAATATTTCGATAAATAAAAGTTTATCGCAGGAAGTACAAACGGAATTTTTTGCAAAAAATTCTGTCATCCCGTGGCGTATCGGGCCCCGAAAAATTCTTTTGAATTTTTTGGGTGATGGTGACCACGGGACCCAGGTCATAAAAACATTATTCTTTGTGCGTGCTTTGCACGCATAACCTGGTTTCCGGTGTCAAGCACCGGAATGACAACGGGGGTTGTCATTGCGAGCCAAGCAAAGCGCAGGCGTGGCAATCCAGTCTTATGTATTCCTATTTGTTTCTATTTACTGGATC
>JAFURB010000013.1 GCA_017472065.1 Alphaproteobacteria bacterium | reverse complement strand
GTTCTGGTATGTTCGGTATATCTGTGCGTGAATTGCGTAAAATAGAAAAAGGTCATGTGCTAATGCCCGAAGAAATCATGAATAAAATAATGATAAATGGCTTAACAATGATTATGTGCAAAAGACGAAAATAAAAATCCCGGCAATCGCCGGGATTTTTAATAAGCAATCAAACCGATTTGTTTAGTTCAAAGCATCTTTCAATGCTTTACCTGGTTTGAACTTAGGCTGAACAGAAGCTGGGATTTTGATAGCTTCGCCAGTCTGAGGATTGCGGCCTGTTGTTGCTTTGCGTTTTGCAGTTGCAAATGTACCGAAACCAACCAAGCGAACTTCGCCTTTCTTTTTCAGAACTTTTGTAACATTGTTGATGAACGCATCAACGCATGCAGCAGCGGCTGCTTTTGTGATGTCTACATCGTTTGCGATTGCTTCAATCAATTGAGCTTTGTTCATATGTTTCTCCTTTCATAGATTTTATAATAAGGTGTCCCGCAAGGTTACCCCAGGCAATGTCAATATAATCAAACGGGCATATTTGTGCGTTTTTTTACAACCGCATCGCCCCAAGTCCTTGGATTATATGGACATTGCCTGACTTGCTTACCCGAATCGTAGAGAAATCCGCGCTTTAAGTCAAGCCCATAATTAAAAAATCGTGATTTTTTTGATTGTTGACAAATTTAGTGCCTTAATGCGACACAACATCGGCGCGTATTGGACGGGCGTTTTCATCGCCGACCTCGCACAGGACATAGTCCTTGTTTACACCGGCAACATGCACGGTTCTGAAATAGTTCGGTGTCATCATCAACATAAATATGATAACTGTCCCCCAGAATAACACCTTGGTCAGCGCCCATGGCTGCTTATATTTATCACCATCAAATTTATCTTTTAACAGGTTTTGATAAAACGCCCATCCCCATGAAAACGCCAGTACAATCAAGCACGCCGCCAATAACACCCGGAATACTTTGGAAAATTGGCTAAAACCTGTGGCAATTGGGTCCCAGATAGAACTGGTTGCGGGACATATATACAGTGCATTTGCCGCCCAATGTTCTGGAATTTGGGTTGATACATCAACTGGGTCTAATTGTAACCCAAAAGACGATACGATTATAATCGCCGTCAGAAAACAAATCGCTGTGACCATTGTTGGTTTCATGATGTACCCCCATTAATTTTATTATATCACAAAATACTATTGCATTGCAATTTTGGAAACTTTTATTTAATATTTTCATATGGCGCGTTCCAAGGATAATTTAATTGTTGGTCTAACAACCTTTAATCATGAATTCCTGAAAATATCTGTTTCGGGATTGGGACGCGTTGGTAAAAATGTTACATTGATTATCTATAATGATAACCCATGTCGGAAATTAACATATCGGGCGCTGCGTCGTATGGGATTTCATGGCCGTGTTCATGTTATAAACGGTAATGAAAATCTGGGACAATTTGGGGCGCGTATGTCGATAATTGAATATGTTCAGAAAAATAATCTTGATTCGCCATGGTTTATGTTCGCCAATGATGATGATATTGTCCTAAATACATCGGTTCCAAACATTGATGAAAATAATTATGCGGTAATGGGAAACGCGGTTGTAATTGCAAAACGGGTTCTGGATGTTTTGCGTGTAATGGAAAATCCAAATGATTATACGATTGATGGTGCTGATACACATTTGATTGCACCACACATCGCAATGTCGGGAACATTTATACGCATGGCATATCTGCGTGAATTCGTGGAATTTATGTCTAAAATCACATCGCAAATATCAGATATTATATTGGAATTACCATTTGCAGTTCCTGTTGATTTATTTATGTGGCATATGTTTGTTGAATATATGCGTGTGACACATCCGCAAATGTCACCCATATATATGAACCAGACGAATTATCTTATGACGAAATTGAACAACACGCGATATCCAACCCCCGACCAGTGTAATGGTATTGTTGGTCGCACCGTATCGATTGTTTCTGCGGCCCTGCGGGGCAATGAATAAACTTTCTGTAACTTTTTTGAAATATATGATTGAAACTGGGGTTTAATGTTTATACAATGCCCCCTGAAAATAAAAGGAAAACGAACATGACATATAATGATATACGCAAAGCTTTCTTAGACTATTTTGCATCCAAGGGACACACGATTGTGCCATCTGCATCACTGATACCGAACGATCCTACATTATTGTTCACGGTTGCCGGTATGGTCCCATGGAAGGGGATTTTACAAGGGACCGAACCTGCATTTGCGCCGCGTGTTGCCGATGTCCAGAAATGTATTCGTGCTGGTGGCAAACATAATGATTTAGAAGATGTTGGTTTTGATGGTCGTCACCATACATTTTTTGAAATGCTGGGGAATTGGTCGTTTGGTGATTATTTCAAGGCCGGCGCGATTGAAATGTCATGGGAACTATTGACCAAGGTTTTCGGCCTGGACCCAGACCGTATTGTTGTCACCACACACTACAGTGATGACGAGGCGGCAAAAATCTGGAAACAGGTTGCCGGCAAAGATGCGATTTTGCTGGGCGACAAAGATAACTGGTGGTCGGCCGGCGACACTGGCCCATGTGGCCCATGTACAGAAATGCATTATGACATGGGGGCGCATTTGCCGGGCGGGTTGCCGGGCACACCGGACGAAGATGGTGGTCGCTATGTTGAAATCTGGAACGATGTATTTATGCAGTTCGATCGTGATGCAAATGGTAATTTAACACCACTGCCAAAACAGAACGTTGATACAGGGGCTGGGTTGGAACGTTTTGCATCGATTATGCAGGGCAAGACAGACAACTATGACACGGATTTGTTTGTGAATCTGAAACGGGCGGTATCAGATGTTACCGGTGTTGCCGAAACCGCGGAAAATGTTTCCAGTTTCAAGGTTATCACAGATCATCTGCGTTCGGTTGGTTTTGCAATTGCAGACGGTGTTATTCCATCAAACACAGATCGTGGTTATGTAATTCGTCGTATTTTGCGCCGTGCGATGCGTCATGGTCAAATCTTGGGTCATCGTGGGGCGTTGCTGTCTAAACTGTATCCTGCGTTAATCACAGAAATGGGCGCGGCGTATCCAGAACTGGCAGCGAATCAATCACGCGTTGTTGAAATTATCCAGAACGAAGAAAACGCATTTGCAGACATGTTGCAAAACGGTATGAAATTGCTGGAAAGCGAATTGCCAAAATTGAACAACAATGTATTGCCGGGCGATGTTGCGTTCAAATTGTTTGACACATATGGTTTCCCATTGGATTTGACCCAAATGATTCTGCGCGACAGAAATATCGATGTAGATGTCGCTGGATTTGAAAAATCTATGGCCGAACAGAAGGAACGTTCCCGCGCCAATACCAAGGGAACGCGTATATTCTGGGAATCCCAGACTGAATTGGCTGCAACAGATGACAATGCAAAATATGCACCAACGGAAATGGAATCACGCGTATTGTCAATTTTGCGTGGTGGTGAATTTGTAGAATCTGCCACCACCGGGGACGAGGTTGAAATTGCACTTGATAAAACAACATTTTATGGCACCCAGGGTGGCCAGGTTGGCGACAGTGGCGAATTGAAACAGGGTGATACAACCGTCATGTCCGTGACCGAGGCTGGTCGTGTCGATAACGTTGTTATCCACAAAGGTGTTTTGAAATCAGATATATCTGTTGGTGATGTTGTTGTGCCTGTTATTAATGCATCTGTGCGTCAACAAACAGCGCGCGCCCACACCGCCACACATTTGTTACAGGCGGCGTTGCGTTCTGTCCTGAACGAAGATGTTGAACAGCGCGGTTCCAAAGTGTCGCCAGATTCTGTACGGTTTGACTTTTCGTTTGGTCGTGCAATGACGGCCGAAGAAAAAACAGCGGTTGAAGAATTAATAAACAAATGGATTGCGGCCGACATGCCGGTTACGCATGAACAAATGTCAATGGATGACGCGGTTAAACGTGGCGCAATGGCACTGTTTGGCGAAAAGTATGGCGACACCGTTCGTGTAATTACCGCCGGTGATGTTTCGTGTGAACTATGTGGTGGTACACATATTCATCACACAGGCGAAATATTAAAGGCAAAAATTAACAAAGAAAAATCTATCAGCAGTGGTATCCGCCGTATAACGATGTCGGTTGGTACATTGGCCGAATAAAAAATCCCGGCGATTGCCGGGATTTTTTATCATAAATATTATTTTTTCCAGAATGCAAATCCGCGACGAGATGATTTTTCTTCGCGTTGTTTTCTGTCTTCGATTGCGCGACGGCGTTCGGCGCGACGTTCTTGGAAACGACGGGCGGATTCTTCATCGCGTTGAATCAATGCAATTGTGGTGGCTGATAATTTGTCATTGCGTACTTCTTCTTCGAATTCGACAATGTCGTTTTCGTTCAAGAATCGAATGCCCGCAGCCTTTAACGAACTAGAATGAACAAATACATCATCTGTGTTACCGTTTTCATTTGGTGTATCCGGTGTAATAAAACCGAAACACTTTTTACCATTATACCATTTTACTTTTCCCTGACGCATAATCGTATCCTTTGTTATGCTTGTTATGGTTCTGTAAGACAGTCAAGAACCTGATATAATTGTGCCAATTTTACGCAATTAAAGCAAGGGGAATAAAAATCCCCACCAAATGGTGGGGAAATTTTATAACTGAATAAATAAATTTGGATTTGCCTTCAGTTCTTCAATCGCATTATCCATTAATTCGCGATAATCGGTGAACTTTTTCTTTTCACTTTTGCTTAAATTGCTTATCGCAGGCAATTTAACAGTCATTGGGTTTACATGCTTGCCATCTTTGATGATTTCATAGTGCAAATGTGGTCCTGTGGACATACCGGTTGAACCAACATATCCAATTGTCTGGCCTTGGCGAACATTTGTGCCAACTTTTACATTTTTAACAAACTTGGACAAATGTGCGTACAATGTTTCATATGATCCATTGTGGCGCAGTTTGATATAGTTTCCATGTCCACGATTATATCCGCGTGCAACAACGCGTCCAGCACCGGCGGCCGGGATTGGTGTGCCGGTTGATGCACGGAAATCAACACCCTTGTGTGCGCGCGTGTACCCCAGAACAGGGTGTTTGCGCTTGTTTGAAAAACTGCTTGTTACCTTGGCATTATTGATTGGTGTGCGTTTCAAAGATTTAATTGCGCCGTTGCCTTCGGCATCATAGTATCCGGTTGTGCCGTCTGCCTTGCGATAGCGATACATTTTCACATTGCCACGCAATGCATCAAACGACACCGCCAAAACGCGACCATTGTCGATTTTTTGACCATCTGAAAAGTTTTCTTCGTACACGACCCAGAATTTCTGCCCCGCGCGTACATCGCGTTCAAAGTCCATTTCAAACGCCAACAAATCATACACATCGGCCAATATTCCGGCCGGTATTCCCGCGCGTTGTCCCGCCAAATAGAAACTGTCCCCGTCCAGGATTTCCCCCGCACGATAAACCGCGCGTGTATCACGTTCAATATCAACGGTTTTGCAATTCCATGCACCGGATTCGCTACATGTTAATTCCACCTGTTTCCATGGGGACGGAATAACAACGATTTTAGATACCGGGTCGCTGTTCGTTGGGCGCGTGAATTCGATTTTGTCGCTGTCTGCGCGCAGGGTTGAAATGCCCGCATCTTTTTTCAGTGTTTTTGCAATTGCATCAACATCGTTGTGTGTTAAACCCTGTTCCAGCAATAATTTGGACAGTGTATCACCCGATGCGACCACCACCACAGATGTGCATGCATCACCATTTGCGCCCCGGCCGGCGCTGACCGGCGCGCGCCGTGTCACGACCAAGAATATCGCAATTAATGTTAATAAAATCGCCAACGCCATCACCATACGGGTCAGGTTGACTGGGTTCAGAATATCTTTTGCTTTTTTCATAAGTCGGATTATAATAATTTTATGAAAACAAATCAAGCGTTCACAATCCTATCAAATGCGGGTGGCATTCGTGCCGCGCGAATAATCACTGAAAACAACAAGAAATTGTCGCGATTCCGTGTGTGGCGCATGGCGCGCATGCTGCGCCGTGGGGTGCCGGTGGCAAAAATAATTGGGCAAAAATGGTTCTATGGATTGCGATTTTTTACAAATAAATATACCTTGGATCCGCGTCCGGATACAGAAACGCTTGTATCTGCGGTAATCGCAGATTGTGGGGCTGGGCGCGCGCCACGCATATTGGATTTGGGAACTGGAACCGGATGTATAATAATCAGTTTGGTAAAAAATATACACGGCGCACATGGGGTGGCGGTTGATTTGTCGCGTGGCGCATTGCGTGTTGCGCGCAAAAACATATCTTTGCATGGTGTGAACGATTTAATTTCCACCCGTCGCGCATCGTTTGATGATAAAATAAAATTTGATAACCAGTTTGATGTCATCGTGTCGAATCCGCCATATATTGCACGCGGTGATACGCGTGTCGATGACGGTGCAACACATGATCCACAAATGGCATTGTATGCCGCGCATGATGGATATGCAGCATACGAATCAATCGCGCGCAATGCGCGTGATTGGATGCGCCGTGACGGTCATATTTATCTTGAAATTGGGATTGATATGGGGGCGCGTGTGCGTGAAATATTTACATCTGCTGGTTGGACATTTGTACGCGCAGAACAAGATTTGTCGCAAATTGAACGTGTATTGGTTTTTTCTAAATAAGACAAGAAACAGATAGCCCCTGATGTTTTTTGGAGATAAGATATTGTTCAGGGGCTAAAAAGAACCACCTATTTTTATTAATCAGGCGGTTGGAGGTTCGAAACTATAGCTAGATAGTGCGGTGTATTTGGCGTATGCCTTTATTCCACCGGCCCTCCAACCGAATACGATTGGGGGCATAATTTACGTCTATGCACAAGACGACCTAGCTATCAGGTTTCGATACCTGGTGGACATAAAACAACGTGCCACAGTGATGATTATACAGTATTTTAGGAAATTTTCTATAAAATTATTATTTCAAATTTAATTTTAAGCCCGGAAAGTAATCGTGCCGTGCATTTTCAACAACTACGATGTCGGCACTGTTTGCCCACTTGTAACTAAGTTCATTTGGCACCACTTTATCGCCCTTAGCAATGTAATGTTGTTGTGAAATTTGCGGCAATTTGTTCATGTTTAATGATTTGTCCAGTGGACTGTCACCAAAGTGTTCGGTCCAATCCGCGTGATTTAATACGCCGGCAATTGTTATCCATTTTTCAACATTTAATTCGGGGTATTTTTGTATCAACAATCCTGTCAGCATTGCACCCCCAGAATATCCAACCAAGATAACTGGGCGGCCCTTGGCAATTGTTTGTATCGCACTGTGCATAGAATCGACAATCGCAGATGAAAATCGCCCATTTGTCCAGTCCGCGACATCACAATTTTCGCCCCTAATATACTGGCATGGGCGTGCCATATAGACAACATTTTTTGCCGAATCACGTGATGCTAAATTTCGCATAAAATGTTTGCGTGGTGTTGGATTGCGTGTTGGATGGCCATGTTTGTCAAACGCGTATCCGTCGCCTTCGACATAAATGTGTACAGGTTCGGCGGCACTGGTTATATGTTGCCATGTTGCGATTTCAAATTTGTCTGTGGCAACGGGAATATATGTAAAATCATACGGCCCAATCATCATGGTTGTGCATGCACACAAGCCACCAAATGCCAACAAAATGATTGCCCTAGAATTCAAAACGCAGCCCCAGCATCACATTAAGATATATCAGGTTTTCAGCGCTAATCCAATCGCGGTGGCGTGAACCGTCTTCGTTTGTTAAAACCCATTTAATTTTTGGGATGTATGTCATGCGCGCCCCAAAATCAATGAACATTGTTTCGGTCAATCCGTACGAAAATCCCGCCGCCAACAACCCTGCGATATTAGAATTGCTGTATTCTGATTTATAGAACGATACAACCTCGTACACATCGTCGCCCACTGTCCCAAAATTACGCAGGTCTAAATCCGCCGACAAATCACCATACGGATCGGTCAGGTTTAACACCGTTGTTGTATCTGCATATCCAATACCAAATCCAACATACGGAATTGCGGTACGCAATGGTTTTTGCAGCCCGTCAAAGAAATCATAAAACGCCATTGCGCTGATAACATCGGTTTCAACAGTTGATTGAACTGCACCACTTGGGGTTTCGATTGCGGACACAGACCCACCATACAACTGTAATTCGCCGTCAAACAATGGTGACGCGTTATAGTCGCTTTTCATTATATGATCCCATCCGCCTTCAAATCGCCACTGTGGCCGACCTGGCAGTGTCCAACCAATACTGGCCCCGGCGGCAAATGAAAACGATTCAAAATCCTTGGTCGGTTTCAGTGTTGAAATATCGCCATATCCGGCCAATTCATAACCGCTGCAATCGCCACCATTTGCGCGACAAACAGTTTCAGGGATAATTGCGCCCGCATCATCGACATAGTAATACGCGCTTAATGCACCAACATCATTTTTAATTGTGCCAAAACCGGCGGCCGCCCCACCACGAAACGACAGTATAAAACGCGAACCGTCATCTTCATACCAGCCGTCACCAACATAAACGCCGTCGTATTGCCAATTAGCCATCGCCGGCAAAGTCATTGCACAAAATAAAATGGGCAAGATTGTATGTATTCTTTTTCTCATGACCATTATTATATCACAAAATCAATGCCGATAAAAACAGATTTTATTGCCGTGTATATTTTCTTACTTTGCATTAGTGCGTTTTGTCTTGCTGAATTTTTCCCACTCGGCAAAAATGCTTTCATTTGCTTTGTTTAGTCCAGACACCTTTTTGGTGGCTAATTTCCACGCAACTTTATCCATTTCATCGTCTGACATTGGTGCAAGTGTTGGGTCTGTACTGTATCCGGGGGTGGTCGGATCTATCTTTTTTTGTTTTGCTATCCTGGGGGGTATCGCAACGTCTAGGCCAGTAAATTTTAAAAATTCCTTCAGGTATTTTTTATTAAGTGCAATAAGTGTATTTTTTTCTGTGGTACGCAAAATGTGCTTTACTGCATTTGGGTGTATTTTGGAAAACGAACGAATTTTGTGTGCTATAGTGTTAGCGGCTATGATTTTAGTCAATCGATATCGGTCTACTATTTCGCCGGCGGTGATAAATTCGTTCTGTGAATCGTATGTTGGATATCTTGCCGCACAGTGTTCTTTCAATTGTGGCAAAAAGTCGCGATGTATATATGTTGAAACACTAAAAAAACCGCTGTTTATACTGTGCGGCGGTATAGCGGCATACCAATGCAATCCATAGACGGCCTTGGGATATTTTTTTGCAAAAGACAGTATATCGTCCACATTGATATAATATCCAAGCATCTCATAAACCTCGTCAAGTCGTATCAGGTTATCGTATGCTTCTGATTTTTTCATTGCGGAACTGTTTTTTTGCATATATACAATCTCCTTAACTGCTTTTATAGTGTATCACAAAATCAGTACTGATAAAAACAGATTTTATTGCTTTTGCACAATTTCCCGGAAAATTTCTGCGGGGATTGTGCCACCTGTAATTTTTGAATCCATTGGGGTAAAATCGTCGTTGCCCATCCACACACCGATAACTAAATCATCTGTTGCGCCAACAAACCACGCATCACGATTGCTGTTGCTGGTCCCGGTTTTTCCCCCCAGAACACCGTCCGCGCGTGCGCGACCACCCGTTCCGCCCAGTGCCACCACATCCCCCAGCATTTTTGTCATATGTTCAATTGTTTCCGGTTGTAAAACAACAATAGGTTCTGATGGGTTGCGTTCATAAATCACATTGCCGTCTGGATTGACGATTTTTGTAATCGAATACGGGCGCACTGAATTACCATTATTCCAAATCACTGCATATATATTTGTTAAATCCAGTAAACTCATTTCAGATGCACCCAACACGGTCGAATATTCGCGACGCAGACGCGTTCCAACCCCCAATCGTCCAGCCATCGCCAACACATCGTCAATTCCGTATGTTTCCGTCAGTTTCAGTGGCACAGAATTAACGCTTTTTGCAAATGCAGTGGCCAATGTGATATCGCCATAGTACTTTTCATTATAGTTCTTTGGATTATAATCCCCGATTGCAAATGGTGAATCGTTAACATAGCTGTCTGGGGTCAAACCATTTTCCAGCGCCACCAGATATACAACGGGCTTAAAACTGCTGCCGGGTTGGCGTGGGGCGGTTGCACGGTTAAATTGACTGGCCTGATAATCGATGCCACCCGACATGGCACGAATTGCGCCATTTGTTTCCATTGCGACAACTGCGCCCTGGTATGGTGGTGTTTTTTGTGACAATATTGCGGCAACATGATCTTGTAATTTAGTGTCCATTGTTGTGTACACATATAAATCAGATTCAAATGTACCGATGCGCGATTTTACTTCGTCAATTACAAAGTCTGTCCAGTATCTGTACAGGTTCGTATCCGCCACCGGTGTTGCCGGTTTTAATTGTTGTGCCGCGACGCGTGCCTGGTTTAATGATATGTATCCTTGGCGTACCATTTCTTGCAAGATTACACGCGCGCGTTTTATGTTTTTTTCAGGGTTACGCATTGGGCTGTATGTTGTTGGTGCCTTTAACATTGCGGCGATTTGTGCCGCCTGGGCAATAGACATATTGTTCGCAGATGTTTGGAACATTGCGCGTGATGCTGCATCAATTCCGCGCATTCCACCGACCAATGACACGCGGTTCATATATAAATCCAGAATTTGATTTTTGCTGAACCGATTTTCCAGCCAATGCGATAATATTAATTCTTGGACCTTGCGCGATATTTTTTTTTCACGACTTAGAAATATATTCTTGGCGGTTTGTTGTGTGATTGTTGAACCGCCGGCCGCCACGCGACCAGATTTCAGGTTTGAAAACACTGCGCGTGTAATGCCCCGATAATCAATTGGGCCGTGTTCAAAGAACCGCTTGTCTTCGATGGCGACGATTGCCTGCCACACATGCGGGGGCAGGGTGTCAACCGACACAGGCGCGCCCATAATGCGCCCCGACGAACGAATTTCATTGCCGTTTTTATCCAGTATAGTTATCGCCGCCGGTCGTGTTTCGTGCAAAATAGAATCCAGTGACGGCATACGCATGTATATGTACGCAACATATCCGCCCACCGCCATACATCCAATCAGGCATATATTAAACAGCCATGCAAATATACGCCGTTTGATTGACGGTGTTGGTTTGTCTTTGTCGCGACGATTGGCGGTTTGTCGGGCCACGATGAAAACTCCTTGCCTTTGTGATTGTTTTATAATTATAATCCTAGCATACAAAAAAGGAAAGGGATATATGAAAAAATTAGCATTTATTGTCATGACATTGGTGTCCACGGGCGCGTTTGCAAACGATTTTTACTATGCAGAATATGCATCGCCCGATGCGGAATATGGTGAACCGGAAACGGTTGTGATGGCGACACCGGTAAATGCGGTGCGCGATAATTATGTTGGGATTCGTCTGCATAAAAATGAACGCATTGCGTATGGTTTTGATATGCGTGACGGTTCGGACACAACATTAAAAGATGATGGTGTTGGATTTGGTGCCTATGTTGGTAATCGACTGACAGACTTTTTGAAATTAGAATTTGAAACAATCTATACCGGTATTGATGATGAACAACGTGACATAGATTTTGACTATGACATTTGGGCCAATATGGTAAACATGTATTTGTTCCAAACATATGGTGGTGCGGTTGAACCATATGCCGGGCTTGGGTTGGGATTTTCAACCATATGGTCGGATGTTGGTGGGCGTGTGCCACATGCGACCGATACAACATTTGATTTGTCGTATTCAATAATGGTCGGTGTGAATTTTGCGCTAAATAATCGGGTTGATTTGAATCTGGGATTCAAATATATCAAATACGGTGATGCAGATCACAAAACATCATCTGGCACATACGCGACCACAGATATCGATGCAACAGAATTTTATCTGGGCGCGGCATATAAATTTGGTTTGAAATAGATTATAAAAAAACCGCCAATTGGCGGTTTTTTATTATTTCTTTTTTGCTTTTGTCTTTGACTTTGGTGCGGCCTTGGCCGGAACCTTGCGATATTCGCGTGCCAACGCAACGATGCATGTATATGCCAGCAACGCAGAAATCGCCGTAATCAAACCAGAAACCAGCCCATCAGAAAAGATTGCAAACAAAACAATTGCCGCAACCAATACAACCGTGTACCCCAGGTTCTGGGATAAAACATTTAACAATTTTTCAAAAGATTTCATGCATTTTTCCTTTGTTTATACGCGTCTATTATATCATGAATTGTGAAATGTTTCTAATAAAAAAAGAACGCGCATAAATCGCGTTCTTTTCTTTTTTTTCAGGGGAGAAAACATGAAAAAACTTTTTTATTTATTCTTACAGTATCACATATCCACCCAGGCGTGCCGTTGCCGGAATTGGGCCAAATGATGAACGTGGACTGACATAAATATTACCTGTAACTGTAAATTCGCCACAGAATTGTAACATATTTACATCGCGCAAGAACAAATCGCCATTAACGCGTACCCCACATGGCAGTGTATATTTACGCATGTTTTGCAGGTACAGGTTACCTTGGATTTTTGTATTGTGTGCAATTGTCGATGCCGCCCCATGGGAATCAATAACAACATCGCCCAAAATTTTGTTTTCTTTTTCCACTTTGGCAATTTGATTTACCAATACTGGGCATGGTTTTGCCGGTGCTACGACAATTGGTTCATTGATAACTTCGCGTGTTTTTGCATCGCGCGCCAATGGCAGGGTATTTGTAACTGGCTTTACCGGGCGTGCAACCACATTGCGCTTTTCAGTTGGTAACACTGGTGTTTCAACAACATTAGAACGCACAACAACGGTCTGGGTGCGATTGCATTTTGTAAAATCGACAATCAACATAGAAAACAGAACGATAATCGCCACCAACAATGTCAGATTAACAATCCCGACAACATTTATCCCACACAGCCATTTCCAAATCCATTTTGCGCCACGCGCCAACATACGAAAAGGCCAGCAAATAATATTCCAAACTTTTTTCCAGAAATTGCGTTTCTGTGTTTTTTTGCTTTGTACACGCTTTGTTGCGCGCTTAATCTGTTGCTTTTTTGACATATTATAACCCCCTTGGTTAAATCTATTTGCTAGGATTATAGTCAAAAAATACAATTTGTCAATACTTTTTGTCAAAAAACTTTTTGGTGTGGTTTATCTTAGTGTTCATGTCACATGTTTTATGTCTCTTATCTTATTAACAATCCCGCCGGATGGCGGGATTTGTTATTTCTGTTTCTGGACCATATCTTTCAGGAACAAGTCAACCGGCACCGGTGCGGCGGGTGTTGGTCCCATTTGACCGTTATAGTGACTGGTTGGATTTTTATCATACGGTTTGCGTGTCCCTGTAAATTCTTTGAAATATATTTGCCCAATTCGCATGTATGGATACACGACCGTCGGGTATAAAACGTGAATTTCCAGCGTCCATTGCCCACAGAACCCATCATCTCCACGGCCCGCAGTATGGTGGTTCAAGATAAAGTTCCGTCCGATACTGGATTTGCCGTCAATTTCCGGGAATAAATTACGCGTTTCTGTATATTCAACCGTTGACCCCAGATACCCCACATATGGTGATAAAATCAATCCAGTTTCCGGTATTATTATATCGACTGTTTCATGGTGCGCTGGGTTTGTTGGATCAATTAAATATCGTGGATTACGAATATCGTATTCATTTGGATTTGTCCGATATGTCTCATACCGTGTGGAATATTCAAACCAGTCTTTCATAGTATGCAGTTTGGGGTCGCCTTTGTATTCAATTGCGGGGCGCATACCAAACGGAATTGTGTGTTTGTAAACCTTTAATATTTCCCCCAGGTGCAAATCATAACTATTCGACCCCAGGCATCTTTCATCAAATGGTTGAATTACAATGTCGGGATTTTCACCCTTCATACGTTCTTTTATTTCCGGACCGGTCAGCAGCATATATAATCCTTTTTTGTTGTTTTCCCGCCCACACTTTTATTATGGTCAAAATGCAGATATAAATGCAAGATTTTAATTCACTTTTGATTTTAGTGTGGTATTGTTGGCGCATGACTAAGAAAACATATTCTGGCTTTGTTGCCATTATCGGTCCGACAAATGCGGGCAAAAGTACTTTATTGAATCAAATCATGGGGCGCAAGGTTTCCATTGTATCGCACAAGGTGCAAACCACGCGAACACGCCTGCGTGCGGTGAAAATGGTGGGAGATAAACAATTGGTGTTTGTCGATACCCCCGGCGTGTTCAAACCGTCACGCAGATTAGATCGTGCAATGGTCGCCGCCGCGATGGATGCGGTGGCTGATGCCGATGCGGTGTTGTTATTGGTTGACGCGCAAAAGGGGTTAACCGAAACAATTCGCACATTGGCGAAAAAAATCGCTGACCGGCCAAATATCTTTGTCGCATTGAACAAGGTTGATGCAATCCCAAAACTGGAATTATTACCAATGGTTGCCGAATTAAATGAAATGGCGCCGTGGCGTGAAATATTTATGATTTCGGCACTGAAAAACGACGGCGTTGAAAAAATGCTGAACGCGCTGGCGGATGTTATGCCCGAAAGTCCGTATTTGTTTGATACGGTTGATGCGCCCGATGTGCCGGATGAATTGTATTTATCGGAATTGACCCGTGAAAAGATTTATAAATATATTCACCAAGAATTACCATATCACATCAATGTAGTGACCGAACGCGTTGATGTTGATGCCGATGGTGTACTAGATATCTATCAAAAAATCGCGGTTCAAAACGAAGCGCACAAGAAGATAGTTGTAGGCAAGGGGGGCGAACAATTAAAACGCATTGGCACCGCCGCCCGTCACGATATCCAAGACCAGTGGGATGTAAATGCGCGCCTGCACCTGTTTGTGCGTGTTGAACCCGATTGGGAAGAAAAGGCCGAAAACTACATCGACCAGGGTTTAGAGTTTAAGAAGTAGAAAAATGTTAACACTGTCTGATTTTGATTTTGAATTACCCGCCGATTTAATTGCGTCGCATCCATTGGAAAAACGTGATGCATCACGTATGTTGGTGGTTGGTGCCGATGGCGGCATCGCGGACAAGCATATCCGTGATTTTCTGGGCTTTTTGCGACCGGGCGATGTTGTTGTTATGAATAATTCGCGCGTTATTCCGGCGCGCTTTATGGCGGACGGCAAACACGAAATCACACTGCATACCGCGGTAAATGATAAAACCTGGTGGGGGTTGTGCAAAAAATATACCAAGATTAAAAAGGGGACAATTTTAACCCTGGACGATGGAACAACGGTTCGTGTGGTTGATAATGATGCCGAAAGTGGCCTGTTGTTAAAGTTTTTATGTGATGATGTTTTTGCGGTACTGGACCGTGTGGGGAAACTGCCACTGCCACCGTACATGAAACGTGAAATGGAAGAATCTGATCGCGAACGTTATCAAACAGTGTATTCCAAGCATTTGGGGTCATTGGCGGCACCGACGGCGGGTCTGCATTTTACAGATGAATTGTTGGATGAAATTCGCGCCCGTGGTGCGAAAATTGTTCATGTTACATTGCATGTTGGGGCGGGAACATGGATGCCGGTCAAGACCGAGAATTTATCCGAACACAAAATGCACAGTGAATGGGCATTTATCAGTGAACCGCATGCCCGTATGATTAACCGTGCCAAACGGGTAATTGCGGTGGGGACGACATCTATGCGCGTGCTGGAATCGGCGGCGGCCGAATATGCCCGTCGTGCGGCACGAAATCCGAATTTGAATCCAAAACATCGCGTATGCCCATTTTGCCAGAATACGGACATATTTATCACACCGGGCTATAAATTCCGTGCGGTTGATGTACTGCTGACAAACTTTCATTTGCCGAAATCGACATTGTTTATGTTGGTGTCTGCGTTTTCTGGGTTGCCAGAAATGCGTGCAGCATATAAACATGCCGTTGATGAAAAATACAGATTTTTCAGTTATGGTGATTGCTGTTTATTATTTAAGAAGCAAGGGGATATAAATGGCACTGAAATTTAATTTAATTGCAACAGATGGTAATGCGCGTCGCGGTTCGGTTGAAACCGCGCACGGCACATTTCAAACGCCGGCATTTATGGCGGTGGGTACCGCCGCGACCGTCAAGGCCCTGACCATGGACCAGGTGCGTGATACCGGTACCCAGGTTATCTTGGGTAACACATACCATTTGATGATGCGCCCGGGTGGCGATTTGGTTGAACAAATGGGGGGCTTGCATAAATTCGGTGGTTGGGATGGCCCAATCCTGACCGACAGTGGCGGTTTCCAGGTGATGAGCCTTTCCACCCTTACCAAAATGAGTGAAGAGGGCGTTCAATTTACATCGCACTTTGATGGCGGTAAAAAGCATTTCTTGCGCCCCGAAGATTCTGTGCATATTCAGCACCAATTGGATTCTAATATTACAATGGTTCTGGATGAATGTTTGAAATTACCCGCACCGCGCGAACGCGTTGAAAAAAATGTTGATATGGTGACACGCTGGGCGCGTCGCAGCAAGGATGCGTTTGTCGACCGCCCGGGCTATGGTATATTTGGTATTGTCCAGGGGGCGGATTTTCCAGATTTGCGTGAAAAGTCTGCACGCGCATTGACTGAAATTGGATTTGATGGTTATGCGGTCGGTGGCTTGGCGGTGGGTGAACCCCAAGATGTTATGTTTGACATGATTGCAACCACAACGCCATTGTTGCCGGCGGACAAACCACGATATTTAATGGGTGTTGGAACGCCGCTGGATATTCTGGGGGCGGTTGAACGTGGAATTGATATGTTTGATTGTGTAATGCCAACGCGTGCCGGTCGCACGGCCCAGGCCTTTACCCGCCATGGTACAATGAATATGCGTAATGCTAAATTTAGGGATGACCCGCGTCCGTTGGATGATAAATGTGAATGTCCGGCGTGCAAACGTTCGCGCGCATATATTCACCACCTGATTAAGTGCAATGAAATCCTGGGGGCGACATTGTTGACACAACATAATCTGTGGTTCTATCAAGATTTAATGCGTGATATACGCACCGCCATTGAACAGGGACGATTTGCCGAATTCAAACGCGAATTTATTGAACAATATACCGGGGGTAATAAAGATGGAAAATAGTTTTGTCTCAGTTAAAATACGTGCCAAGATACATATGAATCTGTCTGATCGTATGTATTTGGCGGTTGCCCGCAAAGATGTCACAGATAAGTTAATCTATGTTTATACATTGGGATGCCCCAGTGGCCGCAATGACACATTTTATTTAATACCAAATATAGATATCGCAACATTTAACAGTCCAAAAGCAGCCGAAAATTATACAAATACAATTGGTCAAATTATGCACATGCAATCGAAATGGCCATTGTATTCAATGTTTCAAAAAGCATCGCAAGACAAAATAAAAATGTTTAATGAAATGACGAAATAAAAATGCTTGCGATATATCGCGATGGGCAATATCATTATCTGCAAAGGGGGAACATATGGCACGCACAAAAAAACAAGTCGAAGTCATTGATATGGGCGGTGCAAAAACCGTTAAAAAGAAGCAGTCTGTTATAACCTGGACAAAACGTACATTTACAATTGTAACGGTTGTTTGGTTGGCATTGGTTGCGTGGTTTCCGTTGCATGTTAAAAATACATATTCCCAGCCGATTAAGAAATCTATTGTTGTGTCGATGTTTTTTGACCTGCAAAAAGGCATTGTAAAACAATACGAAGCGCTGTTGTCGGGTGTTGCAGATTCTATTAACCTTGAAAAACCGATTGCTGCCGCGATAAAGGGTGTTAAAATGGTTGATAACACGGTTGACAAGGTTACAAATGCAACGGATAAAGCCAAAGATGCCACCGCCAATGTGTCTGAAAAAACATCAGGGGTCAAAAAATTAACCGGTATCGCGAACAAATTCGGCATCAAGACAGGCGGTGTTGATAAAGCAGTCGCCCAGGTGGACAAGGGTGTAGAAAAAGCGAACGATGCAATCGCATCGGTTGATAAAACCGCACAATTGGTAAATGAAAAACTGGACAAGATTCAGGGTGACTTGACCCGTGTCGCCCAAACTGAAATCGATAAAGTACTGGATGCAGCTGTAAAATCTGCGCTGGATAAAAACAGCGGTGGTTTGGGAACAACATTGTTGACCAACTATGGGATTGAACATGTATACCCATGGCGCCCGTCATCGTGGGGTGTAGCAACCAAGATTTATAATGACTTGTCCAAATCAGACATAGACACCATAACCGTCATTACTCGGACGGTTGATACATATTTTGGCTATGTTGCGTGGGGATTGGTGATTGCGGCATGGGCGATTGGGTTGTATATCTGGTTCTTGATGTCCAAAAAGGTTAAATCGATTTTGAAACCATTTAATGTATGTCCGCGTTGTGGTCACACATACGCAGATAAACGCACGGCCTTGGGCCTGTTAAAGGTGTTTCAGCCATGGACATGGTTTTAATAATGGATTGAAAATAGGGCGGAAAATAAAAAACAAAAAAAGTACTTGCATTATAAAAAAATGTATGTCAATATACACCACGCAATGCGAGCGTAGCTCAGTTGGCTAGAGCGCAACCTTGCCAAGGTTGAGGTCGAGGGTTCGAGCCCCTTTGCTCGCACCAGTATTCGAAACCGCCCTTGTGGCGGTTTTATGTTAAACAGGATGCATAGAATAATGAAATTGTTAATTAAACGTTTTAATTGAATGTGCGACCACCAGTAACAAAACTGCGGGCGCACTTTTCATGCGTCCGTTTTTTTATAAACTAAACCAAGGGAAAAAATAAAATGTCAGAAAATACAACAAACACAGCGATTTCAACAAACGAATTGACGGCGCGTCTGCAAAAGGCTGAAAATATTCGCGCGCGTGACGGTGTTGTATGGAAAGATAAATTTGATCGCACACATACGATTGCGGCGGCCCGTGGTTTGGCCGATGGCACACCGGTTCGCCTGGCGGGGCGTGTGACGGCATTGCGTTGGTTGGGCAAATTGATGTTCGGTCGCATTTATGATATTGATGGTGAAATTCAGTTTTCGATGTCCCGCGAAGAATTAGGCGAAGAAAATTACAAGTTTATGAAGGCGAACGTTGACCTGGGTGATTTTATTGGCATAACAGGTGAATTGTATCACACAACCGCCGGCGAATTGACGGTAAAGGTATCGGCATATGAAATCCTGGCCAAGGCCCTGCGTCCATTACCGGAAAAGTATCATGGCCTGACCGATATGGAAACCAGATATCGCCAGCGTTATTTGGACATCATTTCAAATCCAGATGCACGCAATGCATTGCTGGGGCGTTTCAAGATGACACAATATTGGCGCGATTATATGAATCGTAACGGGTTCTTGGAAATTGAAACACCAATTATGCAGAATATTGCATCTGGTGCGGCGGCGCGTCCATTTACAACACATCATAATGCCCTGGACGCGGATTTTCAGTTGCGTATTTCGCCTGAATTATTCTTGAAACAGGCAATTGGTGCCGGATTTGATCGCGTGTACGAAGTTGCCAAGGATTTCCGTAACGAAGGCATGGATGCAATGCACCTGCAAGAATTTACCATGGTTGAATGGTATGCAGCATATTGGGACTATAACGACAATATCAAATTCACATGGGAATTAATCCAGGAATTATTAATGAAATGTCGTGGCACACTGCAAATCGAATATCAGGGTACTGCATTGGATTTCAGCAAATATGAAATGATTGACTATACGGCCAAGATGAACGAATTCTTTGGTTGTGATATTCTGGATTTCGATGATGTTGATGCTCTGCGCCAGAAATTGGTTGATAACGGCATGTTCCCAATGAGTGAACTGGAAGATTTGAAATCAATTCCAACATTGGTTGACTATGTCTATAAACGCAAGATTCGTGGTGACATTGTAAATCCGACATTCTTGTATAATTATCCGGCATACATGGTTCCATTGGCCCGTCGCAGTGATGACGACGAACGCAGAATTGACATGTATCAATTGTTGGTATGTGGTGCCGAAATATGCAAGGGGTATTCAGAACTTGTGAATCCAATCCAGCAATTGGCCGCGTTCGAAGAACAGGCGCGTAACATTGCCGACGGTGACGAAGAGGCATTTAACCCAGACAACGACTTTGTTCGTGCAATGGAACATGGTTTTCCGCCGATTTCGGGTGTTGGTATGGGGGTTGACAGATTGGCCAGTATTATTTTCGACCAGCCAACCCTGCGTGATGTGATTCTGTTCCCGATAATGAAGTAAGGGGGGCATCACAATGAACGATTCTTTGCCGGACGGCTGGGCCGAGGTTTTAACCCTTGACCACGACAGAAAAAACTATGCCGCCATAGATGCGGCCCTGGCATCTGGACGGATTGACGATGATGCGGCGGAATATCTGCGAACATTGTACAGTGACAGTATGCATTGGTTCCGTGAAGTATTTCATGTTTTGGGCAAATCATTTGGTGCGCCCAAGGCACCTGTTATGAAATATGATTATGCGACGGATTCTGCGATTGATGCCCCGATGAAAATATCAGACATTAATCCGCTGTCACCATATGTGGTTCAGCATCGTTTGGACGCAGACCCAATGCGTAATCAGTTTTTTACCAGTCTGCCTGGCCATAAAATTGAATTGTCTGTATCATCGATTGTGACGGTTATTGTCGCGGCGCAAAAAAGAATAGAACGCGCGTTGGATAAAATTACCGGCAAATATTATCGTGATTATGTAAATGATGTGGCGCGTGCGGCATATCGTGTGCTAAGTTCTGATGGTCGTGATGCATCTGCACGCGCAATATCAGACAAGATACACAAGGTTTTTGACGATAAATATATCACAAACGCGCCCGAGGTTGTGTTATCTATCATCGGTCGTGGTCATGAAAAAATTGCCGTTGAAATGGTACGCGCATTGGACAAGGTTGAAAAGCCACATCACAGGTTGCGGGATGTTTGGCGTGTAAAATGTTTGTTTGATTTGGTCCCCCAGGCACGAACATTTATTGAACGACTTTATTCTGCGATGCCTGATCGCATTTTGTCCAGTCGTGACAAGTTCTATGATATGACAAATCCGCGTAATTATCGTGATGCAAAAATCATATTGAATATTGGCCATGGGAAAACAATCGTTCCAATGGAAATTATATGCCAGGTTCGTACATTTTTTGAATTTGAACGCAAGACCCATGATGTATATGAAACAACGCGTCGCGCCAAAAATGCAAAATCCGATAATATAGAAAGCAAATTGGCCACGTTCTTGGAAGACGGTGTAAAATCATACAACCGTGTGATTTGTCGTTGTTTGGAGGCCTTGTTTGAACGTGTCGGTTGGAATATTTTGTATTCCCAGGACAATCGTATATCCATGTTCGAAGGGTTCCCACACGAATGCAAATTATATTATCCACAAAAGATTCTGGATAATATCAATGAAAAACTGGACGATGCCATCGAAAACGAAGTTTTTCGTGTTGAAAATGCACCAACAAAATTGACAACAAATCAACAGTCCAAAATTTTCCATTTCATGGCGCGATTTGTTTTGGTATCTGCGATGCCGTATATGCAGCGCGACTGGGCATTTTCACCAACCACCCAGGCAGAAAAACTGTTTAACTTTGTCATGAACGAGGTTCAACGGTACTATAAGAAATCATAAAAAATCCCCCGGCTGGGGGGGGATTACTTCTTGTGATTGTCTTTCGCTTTTGTTGATGGCTTGTTCTTGCGTTGCTGGTTATTAATTGCGGATTCTAGTGCAAATTGGGCGCGATTATATTCTGATTCACGGTCATATGCCGCCTTTAGGCTGTTACATGCACCCGCCAGATAATGATACGCACTGTATATTAAATTTATTAATTCACCATATGTGGGTCGATGGATTTTTGCGCTTTCAAAGTCGTCTTGTAATGCTTCTATTTCTGTCATTTCTTTCACCGCTTGGTTATAAAAAACAAAAAACCGCAATTGAAAATCAAAGGCGGTTGGAGCTTACAAACAATTGAACGAATTGCGTGCATTATTCTGTATATTCTGCACACTCCAACCGTTGGTTGGAGTTTTTACGTCTTTTCATGACGCGTTCAATGGGTTTGTACGCCCAACACTGGTTTCCCAATGCCCACATATTATACCGCATAAAAAACACGGATTCAATACTTATATAAATAAAAGTTTATAGAAGTAAGTCCTAACAAAATTTTGCAAAAAATTCTGTCATCCCGTGGCGTATCGGGCCCCGAAAAATTCTTTTGAATTTTTTGGGTGATGGTGACCACGGGACCCAGGTCATAAAAACATTATTATTTGTGCGTGCTTTGC
>JAFURB010000012.1 GCA_017472065.1 Alphaproteobacteria bacterium | reverse complement strand
GTATGTGCATCACGCGTCATATAAACAACAAATTTGGATTCGTCACGATACATTGGTCTGCGTTGTGGTTGGTTGTTCTTTTTCATGTTTATACCCCTTGTAACCGTTGCGTTATATAGCAAGATACCAGAAATGTTCAAGAATTCAATGTTTTTGTGGGGCAGGGAACTTCTTTAGTCAATCAGGGTATTTTCAGTCCCTTGCCCAATATAGTCGCTTGTGTTTTAATGCAGATTCAGCCAATTTTCTACAATTTTAATAAAATCGTATTCAGTGTCAGAGATACCCAGTCGTTCACGCTTTAGATAGTCCAAGTCTTCCCAGGTGATATTACCTAGTTCGTATCCGTCATCCATAACGGATTGTAAGCGTTGTTCGCCAATTTCGTCTAGTTGGGTGCCATATTTTTTTATGTATACATCTTCTGCGGCACTGCGTGCACTCCATGTGCTGGATGGCTTTCTGTTAGGGTTGGCACTAAAGAAATCTTCTAACTTGTCAAGTATATCTTTTTCTTCGGCAAGAGTTTGTGGTGCCCTTGATGGAAGGCTGTTGATAACATCTGCAACACCATCGGCGGCATTTGCCGGCATAGGTGCTTGTGTAGTTTTTGTAGTGACTGTTTCAGGTGTTTCACGAATAATTGTTCCGTCATCCATTATTTTATAACCCCCAGAACCGCCATTATTTGTTGGTGTTTGTTTCGCCAAATCTAGTGGAGATGTATTTTGTCCAGAACGTAGTTTGGCTTTCATGGCTGCAACTGGGTCAACGGTTGTAACGGTTGGTCTATCAATTTTTAATATACCATAATTATCCACACCCAATGTTAAATTGTGTTCGGATTTAAACCATGCAACCAGTGCGTCAAATTCACTGTCTGTTAATGTGTTGCGTGTAAAGTGTCCAGGGAACGGTCCGTTGTTATGAACAAAATCATTTATAAGACCGTCAAAATCAGTTACACCATGGCCCAGGGATACTAATTTTTGTTTGGCATTATCAAGAGCCGACACAGGGGATTTAGGTATCATGTGTGACGCATTGCGTATATTGTCGGCTGATTGTGCGGCATCAGTCACATCGTCAAGAACTGGTTCCCAGCCGGTTAGACCTGATGGGTCGCCACCGTATTGTCTGGTTCTGTGAATTATGTCTGACATTTCTTCTGTTGTGTATATTCGCGTAGGATTGCTGGGGTGACGCCACTTGTCTGCTGCAGCGAATTTGGCTTCTGGTATTGTAGGCAACGGATTGTCAACATTTTCTGCCACTTTCTTTCCGTTTATGAGTCGTTGCTTTAGTTCGAGACGTTTGTCACGCAATACTGATTCTGGGGTGTTGTCTATGGATTGTACGGCGCGGGTTAATTTTGATTTAATTGTGGATGTGCTTTTTGCAATACGACTGGACTTTGATATTGCCCATTTGGAAATACCCGCCACCACTGATGCCAATTGCAGGCCGATACCAACCGCACGCCAGACCTGTTCCGGTTCCCAAGAATCCCAGAATCCCAATTGGTTGTCCGCCATATCCGTGCCATTTACCAGCATTGTTGCCCATAATTCGTCGTCGTCAGGGATTAGATTGGCCAGTTTAGCCAGTTCGCGGTCAACGGCATCAACCTCGGCCGCGGTCATATCGTTTTGAAAGTTGGCCATGCGTTGCAGGTTTAGTGATAACATTTCCTTGGCGCATGATGCAGATTGACATTTATTACTTTTTACCAAGAAATCGTCTGCGATGCCGTTTATTTTCAGTTGTGCATTTAATTCAATGCCAGCGCCAACTGTTTCAATAGCGGTCAGAACAATTGCGGTTTTTGTTGCTGCCACACTTGCTGCAGTCGCGCCTGCAACAGCTGTCGTCGCGCCAACGGCAACAACCGTTAGTGCCACACCAACAACCGCACCGCCGACAATAAGGCCGATATTTATACCTTTTTGTAAATTTTGGGCTGATTTTGATGACGGTAATATGCAACTTTTGGTGTCTTCATCCCATTTGGCAGCCTTGCATTCGGGGCAATCGGTCAAATTAGATTGACGCAGAACATTACACTGTTGTTCGCCCAGTCCGATACAACGTTCACCGCTGTATGTACCGCCAGAAACAATGCAAGACATTCCCTGGGTGCCACCAGATGCAATTTGTTTATTAGATTCAGATAAATCATCAAACAGAAAATCAACTGGTTTTCCATTGATGGTGCATGTTAGAACATCGTCTTTTTCTGTTACTATGCCGGACCAATCATAAACAGCAGTAGGGGCATCATTGCATGTACAATTTATAATTTCTGGATTTGTTACATTTTTGCGTACATAGTCGCAAACTTGTTCCTTTAATGACACATTGGCGTTTAATTGAATCCCAGCATTTTTAAACACTTGATTATCAATTCCAAATGCAGTTCGTAATTTGTCAACCGATGTAATCGTATTTTCGTTGATGATACATGCTGTGTGTTTATTTGCATTAGTGCCTGTTGTGCCGATTTTTGCGGAACGTCCAAATCGCGACATCGTTTCGTTTATCTTGCTACAAATTGTTGAGTCTGTGGTTTCGCATGCCGCAGGCCATGTTTGACCTTTTGAATATGCCGTATCAAGTGTGACACCAGATGGGGAATATTTGCTGTCAAATATTTTACATATGGCTTCTTCTAGACCAGATGCAATTATGGAATCATTTGTTGCAGTTACACTGTCAAATGCAAATTCATATGCAATATTTTTATCCATAGATATGCATTGAATATAATCATCGGGGGGTAGTGTGGTTTTTCGCAGACCTTTGCTGCACACCAAGTTATTATCATCAAATTTAACACGTGCGTATTCGTGAACCAGTCCATTGGCGGTTAGTCTGTTAACCTTTGTACCACCAATTACTTGGTTTGAAAATACATTATCAATACAGTATCCGGTTCCACGTTCAACCATGAACTTGTCCGCGCCACATACCGCGCGAAAATTCCAATTTGCATATTTTATCAAGGCATTTCCGAAATCAACACACTTTGATTTACCATCTTGTGTCTTTATGTCCCATCCTGCCGCCACGCATACGGACCATACGCCTGACGCAGGAATCCCAGCATTAGTCCCTGCATTTTTTATCTGGGCAATATATTCTGCCAATGCGGCAATCTGGGCATCTGTATCGGTAATTTTTTGTTTTATAACTGTTTCTACTGCTTCGCTGCGGATATGGATATTTGCCATGCACGGTAAAATGCACAATATTGAAAATAATACTGCGAATAATTTTTTCATCATTTCAATACCCCCGTGCATTTTTGTGCGATTTCTGCAACCTGTTTAATTGCCTTAATTTGTGTCGCGTTAAATACAGTTGCCGTGGCTGATGCCGCCGTTGTTGTCCCGGC
>JAFURB010000011.1 GCA_017472065.1 Alphaproteobacteria bacterium | reverse complement strand
TTGTCATTGCGAGCCAAGCAAAGCGCAGGCGTGGCAATCCAGTCTTATGTATTCCTATTTGTTTCTATTTACTGGATCGCCACGGGTGTTTCACACCCTCGCGATGACAATGGGGTGACCCCACTAAACTTTTATTTATTTTATTATTGTATGGCATAAAAAAATCCCCCGATGGGGGATTGATTAAAACAGACTTATTAAAAATATCCCCAGGCCGGCGGCAATTATCGCGCCAAATGTTAATGGCCAGAAATATTTCTTTACAATGGTGTTGGCTTGTTCTTGGAAATAATAAAGCAGTGCGCCAATTATCGCAAAACGGCCCGTGCGGAATATCGCAGATACACCCAAGAATAACCACATTGGATACCCGATAAAGCCCAGCCAGATTGCCAGCAATTTGTATGGTATTGGGGTTACCGCCGTTAAAACGATAATTAATATCCCATATTTTGTGAACATTGGCTTAATCGCGGTTTCAATTAATTCGGGGTTTGAAAATGTTTCTATTAACCAAATGCCAACCGAATCGTACAGCCACATACCAATCAAATATGCCAATGCGCCACCAACTAATGACCCCAGTGATGCCGCAACCGTTATCGGCAGGGCGCGTTTTTTTGATGCAACAATGGCAGGAGTCATGAATACTTCGGGGGGGACAAATAAAAATATAGATTCACAAATGGTCAGAAAGAATACAATCCAGGAATATGCCGGACTTTCTGATTTCTTTAATATGTGTTCAACAAGTTTCATTTTTCCCATCCCTTTGGTTTTTGTTTTTGCAAAATTTACTTGATTGTAATTGATAATTTATTAATTTACAATAGTATAAAACATGGGGCATTAATAAAATGGCAAAAAGACAAATTAATTCTAATCGTGGGGAACGCATCGCAAGCAAGGTGCAGACACAGGTCGCGGAAATTTTGCGTGATAATTATGGTGACGATGCAATTATTTCGGGGGTGTCACTGGTGGGTTCTGTCGCGCATGGTGGGTTGCAATTTGTGCGCCTGTATTACTATTCCCGTAACGAAGATAGGGATGCGGTGCAGAAACGTCTGGATGATGTTACGCGCAGTGTGCGTTATGAACTGGCTGCGCGTATGAATCAGAAATATGTCCCGGATATTCGATTCGAATATGATGATACGCTGGAAAAGGCTGCGCGTATTGATGAGTTGTTAAACAATTTGTAATTTTTAGTTTTTGTAAAAAATACACCTTGCGAATGCGGCAATCGTATACTAGTATATGTGCATAAAGCATAGGTGTATTTTTATGAAGCAATCTAATATCCGGAATTTTTCAATTGTTGCACATATCGATCACGGTAAATCGACGTTGTCGGACCGTTTAATTGAATTTACAGGTGGCCTGGAATCGCGCGAGATGAAGGCCCAGGTTCTGGATTCTATGGATATTGAACGTGAACGTGGTATCACGATTAAGGCCCAAACGGTGCGCCTGAATTACAAAGCCAAAGACGGGGAAGTTTATCAGTTGAATTTAATGGATACACCGGGGCATGTGGACTTTTCTTACGAGGTGTCGCGTTCGCTGGCTGCGTGCGAGGGGGCATTGGTTTTGGTCGATGCGACCCAGGGGGTCCAGGCACAGACGCTGGCCAATGCGTATTTGGCGCTGGATAATGATTTGGAAATGTTGCCGGTGTTGAACAAGATTGATTTGCCGTCCAGTGATGTTGCCGCCACGCGCGAACAGATTGCGGATGTTATTGGTTTGGATGCGAACGAAGCATTGGCCGTATCGGGCAAGACCGGCGCCGGTGTCCCAGAATTGTTGGAAGAAATTGTTACGAAATTGCCACCGCCACATGGTGATGAAAATGCGCCGACGCGCGCGTTGTTGGTTGATTCTTGGTACGATTCGTATCTGGGGGTTGTGATTTTGGTGCGTGTGGTGGATGGTACATTGAACCGTGGTCAAAAGATTAAATTTATGGCAACGGGTGCGGAATATGTGGTTGATAAAATCGGATACTTTACCCCGAAAATGGTTAATGTTGACACACTGTATACCGGGGAAATTGGATTTATTATCACGGGTATGAAAACTATTCATGATTGCAAGGTTGGGGATACGATAACAGACGCAAAAAATGCTGGTGCTGAAATGTTGCCGGGGTTTAAGCCGTCTGTGCCGGTGGTGTTTTCATCGTTCTTTCCGGTCGAGGCAGATGATTACCCGGCGTTTCGTGAAAGTTCCGAGAAGTTGGCCTTAAATGATGCGTCGTTTATGTTCACGGTGGAAAAGTCGTCTGCGCTGGGGTTTGGGTTGCGGTGCGGATTTTTAGGATTGCTGCATATGGAAATTATCAGTGAACGTCTGTCGCGCGAATTTAATCTGAATCTGATTAACACGGTGCCAAGTGTGCTGTACAAGGTTTATTTACGCAGTGGTGAATGCATTGATTTGGAAAATCCTGCCGATATGCCAGAGCCAACACGAATCGAGAGAATCGAAGAACCATGGGTTCGCGCCACGATTATGATGCCTGATAAATATATGGGTGGGATTATGTCACTGTGCGCGGAACGACGGGGAATCCAAGAAAATATTTCGTATGTTGGTAATCGTGCGGTTTTGGTTTATCAGTTGCCGTTGGCGGAAATTGTGTTTGATTTCTATGACCGGGTTAAATCGTTGTCATCGGGATATGCATCGTTTGACTATGTGGTCCAAGGTTATCAGCCGTCAGATTTGGTTAAGGTTTCAATTCTGGTGAACGAAGAAAATGTAGAACCGTTATCATTTATGTGTCATCGTTCGTTCGCCGAAAAACGCGGTCGCCAGATTGTGGAAAAGTTAAAAGACCTGATACCGCGCCATCAATTCAAAATTCCATTACAGGCCGCAATCGGCGGAAAAATTATCGCAAGAGAGACGATTGCCGCATATCGCAAAGATGTTACGGCAAAATGCTATGGTGGGGATATAACACGTAAACGCAAACTGCTGGAAAAGCAGAAAGAGGGCAAGAAACGCATGCGTACATTTGGCAACGTCGAAATCCCACAATCTGCGTTTATTAATGCACTGAAGGTATCATAAGGGGTGAAAAATGTGTGTTACAAAAATAAAATTGGCGCAGGCAAAGCGGAAAATAACAGGTCATTTTCATAATATGTCGCCACGATTGATTAATGGGCGACAAACCCAATTCTGTATCAAGAAAAATGTTTGGGATACAATGTGGCCATTTTGCAAGGCACGGGAAACAATACTGTGTTCGCATATTGAAGAGATGGATTGTTCAATCCAAGATTGTCCGCAAAAGGCAGCACATGACAAGTATATGAAATTAAAAAATAGTTTGCAGACAGCGTCACAACAAAAGGTAAAATAAAATGGATTGGTTTGATTATTATAGAAAAGTATCATTGTCCCAGTTCGCGCGTGCGGCACGTGAATTGCGCGGTTTGCGTGGTCAATTGCGCCAGGCAAAAAATGATTTGGAACATTCGACTGAATTATTAACACGCAACTATGGCATCGAAGATGACATTAAACATGGGGATGCGTGTTTGAAATTAAAAGAAATTATTGAACCCACTAATCTGTTGGATGAGTCTGCGTGTCGTTTTACCATGTCGCGTTGTCAGTTTTTTAAGCCGATTGGTAATGAACAACTGTGTCCGAATCATATGTGTGCATGTTGGCCACATAATAATCGGTATCACCAGAATTTGAATCAGGTCAAAGAGTTAACAGAACAGATATCAAACTTTTGGAAGAACAAGTTAGAAAAAGTAAAATAAAAAACAAAGGGGTCGCCCATGGCGCACCAGTTCTTTTTTAATCCGTATATCTTGGATAATCTGCCGGCGCCGCGGACCGGATTTGATGTCGTTCAAGATGTGTCCGAACCGCGTCTGCGGATGTATATTACCAGTCGTGGGGTAAAAACTTTTTTTGTTCGTAAACGTGTTAATGGCAAAGATAGGCGCATATTAATTGGTAATTATCCGGATGTTGATATCGAAGATGCACGCAGCGCAGTTCAGACCGTGCTGGATAATGCAATGCAAAAGCCTGTAACGCGTCGTCGTAAAATTACATTTCAAAAATTTATGGATTTGTATCTGGAAAAATGTGTTCGCCGGGGCGAAGATTCGCGGACTAAACTGGAACGCGCAATTAAACGGCACTTGGCAGATTTGTTTGAAAAAAATGTTTCGGAAATATCGTCCACAGACATACAAAATGTAATTTCCGGCATTAATGGTGCGGCGATTGCAGGTCGTATGCAAGAATTATTACAAAGTGTATTCAAGTTTGCGCTGGAAAATGGGTATGTAAAAAATAATCCGGTTATTGATATTCCGCGTGTTGAACAAAAGCGACGGGTGCGACCGTTGAATCGCAACGGATTGAATCGTTTGGTTGCTGCAATTGAAAAAATGGATGACCAAAATTTGCGGGCAGCGTTTTTGATGTTGATATATGGGTTTGCACATAAGTCTAAAATATTCGCAATGCAATGGGATGATTTGGACTTTAACCATGATATGTGGGATAATCGACCGTTATCAGATCGTGCAATTGTTTTGTTGCAGGATTTACCACAATCAAGTAACTGGGTATTTCCGGGGCGTGGCGGTTTTCATATTATTGATCCGCGTGTTGCATGGTCGCGCGTGGCACATGCGGCCGGTATCCCGAATTTAACCATGGATGATGTGTATAAATTTTTAATGCGCCAGTTACCATGGGCCCCAGACAAGGCAGATTTTCGCGATAATATGAATATCTTGCTGGATGATTTATTGGCGCAAAATCAAGATTTTTAATCTGGGAAAAAAGTCCCTTTTGTTATTGTTTGTTATAATTTCTTGACATAGGGGGGGTAAAATGATAGCTTTATGTAATGACGTCCCCGATCGGGGCCAACAATTCAAAAAAAAAGGAAAAAAAATGTCAGAAACATTTGATAAAGTAAAAAAAATTATTATTGAAAAATTGGGCTGCGACGAAGCCAAGGTTGTAGAAACTGCATCTTTCGTTAATGACCTGGGTGCGGATTCTTTGGACGTTGTAGAATTCGTTATGGAAGTTGAAAAAGAATTCAATGTTGAAATCCCAGACGAAGAAGCCGGTAAATTACAGACAGTTGGTGATGCTGTTAAATATATCGAAGCACACAAATAATAAAAACAGGTATTGGTATTTGTTAAGTTTTTTCCGTCGGTGTTCCGGCGGATTTTTTTATTGTATTTTCTGTCCTAATCGGGCATCATTGTGGCGTATGTTAGTTAAATTTATATAAAGGAAAACATATTATGAAAAGAGTTGTTATTACCGGTATGGGTATTGTTTCACCTGTGGGAACAGGACTGGAATATGCATGGAAAAATGTTGTCGCCGGTAAATCTGGTGTTCGTAAAATTACAGAATTCGAAGTTGATGATTTGGCATCACAGATTGCGGGTATCCCAGAACGTGGTGCAGATGATGGGCAGTTTAATCCAGATGCGGTAATCGAACCACGCGAACAGCGCAAAATGGACAAGTGTATTATTTATGGCATGGTTGCAGCAGACGAAGCGATTAAGGATGCAGGACTGGATACATTTGTTGGTAATCGTGAACGCATGGGGGTTTCAATCGGCAGTGGTATCGGTGGTTTTGAAACCATTTATGAAAATTGTATCGCACTGCACGAAGGTGGTCCGCGTCGCGTCAGTCCGTTCTTTATTCCAAAGGGTATTATCAATATGACGGCTGGCCATGTGTCAATTAAGTATGGGTTCAAGGGACCAAATATTTCTGTTGTGACGGCATGTGCAACCGGGGCGCATTCAATTGGCGAAGGCGCACGATTGATTCAACATGGTGATGCAGATGTTATGATTTGTGGTGGAACCGAAGGCGCGGTCAGCCGAATCGCACTGGCTGGATTTTCATCAATGCGCGCATTAAGTACACGTAACGATAACCCCCAGGCGGCGTCGCGTCCATGGGATAAAAATCGCGATGGTTTTATCATGGCCGAAGGTGCAGGTATTTTGGTCCTGGAAGAATATGAACATGCGGTTGCACGTGGTGCGAAAATCTATGCCGAGGTTGCTGGATATGGTCTGTCGGGTGATGCGTATCACATTACAGCGCCAGCCGAAGGTGGCGAAGGTGGTAAACGCGCAATGATGGCGGCGTTAAATGATGCGGGACTGACCCCGGCGGATGTTGATTATGTTAATGCACACGGTACATCAACCGGTTTGGGCGATGTTGGTGAATTAGCCGCAGTCCAAGATTTATTTAATGGCGCAGATGTTTGTATGTCATCAACAAAATCAGTGACGGGACATTTGCTGGGGGCCGCCGGCGCTGTAGAGGCAATATTCTGTGCCTGTGCAATTCGTGATGGTATTGTTCCGCCAACAATTAATTTGGATGAACCAGAAGATGCGGTTGGTGATTTCAACCTGGTGCCACATACGGCGCAAAAGCGCGATGTTAATGTTGCGCTTAGCAATTCGTTTGGGTTTGGGGGAACAAACGCCAGCCTTGTCTTAACAAAGATTAAATAAAATTGCACATCTGCTTGTTGTTGGCGCGCTTATGTAGCATTTGTACACTGCGCTTGCCAACAACGGCGCATCTACACAATTCTCTTTAATCTTTTTCCCCAAGTGCGAGGGGGGGATTTTCGTAAATTTTTATCCCCCATTTGGGGGATTGGTTATTTTCCGGTTTCAGGTTTGTTTTCTTCTTCCTTTGTTTTTTCTTCGTCTTTGTTCAGGCCCAATGTGTCACGAATTGGTTCGATGACGTTTTCCTTAATCGGCTCAATTACGTTTTCTTTAATCGGTTCAATGACATTTTCTTTGATAGGTTCGATAATGTTTGCCTTGGCACTGTCCAGGGTGCGGATAAGGGCACGACGAATTTTACCACTGATTGTCATTGGTAATGAATCAACATATTCAATTATGCGTGGGCATTTATAATGCGCTGTGCGTTGTTTGACATGGTTGATTAATTGACGGGTCAACAGGTCCGATGGCGCAAATGTTTTATTCAACACAATTGTTGCTTTAATCGCCTGGCCACGGGATGGGTCTGGTACGCCGGTGACGGCGACTTCGCGGACGGCTGGATGTTCGGTCAGGACACTTTCAACCTCGAACGGGCTGACACGATATCCGGCGGATTTAATTAAATCATCGTTGCGACCAACAAACCAATAGTATCCGTCGCCATCACGGTATGCGACATCGCCGGTGTGATAATATCCGTCGCGATATACGGCCGCGGTTTGTTTGTCATTTTGATGATATCCATGGAATAATCCAACAGGACGACGGTCTTTTAGGCATACGCAGATTTCACCAACACTGCCGTCGGTAATTTCGCGACCGCGTTCATCCAGTAGGCGCACATCCCAACCGGCGGCCGGCATCCCCATGGAACCAGGCTTAGGCTCAATCCACGGATTGTTAAACAGCATGACGCATGTTTCAGTTTGACCAAACCCTTCGCGCAGTTTGATGCCGGTCTTTTCCAGAAAACGTTCATAGACTTCTGGATTTAGCGCTTCGCCGGCGATGTCGGCCTTGGTTAATTTAGATAGGTCGTATTTAGACATGTCGGCATGAATCATCATTTTGTATGCTGTCGGGGGCGCACAGAACGATGTTACACCGTGGTTTGCAATTGCGGTTAGTAAATCGTGTGCGTTAAATACGCGGGCAAAATCATATATAAATACCGTTGCACCGGCCAACCATTGACCATACATTTTACCCCATGAACATTTTGCCCAACCCGATTCGGATAATGTAAAGTGTATATCGCTGTCATCAAGACGTTGCCAGAACAATGCGGTATTAATATGCCCCAGTGGATATGTGAAATTATGGGCAACCATTTTTGGCATGTCTGTTGTGCCACTGGTAAAATAAATAACCATTGTGTCTGTGTTCTTATTTGGAACGCGTTTAATTGTGTCTGGGTAATATTCCAGTGCAGATGCAACATCGGTTGATGGAATTAACATTATGTCTGTATCATCACCCGTTGCAGATTTTATTTCGTCCATAATTTGACCGTCATCAAATGCAATAATGGCGCGTGTTTTTGCTGTGTCGATGCGGTATTTTATATCCTTGGCCTTTAATTGATTTGTGGATGGAATTGGAATAACACCAATTTTGTGCATCGCCATCATTAAAATCCAATATTCCCAGCGGCGACGCATAAATAACAAAACTGTGTCACCGCACTTCAAACCGCGGTCAGTTAAAAAATTAGCAACCATATTCGAATATCGTGACAGGTCGCAAAATGTGAATTTTTTAGTGTCGTTATTGTCATCTGTCCAGATTATGGCAACTTTATCCGGTGACACTTTTGCGATTTCGTCGATAACATCGTATGCAAAGTTAAAGTTGTCTGGAACATTTGGCACCGCGTTTTCTTTGTAATCATCATAATTATCAAATTTATCTTTGTTCAAGAATCGTAGTGCGAACATATTTATTCCTTTTTTGTTTGCATGATTAAATATGGGGCATGATTGGTGAATTTACAAGCAGAAATATGAAAAAATTAAGTTGATTTTAATCGCTTTTAATTGCATAATCACCGGCGTTTAGAGATACGGAGTGTAGCTCAGCCTGGTAGAGCGCTACGTTCGGGACGTAGAGGTCGCTGGTTCGAACCCAGTCACTCCGACCATTAATATAAAAGGCCCATTGGGTCGTTTTTTTATTTCGTATTTTGTGATATAATTGTGTCTATGGTGGCTGAAAAGGTAAATTTTGAATTAGTGCCGGATGTAGATTGGGACGATGAATACGATGGTGTGTCGGGGCATGCCACCACGGTTGTGCGTATGGAATCTGTGGACGGACCATTTGTTGAAAAATTTGTACGCGACAATGGACCGTTTGCAAATAATTATCCTAGGTGGATTGCGAAACAGATAGATGCCGCGCAAATTTCAAATGATTTGCGGGCCAAGAAAAATCCGCATTATGATGTGCCTAAGACTTTTGTCGCGCATGGCAAGGTTCGTGAAGAATTTGTTGATGGTATCAGCGCTGATGAATATCCGGGGAACAAGGTGGATTTTGTCCCGGCGATTGCACATTTTATCAATGATATGTCAGAACTGCGCCCGGTGCAATATATGCCAAATCCAGGGGTGCCAGGAATACTTTTGAAAGATGTTGCAGAATTAGATGATGTTTTGGATTCTGTACGTAAATTTAATGTCGTCAAAGAAGAAAACCTTAGGTTCATCCATGATGTGTTTGTGTTCTTGCGCGATATGCCAGAAAATAATATGTTTGTGTTTGGGCATAATGATTTGCATCCAGGCAATGTTTTGGTAAATCCAAAAAATGGTCGTATTTCGATAATTGATTTTGAATTGTCAGGGTATCAGCCGATGTCATATATGCTGTATAATCGATATACGGCAAAGCCAGCCTTGTGGGATTTTGTAAATAAATTACCACGAACAAAAAATCCGGCATTGCGTTGGAATTTTGATGCACGCGTTGATGAAATGTATTCTGTGATAAATCGGGTTTTGTTCAAAATCGAATCTGCAATGGTATATGATCATGATATGGCAGCGCAAAGATTAGAAGATATTAATATGCTGTGTAACAAGATTGTTCGAAAAAAATTCGCAACATTAAAACTAAAATATTCTGATACAAAATCAGATAATCAATGGCCACTGGTGCCAATGGCGCATTACGAGCGGTGATGAAAAAATAGGGGTGTGTGGATGTATTTTCCAAAAACAGTTTTGGGGTTTTATGTAAAATATTTTTGGCGATACTGTGGGATTATTGCGCTGTTGTATTCTGTGCTGGCAATTGTCGATGTGTTTGTTACTAATTTATTGCCTGCGTATTTCTTAAAGCAAGTTGTTAGCGTATTAGAATTGGTTCCAATGGCGGATGCATTTAATGCAGTTGTGCCGGTGGCATTGTTGTATCTGGGGATGCGCGGGGGACAATGGATTGTGTCTTTGGCACGGTGGTATGTGTTTGATAATTTTATTAAGTATAAATCTTATAACAAAATATCTGCTGATTTATATGGGTATGTGTTTAATCAAAGCATGGATTTTTATACGGCGTCTATGCCGGGGAAAATTAACAGTCAAATCCATCAAATTGGAACATCTTTCTTTGAAACCATAGAGGTGATATTTGGTTCGCTGATGGGTGGATTGGTTTCTTTTGTTATTGCGGCATCAGGGCTGATGGTGATTGGATGGCAATATATGGTGGTGATTTTGTTTGGGGTCTTGTTTCGTATTGTGTGGGGGCTGTGTACGGTGCGTAAAGCATTGCGAGAGTCTGCTAAACGGGCTGCAGCATTGAACACATTGCAGGGGCGGTTGTTGGATGCGTTGTCTAATTTTATGGTTGTGAAATTATTTGCCCGGGGGCATCATGAGCAAGTGGCGGCCATCCCAACGCGTAAAAAATATGAACGTGATGCATGTAATGCACACTTTTGGTCACGTTTCTTTTGGGCGCCTGGAAATTTGGTGATGGATACATTTGGGTTTGCGGTGTTTATTTTGCTGGCTGGATATTTGTACAGTATTGGGCAGTCAACCATTGCAGATATTTCGTTTGCGCTGGCGGTATATTCCGGGGTCAGTTCGATTGCATTTGGATTGATTATGACGATTAAGAATTTTACAACATCGTGGGGCAGTGCGGTTGGGTCATATGATGCATTGATAAAGCCTGTGTCGGTCAAAGATGTACCTGGGGCTGGCGATTTGAAAGTGACACATGGGGCGATTTCGATAAAGAATTTAACTTTTAAGTATAATAAGAAAAATGTTCTGAAAAATCTGACAATTGATATTGCATCAGGGGAAAAGATTGGATTGGTTGGTGTGTCGGGGGCTGGAAAAACGACATTGGTTAACCTGTTGATGCGTATGTATGATGTGGTTGATGGGGCAATATTTATCGATGGGCAAGATATCCGATCCGTGACCCAGGATTCGTTGCGTCGCAATATTTCTTTTATACCACAGGAACCAACGATGTTTAATCGGTCGTTGCGTGAAAATATTGCATATGGTTGTGATAATGTATCAGATGAACAAATATATGCAGCCGCACGCCAGGCATCGGCCCATGCTTTTATCAAAGATACTGTTAATGGGTATGATACATTGGTTGGCGATCGTGGGGTAAAGTTGTCAGGTGGACAACGACAGCGCATCGCGATTGCACGTGCGTTCTTGAAGGATGCACCGATTCTAATTCTGGACGAAGCAACATCGGCATTGGATTCTGATACAGAATCAACAATCCAACAATCTTTTGAACGTTTGGCACGTGGCCGTACGACGATTGTTATTGCACATCGTTTATCGACCCTGCGTAATATGGATCGGATTATTGTATTAGATCATGGTAAAATTATTGAACAGGGATCGCATAATCAATTGGTGCGTTCAGGTGGTGTTTATTCGAGGTTGTGGAAAATGCAATCTGGGGGATTTATTCAAGAATAATTTCAGGGGTTGAATTTTATTTTGGGGCTGTAATAATGCGTGCTATGAAATTGAAAAAAAATTTGCGAAAAAATAAATCTGTTGTACTGGTTGCCGGGGTGGCGTTGGTTGCGTTTGCGTTGATGTTTTGGCAATTTGGTATTCGTTCAACGGTTGTCGCGCCGCGTACTTTTATTATTAACCGTGGCGCATCGGTTGGGGCGGTTGCGCGCAGCCTGCATCAGCATAATATGGTTATATCACCAACGACCTTCAAAATGGCGGTGCGTATGAACGGTGGGCGTGTGCAAAGTGGCGAATATGATATTCCCCGCGGGATAAGCAGTTGGGGACTGGCCCGGATGTTTGCAAATGGTAATATTGCCACGACAACTGTTACCATACCAGAAGGTATGACCGTTAAGCAGATTAAACAATTGTTATTAAATGCATCAAACCTGACGGGTGGGGTGGAATGTGGCGATGATAAATCTTTGCCGGTATGTAATCTGCGTGATGGTGATTTATTTCCAGATACATATCGTGTTGCGCGTGGGACATCGCGTTTGGCGGTTTTGGAATTAATGCGAAAAAAGATGATTGCGCTGGAAACGGAAATGGACCGATATATTCGTCGATTGCCAAAACCGTTAAAGACATGGGATGAGGTTATTGTGTTGGCATCTATTGTGCAGAAGGAAACACCACGTGAATCAGAAATGCCAATGGTGGCCAGTGTTTATATCAATCGATTAAACAAGGGGATGCGTCTGCAGGCAGATCCGACGGTTGTATATGCGATAACAAATGGTCTGGGGGATATGCAGGGGGCGCCGTTGTTGCGTTCGCACCTGGGGGTGGATAGTCCATATAATACATATAAGAAATCAGGTCTGCCGCCGGCGCCGATTGCAAATGTTGGCCGTTCCGCGGTCAGTGCGGTGCTAAAACCAGCCGATACAAAATATCTGTATTTCGTTGCCGACGGGCAGGGCGGACATAAATTCGCCCGTGATTATGAAACGCATCAAAAAAATCATGCTGCGTGGCGCAAAATAAAAAATAAAATCTAATGGCATATCTGTACCGTTATCTTTCATTTTTTATTGCTGGGGGTGGGTGCTGGTTTCGAAGAAAAAATATTTTTAATTTTTTTATTTGCGGGCGTCACTTGATTAGTTTTCATAATTATTAAAAATCATAACGAATTATAACAAAATAAATAAACGCCATGGGGGGTGGGCGTTTCAGATTGTGTTATGATTAAAATCCGATTCGTAACCGCGCGTTAGAATAGCATAAAAATGCGTGTTTTGCAAAAATCTTTAATCTTGTCGGTGGGATTTTTTACCTGGTACAATTGTATTAACTAGACGAATTAATCTAGTTTAGTTAACAAAAACGAAAGGAAATAATATGAAAAAATTAGCATTAACTTCTTTATTGGCTTTCTTTGCAGTATCAGGCGCACACGCGGCAAACATTATTGATGGTAATCCATTATATCGCCCGGGCGAAGGCCATTTTTACAGCAATTTTGCCGTAGAATCACATTCAGATGCAATCGAAGATTGGAAAATCGCCGAAGAATTTGGTTATGGCATTACAAATGAATTGAAATTGTTCATGAAGACAGGTGTTTCCGAAACAGAAGGTTTTGATTACATGTCTTGGAACGATTTTACAGTTGGGCTGGATTATCGTGTTTATGATGCAGAAAATTGGAAGGCTGATGTTTATGGTGTGTACTCGTTGAATCCGGTATGGGGTGATCATAAGCCGTTCTTGGACGAAGATATGACGGGTTATACATGGACATTGGGCGCACGTGCGGGTTATGTCGGTTCGGGGTGGACCGTGGCTGGACATGTTGATTTTGACTATTTGAATACAGAATCATTTAATTGGGGTGATGATGGCATTCATAAATTAAGTGTTGGATTGGACGGTCAATTGGTTCTGTGTCCAAAATGGAATCTGATTGCCGGGGTTGAATATACCGGAATATTGGATGATGAAATTGCCGGTGTTGATGTCGAAGATGCAGGTGTTTGGACCGGTAAAATCGGTGCGAACTATAACCTGGATGAAACCAAATACATTGGTGCCTATTTCATGGGTGAAATGGCGCATGCCACAGGTGACTGGGAAGTTGCCGATGGGTTTGGATTTGGTGTAAACTTTGGAATTGACTTCTAGTATGTAAAAAAATCCCCCGTTTGGGGGATTTTTATCTTGTTCTATGTTTGCAATTTTTTGTAATTTCAATGGCTTTCTTTAGTGCCAGATGTTTTTCCCAATACAATTGAATTTGTGGTTCATATGCGTTTATGGGGGTGTAGTCATAAATAATTTGGTTGTTTATGATGGGGCGATAAAGTTTGTTTTTTGGGTAATGGACTAATTCAATTAAGCAATGTTTTTGGCAGCCGTTACAGTAGCTGCGATTTGTGGTGTCGCTGAAAACTCGTTTGCAGAATATATCGTGCATGGTGTTTCCTTTTTTTATGTCTGTGTTAATTATATGACCTGGATATTCTTGTTACAAGTTTTTTATAGTAGCACAGCTAAATATTTTGTCAAAAATGCGTTTTGCCTAAAATCCTAAAAATACGGCGGTTTCAAGGGAAAATCTTATTATTTTTTCCTAGATTTTTCTTGACAATGCGGGGGGGCGGGGTTATAGTATGTTCGCTTTTCGTGTAGATAAGAAAAGTAGAAAAATACAGAAACCGCCTGCAATTTGCAGATTTATAATCCGGCATAAGTCGTTGAAATAAGTCTGATTAGGTGGCTTTTGTGCAGAATAAAAACAGGTAGAAAACAAAGAGATTTTGAATGCCAACAGTAAACCAACTGATTCGGAAGCCTCGTAAAAAAGTCGTGGTTAAAAGTACTGCGCCTGACATGATGGAAAACCCACAGAAACGTGGTGTTTGCACACGTGTTTATACGACAACACCGAAAAAACCTAACTCGGCGCAGCGTAAGGTTGCCCGTGTAAAATTGGCCAATGGCCGCGAAGTAACTGCCTATATCCCAGGCGAAGGTCACAATTTACAAGAACACAGCGTTGTTATGATTCGTGGTGGTCGTGTAAAGGACTTGCCAGGTGTTAAATATCATATCATCCGTGGTGTATTAGATACCAAGGGTGTAGATAGCAGAAAACAAGGTCGTTCTTTGTACGGTGCAAAGACCAAAAAATAATAACAGTTAAACCAAAACACATGCGAATTAACGTATGTGAGTAATCCGGATAGAGTCGGATGAAGAATTAAAAGGATAAAAAATATGTCAAGACGTAAAGCAGCAGCAAAACGCGTTATCTTGCCAGATTCTAAGTATAATAATCTGGTTGTTGCAAAATGTATTAATATGGTTATGTGGGACGGCAAAAAAGAAGTTGCCGAAAACATCGTTTATGGCGCAATGGAAAGATTGAAGAAAATCGCCAAAGACGGTGACGAATTGGCCGCATTCTTGGAAGTGGTTGACGCGTTAAAGCCATCTGTAGAAGTAAAAGGTCGCCGTGTTGGTGGGGCAACTTATCAGGTGCCTTGTGAAGTTCGTCCGGCACGTCAGCAGACATTGTCTTTGCGTTGGTTGGTTATGTTCGCACGTAAACGTGGTGAACGTTCTATGGAAGAAAGACTGTTTGGCGAAATGCGTGATGCTTTGAACGGCCAGGGTGGTGCATTCAAAAAGAAATTGGATACACACAGAATGGCAGAAGCGAACAAAGCGTTTGCTCATTTCCGTTGGTAATAAATACAAAGGAAAAGGAAAGATACAATGTCAGTCGGAAAAACCGCACCTTTACATATGTACCGCAATATTGGCATTATGGCCCATATTGATGCGGGTAAAACAACAACTTCTGAACGTATCTTGTTCTATACGGGTAAAACATACAAGATTGGTGAAGTACACGATGGTGGCGCAACCATGGACTGGATGGCCCAGGAACAGGAACGTGGTATTACAATTACATCTGCGGCAACAACATGCTTCTGGCGTGACCATCGTATCAATTTGATTGATACACCGGGACACGTGGACTTTACAATGGAAGTAGAACGTTCGCTGCGCGTGTTGGACGGCGCGGTCGCAGTGTTTGAATCTGTGTCCGGTGTTCAGCCACAGACAGAAACAGTATGGCGTCAGGCTGACCGTTATGCGGTTCCACGTATTTGCTTTATTAATAAAATGGACCGTATTGGTGGTAATTTCTTCCGCTGTGTTGATATGATTCGTGAACGTTTGGGGGCAAATCCATTGGTTCTGAATTTCCCAATTGGTGCAGAATCTGATTTCCGTGGCGTTGTTGATGTCGTTGAAATGCGTGGCATTGTCTGGGAAGATGATATGGGCAAAGAACCAATTGTTACAGAAATCCCAGAAGAATTGAAAGAAAAAGCCCAAGAATTACACGAAAAATTGATTGAAGAAGTTGTAACCTTGGACGATGAAATTATGGAAGCATATATGGAAGGGACAATTCCAGATACAGCAACCATCAAAAAATTAATCCGCAAGGGTACAATCGGCCAGAACTTTAACCCAGTATTATGTGGTACAGCATTTAAGAACAAGGGTGTTCAACCATTGTTGGATGCGATTGTTGACTATTTGCCAAGCCCATTGGATGTTCCTGCGATTAAGGGTACGAAAATGGACGGCGAAACAGCCGACGAACGCAAACCAGATGCCAAAGAACCATTTAGTGCATTGGCATTTAAGGTTGCAAATGACCCATTTGTTGGTAACTTGATGTTTATTCGTATCTATTCTGGTAAATTAGTATCGGGTTCATATATCTATAATTCTAACCGTGACAAACGTGAACGTGTTGGTCGTATGTTGTTGATGCATTCGAATAACCGCGAAGAAATCAAAGAAGCGACCGCTGGTGACATCGTTACATTGGTTGGTATGAAGGAAACAATTACCGGTGATACACTGTGTGATGAAGCGCATCCAATCCTGTTGGAAAATATCCATGTTCCAGAACCAGTTATCAGTATCGCTGTTGAACCAAAAACCAAGGCAGATATTGAAAAAATGTCCCTGGGGCTGCAGGCATTGGCCAAAGAAGACCCATCGTTCCGCGTGTCGGTTGACGAAGAATCAGGTCAGACGATTTTGGCCGGTGTTGGTGAATTGCACCTGGAAATTTTGGTTGATCGTTTGTTGCGTGAATTCAAGGTTGATGTTAATGTTGGTGAACCCCGCATTGCATACCGTGAAACATTCCGCAAACCGGTTACAGAAGAATATACACACAAGAAACAGTCTGGTGGTTCCGGTCAGTATGCCCAGGTTAAAATTGAATTTGAACCATTGGAACCAGGTGCTGGTTACGAATTCGAAAACAAGATTGTTGGTGGTGCGATTCCAAAAGAATACATCCCAGGTGTGGAAAAAGGTTTGAAGATAGCACAACAGACAGGTGTTCTGATTGGCTATCCAACAGTAGATTTCAAGGCTACATTGGTAGATGGTAAATATCACGAAGTTGACTCTAATGTATTGTGCTTTGAAATTGCGGCGCGTGCATGCTTCCGCGAAGCGATGAAGAAGGCGGCGCCAAAATTGTTGGAACCGATTATGAAACTTTCGGTTAATACACCGGAAGAATATGTCGGTGACATCATTGGTGACTTGAACAGTCGTCGTGGACAAATCAACGGTATCGAAACACAGTTCGGTAACCAGCAGATTTCTGCGTTTGTTCCACTGGCAAACCTGTTCGGATACGTCAAGACATTGCGTTCGTTGTCACAGGGACGTGCAAATCCATATATGGAATTGTCGCACTATGACGAAGTACCGCAGAACGTCGCAGATGAAGTAATCAAAAAGCTGACGAAATAATAAAAAAAGAAAGAAGTTTTAAACTTAACAAGCAAGCCTAAGGAGAAAACTAATGGCAAAAGAAAAGTATGTAAGAACCAAACCGCATGTTAATATTGGTACAATTGGTCACGTTGACCATGGTAAAACAACATTGACAGCTGCGATTGTTCATTACTTTGGTGTTGGTGCAGACGCACAGAAAGGCGTTTCAGAAATTGATAACGCACCAGAAGAAAAAGCACGTGGTATAACAATTAATACAGCCCACGTTGAATATGAATCAGAAACACGTCACTATGCACACGTTGACTGCCCAGGACACGCGGACTATGTTAAAAACATGATTACTGGTGCCGCACAGATGGACGGTGCAATCTTGGTTGTTGCAGCGACAGACGGTCCAATGCCACAGACACGTGAACACATCTTGTTGGCACGTCAGGTTGGTATTCCAAAAATCGTTGTGTTCTTGAACAAATGTGACTTGGCAAACGATCCAGAATTGTTGGAATTGGTTGAAATGGAAATCCGTGAATTGTTGTCAAACAACGACTTTGACGGTGACAACACACCAATCTTCCGTGGTTCTGCTGTTTCCGCTGTTGAAGGCAAAAACGACGGTTTGGGTAAAGAATCTATCGAAGCTTTGTTAAAGGCTTGCGACGAATACATCCCAATGCCAGAACGTCCAGTTGACAAACCATTCTTGATGCCAATTGAAGA
>JAFURB010000010.1 GCA_017472065.1 Alphaproteobacteria bacterium | reverse complement strand
TTGTCATTGCGAGCCAAGCAAAGCGCAGGCGTGGCAATCCAGTCTTATGTATTCCTATTTGTTTCTATTTACTGGATCGCCACGGGTGTTTCACACCCTCGCGATGACAATGGGGTGACCCCACTAAACTTTTATTTATTTAAGCAACTTCATATCTCATGTCTCATAAAAATCCCCGAAATGGGGATTTTTTAATAAACCGGATATGTGCGCGGATAGTTCGGACTTGGGTGTCTAAGTTCAGATTTGACCCCACATGCGGCCATGGTAACCATAATTGCGAATAAAATAAGAAATACTTTTTTCATGACTTGATTATATAATGCCAGACTTGTAGTGTCAATTTTTTATATATGTGATTAAAATCGTAGGATTTTTATGATATAATGTTCGCAGTACAGTCCAGAGAGAGAATATTCACATGTCATCACCCAAATTATCACGGGATTTGAAATTATTGGTTGTGTTTTCCGCATTGCGAAATGTTACGGATTTATTTTTGGGTACTTTTTTAATTTCTTTTATAATGCAAATCGCATCAGACGAGATTTTATCTGTGTCTGTGTATAAATTATTTGAATATGCGGCGACCAGTGCGGGCTTTTTTCTTTTTGCACATTGGTGTAAACGTTATAACAAGGTGGCTGTATTCGCACTCAATCTAATCCCCAAGATTTTATTATTGTTGTGCATTATTTTATTAGAAAATCGCGTGGCCCAGTATGTAATTCCACTGGGGATTTTGTATGGTATTGGGTCTGCGATGTATCATTTGCCGATGAACTTGATGGTTGCGGAAAAAAGTACCCGTCAAAATGTTGGTGCATATATGGGGGCAAAAATGGCCGCATCATATGCGGTCAAGGTTTTCGTTCCAATTACACTGGGTTTTTTTATAGACACGGGTTCATATGTTCAGGTCGCACATTTCTTATTGATATTATCGATATTGGAACTGGGGTTGATGTTATTTTTATCGCCGTCACGCCACCGCAGTAAAAATCCAGTAGATTTTCGTGTTTTTTTCCAATGTATGTTGCGTTTTCCTGTTATTCGTAATTTATTTGCGATGGAAATTATGCGTGGTTTTGGTACAGGGTTATTGGCATCTGTGATTACAATGTACACAGTTTATATGTTCAAAACAGATTTGAATCTGGGAATATTTACCACATTGTTTTCAATGTTTTCTATTATAACATCTTGGCTGTCTGGGCGGTTTGGAAAACCTAGGTATTATCCCTATATGATTTTAACAAGTATGTTTATAACTCTGTGTGGTGTGTCATTTTTTGTATTCCATACAACCCCATTAACATTTTTAATTTATAATTTTATTTATTCGACATCCATTGTTGTTTTGGATCAACTATGTTCTGTAAATATGTATAAATTATCAAATTCTAAGTGTGTAACATCAAATCACAGAATAGAATATTTTGTATTTCGTGACTTTGCGCTGTTTATCGGTCGGTGGATTGGATACATTGGGTTAATGTATATTGGTGTGTTTGGTGGCTATTCGTGGTTGCGTTGGTATCTGGTTGTTATAACGGCGTCAATTATGCTGGCAGGCTGGTTTACATTAAAAATGTTACCGTATTTCAAGCATCGCAAATAAGAACCGCCCAATCGGGCGGCATTTATTTTTGTAATTCTTTTAATCGATATATAATGTTGAATATTTCCTTGGAATTGTGTTGCAGTGGTAAATTGCCATATGTTCTTTGTTTAATCATATTAATCAACTTAAAGAACTTGCGTGATTTTGCACGTGCCAACCATTTTTCCACATCAGATGATTTTTTATCTGCTTCTTTGCCAACACCATGTCTTGTCTGTGCAAACAGCAATCTTTCGCCGTTTCCATCCAGTGTGATAAAGCCTTGTTTATAGTCAACCTCCCAATCGTGCACATATTTGCTTGGTTTAACGGCGGCCCCGATTGGTTGTGTAATGGTCAATGTATATTTTCCCATATTCAACAGATTTTGCGTGAATTTGTATAGAATATGATTTTCCTTATGTGAAATCTCTACGAAAGACCCTGCATCTGTAATAAAAGCGGTTGCAATATCATAAACTTGTGAAATTCTGTATGCTTTTGTCATTATGTGTTCCTTATCTTTGTTTCCAGTTTATTGAATCCAGTATGGCATAACCGAGAGCAGTAAATGTATCGCCAACATCCATGTTACCACAATGCACAACACTTGACCAGTCCAGATTAATCGGTTCTTTTGCAGGACCGAAAATATATTCTACATATCCGCATGTGCGTGGCACCAAATCGCCCGCCAATGCCAGTTCTGGTGTAACCTTGGCGCATTGATTTGCACGATCTTTTAATCGAGAATTATATATCTTGCATCGTTTTGTGTTTATGTCCAGGTAATTACAACACAGCCTGGTGTATAATGTAAAACCATCACAACCGGTTTTGCACAGACAACACAGGCCACACCCCTTGCATATTTTTTCGTATGCATCAGGGGACATTTTACGCAGTTCTTTGAATCGCCGCGCCTGATCCGGTGTCAGTTTGTATTTTTGTTGCATTTTCTGTATCTTTTTTTACAAGGCTAGTCCCGAAAATTGTTTTTGTCAATGTTTTTTTGCGGCCCAACTTACGAACTGCCAGAAATCAAAGTGTTTATTGATAAAATTTCTTGCTTTAACAAATATTTATAATACAATTCAATTATAATAAAAACAAAGGATAAAACCCGATGCGTATATAATATTGTAATTTTTATAAATCGCACATAGAAATATGTATTCGTTTAATTGCAATATAAGGGGTTTTATTATGGCTTTAATTTCTTTATCAAATGTATCTTTTGGTTATAACGACAATGATTTATTAGACAGTGCTTCTATTGCCTTTAACGACAATGAACACGTGGCTATTGTTGGCGATAACGGATCTGGCAAAACAACACTTTTGCGGTTGTTGGCGGGGGACTTATTGCCTGATTCTGGTGCGGTTACTAAAAACGCAAGTGTTTATATGTTAAGTCAAATAAATGTATCAGATTCCAAAAGCGGTGGTGAACAACAAATGTTTGCACTGATGCGGGCTTTTGAATCAAGTGCGGATATTTTACTGTTGGATGAACCGACCAATAATCTGGATGCAGATGCAAAACAGGTATTTTTTAATCGATTGAACACATATCCAAATGGTGTTGTAATTGTTTCGCACGATCGGGAACTGTTACAACAAATGGATAAAATAATCGAATTACATAATGGGCAATTAAAAGTCTATGGTGGCAATTATGATTTCTATCTGGAACAGAAAAAAATAGAATCTGACAATATCTATTCAAAATATACCAATGCCCAGAAATCTATTGCGCGATTGAATAATACGATAACTGTTGCACAAAACACACGACAGCATCACGAATTCAAACAACAAAAAGAAATAAATAGTTCCAGACGAAGCAGATTGGAACAAAATGCTCTAAAAGGCAAAAGTCAAGAAACCGAGGCTAAAAAGCGCGCAATTATTCAAAAGAAATTGGTTGAACAAATATCTATTCAACAATCTTTGTCAGAACAAATGCGAAACGAAACGATTAAAATACCAATGCCAAATAAACCGTTTTATAGTAAAGAACTGATAAATATATCTGGCTTGTATTATTCGTATGGCGATAAAATTATATTCCAAGATTTTGAATTCACAATGTATGGAAAATCAAGGATAAGATTGGTTGGTAAAAATGGCTCTGGAAAATCTACATTGTTAAAAATTATTTGTGGCGAACTAAAGCCAGATTCAGGAACGGTTAAAACCTTTGGCAAGATAGCCTATGTAAATCAAGACTTATCCGTTTTAGACAAAAACAAAACCATAGTTGAAAATATCATGGAAATATCAGGGTGTCTTAAGCATGATGCTCATGCGATTGCGGCGAATTTTGGTTTTCGTGGGGATGCGTCGCAACAGTGTGTCGGGACATTATCTGGTGGGGAATTATTAAAGGCAACATTAGCGGCCGTTCTGGGCAGTTCTGAACAACCTGATTTATTGATATTGGACGAACCGACCAACAATCTTGAAATCAAAAGTATTGGTATATTGGAAGATGCGTTGAATCAATATCGTGGTGCAATATTACTTGTGTCTCACGATAATATGTTTGTAAAAAATATAAGTATAGATACAGAAATTCGTATTTAACGGCACTATGGCGCATCCGGTTGGGTCTGCTTTAACAAAAATAAAAACCACCCAAACGGGTGGCTTTGATTTTGGCAGGGGCATCTGTGCAATTCACGAGATGATTTTATTCGTGATTTGTTGTCGTTCGGGAAAGAAATAAAAATATTTATGCAAATTTTGTGATATAATTAAGGGAAATACTACAAGGTTATTACATGAAACTAACTTGGCAACAAAAAGATTTTGAAAGAGATTTAGATTTTATACTGTTCCACCAGAAAGACGGAACGACTGTCTGGTGGCAAAAGCAATTGTTCAAAGCATACCCTGATTTAAATTATGAATATGCCATATCTTTACCCGAAGAAAAAAGATTTGAATATATTACTGAACAAATGAAAATTCAGGCAGGGAAAAGAAAACCAATCATAGAAAACTCTATAAATATGTTTAGTGCGGAATGGGAAAAAATAGCAGACAAATTGAATAGTGCATACAGTTCTGCTTTTAATAATGATTGCAGAGGTATTTTGAATGATATGGTTGCTGAGGTTGGATTAAACCCCATTTGCCCGCGTGATATTGAAACACATACTTTTGATATTTATCATTATTTTGATCCAACATATGCAATGACAATGGCATTACATGAAATAACCCATTTTGCTTGGTTCTATTTCTGGAATAAGCATTTTAACGACAATCCTTCTGAATATGATTTTCCAAATATCAAATGGTTGTTGTCAGAGATAGTCGTTGAAACCATTATTCGTAATTCAGCCATAAATGATTTAATAGAACACCCAAAATATATTGCTTATTCATACTTCTACGATATGACAATAAAGGGCGAATTAATTTTTGATACCATGAAAAAATTTTATCTGAACCGTAAAGATATTTGTGATTTTATGGAAACGTCGTTTAATTTTGTTCAGCAAAATGAACCAGAATTACGAGAGAAAATAGCAGAAGCAGAAAAATAAATCAGATACCCACGATAAATACGAACCATGAAAAAGGTTAGATTTCTAACCTTTTATTTTTAATAGTTCGTAAATGTGCAAAACGGTGGCTATTTTTAACACCCGACTTACGAACTCGTAGAATGCCTGAAAACAAAGAAAAAACCGACTTGTGTGGTCGGTTTTAATTCCTGACAGGGCCATCTGTGCAATTCACGAACAGATACCGTCCACGATTTTCTGCAGTTCGGGAAAGAAGCAAAGGTGTTTTTAGAGAAATATAAAAATTGACAAACTGTATTTGTGTGCTATGCTTCAAACTATGAAGATAGAATTAAAAAAACTAGATTTTTCTTTGCTCTGGCGACATTCACATGATTTTTATCGTGTTTTGGATGCAAATCGCACGCGCCTGCAATCTTACTTTTTTTGGGCAAATAAAAAAGTGACGCCAAACTTTTCAAAGACGATTTTGTTTATGATTGCCTATGTTGTTGATACATATTATAAAAATATAAAACGTAAAATAGCAAACAGTGCACATGATGCTCCATTTGTTATTATGCGGGATAATTCTGTTGCTGGTATGATTGGGCTTGATAATATTAGCCCAATATCGCACGATGCTGAGATTTGGTTTTGGGTTTCCCAAGAAAACGAGGGGCTTTGTGTCGCCACACAATCGATTAAAAAAATAGAAGATTATTCACTGAACCAATTAAATTTACAATCATTATACGCCAGTGTTGTTTATACAAACGAAAGGTCAAAATCGATATTGACGCGCAATAATTACACAATTGAAGATATTAAATATAATGTGCCAATATCTAGGCGAAATCCAACAATTACAAATCTAATCAAGTTCAGAAAGATTATCACAAAATAAACCCAAAACTCGTTATTTTAGTGGTTACTCTGAAAATGTTCGTAAATGTGCAAAACAGTGTCTGTTTTCAACATCTAACTTTCGAACTCGTGAAAGTATTGGAAATCCAATCAAAAAAACACCCAAACGGGTGTTTTTGATTTTTGGCAGGGCCATCTGTGCAATTTGCGAGATGATGAAATCAAAGAATTATTGCGGTTCAGGAAAGAAGTTAAGGTGTTTTTGAATAAATTCTGATTTTAAACTCACTATTCATGTTCTTTGTTTTTATTGATACTATTTTGTTTATATAACTTTACATAATCTGACATGGTCCATTCTTTATCTATCTTGTATTGTAGTTTTTGGATCATAGCATATTTATGCCTCGTTCCAAATTTATACAGCTCCCCATTTATGCTTATTAGTAATTCTGTAAAATCGTAACCTTTAGGTTTAACAACCTTTATCGGCAATTTAGAACCTTGCATTAATTTACAGAAATTATAAGTATTACCAATTTGCCCATTTGAATTTATTTGCTGCAATACCGTTTCTATTGTTGCAATTATGGTTTTTGTTTTCTTGTCACGTTTTGATCCATATTTCAGAAAAGTGCCAAAATCAGAACATTTTTCTTCGTATTCTTGCCATGACATAATTGCGGTTATTTCATATGGTGGATTTCCTCTTTCCACCATCCCTTTTTTAATATGATGAATTTGGTTCCCAACTTTCAATTCATCCATGAGAAATGGTATGTCTGGGTACATTGGGTGACGTATTCGATTTTCTGCGACAGAGGTAGGTTCAAGTGCATACCATTTACCATCACCCATTTTGACACATGGCAAAGTATGGTTAGCCATGCTGTCTATCAGATGATTTGGATGCGTGCTTATCATGATCTTAACTTCTAGCTGCTCATTTTTTGGCAGTATTGAATTCAGATAACAAAATGTTTTAGCTTCGGTTCCACACGACCATTGTTGCCCGCTTTCATATGTATCTTTGCCACTTATCGCAAAAAAACGTTCAAAATCTGTAGATTTTTCAGTTATGCCTGGGTAATTCTTGGTTCTGCTGATAAGTATATCGGCTTTATCGCCCTTATCCTTATGTACAGGATGACGTTGCATTTGTAATATTTTTTTTATTGATTTTATTCTTTGTTCGTCGGTTAATTTCATATAAACATTTCCTTTCTAAACCTTATTATACCATAAAAAGGCAAAAACGTCTAACAAGAGTTCGCAAATATGTGAAACGGTAGCATTTTTTAACCGTCAACTTACGAACTCGTGCAAGCATTAGAAAACAAAGAAAAATCGGGTATAAAACCCGATTTGTTTATTTTGGCAGCCCCAACCGGATTGTCTGATTCCCATGTTCGTTTTCACTCCATGGGCCCCTTTCGCTACGTAAGGCTCAAACTTCGTTAACACTTGTTTTCACCAACTGACGCCCCGAACCTGCGGTTCTCATCTCGGTGGGAACAGGCAAAATTAAAACCGACCACAAAGGTCGGTTGTAATTTTGGCAGCCCCAACCGGATTCGAACCGGTGTTCTCGCCTTGAAAGGGCGGTGTCCTAGGCCTCTAGACGATGGGGCCAAAACTGCCGTGTTCATATCGAACGCCGGCAAATTATACATGTATTTTTGCCCCATGTCAAGTTTTTATTCCGTAACCGTTTCGCTGACTGTTTCTGTCGTTGCCAGTGGGTCTGTTTCAACCATTGTGAACACGATTTCTTTGCCATCGGATGCGGTCAATGTCAATATGCCATCGCGTAATTCGTATGTTTCGACCGTTGGCATAAATTGAAAGTATTCTGTTTCTGCGGCCATTGCATTTGGTTCGCCCATCATCATGGTTGATGCAAAACCGTCAAATTTAATGTTGTTGCCGTCGGCGGTGTATCCCCCGTTGTACAGGTTTACAACCTTGCCATTAACGCGCATTTCGTCTGGCGCAAAAGACAGAACGATTGTGGCGTCTGGCTGGTTTGCGACAAAATGTTTGCCTTTTAACATATCTGGGGATTGTGTGTTCATATCACATGCCGCCAATGCCATTGCACATGCGCCAATTGCAAATAATTTGAATTTCATGGGTTTTCTCCTTTGGTTTGTATGCGTGTATTATAGAACAAATTTTCAAATAATAAATAAGAAAAAAACACCGTCAAATGACGGTGCAAATAGCTGGCGGGATTGACGGGGCTCGAACCCGCGACCTTCTGCGTGACAGGCAGACGCTCTAACCAGCTGAGCTACAACCCCTTAAAGCGCTATGTATAATATATTGTTGGTGGAATAAATGCAAGTACTTTTTTCAAAAAAAATAAAAATCCCCGTTCCGGGGATTCTTTATCGTTGGTTTTGATCGTTTTGTTGTTGCATATCATTGTTTTTCTTAACAAAGATATTCTTTATTGCCGCAAAGAACTTTTTGCGTTTTTCGACGCGTTTCTGGTATTTTGCCCAGTCTGCATCAAATCTGGCCTGTTCCTTTTCTTCGGCGCGACGCAGTTTTTCTTCACCATATTCTTTTAATTCGCGTTCCAGTCTTTCATCTACTGGTTCGCGATAGTTTGGATCAGTTATCGTGATTTTATCTTCGTCCATAATAAATACTCCTATTGTTATTAAACGACTTCGGTAACGGCGCGCAGGGCCCCATCACGCGATAATTGAACGACACGGATTTTCTTTTTCATTTCCGCGATTAAATCTGTGCGATCGTATGCCGGCTGGGTATGTAAAATACGGTCGGCAAATGCAGAATATGCGGCTTCGGCACTTTCTGCGTGAATTGTAGTATAAAAGTGATCGTGTCCTGTACCCAACATTTCCCACAATACCGCCGCGTTATCGGTTGAAATTTCACCACCGATAATAACATCCGGGGTCATACGCACCACCAGGTCCAGCAATCGTGCATAATTCATATCGTTCGTCTGTTCTGTGCGCGACAAAACAAAATGAACACGATTTGCCTGGGGAACACGGATTTCGCGCGCGTCTTCGACGGTAATAACACGACTGTTTTTATCAATCAGTGTTAGCATATGGTTCAAGAATGTTGTTTTACCGGTTGCGGTTGCCCCACTGATTAAAATAGGACTGCCGTCATTAATGGCGGTCATCAATCGTTCATATGGGTCGTCGGGGCGAACATTTTCGCGTGGTTTAACCTTTAACAATGGGCGGCCACGTTCCAGGTGATAGTTTTCAAAACTGGTGTCATGTGCGCCACCGCCACGAATATTCATTGCGACACCGCCGGTAACATCACGTTCGTCGTATTGAACGTTTGGTCCGGCGATTGCGGTAAAGCGATGATTGCCGGGCAATGTGGCATAAACCACCGGCATCCCATGAACCGGGTCAAATGGGCGTTCGTATATATTTGCCACCGTGTGTATCAGATCAACCAAATATTGCTTGGATAATATTTCGGCCTGGTATGAAACCCACGGAACACGCGCCCCATGCAGGCGCATCCAAACCTCGCCTGCGTGGTTGATTGCGATTTCTTCTACAAACGATGGTTTGTAGAATTCTTCCAGTGGGCGCAACAAAGATTCTAATACTATATTTGACATTTATCTGTATTTTACCATAAATCGTGACTTGAATCAAAAAGGTTTATTTGTTAAAATTAAAAAAAAGAGAGAAAAAGACCATGAAAAAAACAATTCTTTTTGCGTTATGTTCTGCGCTTGTCTTGGCTGGTTGTACCACGGGCGATACCCCATACAACGAAACTGATTTTGCCCAGGGTGGGGCGGATGCGCCATTGTATAACGAACGAACCAGTTCTTTTATGCAGGCCGATAATCAGTTCGCGAATATTGATTCTTATAAGCCAAAAACTGCGGCGGAAAAAGAACAAACCGCAAACCGCTGGAATACATCACGCATGGAAACCAGATGGCAAGAATATCATGGCACAATGGTTCGTGTGCAAATATTGTTGGGTAATTCTGATTTGCGCGAAATGCGCCTGCGTCTGATGCAAAATGCCGATGGTATGGATATAAATGGCGATGCGCGCACGGTATTGGCGACGGTTGCAGATTATGAAATGAAGCGCGTTTGTGGTCGCAATGCATCCAGTATTGTAATGGTATATGACAAACCATCATTCGATGTGATGCGTCCAACGCCGTATTTTGATTATCGGATTGAGGCCGAAGGGTCCACAATGCGTGAATATGGTTTCCGCTGTATCTATAACAATTAACAAACAAGAACAACAAACAAAAAAGGAAAGCAAATGAAAAAATTGATGATTGCATTGGGTTTATGTGGTGTATTGGGCGCATGCGACAGTAATGCCGGTGGCGCACAAAATGGCGACACAGTTGTTATTAATTTTGCAGGGTATTTGGACGGGGTTCAATTCCCAGGTGGCACCGCCGAAGGCTTTCCATTAAAATTAGGCAGTGGCCAATTTGTTCCGGGTTTCGAAGAACAATTGATTGGCGCGGTCAAGGGCGAAGAACGCGATGTTAACATTACTTTCCCAACAGATTATGTCCAGGATTTAGCCGGCAAAGATGTTGTGTTCAAGGTAACAGTTGTCGATATCGTCGAAGCAGAATAATTCAAAACGAAATAAAAATCCCCCGTTTGGGGGATTTTTTTTATTATTTTTCAAATACGGAAAAAATTTCCCAATGTGTGCTGCCTGTGAATTGATCGACGGGAATCAGTTTTGTTAATTTATAGCCACCGCGTGTTAATGTTTCCATATCACGACGAAAGGTATTTGGGTTGCATGATACATAGATTACACGGCCGACATTGCTTTTTATTATTTCGCGACACTGGGCATCGGCGCCGGCCCGCGGCGGATCCATTACAACACAATCGTATGTATTCAGCATGCCGACCGTTAATGGTTTTTTGAATAAATCGCGTTTTGCGCCTGTGCCAACAACATCGAAACCGTCGGCGTTTAATGCAAATGTGAAATTCCCCAGTCCACAAAACAAATCCGCCACGCGTTTTGCGCCATTTGCCGCCGTAACAACCATGTCGCGCAATATGTCTGCACCATGAATTGTGGGCTGTAAAAATGCGCCCGATGGATATTCGACGGATTTGTCACCAAAACTGACCATTGGGGTTGCGTTTTGAATAATAACCTTGTCGTTCCATGTTATGCGTATTGCATGTATTTTTTCAGCGGCATGTCTAAAATCAGGACTGACATATGGAACAGTTGAAGTAATATTTATGTCGATGCCATTGTCGCACAGTGTTACCAGGCATGCACCGGTTCCCGCCCATGGTAATTTGGCCAATTCTGGTAAAATTGCATTTATTTGCGCCACCATATTTGGGCAATTTGTTATTGGGATAATGTTTTTTGTGCCACTTTCAAATAATCCAAATGCGCCCCCGCCAAAGCAGAAATCGCCACGGCGACGCAACCCTGCATCAATCCAAATTGGATTGTCTGTTATTGGCATCTGGGGCAGGGTGGATGTCTTTTTGTCGCGATAATCAGGTGCGGCAAAATCAAATTTGCAACCGCCACACCGACCAAAAAACGGACATGTTTTCATGATTGACTTAGAAGTTTACGCGTACGCCGGCACGGAATTGATGTGCAATTGGGCTGAAATCCTGGATTGTATCCAGACCCGGTTCAAACATATACATGTAACGATATCCGAAATCTAATGCAAAGTTTTCGCCAAATTCAATCGCGATGCCGGCCAATGCCGCCGCCACAGGGCTGATTTTTTTATCCAGGTGTGCATCGTCGGCGCTGTTCCATGAAAGGCCAATCCCCGCACCAACATACGGTACAATCATCTGTGACCGGAACAGGCGATACATGCTGTCTATTCTGGCGTCGAACAGTGCATTAATAAATGCCACATCCCCCGTTAATTTGAACGCATCCCATTCGGCGTTTATATGGGTATAGTTTGCCTCTAATCTAAATGTGTCATATATGCGAATCCCCAGTGTTGCATCAAACGATGATGTGTTTTTACCGTTGATTGCGATTGTGCCGTCGTTGTCATCAGACCACATTGAAAAATCATATGATGCGCCAACATAAAATCTGTGTTCGCGTGCAAAAGATTCTGGATCGTTCCCAGATGCAGGTACAACCACGGGCATTTTAACCTGTTCTACGCGATATGGAATCGCCGCATTGGCGACCATTGGTGTTAATGCGAACAAAGAAACTAAAATCTGTTTTTTCATATTCCATACCCCCATTAGAAATTAACCCGGAAAGATGCCATGATATTGCTGATATTATCAACACCGCCACGATGTGCACCCCATCCAAAACCGTTTCCAATCATCATTTGGTATTGATAGTACACATCAACACCAATCAAATCGTTAAACATAACATTGAACCCAACGGCCGCGCGTGGCACCGCCAGAACCGCCCCATCGGCACCGTTTGCGCCATTAAACCGATATGCGCCAAATGCCGCACCAATCCCCATAAACGGAACAAATGTGCGACGATGTGTGATGTCGCCGGTTTGAACATAACGACGCGCCAAATCGAAATACAGCATTCCACCAAATGTCTGGTAATTTGCATCCATATTATCGATATCAGAAAACTTGAACGTAGATGTCTGGAAATCCAGTTCCGTACGAACATACGATGACAAATTCCACCCCAGACCAATCTGTGTTGTATATGAACCCGATGATTCATATTCTTGATTGTTAAACATCGCCTTGGATGTTGCAAACCCCAGGTTTAATCCACCACCCATGCGAACATACATTGATGTTGGAATAAACATGCGTGTATCATTGGATGCGACCACGCCGGCTTTTTCATAAACCTCGGCCCCCAGCATCCCCGGCGCATCATCAATAACGGCCGGCGCGACACGTGGTGCAGCGACCATATCGACCCCTGTTTCAATTTCACTGATAAACAAATCTGCATCAAATTTAGCGTTTGCTGCCGTTGATGTCATTAACAGAATCAAAAAATACGATACTTTTTTCATAGTTTACAAACCCGGGTTACATATTTACATAAAATTTTAACATAAATTGAAACTTGATTCCAGTGACTTTTACGCGTACCATATGAAACATGAATAAAAATAAAGATAACAAGATTGCATTGGTTGCCGGGGCACTAGATTTGCCGTTTTTTACGCGTGATGCGCTGAAACGTGCGGGTTGGGATGTTTTTATTGTCGGGCTAAAGAACTTTGTTAATCCAGACCTAAATCCTGATTTAACCATCCGCCTTGGTGGGTGTGGTCGTGCCATACGCGAATTCAAGCGTCGCGGGATTAAGAAAATTACAATGGTTGGTGCGTTGGGGCATCCAAATTTTTCTGATATTCGTCCGGATTGGTGGACGTTCTGGACATTGTTAAAGATATTAAAAAATCAACGGGGGTATGATTCGATGGCGGTTGCATTAAATAGCGTTCTAGAAAAACAAGGTTTTGAAATTGTAGCGGCCCAGGATTTGGCCCCAGAATTGACATTTGAAACGGCCGGCGTGCAGACACGTGCCAAACCAACCGCGGCTGATAAAAAGAATATTGAACGCGCGATTGATGTTTCGCACACCATCGGGGCGGCCGATATTGGGGCGTCAGTTGTTGTTGATAAGCAGGTTATCGCAGTCGAGGCCGCCGAAGGCACCGCCCGTATGCTAAATCGTGTTGTTGAAATGCGTGCGGGGCGCAAACGCAAAAGCGGTGTTTTTGCCAAAATGACCAAACCTGGCCAGGATTTACGCATTGATATTCCTGCGATTGGTGTTGACACGGTAAACGCGGTTGCAGATGCGAATCTGCGCGGCATTGTTGTAAATACCAAGACGTGCTTTGTCGTGAACAAGCCTGCGGTTATAAAACAGGCTGACAAACGCGGCATATTCATTGTCGCATTGGACGAATAAATAAAAATCCAATTTTATTAGAAATAAAAAACACCGCCGTTTCCGGCGGTATTTCCGAATGCCCCGAAAGGAAGGAAAGGAGAAAAAGAAATTGGGCATTCTAAAAAAATGTTCTGGGGTCCATGGTCCAGAGGAGAGAGAATGTAGGAGGGAGTCTGAATCCCTGGACCCCACAGATGCTTTCGCACCTGGTCATCGGCTTTGCTTCCTTTGACGAATCGAAATATAATACAGATAATCGGGTTTGTCAAGTGTTTTTGTCAAAAAAATTTTTTGTATGTTAATTTTTTTGTCTTTTTTCCTAAAATATCCCGAAAAACCTAGGAAATCGTACTTGTTGTGTGAATAAGGACCCGTGCATAAAATCAATAATGTGCTGGAACGTTCTTGTGGTTTCTGGCGAAAATCGAAGGAGAGAGAAAAATGACCCATGAAGATGTATGGCGGGCAATCGAACGCTTTGCGACCGAACATGGTATGTCTTGTTCGGGCTTGGCTAAGTGCAGTGGTCTGGACCCAACTACTTTTAATAAAAGTAAGCGTTGGTCCAAAGAAGGGCAGCCCAGATGGCCGTCGACAAACAGTATTTCAAAGATTTTGTCGTCGACCGGGTCCAGGATTCAAGATTTTACTAAATTCATTGAATCCCCAGACCAAGGACGCGAATAAGCACATTTTTTGTACGGTTTCGACACCCCAAAAACCACGCGCAATTAATGCGTGGTTTTTTGTTGGACAATTGACCGACTTTGGGGTATATATGAATACATGCTGACTGGAATACGCATTTTTACATCAGATATTGTGTGGCGTGGAATTTTAACGGATTTGAATGCCACTGTATTGGATGCGGTAACACCAACAGATTTGAATCTGGATGATATGGATATAAGGTTGCCTGCCTCGCCACTGGAATTAAAGGCAATTTTACTGGGGGCGGGGGATGATTCGCGGATTTTGAATAAAATATTTGGCCGTTCGGTGTCATTGCCATATATCCAGGGACGTGTTGTGGTTGCATTGTATAAAAGCGGCGGTATGACATCGGGTGAGTTAAAAAGTGCGCTTGGGTACGCAATCAACACATCGACCCATGTTGTTGATACTGCAATTTATCAGTTGCGTCGTCTGTTTGGGCGCGAATTTATTATTAATTTAGATGGGGTATATAAACTTGGCTGGATATAAGGTTTTTTCATTTGATAAAATCCCCAGTACCCAGGACATGGCCCATGAACTGATTGCAGATGGCCGCGCAACAAACCGCACGGCGGTTGTGGCATTGGCGCAAAGTGCCGGTCGTGGTCGCTATCGTCGCAAATGGGTTTCGCATCATGGGAATTTGTATGTCAGTTTTATTTATGGCTGTGACACGCGTGATGGCCGCCTGTCTTATGCGACGGCGGTTGCGGTTGCAGAAACACTGATTTCATATGGCATAAATCCAACAATTAAATGGCCAAACGATATCTTGATTGATAATAAAAAGGTGGCGGGTATATTAATCGAATATTCTGGTCCGTATGTAATTGTTGGAATTGGAATCAACATAAACACAAATCCAACGGTCGCAGAATACAAGACGACACGCCTGGCCAATTATACGGATGTGAACGCAAATGATTTAATGGCGCGTCTGATACGTAATTTAGATAAATGGCGCCGATGTGATTTTTCTGTTGTTCGCGCGCGCTGGATGCAGTTGGTTGAACATCTTAATCGTGATGTTTTGTACCATGGTGCGCCTGCTGAATTAATTGGTATAAACGAAAATGGTGCATTAATTTTGCGTCGTGATACACGATATTTGTTGGTGTATGGCGATGAAATAACAATGCTGTAATCCCCCGAAAACCAGTGTTTTTTATTATTGTCTTGACTTAGATGTTTTTTTGTGGTATAATACCATGCATCAAGAGCAGATAATATATCCACAACAATTTGTTGGGGATTTTTTTTATTTGTTTTTTTATGTCCGCACATTATATGTGCGGTTTTTTATTGTCATAAAATCAAACGGGGGGATTTTCAGAAATGAATTTACGACTGATAAAAAATCCAGATGAATCCAGAAAGTTGATGTACACAATTGCGCGTGTTGTTTATGCAGAAACATCTGCATCATCACTGACCGCGGTCGAGGCACTGGTATCCATGATTAATAATGCATCGCGTGCCACCGGAAAAAGTATCGCACAAATAATATCTGATACCGATATGTTTGAATCACTGAAACCATCATCAAATCGTCATGAATTGTTATCGGTCGCCCCCACCAGTCGTGCATTTCAAATGTGTCTGCGCGTGGTCGGACGAATGTTATGTGGTGGTTTGCCAGACATGTGTCGTGGTGCAACGTGTTTTCATCATGGTTGCATAATGCCTGAATGGGCGCGTGCGCGTGGATATATTCTGGATGTTGATGAATTGCTGTTTTATTTATAAATGGAAATATGATGAATAAATTTATTAGTGGTGGATTTTTAGCCGGTCGTCGAACTTATATAGTTTCGGCGGTTGGCATATTGTCTGCGATTGGTGCGTATCTGGTCGGGGACAGCGACATATTTGTAATGTTACAAAGTATTTTTACACTTGGTGGAATTTACTTTCTGCGTAAGTCAAACGAAAACAAAGGATAATAAAGATGGACAAAATCCCAGAAAAATTTTTGAACGAAGATGGTACATTAAACACAGATGCATTAATGAAATCATATTCTGAATTAGAACGAAAAATTGGTACAATGATAACGGTACCAAGTGATGGGTGCGATGAAAAAACGCGTGCGCGTTTTAATCGTGCGATTGGTGTGCCGGAAACATCCGAACAATATCCAACAAATGAATTGTTTGATGATGAAAATTTACGCAGAAAATTTCATGATATTGGATTGACATCATCCCAGGTTGAAAAAATATATGACATCGCAAATGAATTTTTAGCACCTGTTATATCTGATTTGTATTCAACACAAAATGAACAAAATGCAATCAATGAACTAAAGAATTTTTTTGGTGGCACAGAAAAAATGAACGACGCATTGCGCGCAATTGATGCATTTGGAAAAAAGTTTTTACCCAGCGATGCATTTGACGAACTGTGTTCTACGCCCCAGGGAATCCAAGGCATTTATCGAATGATGCAATCGATGGAACCAAATGTTGAAACCGATAAAAGTGAAACAAAAAATTTATCAGATTCTGATTTGCGTCGCATGATGCGCGATCCAAAATACTGGCGTGATGGTGATGCAGAATACATCAGAAAAATAGAAAACGGTTTCAAAAAATTATATTCATAAGAAAAAAATTCACTTTCTACTTTACTATTTTTTGATATTCAGATAAAATATAAAGTAAGAACAAAACGGATTTGTTCTATCCAAAAAATAGCGAAGGAGAGAAAGATGGCATTCAGCCTGTTCAAAAAATCTGCTGCAAAGAAAGCAGCTGCAAAACCAGCGGCAAAGCCAGTTGCAAAAAAAGCACCTGCGAAAAAAGTTGCTGCAAAACCTGCTGCGAAAAAAGTAGTTGCAAAGAAACCAGCCGCAAAACCAGTTGCGAAAAAAGCACCTGCGAAAAAAGTTGCTGCAAAACCTGCTGCAAAAAAAGTAGTTGCAAAGAAACCAGCGGCAAAACCAGTTGCAAAGAAAGCACCTGCGAAAAAAGTTGCTGCCAAACCAGTTGCAAAGAAAGTAGCAGTTAAAAAACCTGTTGCAAAGAAAGCACCTGCAAAAAAAGTTGCTGCAAAACCTGTTGCAAAAAAAGTAGTTGCAAAAAAAGTAGCAGTTAAAAAACCAGTTGCGAAAAAAGCGCCTGCGAAAAAAGTTGCTGCCAAACCAGTTGCAAAAAAAGCATGCGCGAAAAAATGCGTGAAAAAGAAATAATATAAGTTCATATTATTAATTTACCCGGACAATTGTCCGGGTTTTGTTTTTGAAAATATCAGTCAGATGTATCCCAGGTCTGACTGATTTTTTTATGCGGACAAGTCGCCACGACCCCGCATCTATTTTGTATTCTTGGCGCAATTTTTGCATAACCGGCATACAAAAATATTTACACAAAAGTGTATTTTTTATTTAACCAAACATAAAAAGGAAAAAATATGTCCGTTTCAATTGATCAGGTTTTCGTAAAACAATTCGAAGCCGATGTTCATTTGGCCTATCAACAGATGGGTACAAAACTGCGTTCAACCGTTCGCAGTAAATCAGGTGTCGTTGGTGCATCCACGACATTTCAAAAGGTTGGTCGTGGCACCGCCAGCACAAAATCACGCCACGGTATTGTTCCAGTAATGAATCTGAATCATGAACCTGTTGAATGTATGTTAACAGATTATTATGCAGGTGATTGGGTTGATGCATTGGATGAATTAAAGGTAAACATTGATGAACGCCGTGTTGTTGCGTCTGCGGGTGCATATGCACTGGGGCGCAAGACAGATGAATTAATCATCGATGCAATGAACGCATCAACACTGTCTGTTGGTGATTATTCCACCGGCCTGACCAAAGATTTGATTTTGTCTGCGGTCGAAGTTTTGAACACAAACGATGTTCCAGATGATGGTCGTCGTTTTGCCGTAATTGGTGTACACCAGTGGAACGAATTATTGTCGATGGACGAATTCGTGTCGTCTGAATATGTTGGTGATTCCACCCCATTGGTCAGTGGTTTCGAAGCCAAGAAATGGCTGGGCATCACATGGGTTCTGCACAACGGTTTACCATCTACGGATACAAATCGTGACTGCTTTATCTATCACGCGTCCAGCGTTGGACACGCCTGTGGCCAAGAAGTCAAGACAGACATTTCATGGCATGGTGAACGTGCCGCGCACTTTATCAGCAACAGTATGTCCCAGGGTGCCGTCTTGATTGATAACGATGGTATTGTACGCGTCAAATGTGCGGATGCGACAACTGCATAAGTGTCACAATTTCAACCAAAGGATAAGTATTATGGCATTTCAAAATAAAAATTTATCTGTGATTGCATATGCAAATGGATTTACATTGTGGCACTATGCATCTGGCGCAGAAACATTGGCAACAATTACAGCCACTGGATATTTTAACGATGTAAAAACATTAATGAATATTGGTGATGTTGTAATCATCAACGCATCAGATAACACTGCGATAAAGAAAATCAATATCACGACCAGCAACGTTACCACGGCTGCATTGGCATAGTTTTATTGATTCTTGTTACATATACATAACGGTGGCGTGATAATGCGCCACCGATAATTTTTATCAAACAAAAATGGGGACAGTATGCTTACAAAAATAGATTTATGTTCAATGGCATTGCTTAAACTGGGCGAAGAACCAATTCAGTCTTTAAGTGATGATTGTGTATCATCACAATTGGCGCGTACATTATTTGACCCGATAACAGATGCCCTGATTGCATCACATCCATGGCGTTTTGCCACGCGTCAAATAACCTTAAATGTAAATGCCGATGGGAATTTCACAATCCCCAGTGATGTTTTGCGTGTTTTGAAATCAGGTGGTCAAATTATTGGCAACAATATTATTGCCGCATCTGATTCAATAACAATCACGGCATGTGTGCGTGTTGGCACCGAACAATACCCCAGTTATTTTTCATCATTGGTTGCGACCAAACTGGCATTGGAATTTTGTGTCCCGTTATCAGGCGATCAAACAGTATTCAGAATGTTGGCCGCACTGTACGAAACAGAACTGCAAAATGCCAAATTCATTGACAGTTCCATCGGTGGCGGTAATCACATAGAAAACTTTTCACTAATTAGTTCTCGGTTTTAATAGGGGATGATAATGGCAAATTTTATAAAAACACAGAACTCATTTGCATCGGGCGAAGTATCACCAGAATTCTATGCGCGCGATGATATAAATGGATTGTCGTGCTTGGAAAACATGGATGTTTTGCCAGGTGGTGGATTGTCGCGCCGATGTGGTCTGGCACATATTGCCTCATTAACTGGTGATGCGCGATTGGTTGGTTTTTCGGTGTCTGAACAAGAAAACTATATCCTTGTAATGACATCGGGTCATATATTGATTTATGCAGACAACGTGTTTGTTTCAGACCTGGTATCGCCATGGTCGGCGGATGATTTATCAAAACTGCAATACGCCCAGCGTTTTGGCACAATGATATTTGTTCATCCAGACCATTGCCCCCAGGTGCTTGAAAAAACATCAGATGGTTTTAGTTTGTCGAACTTTATGTTTGCCCGAAATGACACAGACATGTCGGTTAATATGCCGTTCATGCGATACGAAGATACAAATGATATCAAGATTTCTGTGTCATCCAGCGATCGTGGCAATAATTATGCCAAATTCACAACCAGTTCAGATTTCTGGACCACGCAATATGTTGGAACACGATTTGTATTGTTAAATCATCAATGGCTTATCGAAGAATACATCAGCCCGACCGAGGTCATCGCATACATCAACGATGCCTGTACATTACCCAGCGCCCCAATCGCCGATTGGTTTGAATCTGCGTTCAGTCCGGCCCGTGGCTGGCCAATCAGTATTACTTTTCACCAAGACAGATTGGTATTTGGTGGTTCGCGTTCATATCCGGGCGGTGTTTGGATGTCCAAGGTCGGCAATCACAAAAACTTTGATGTTGGAACCGGACTTGATGACGAAGCAATTTTTATAACCCTGCTTTCACAACAGCGCCAGCAAATTTGCACCGTCGTCAGCAGTGATAATCTGCAAATTTTAACATCTGTTGGCGAATGGGCGATATCCAGCAAGCCCCTGACACCATCTGTGGTTGATATAAAACAACACACATCCGTGGGCAGTTGTGCATCACGATATCTTGCCCCACAAAAGATAGAAGACAGCACCGTATTCATATCCAAGAATCTGCGCGACATACGCGAATTAACACTGGATGAATTGGGTGAAAACTACAGCGCACTGGATTTATGCTCTTTTTCCAAACATTTGATGACATTGCCAATTGACATTGCATATAATGATTCTTTGCATCGATTGTACATCGTTATGGCAGACGGAAATATGGCCGTCTTGAATCAAAATTCAGCATTGGGGATAAGTGCCTGGGGTGCATACAAAACATATGGTGCGTTCAAATCTGTGGTTGTTGTTAATGGCATTACATATGTTGTCACCAATCGTGGCGACACATATAATCTGGAAAAATTTTCGGCCGACGCGATGCGTGACACAGATAAATATGATTTCGCGTTCCGTGCATCATCACTGCCAATGCGTGCATCGGCACACAATGCATCGCGCCTGCGAATAAGAAAGGTGTCCGCCCGCATATTGGATACAAAATCCATATACATCAATGGGATGCGTATCAATATGGCAAATGAAATATATTCAGATGATGCGCCCGGATTTTCAGGCGATGTACATGTCAATGTTTTGGGGACATCGCATAACTGTGTTGCGCCATATTGGACAATTCATGGCAACCAGCCGTACCCAGCCACGATTTTATCGGTCTGTGTATCTGGTTGGTATAACATTTAATGAACAACAAATTAATTGAATTCAACAAAGGGGAAATATAATGGGACAATTGGTATCAGATGTTAGTGAAATCTTAGACTATAAAGAAAACAAACGAAATGCAAAAAATGCCCGCCAAGAAATCTTGGCACAAATGGCCGCGGACGAGTCAGCCAAGACAAACCTGATAAAAAAGACATTGGCGGCCCAACGCGCTAAATACGGCGCATCGGGTGTGTCATCGCGCGGTTTGACCCAGGGCGCGGTATTGGCCCGTATAAAATCAGAAACCGCCAAACCATACGATGAAAAACGCGCCGCAAATCAAAAGAAATTAAAATCGATTAAGGCTAACAAACCAAATCTGTTAAAAACATTGTTAAGTCGTTTTGACGAATTGGTTGGATAAATATAGGGCAGGGTGAATAATATGTATAAAGTATCTTATATTTCAGACGGCACAACAACGGAATATGAATTTTCTTTTCCGTTTTTCCAGGCGGCTGATATCCGTGTTGCAATCGATGAACATGTGTTGGGTACAGATGAATATTCTGTAATTGAAAACACCACATTTGACGGTGGCCGTGTTGTGTTTGCCAATGCGCCCGCATCTGCCAGTCGTATTGATATCTATCGCCAGGTTGCACTAAACCGTGTTGTTGATTACCAACCGACCGCAAAAATAGACCCAGAACACCTGAATTCGGACTTTAATTTCTTGCTTGAGGCCCTAAAAGACCTGCATGCGCCAAATGTAGATATTGAACAGTGGCGCAACACACATACAAATGTGATTGATTTCTTGGAATACACAAACAGTCTTATCCAAGATAAAATGACCGGTGGTGGTGTGCTGGGGCTGTATCGAAATTTGATAATGGTGTTGGATAATGTGCGGCCAAATCTGATCAACGACTATGGATTTATCACATCCACCACCCCTGGTAACATCAGTGATGATTACGGCCTATTATAACTTTCTGGATACATGGAATCGTGTCCTGGGGTATGAAACGCCCACCCATCACCGCCAGATTATGGAATTTCTGGTCGGGGTTCTGTGTGATGATACACATCGTGGACTGTTGATGGCATTTCGACATTCTGGCAAATCAACAGTTGTTGGAATTTTTGCTGCGTGTACATTGCTGTTATGCCCCCAGACCCGAATATTGATTCTGTCGGCGCATACGACACTGGCATCGCGTATGGTTATGCATATTCGTCATATTCTGGAAAATCATCCATTGTGTGCGGACCTGATTCCGTCATCGCGTCGCGATTGGGCATCCGACCGAATAACCATAAATCGTCCAATTGGAATTCGTGAACCATCTGTGATTTGCCAGGGTATCCATGGCAACATAACTGGTATGCGTGCAGATTTAATAATCTGTGACGATGTCGAGGTTCCAAATACATCAAACACCGCACAAAAACGGGAAAATTTGCGTGAACGATTGCGTGAACTGGATTTTATTCTGTCGCCAAATGGGGCAATGATTTATATTGGGACACCACATACGATGGATACGATATATCGCACCGCATAATTTTATGCGTTTTCGTCTGATTTAACAGAACTAATAAATGTACGCAATCTGGTCAGCAATTCATTTCCCGCATCCCCAAACATCGGCAGGTATGTTTCATATTCTGGCATATCGGCCTGGATTTCGGCGCGTGTGCGTTCATCAATTGGTTCGTTAACAATCTGGCTGGCACTGTCCCATAATTGATATGCGCGATATGTTTTAATAACAACATCCCACTTGGCCTGGATATCTGGATACTGTCCCAATGCATCACGGATTGCATTTTGCCACTCTTCGCCAAATCGGCGCACCAATGGCAATTCTGAAATCATGTTCAGACCGCTTTGGTCGGGTGTAAATGCATTTATCGCGGATTGCAGTTCAGATAAATCCTTGGCCACCAACCTGATATCAGTCAATCCAGATTGTCCCATCATCCCACCATACGGGACCAGTTCTGGTTCAATTGAATTCATTGGTGTTTTACCGCTTTTCAGGTTTTCGATATGCTGGACCAGCATTTTACCAGTTGGCATTTCGCGTAATTCTTTGATTACATCTTCGGTTGCTTCGGCAACAAATATAGGATTAATCGCCGCCCATCCACCGATGATAACGTGTTCTTGGCGATACAGGTTCAACAGTTTTTGTGCCGTGGCGGTTATTCGTGCTTTCATGGTTTTGCTCTCTCTCCTGGGTGGAAAATGATTGTGGTGGACGTTTTATTCTTAGTCCATCACAATCATAACAACTTTGTGCATTGTTTGTGCGTTGATTTTTTCTTCTGGGCTTGCAACCTGGCCGTATATTTTACCCTTGGAATCTTGGCGAACACTGACGATTTGGGCGCTGACGGTTGTTTCAGAATCCAGTGCATTAAAATCTGCATCAATGCATACAGCCAAATCGCCTGGGGCAACCGTGGCATCAACATCGGCAAACACATATGATTTTTCTGGGATAAAACCGCCCAGACGCTTTGAATTTGGCATTACTGCGTAAATACCACTGCGTCCTTCTAGTGACATTGGTGCAACAATCATCGTTTTGTCAGATTTTTTGAACGCGATTGATTTGCCTGATGGCATACCAAATACCGGTGCCAGTTTTTTGCGCGCACTGTCATACAGTTTTGCGCCATACAAACCACCGCCCATATCGATACTGGACAATGGGTTGCCCGGTTCCAGAACAGATTTAACACGTTCTTTGACCTTGTTAATTTGTTTGTTTAATTCGCCCGTCTTGTACATTGTTGCGATTTTATCAAACATCTGTTCAATGGTCATTGCGAACGATTGCGCCAATGGTTCGATTTCATTTTCATAGATTTCGCGCTGGCCAACTTCGATTTTATGATACACAGACAATGTCATACCGGCATCTTTTGCCGCGCGTGCGATTGTTTTTCCGGCCTGTTGGCGGATGCGGCGCAGACCACTGCCGAAAATCTTTAGACCGCCGTCTTCGTTATCGTTCAATCGGCGTTTGATTTCGGATTGCCATTGTTCTGCAACCTCGTCAGATTCTTTGATGAAAATATCGGATAATTTGCACCCCAAGATGTTACAGATGTTTAATAATTGTTTCTGGTTCAGACGGCGAACACCCTTTTCGATTTTAGACACCGCCGACAAAGACAAACCCGCCTGGCGTGCCAGTTCCGTCATTTTCATCCCGTTATTCAGACGAATATTTCTGATGTTATTTGGAAAAATGATTTCTTCTTGGGCCATTGTGCAACTCCTTAAAAAACATAATCTTGACAAAATAATAGTCAATTTTTAAGGGCTTGGCAAGTAAAATAATTCATCACAACGGCATATCGTCTGGAATTGCATCAATGTCAATTGGTGTTGGTGCAAATTCAGACCCGTCCAGTGGTATGCTGGCACTTGGTTGTGCGGAAACATTTTCGCCCCGTGTGTCAAATTCATCCGGTAAATTATCGAACAAACTGTAATCGCCAAAGAACGCAGTGCGTACTGTTTCAGGGCGACCATGACGGTTTTTACCAATGATAATATCGGCCTTGCCACGGGATTGTTCATATCGTTTTTGCCATGATTCGACCATGGATGAATTTGTTGTGTTTGAAATTCTTTCGGATGGATTTCTGTTTGCCAGATAGTATTCTTCACGATACGTGAACATAACAATGTCGGCGTCTTGTTCAATTGATCCAGATTCACGCAGATCGGCCAACTGGGGGCGTTTATCATCGCGCTGTTCAACACTACGCGACAACTGGGACAGTGCAATAACCGGAACATCCAATTCCTTGGCCAGCATTTTTAATCCACGCGTGATTTCGGAAATTTCTTGAACGCGGTTGTCGCTGCGCTTGCCACCCGGCGATGTCATCAATTGCAGATAGTCCACCACAATCAACGCAATTCCACCGTATTTGCGTGCTAATCGTCTTGCGCGTGTACGCATCATTGGAACCGACATGCCCGGCGTATCATCGATGCATAACGGGATTTTGCTGATTGCATCGGCATATTGTGTCATTTTCAGCATATCTTCATCCGTCAGGTTACCTTCACGCATCGCAGATGCCGGCACCTTGGATTGTGATGACAGAACACGTGCCGCCAATTGTGAATGTGACATTTCCAAACTGAAAAATACCACCACGCCTTTATAGTTTTTATTTGCCATCCCATAATGAATTGCATTTGCGGCATTAAATGCGATATTCATGGCCAGTGTTGTTTTACCCATCGCCGGACGACCCGCGATAATAATCAAATCAGAATGGTGCAAACCACTAATTGATTTGTCCAACGCCGTCAGTCCTGTCGTCAACCCAGATAACTGTCCGTCGGCCTTGTATGCGGTTTCTGCTTCCCTCAGGGCGGCCTGTAGCGCGGTTGCAATTGAAATGACATCGCGTTCGGAATCGCCGGTTGTTGCCATATCGAATAACTTTTGTTCTGCGATTTCGATTTGGCGATTAACTGGATTGTCCAAGTCTTCGACAAATGCATTATCCATAATATCCTGGGCCAGGTTAATCAGTTGTCGCCGCTGGGCATTTTCATAAACGATGCGTCCATGTTGTTCGACATTAACAACCGTCGCACCCGCGCCGGACAATTTTGTCAGGTAATCAACGCCCCCAACGGATTCCAAGACCCCTTGTTGGTCCAGATAGTTTTTTGCAGTGATAATATCAAACGGAATCCCGGCGGCAAACTGGCGTTCGGCCAGTTTATAGATTCCCTGGTGTGCCGGGTGATAAAAGTGTTCGGCTTTTAAGAATTCAGACACGCGTTCCAACGCACGATTGTTCATTAATACGGCGGCCAACACTGCCTGTTCTGCTTCTAAATTAGTTGGCAAAGTCTTGGGGGTAAAATCCATGTCAAAATCCTTTTCCTTAACGCCAATGGTATATGAAAAAAATGCTTTTTCAATGCCTTTTTTATCAGGATATAAATTATTGAAAATTCCGATACTTGATGCCAATGGTGTGCCTGCGTGGCCCGAACTTTTCCCGACTGAAAAGATAAATCAGATGCGGCAAATTGTGGGACCGCGTCATTTTTCATCACAAATGATGTTGGAATTTGTCCCACCGGAACGAATTCGGCTGGATCCGGGGCAAATTCACTTTTATGAAGACACCTTGGATATACACGCGGCGCGATTGGGTTCGAATCAAATATCGGGGGCGTCCATATATTGGGACCCGTCCAGTGGCCGTCACAAATCAGACGACAGTGTCTGTGTCCTGATATACCGTGATGACAAGAATCACAATGTGTTCATCCATGATGTCACGTACATGCATGTCCCAGATACAGAAACGCACCCATTAAACATCCAATGTCAAATGGTTCTGGATTTTATGCGTCGTTACACAATACGCCGTATAACGATTGAAACAAACGGAATTGGCAATGCGTTGCCTGAAATCATGTCTGATGTGGCAAAACATCATGGCGAAAATATCTATGTCAACAAAATCACGAACAGTCGTAACAAGGCCGACAGAATCCTGGATGCAATTGAACCGTTGCTGACATCTGGGCATTTGTATGCCCATATGCGTGTGCGGCAAACACCGCTAATTTCGGAAATGCTGGGGTGGTCACCAATTGGTGGGGTGGGGCATGACGATGGATTGGATGCATTGGCTGGCGCCATTTCCACCACGCCAATTGTAATCCGCCCCATGGGCCGCGCCCCCCAGACATTTTATGCAAACACACAGTTTTCAGTCTAACTAACCCAAAAACAACAAAAAGGAAAAAATATGCAATCAAACCTTTATCAGTTATATAAACGTGCATTAGATATGCGTGCCCCATGGCTAAATCGTTGGGACGCGGCGCGCAGATATACAATGCCATCGGCCGATGATGAATTGGCGACATTGTATGATGCAACCGCAACCGATGCCGTTGATAACCTGGCGGCATCGCTGTACACATTACTGACCCCACCAGAATCATTATGGCTGACCCTGGTGCCAGAAAGTGATGCATCACCCGATGCATGTGCGGCAACGGCGGCATTGCGTGCGAATTTGAACGATTCTAATTTCTATACTACTGTTCACCAGTGTTATATGGATTTAGTTGTTCTGGGGACCGCGTGTTTGTTTATGGCTGAAAATCCAATTGGTGCATCATCTGCATTTTCGTTCACAGCAATCCCGATGGCAGATATTGCGATTTTACCAAACGCAGTATTTCATACAACATCTATGTCGGCACGCGATGTTATGGAAAAATATCCCACATGGACCCCACCATCAAATATCCGCGATATGATTAAACAAGATGCAGATACACCAATAAAACTGGTCCAAAGTCTGGTCGGTACTGAATTTACAGCATGGCTGGATGTTGGTGGTGATATTGAAAATAATATTGTGGCCACCGGCACATTTGAAACAAATCCATACTTAATATTCCGCTGGTCGTTGGCATCGGGGGAATTATATGGTCGTGGACCGGTCTTGCGTGCGTTACCAGACATAAAAACCGCGAACAAGGTTGTGGAACTGGTCTTGAAAAATGCGACAATTGCGGTATCGGGCATCTGGATGGCGGACGATGACGGTGTAATAAACCTGAATAACATAAACCTGACCCCCGGGGCAATTATCCCCAAGGCTGTTGGATCATCGGGCCTGACCCCATTGACCAGTGGCGCGAATTTTGATGTATCGCAAATTATATTAAAAGATTTGCGCGAACGGATTCGGCACGCATTGTTGGCAGACCGGTTGGGGCTATTAAGTGAAAAAGAAATGACCGCCACAGAAATCATGGCCCGAAACAGCGATATGATGCGTATATTGGGTGCGACATATGGGCGATTGCTGCATGAATTTATACGCCCATTGTGCGAACGCGGATTGCAAATATTATCACGCCGTGGTGTGATTGACACAATTACATTGCATGGTGATGCAGAATTAAAATACATTGCCCCGATTGCCCAGATGGTTGCATCTGAAAGTTTGATGGGGGTATAGAACCAATGAACGATATTGAACAACACTATATTCGTACATTTTCGACACCGTCCGGCCGGGCGGTGTTGGCGCATCTGCGAAAAATGACGATTGAACGATATTTGGGACCAAACGCCAGTGATGACGAACTGCGTGCGCTGGAATCGCAACGCGCATTGGTCCACCATATTGAAAAACTGTCAAACCAAGGGAAATAGAAAATGACCATGCCCCCATATAACAGTGCCACCGGCATACTAGACTTTTTGCGTGACAGCTGGTTTTTAATCGCCTTTATTGCGGGGGTTATTTACTGGGTTGCGCGCCAGGATTCATCCGTCGCAGAATTGGAACGTGTTGACACGCGCATAACAGCGTTGGAAAATCGCACAACAGTTCTTGAAACCGGTATTGGCCAAATTCAAATAAAAATAGATGATATCAAAGAAGACTTGAACCTGATTAAGGGTGCAGTTATAAAATAAAAAATCCCCCGAACGGGGGATTTTTATTAACAACCACCTGTTATATTACCAATGATTTTTGAAACTGAAATATCTTTGTGTAACAAGAAATCATATTCGCAATTACCTGATTTATAAGAACCTGTACAGGCGGCCAATGTCATAACGGCAAACAATGCCAATAATGCTTTTTTCATATTGTCTCCTTTTAGTGTTTTTGTGAAAACATACCTATTATAAATTATTGTGATGCAATATGCAAATTTTTATATCGCATTTTTGAACCATGTGATGCGCCATCCACAAACGGCGATAACATCAAATCGTGCATTACCTGTCCATTGGCGCTGGGCAATGTATGTGTCCGCCGCCGCACGCAATCGTCGTGCCTGGGGCGGGGTGATTGCATCGCATGCGGTTTGAATGTCGGGGCGTGATTTAACCTCTATAAAAACAATTAATTTTCCGCGTTGTGCGATAATATCAATTTCCGCCCGGTTTGTGTTGCGCCCCGTTATATATCGATTATGTAAAATTCTGAAACCATGCATACGCAGATACATCCGCGCGATAAATTCCGCCCGCAATCCCCGGCGATATGTGTTTACATTAGAATGCATAAGATTTCGCTTTGAAGTTTTCGCGTGCCTGTTGGATATTTCTTGATTCGTCTGCGGCGCGCCGACCGTTGTCCACTAATTCCAACGCACCATAATATGCCGTCATCATTGGGTCATACGCATTATCAGATGAAACCCATTTATCTGTGCCTGAATTTGGCGCACCATATTTATCCAGCACATTTTGCCAGAACGACAATATCTTTTTATCGCGCTGATTTTCAAATTTTTCAGATTCGCCTTCTAATTCATTTACATCATTATTGTATTCTATGCGCCAAACGACATTATCGGTTGCATTACTGGTAAAATACACATCTAATGTTTCCCCTGTGTTTTCACGTACCAAGTGAATTTCAGATGCATACAACAATCCACGATTTTTTGCCAATGTACGAATACATTGTTCCAACTTTTCTGGGATAAAAACACCTTCTTGGCGACATTCATAATCCAGATTATATTTCCAGTCTTTGTGTAATGCGTAAACGACGCTATTTTTCGCCCGCGGTGCATATAACCCCTTGGAATCAAAGAATTGTGTATAAACATCATCAAACCCCATCCCCAGCATTACACCCGCAATATCGAATTCCGCAACGGATTTTCCAGATGCAGAATCATTAATAGCCACCGGGTCCAGCAAGAAATTTGCATCCGCCCCATCTGTGATTGCAAATTCACTGAAATCAAAGTCGGCCGCACGCGCGCCCCCCGCCACAGTCCAGCATAATAAAAACACACAAATTTTTTTCATCATTATAGCGTGAATCCCTTATTCGATATTTTCTACGCGAAACTTAAACATTAGTGATGGATCGCCACCGTTTTCCAAGAAGTCCCCCATATCAAATTCTTCGCCATACATTGTTGGTCGAAAGCCCGGTTCATAATTCAGATTAATGTACATGATACCACGGGTAACCGATGGTGCATGTGCCAAATCATTTGGGGTTGTCCATGTTGTTAATTCGTATGTAATCGTCCACCAATTTTCACTGTCGTGCGGCAATTGCATGTCAATCAACCGTGCAAAACGCAACGATTTGTTTGATGCCATCTGTGATATTTCATTTCCGGTTGTGGCAACCCAATTCCGAAACACATCGGCGGACACCATTCGGCTTAGTCCCATTGTACCTTTTAGTCGTGCATCAACATTGTTCATGTCCGGTATGACATAGAAATATTCTGTGATAAATTTTTCAACTAGCATCTTGCGAATATCATCATTGCTTAAATTATCAAAAGATTCTGGCGCATCAATGCGCTGTGATGACAGATTTGATGGCTGAAAAAAGAACGTGTCAATTGTCTGCTGGGATGCGGTATCATAAATCGCCGCACCAACAACAACCATCCCGAACATCAGGCACATCAACAACAATCCCATAAAAAACATAACCAGTTTTTTCATCTGTCATCTACCCTGTATGCATTAAAATCTGCGACATAAAATCCCAATGTATTTGGGTAATCCTGTACATCCCGTGCCAGGGTGGCATATGCCATGACCTGGACAGGTCCATATATATTAGAATCAACCTGGACCAAAATTCGCCATGTTCCACCATTATCTGTGACATTTGATGTTGTATTCAGGTATATGTTATCAACATCAACCGACCATGTTTCACCTGCGGCAATTCGAACCTGATATTCTGGCACGATATTATAAATAAACCTGTTATACAATTCGTCTGATGCACGACAATAAATCTGGCCACGATTTGGCACATCGTCGGCAAAGCACGCAGATTTTTCTTCGAATCCATACCACACATCGTCATTTTGTTGTGCGTTTGCGGATACGGTAAACCATTGTTTTGTAAAGTTTGCAATCACAGATTCTTGCATTGCGCGATTGCGTGTAATTGTGCGTTCGCCATGATCGTGTCCAACAACCGTCCACGCACCTGTTACATCATCAACAGTAACCAGAAATGGGTGAATTTTCTGTGATGCACGCGCCCAAAATATTAATCCACCAAATACAATAATCAGTGCAAACACCACCATCGCCCCGATTGCCATTACCCGTGATACGGCAATGCGTGGGCCGGCTGGAAATACTGGTGAATTAAAACTGTCCGGATATATCAAATCATCCCCCCGTGTGTTGTCCGGTGGACGACATTATGCCTGATATACCATGATACATGCACATGGACTTAATTTCAGTTCGTTGTTATCGTACCCAACACCGACTGGTTCACGGTCATAAACCTGGCCGCATCCGGCAAGGCACAGCGCAACAAACAATCCCAACAATACTTTTTTCACGGCTTACTCCTTTCCCTTTTACCGAATTATAAGAAAAATCCACACATATCGTCAAGACTAAAACTGGGTCTCGAACGATAACAAGAATCTTTGTTCACGGTCGTATTCATTTATTTTCAATGGCCAACCCCAACTAAAATTCATTGGTCCCATTGGGGTGTTCCAGTAAATACCAAAACCAACCGATGTACGCCAATCTTGGTCAATATCATTTGGATGACCGGCAAATGTGTATTCTTTTTCTGGCGGTTTGCCCAAGATACCATAGTCTGCAAATACAAACCCCTTAACCTGGTATTCATCTGGGATAAATATTGGGAAATTCAACTGGGTTGAACCGTTAACTTTCCATAATCCGCCCAGTGCGTATGTACTGTACCACCAGTTGCGAGAACCAACACCTGCGACATCAAATCCGCGTAATGATTCCCCCCCCAGGAAATAACGATAAACACGCGACACATAATCACCATCCAGTGGCTGAATATATCCAAAATTCAGCGACGAACGCAATTGCCAGCGGTCATCCCAGAATTTTACCATACCGATAATATCGCCACTGTACCGCATAAATGTTTCGGTGCCACCAAACCCGGTATATGCCAACCCCAAATTCGCAACCACACCGGTATGCGTATTTTGTTCAAAATTTGTATCCAAATTATGATATCGCAGATTGGTTCCCAATGTAAACAGTGTTGCATCTTGCCATCCGTCTTCGGCCTGGATATCGTAATTCTGGTCAAATGATGCGGATAATCGCAGACTCTGTGTCCAGTGGTCTGTCAATCGCCACCCCATGCGCCCCGCCACCGACAAAGAATCGCGGTCATAACCAAAACCACCCAACGATGAATAATCATACATTGTATATGATACATCAAATCCACCAGACAATTGGCGACCGAATAAATATGGTTCTGTAAAACTGAATAATGCCTGTTTTTGATATTGGGCAATTGATGCGCGCAGTTGTACAATCTGGCCGCGTCCCATAAAGTTGTTTTCGGTAATCCCGGCATCAACCATGAAACCGTTAATATTTGACCAACCAAATCCGCCAGACAATTCGCCGGTTGGTTGTTCTTCGACCTTGATGTCCAGGTTCATCATATTTTCGCCGGCCACGCGTGTTGGCACCATTTGCACATCTTTGAAATAGCGTGTACGCATTAATTTCTGGCGGCCTTCTTCGATTGTCTGCAGGGAAAACGGATCGCCCGCACGCATTGGAATCAGTTGTTCAATCACAGAATCAAATGTACGCACATTGCCCAGAATATTAATAGTATTCAGGTATATACGATTTGTCTTTTGAATCTTGAAATTCAAATCGATTGTTTTGTCTTTTGCGTTTTTTGTTGGAATTGGTTCGACATTGATAAATGCATAGCCATAGTCTGCAACGCGGCTGCGTAATTTTACCAATGTTTCTTCGACCGCATCAACATTATATACATCACCGGTTTTAACAACCAACACATCATTCAGTACATCATCGGGAACATCGTCAAACGGGTTGTCTATGCTGATTTTTCCGTATTCGTATTTGTCGCCTTCGTTAACTGTAAATACAACCGAATAATATTCGCGGTCAGGTGTAAATGTCCCATTTGTATCTGTAACATTAAAATCAATATACCCATTACGCAGATAGAACTGCCGTAACATCTGGGCATCGTATTGTATGCGATCTTCGTCAAATGTGTCGAACTGGGTCATAAAACGCCACCATGCGTGTTCGCGTGATAAAATTTCACCACGCAATGTACGGTCACTGAATTTTTTATTCCCTTCGAATTTAATATCTGTAATCCATGTTGGGTGGCCTTCGGTAATTTCATAGACAACATTAACCCGATTGTCATCCAATTCGATTTTTTGCGGTTCGATTTTTGTGCCAAAGAATCCTTTGCGTTGATATACGGTCAACATGCGTTGCACATCACCACCGATGGTTGATTCATCATAAGACGCGCGTTCTTTGGTTTTGATTTCTTTTTTCAAATCATCGGTTGATATTTCATCATTACCTTCGACGGTTACCATGTTGATGATTGGTGCCTCGGCAATATTGATTTTTAATACATTGCCAGACATGCGCACATCAATTTTGGAAAAATATCCAGATGACTGTAATTTCTTGGCAATTTCATTTGCGCGCTGTGTGCCGACATTATCGCCAATCTTAACATTGGCCAAAATTCGTACAGATTCTGCATCCATGCGCTTGTTACCGGTCACATCAATGCGTGAAACCGTTGCGCCATGTGCCGGCACCATCATTGCCAACAAAGATGCAATTAAAATACCACTTTTATATTTCATCAATACCACCCAAATACCCGTGCCAAATCATTCCACATTGTTAATAAAAATAAACCCAATATCAACAACCAACCAATCATTATTGCGATTTCCATGCCACGCCCCTGTAATTTGCGACGCGTGATGGCCTCGATAACCAGGATTAGCAAATATCCACCGTCTAATACCGGCAATGGTAACAGGTTAATCACCCCCAGGTTTACCGATAACAACGCAATCAGTGACAGCAGTGTAAAGAATCCTGCCAACATTGCTGCACCTGAATATTGTGCGATTGTGATAAATGACCCCAGTTGCTTTGACGAACGTTCGCCGGTTATGATTTGTTTTAACACAACAACCAGTGTCTTGGATTCATAGTATGTTTTGCGTGCGCCTGAATACATTGCGCGGAAAATATTTTGGCGGGCCGGGTCTGCCTTTTTGCTGCCATCGGCGACCATACCCCATCGTTCTGCCGGTTGCAGTGTAACCTGAACCAATTTATCGCCACGCGCAATCATAACATTTGCATCGCGATTTGCCGCCAATTCCTTGGCCAGGATTAAATCCCCCCAGTTAGAGATATTTTCATCATCAATTTTTACAATTGTATCGCCTGGTTTAACACCTGCATTAAATGCGACGGATTCTTGGATAACCTGGCCAACAACCGGCAATTGCGAATTGCCCACCAATCGTGGCTGGAACATAAACAGTGATGTGTAAATCAACCATGCCAAGATAAAGTTCATCGTAACGCCGGCGGCGATAATTATAAACTGTTTCCATGCCGGCGCAGACAGATAGTGTCCTTTTTTCTGTTCCGCATCCATTTCGGCATACTTTTTGCGGTTGAACATATCTTCTTGGCCATAAATCGAAACATACCCCCCCAACGGCAGGCACGCAATTTTCCACACTGTGCCGCGTTTGTCAGTCCATTTAATTAGTGCAGGTCCAAAACCGATTGAAAACGCATCGACACGCACCCCCGCCCAACGCGCGGCCAGAAAGTGGCCCAATTCATGAACAAACACCACGACACCTAAAACAACCAACAATGCAACAATGGTTAAAATAGTCTGCATACCTGTTTCCCTTTACCTTTCACTATTTTTTCGTTATATCAAATCATTGTCAGCCAGACCAATGGCAACGCATAAATCCATCCGTCGAATCTGTCCAACATACCGCCATGGCCCGGCAATATATTGCCAAAATCCTTGATGCCCATTTTGCGTTTAATCCAACTGGCGGTTAAATCGCCGTATTGTGACAACAACGCCACACTGATACCAACCCAAATCATACCGACCGCATCTGTAAACGGTATGCCACGCAACAGACCATATGCGATATACACCAGTGTTCCGCAAATAATACCTGCGATTTGTCCCGACCATGTTTTGTGTGCTGAAATGCGTTCCCACATTTTATCACCGCCCAACATTCGGCCAAATAACCATGCGCCGATATCCGCGGCACAGATTATTAATAATAATTGCAGTACGATTTGTGGTCGCGTGCCAACTGTGTTAATTGCCCCCAGCATCAAGAACAGCCATCCCAAGAATAAACAGAACACCAATCCATTTTTCTTGCGACAATCTTGGCTTGTTTTTTTCATACACAATATCATTTCTACAATCATCATCAATACGATAATTATCCCCAAGATTCGCACAGCCGGGAATCCAAAATATTCCATGACGGCCGCGCCCCCCGCAACCAGGGCCATTATTGCCCCCGCCAGGATTCTAAGTGTTGTATTTTTGGACATTGGTTTATCCTTTTGGTTATTTTATTTTTTACCGGCATAATTTGCTTTTTTGCCACCACCAAAACGACGGTTACGTTTTGCAAATTCATCCAGTGTGTATTGCCACAGTTTTTCACTTTTTACAAAGTCTGGCCAATGTTCCGGCACAAACAGCAATTCTGCATATGCCAATTTCCATAACATAAAGTTTGAAATACGATATTCATTGCTGGTTCGAACCATCAAATCAACTGGTAACAAATCGCCTGTGTCCATAAATGTTTCAAAGGTTTCCTTGGTGACCGCTTCGCCATTTTCAATCGCCGCATTTACCGCATCGACAATTTCGTCTTTGCCGCCATAGTTTAATGCAAATACAACCGTGCCACCGGTATGTTCGGCCGATTTTTCTTCCAGTTCGTCACACAGTTTTGCCAATTTTTCTGGCAACCGGTTACGCGAACCAATCACACGATACCGCAGGTTTTTGTCGATTGCATTTTTCAGATTTTTTTTCAATTCCGTATAAAACAAGTCCATCAAGAAATCGACTTCTTCTTTGGATCTGTTCCAGTTTTCTGTTGAAAATACCCAAAAAGTTACCGTTGAAACCCCACGTGCCAAGAACCAATCCACCAGGTTTTCAAAGTTTGCAATACCAGCCTTGTGTCCCAATAGTGGGGCCATGCCGCGGTTTTCCGCCCAGCGACGATTGCCATCACAAATAAATGCGATGTGCTGGGGGATTTTTTTTGTCGTGTCTGCCACGCGTCTAGATTTGAATAGTTTGAACATATCTGTAATTCCCGATTTTTATTGTTGATGTTATTAGACCGCCATGATATCTGCTTCTTTTTCTTTGGCGATGGCATCAACTTCGGCCCCGCGTTTATCAAAGACCTTTTGAATATCGTCTTCGAATTTGCGTTGGTCGTCTTCGGAAATTTCTTTATCTGTAACGGCGCGTTTGATTTTGCCCATTGCATCTTGGCGAATATTACGCATAGAAATCTTGGCTTCTTCGGCGTATTTGCCGGCAACCTTGACCAGTTCACGACGGCGTTCTTCGGTCAACGGTGGCATGTTCAGGCGAATTACACCGCCCGCGGTCATCGGGTTCAGCCCCAGTCCAGAATCACGAATTGCCTTTTCAACCGCCGGCGCATTTGTAATATCCCAAACGGTCACAGATAAAGTCTGGTTGTCTGGTGTTGAAACAGTTGCGACCTGGTTGATTGGCATTTCTGCGCCATAAACCGGCACACGGATTGCATCCAGCAAATGAACCGATGCGCGTCCTGTACGCAAACCGGCATATTCATTACGCAAAACATCCAGTGTTTGTGCTGTTTTTTGTTCAACTTCTGACTTCAAAATTGGATAATCCATATATAACTCCTTAAAATACAAAAAAAGATTAGCAAATTGATTTGACATTTGGCAAGAAGAAATATAGAATATGATTCCGCATGGGGTTGTAGCTCAGTTGGTAGAGCACTTGCATGGCATGCAAGGGGTCGTCGGTTCGAGTCCGATCAGCTCCACCATAAAGATTCAGTATGGCGGATATAGCTCAGTTGGTTAGAGCGTTGGTTTGTGGTACCAAATGTCGCCGGTTCGAGTCCGGTTATCCGCCCCATTAACAAATCCCGCGTTTGCGGGATTTTTTTTTATTGCAAACGCCTATGCTGTTTGTATACTGGTGCAAAAGGGTTAGAAATGCCAGATATGCCAAAAACAGAATATATTACAATAAACACGAACGGGATTTTTATCGGCGGCAAGCCGGCAACAACATATCGTGGCGCGACCATAGGTTACCCAGAATCTATACACAAAAATTTCCAAAATCTTCAAAACCACTATCCAAATATCCAAGAAATGCATTTTTTGACATCTAAAACAACTGGGGAATTCTATAAAACTGGAAATCCTGTCGCTGAAAAGGGGGATAATCTTTGGGCGCGCGTGGCGTTTAATGATGGTTATGTCGCGCCATGGGTTCTTGTTTCTATTAATTATGCACACGATTTTTATATTTCTCGTGAAATATCAAGCAAGTTGCATCTTATGATAGAAAATTATACATTTTTGCATGATTTATTGGGGCGTTATCAAGATGTCACAATCAGATTAAACCTACAAAATATGGCGGGTCGCTCGTTTGAATTAAATGGTTTTAGATTGACGGTTGAAAAAATTGCACAAAAAACAAAATAAAAACACCCCGTCTGGGGCGTTTTATATTGAAAAAAACGGGAATATATGATATAATACATCACATCAGACAGACGGCATTTTGTCGTCTTTTTTTATCCCCGCCACCGCGGGTGTTTTTTATACCAAAAGGATTAAAAATGAATAAATTATCAAATAATATACTAACCCTTATGCACAGCGACGCGTATTTAAACAGTAATAATCCCAACCACGCTACTGTCGCCAAACAGGTACACGATTATTTTGAAAACAAATATGGCAACAGTCGTACAGACGCAACGGGGCATAATATCACAATCAGAACCGCATGGCGGTGGCATACGGTGATTGATGATAAAACACGTGATATATGTCTGAGTTTTGCAAATAAAATTTATGAACACATTGAAGAGATTCCAAAAAATCCGCATCATAAAAATTGTCGTTGTTGGATAGAAGAAATAGAATTAGATGATAGTGATGAGCTGGTAAAAAATCAGATAAAAGAGTATTCTTTGGAAAAGACATTGGACGAAGAAGCGGGATATGTTGACAATCCTGATTTGATAGACCAACCAACTAATTTTGGAATAACCCAACCGACACTGGACAAATACAATGCAGACCATCCAAACTTTAATTTTCCGAAAAAAGTTGCAGATATAGAACGCGGGCACGCAAAACAAATATATAAAGAAGATTATTATGACGAACGTAAAATAGGCGAAATAAAAATCCCAAGAATATCTAATTCTATATTTGACATGGGGGTTATGAGTAATTTTAGAAATGTTATCAAGATGGTTCAAAAAACACTGAATGATTCAATGAGTGAAAATTTGGTAGTGGACGGAAAAATGGGCAAAAATACGATAAACGCACTAAACGATATACCAGTATATAAAGTAAATGATTTTATGAATACCCTAAAAGAAAATAGAATCGAATATCTTCGCACTTTATCCGATTGGGATAAATATGGTCGTGGATGGACAAATCGTACAAATAGATATTGATTTTTTCTTATCTGATTTGTCATAATGCCCTTATGAAAAAGATAATAATTTTATTGTTTTTATTGATGCATTCACCTTCATGGGGGCATCCAATCGACGCTTGGATTGATGAGGTTATAGAATATGCGGGGGGCGAAACAAAAATTAACCCCGCACTTATAAATGCATATGCCGTAAATCAAGAAAAACTGGATATGTATCGGGTGGCACATCCACGTTTTAATTTCCCAGAAAATATCAAAGATTTGAGTCGTGCACAGGCAAAACAAATATTGTATTATTTCTGGGATAATTACAGATTCAGTGATTACAAGTATGACGAGATACTGGAACGGGTATGGGATTTGATGATTCACATGTCAATGGCGGATTTAGATGTTGCAATAAATAACTGCATACGAAAATATTATGATTTTGATGATGGTTTTTATGCGCCATTTGGCTCAATCGCATCGGTGCAACTGCTGAACGGAATGGCACCAAAGAACGTTCCTGAATTTTGGAAAATATTAAATGAAGTAAAGTATTAACTTGCTGTTTCAATTTTCGCTAACATCTAATTGTGTAACGGGCCTAAATCAAGCACACACATGCGTTTTTGATTAGAGCCGTGTCAAATGGTACAACGGCTATGCACAATCTGCAAACTGGTATAATTATAGTGTCTGTGCAGTTGTTTATTGTGTAAATGCTTTGCGAAATTCTTGGGATAATTGCATGTGAACTGCACAGTTATCCATGCAATTATTATCACAATCTGATGCGCTTGGATATGCACCTAAAAATATCCACGCAGACTCGTTCGGGGATGTCATTTTGCACCAACAATCCAGCCTGTCATTATTATTGCTTAATTGAAATATTCCTGTTGTCGCATACGGCTTGTCCCCAGGCATGTTTACACATGTTGATTTTCCACTGACGGATATTTTACCACATTTTGCATTCCAATTGGTTTTATTAGATGCAATTTGTGCGACGCATTTCATTGATGTGAAATCTGCCGCATATGTTTTATGCGACGGATTTATGCAAAATGTTAATACTGTGCTAACTAATCCGCATATGTATATCTTTTTCATTCTTAAACTCCTGTTGTTTTGTGAAAAACAAAACCACCGCTTTTACAGGTGGTCAGGAGGTTCAAGACAATCAATACGAATTGTGTGCTTATTCAATATATTCGCAACCCTCCTGACGATAAATATCAGGAGTTTTTTCGTTCGAAACACACCCGGCACGCTACATGCATGTTGTACCGTTATTTCGAACGCGTATTGTACGGGTCTTGACACCCCATTATGGCAATTCACCATAACACACACATTATACATGAAAGTTTGAAACGGTTCAACATTTTGCTGAACAAAAAGTTTATTATTGAATATTAGACGCAAATTCACTAAATTTATAGCATATGAAACATGAACTGATTGATTTTTTGAATACAGACCTGCAATTCATCAAGGGGGTGGGGCCGGTCTTGGCGGCACGCTTTGATGATGTGTTGGGTGGGCGCCGTGTGCTGGATTTCTTGTTACATCGTCCGGCATATGTTCGTGCGCGCGATATAACAGATAATGTTATGGATGTGACCCCTGGTGATGTTATAACGATTCCGTTATTGATCAAAAGTCATAAATCAGGTGGCTTTTTCCGTGGTCGTCGTCGCCCAACCCAGATTTTATGTAACGACAAAATGGGCAACACGGTCGTGATTCAGTTCTTTAATGTAAACTATCTGGATTATTGGTTGAAAAAATTACCAATTGGTGCGTGGCGTATGATTTCTGGCAAACTGGAACGTGGCGCGCGCCCAACGATAAGTCATCCTGACTTTATCGAAGAAATGCAAAACGCATCCAAGATTCCATCGATTCAGGCAATCTATCCCGCAGGCGAAGGATTAACCCAGAAAGTTTTCGCCAATGTTCGCGACAGAATATTTGAAATATTGCCTGATAAATTGCGGTTTGAAACCGACGAACGCATTCTGGAATTTTTTGATGCGATGCAACATGTTCATTTTCCCACATCTGCCGATGATTTGATGCCAAATGCCACATATATGGCCAAGTTGGCATATTGTGAATTATTTGCCCACCAATCGGCAATTGTAATCAGTCGCCGCAACCGTGCCGACATCCGGAATCGTCGCGTTGTACGCCCGAAAAAATACGATTTAATGGATAAATTTTATGCGACCCTGCCATTTGAAATGACGGGCGCACAACAACGCACCTGTGACGAGATTTTTAGTGACCTGCAAAAGCCGGTACCGATGATGCGCCTGGTCCAGGGTGATGTTGGATCTGGTAAAACGATTGTTGCGCTGGCGGCGGCGATAAAAATGGCTGAAACAGGTGCGTGCAGTGCATTACTGGCACCAACCGACACATTGGCCCAGCAACATTATGCAAAACTAAAACCTATGTGCGATAAAATCGGCATTGTGTGTGATATTTTAACCGGCCGTGACAAAGGTGTTGCACGCCGTGAAAAATTAATATCATTAAAATCTGGGCGTACGCGCCTGGTCGTTGGAACGCATGCACTGTTTTCTGCGGATGTTGAATATCGGGATTTGGGATTGGTCATTATTGATGAACAGCATCGATTTGGCGTGGCCCAGCGCGAATCCCTGCGACAAAAAGGGAATAATCCAGACCTGTTGGCATTGTCTGCGACACCGATTCCGCGAACTTTATCGATGACAATCTATGGCGACATGGATGTTTCGATTATTAATGAAAAGCCTGCCGGTCGCAAACCAATTAAGACGACAAAACTGCCAATGATGCGAATAAATGAATTGGTTGCGCGCCTGCAAACACAAATTTCCACCGGGGCCAAGGTTTTCTGGGTGTGTCCCCTGGTCGAAGAATCTGAAAATGTTGACACAAACATGACGGCGGTTGTTGAACGGCATAAAATGCTGTGCGAATATTTCCCGACGGCGGGGCTGGTTCATGGTCAAATGGACAAAAAACAACGTGACGCCGTCATGGAAGAATTTGCCGACGATAATTCTAATATGCGGATGTTGGTTGCAACCACGGTCATAGAGGTTGGCATTGATGTCCCACGTGCATCTATTATCGTTATTGAAAACGCAGAACGATTTGGTTTGGCGGCATTACATCAGTTGCGTGGGCGTGTCGGTCGCGGCAACACGCAATCGTATTGCGTGTTAGTATTTGGGAATAACCTGTCTGATGATGGAATAAAGCGTTTAGATGTCCTTTGTGAAACAGATGATGGTTTTATAATTGCCGAACAAGATTTAATGATGCGTGGTGTTGGTGAATTAATGGGTACCCGACAAAGTGGTTGGATACAATATCATTTTGTAGATTATCGTGAACATCGTGACCTGTTCAAATTGGCGGCAAATGCGGCGCGTGATAATGATGCAGATGATTGGACGCGTGATTTAATGTTTATATTTAATCGTGGGGTAATCCAAGGTGCGTAGGTTTTGTGTGCTTTTGTTATCGCTTTTTATAACGATGCCGTCATTTTGTGCGACATTGATTAATGACACAGAAACAGAACATTTTCTATCAGAACTGGTTGCACCGCTGGGGACGGCGGCCAATATCCCAGGTGGCCGGTTAAATATAAATATTGTCAGTGATGATGATTTTAATGCGTTTGTCCGTGGTGGCGAAGATGTGTTTATTTACACCGGTCTGTTGAAACAAATAAAGAATCCCGATGCACTGGTTGCGGTTGTGGCGCATGAATTGGGACATACGATTGGTGGTCACATGGCACAATTATCTGCGCGCATGGATGCCGAAATGAAACGCACCATGTTGATTCAGGCATTGGGAATCGGATTAATGGTCGCCGGTGGTAATCCATCACTGGGGGCAGGGGTCCTGGCCGGATCATCGGGTGTCGCAACCCAGTCGATGTTGGCGTTTTCCCGTGACGAAGAACGCATTGCAGATAATCTGGGGATTGATTTAATGATACAATCTGGCCAGAATCCAAATGGATTTATAACTGTCTTTGAACAGATGAACGATTTAACCGGCGAATTAGAAAACACAATTAATCCAAATCGAATTAATCATCCACTGACCCGTGAACGGTTAAAGAACGCACGCGAATATATTGCCGAACATGCGCCCGATTACCGTGCGCCAAATACCACCACGCGCGATGCGCGATATGAATTGGTGCGTGCAAAACTGATTGGATATTTGGATGATGCAAAGACGGTATTAACAAAATATCCGTACACGGATAAATCAGATTCCGCCCTGTATGCACGCGCAATTGCGAACATGCGTGGGGGAAATCTGGATGGTGCGCGCATGGGGGTTGAAACATTAATATCGCGCAATCCAAATAATGGATATTTCTATGAATTGCTGGGTGATATTGAATATCAGTTTGGTCATTATGATGACAGTGTTCATGCATATGAAAAATCATTGTCACTGATTGATAACGCGCCCCAGATTGAAACAGCCCTGGCATTGGTTTTATCAGAACGGAAAAAGCCCGGCGATATATCGCGCGCGATTGAGTTATCTAAACATGTTGTGTTGACGGAACCGACTCCACTGGCGTATTGGGTTTTGGCACGATGCTATGGTGATGCGGATTCTGGTCGTCACGCATGGGCGATGGCGGAATATCATGCAATGCGTGGTGATACGGATAAATCGGTTGAATATGCGCGTCGCGCGCAAAAGTACCTGAAAAAAAACGACCCCGAATATATCAAGGCCGGCGATTTGATTAAATAATTTATAATAAAATTTTTATTTTTTGAACAAACTTGAATATCTGTTTTTTATGCGGTATAATGTGGGGGCATTGGTAATCCGGTGCGAGGACTCAAAACCTCTAACAGAAAACTCCAACACAGGTTGGAGGGTTGCGATATATCTAAATAAGCACGCTATTACTGTTAATAGTTTTGAGCCTCCAACCGCCTTTTATATGGCGGTTTTTATGTAAAAAAAAGGGGGATGAAATATGACAGTAGTTTTAATTGATGCCAGATTCTATGGTGATGCATTGCGTCGTGGACGGCGTAGCGCGCATCTAAGTCGCAAGGATTTATCGAAAATTCTTAAAATCCCAAGGGATGCTTTGGCACGGATTGAAAGGGGGCAGATATTACCCGATGAAACATTAATACGCAAAATATTTGTCGAAGCTTGTAACATGATGTGGGCGAAAAACTATCATAAAGTTAATAAATAAAAAAATCCCGCCATTTGGCGGGATTTTTATGTGTTTTATTTTACAAACGAATAATCCATTTTCAAATGATCTGGATTGTATGTGCCGTTCATAATTGCCAATGTGTCTTCGACAATTACCAATTCTTCGTTTGTTGCAATCATCAAAATCTTGACGCGACTGTCATCTGTGCTGATAACGGCTTGGTCAACACCTTTGCGTGCCAGGGCAACTGCATTTTTTTCTTTGTCTAATTTTATGCCCAATTCTTCCAAACCTTCACAGAATTTTTCGCGCAGATAATCGTCGTTTTCGCCAACGCCGGCGGTAAATACCAGCGCATCAACATGTCCCAATTCAGCCATAAATGCACCGATGTATTTTTTTACATTGTGTGCTTCCATATCAATGGCCAAGCGGCACAGGTCGTTTTCGTCTTTGTTACCTTCGACATCGCGACGATCGGCAAAGCATTCTGTAATACCCATCAGCCCTGAATCTTTGTTCAAGTGTTTTTGCATTTGGTCTGCGTTAATGCCCAAACGGTTCATAACATACAAAACAACACCCGGATCCAGGTCACCTGGACGTGTACCCATTGTCAATCCGGCCAATGGTGTCATACCCAAAGATGTATCTACGGAAACACCGTTGCGAATTGCCGTGGCCGACGCGCCCGAACCAATATGTAATGTAATCAGGTTGCATTCGTTGGCCGGTTTGCCCAGCATTTTTGCCGCGCGTTTTGAAACATACAAATGTGACGTTCCATGGAACCCATAACGACGAACGCCTAATTCACGATACCATGCACTTGGCACCGCATAGCGGTATGCATAATCTGGCATTGTCTGGTGGAACGCAGTGTCAAACACAGCGACCTGGGTTGCGTTTGGCAATAACTGTTTCGCGGTAACAATACCCATCAGCGCAGATGGATTATGCAGTGGCGCAATTGCCGACAATTCATCAATTGTTTTGATAACTTCGTCGTTAATTTCAACAGATGATGCGAATTTGTCGCCACCCATAACGACGCGATGACCAACACCCTTGATTTCGTTCAAATCAATTGATGCTTCGCGCAACATAAACAGAACAACATTTAATGCTTCGTTATGATTCTGCATAGATGTTTCTTTTTTCTGTTTTGTGCCATCTGGATATTTCTGTGTGACAAAAGAATCTGGCAAACCAATCTTTTCGACATTACCGCCGACGATTGCCTGTTTAGAATCCGCGTCAAAAACCTGATATTTTAATGAAGATGAACCACAGTTCAGTGCAAGTATGTACATTTTATCCCCTTTGATTAATTGACGCGGACAGCATAGCAAACGTTTTTACATTTTTCAACAGTAAACTCGGAATAATAAACGCCAGTTTTCTGGCACAATGTTTGTTTGTGTGCCGGTGTCTTTGTGACTGACCCAGAATTGTTCATTACCAATCATTAATTGTACATGCACGCCGTTATCGTCGGTCCATATGTTTGGTGTTGGGTTTGTGCGATTGCCGATACCAAATGCATAAACCGTGTCGCCGATTGCATATCCGGCATCCGGTGATTGGCATATCAGCATTACACGAACAAAGGCTGGTTCTTTGCTGACGGTATCGAAAATACACTCGGTTGATGGAACAGTGCTTTTTACCTTCATCTGGGGACTGGTCAGGATTGTAAATGGTGCCGGTGCGAAACGCGCAATGGTTTCGGCCCAGAATTCATCTGATACACTTGTTATATCAAATGTGCCATCACCGCTGGATGAATTTTGGTCTGTGCGTAACAATTCAAATCCGCCCAGTGTTTCGCCATCATGTACGCGTAATGTTTTTTTATCTGTATCAAATGACAGTTCCCCCGGCATCCCGGTAAAATTATTATTGGCATCGGTTGAACCGCGCCGCACTTGCAGAATTTTTGACATAATATATTTCCTTAAGGTTTTATATAAAAGATTTATTAGCTGTAAAAAAAAACACCGCCACATACGGCGGTGTTGATACAGAATATTATATCATAAAACGACATAAAAATCAAGGCTGTTAAAATAACAAAATTAATGCTATGCGGCGCGTCCAATATTGTTCTGTCGTAAAAATTCCAGAAATCTTTCTTGCTGGTTTGTTGGGTCGTCAATAGAATATGTGTCACCTGCGGCTGTGGTAATGCTGACTGTGCCTGGGGTGCCTGCATCGTCTGCTGCCTTTTGTTTGCCTTTGTGTGATGCCAGGATATTGTAATCCTTGCTTTGATCTGACGAATTAAAGAAATCCCACCATGCGTACAATTCTTCCATTGTTTTCTTTTTATCTGGGTCTGCGTATTCAACACTGTCGGTTGTTCTTTTGTCCAGTCTTCCTGTGCCATGCCCAAATTTAACGCCGTTTGTTTTAATTGCGTTCTTTGCCAGATTCCCCAGTTCGAACACACCCATGGTCATTGTCTTTATTAGTTTGTCGGTTGCCTTGGTAAATGCCTGAACCATTTCGCCACCGTTTTTATTTATAGACAAAGAACTGTCAGAAAATATTGTGAATTCTGTTTTTTTCAGGTTTGCTCGCACCGAAGATGTTGTCATCGTATATCGCATAACAGACAGCATCTCCAGCGCAACCTTTGCTTCTTCTTTTTTGTCGTCATGAACGGCCGCCTTTACAATTTCTTGAACCAATTGTCGCATTTGGTTGCCGTTTGATAATGCTTCCTTAAAAAATGTTTTGTCGGAAACCTTGCCCAGTGTTTTTATTACCCAATCTAATTGTTTTTGAACTGGGTTTGGTAAATCTGCTTTGACAGCCCCCAGGGTATCATACAATTTTTCCATACCACTTGTTGGGTCAATTTTTTTCTTGATAAGTTGTTCGACAATATATCGTGCGTTCGTAGAATAAATATGCCGTTTGTGTTTTTGTTCTAGTTTTCCCAGTGTATCTTCATATTTCTTTTTCAGGTTGTCTTTTGCGCGTTCGAACAGAGTTTTTCTGTCTTCGTACAAAGGGTTTAATTTGTGATCGCCATCATTATAGTTTGTTTCATTTAAGCCCTTGTTAATCCATGTGGTAATATCGCCGTTCGTATCTTTGGCCAGAACCTTTTCGCGCAATTTTTCATTGGCAATCAATTTACCAAACAGGTCTTCTTTGCCAGCCATAAGTTGACTTAGTTGTGCCGGTGTGGGATCTTCTGGTGTTGTTATGGCCTGGTATATATCAGATATTTGGTCTGGATGTTGTATTCCCAGGGGTATTGTCCCAGGCAATGTAGCACCACCGCTATAGTAATGATTAGACAGTTTTATTAAAAATTTTTCAAAAATTCCCAATGCTTTGGCATTGGTTGTGTATGAACCGTCATTTAATGCATTTGCCAATTTTTCCAGGTCTGATTCGTTGATTCCCAGGGCAAGAAACAATTGGGCTTTATTTGTTGCAATATAATTTGCGATGTCGGCAACCGGATAAGTTGCAGGGACGGGTTTTGATACATACTGCTCTATTGCCTTGCCTGCACCATAAAAGGTTTCCAGAAATTTTTTCGTTGGATCGTTTTCGCGTAAATCTTTGTCCGCATTAACATCGCGCAAAATTACAACCAGTTTCAGATATAAATCCTGCAGACTATCCGATGTCGGCACAGGATGCGTAGCTGTATCTTCGCCAGTATATGTAAATGTTTCTGGGGTTGGTGGGGTTGTGGTTGGGTCTGCCGGTGTGATTGCGTTAATTTCTGGTGGCAGGGCTGTGGGATCCCATTTTTTTTGTTTGCCTGTTGCAACCCCTTTTCTTTTCAGGTCGGCCAATCTGGCACGCTGGGCATCATCCATGTTTCGCAGGTTTAACTGCTTCGCTAAATCTACAATAAATTTTTCGGTATCAAATGCCATTGTGCCGTCACCTTTATTCTTATCCCACTTATTATAGTGCAAATTTGACAAAAATTCAATATTTTTGGTGCTTTTTTATTTGAAAAAGGTATATACTGTAATCCAAGAATATATGGGGGCATCGATGCGTCGTTTATTGTTGGGAATATATGGTTTTGCGTTTTTTAATAAATTTTTATTGCTGACACCAGTTTATGCCATTTTTATGCAGCAAAATGGTCTGAATGACCTGCAATTGTCAACAATGTTTATAATTTCTGCATTGGGCACGATTTTATGTCAGGGGCCAATTACATTTATCACAAATCGTCTGGGGCAGCGCTGGTCAATGATGATTGGCCAAATGTTAAAGGTGTTCGCGATTGTATTGTGGTTGGTTCTGCCAAATTATACTGGATTTGTAATTGGTATGTTTGCATGGGGTGCCCAGGCCGGATTTCGCAGTGTCGCATTTGAAGGCTTGGTGTACGATGGTGTTGCCATATATGGTAACAAGCGCGATTATTCCCGTATCCTGGGGCGCAAATCAACATATGAATCAGTTGGTGTTGCATTGTCTGCGTTTGGGTCTTTGCTGATGTTTATGGGGTACACATGGGTAACATGGGCATCGGTTGTGGCAATATTGATATCAATGATTTGTTTGATTATATTACCACATATTCCAATTGCGTCATCAAAAAATGTTGTTGCGATACCAATGCGGAAATTATTGCGATCTGGGTTAAATATTTGTTTGAAAATACCATGCCTGATGTCTGTTATGATACTGACATTGCTGATTATAAATATACCGTTTTTGGATGATTTTTTAAGTCCTATTGGTCTTCAAATTGGGATTCCAACAGAATATGTTGGTGTTGTGCCATTGTTCTTGCTGGGGTGTGCGACAATCGGCCAACGTTTTGCATACAGATTTACCAAGATTCATGATGGTTTGCTGTATTCACTGATTGGTGGTGTGGGGGCGGCATTTATCGCATTTGGTTTGCACTATGATGTATGGTCTTTGTGGATAATGGGAATTGCGTACATGTTGTTCTATGGGATTTATACATTACTGTATTCGCGTTTTCAGCATATGATACCCCCGCGTCACCGTTCGGTTGTACTGTCTGTTTATACGACATTGAATTATGTTTTATACATGATTGTATGTGGTGTTGTTGGGCTGGGGGCGACGCTGGGCAGTTGGCGTTTCAGTATAATTATCCTTGGGCTGTTGATGCTGGTTGTGTGCGCGTGGGCAATGCTGTACGTGCGTCGTCAATGTCCATTGAACAAATAATTTTTTATTATACATTTTATTCCTAAAATAGTTTATAATTCCACCGTTAATGGGATTATAATCATGAAAAAGAAATCGTCTTTGCGTCGTTTTTTGACAAATGTTTACGGATATACTTTTTTTAACAAATTATTGTTGTTAAGTCCGGTTTATGCCGTGTTTATGCAAGAACACGGTATGTCCGATATGGCATTGTCATCACTGTTTATTATTTTGTCGGTGGGAACATTTATGACCCAAATCCCTGTTACATGGATAACAAACAAATTAGGTCTAAAAAATGCCATAAACCTGGGACAAATATTAAAGGCAATTGCATTTGCCCTGTGGTTGGTTTGGCCAACATTTTGGGGATTTGCAATCGGTATGTTTTTATGGGGTGTCCAGTCTGCGTTCTTTAATGTTGCGTTCGAAGGTTTATTGTATGACGAATTGCGTGCGCGCCGTCACCATGATATTTATGCGCGCGTCCTGGGGATGCGATATAACGTGTCGGCGGTTGCGGCGGCATTATCTGCGTTTGGATCTTTGTTGATGTTTGTTGGGTATCAATGGATAACATTGGCATCATTGGTTTCGATTGCGATTTCTATGATTTGCATTAATCGGATTCAGTTGCGTTCACATCCGCATCAGGCGCCAAAACGTGTTCGCAAGACAAACTTTATGAAACTGTTTCGTACAGGAACCCGTATTTGCGTACAAACACCGTGCATATTCTTGATGCTGATGTTAACATTGCTGGTCAGTAATATTTGTTATTTAGATGATTATTTAAGCCCGATTGGTATTGAAATCGGTTTGCCTGTTGTGTATGTCGGATTGGTTCAGTTTTTTGCCCTGGGGTGCAGTGTGCTGGGGCAAACATTTGCCCATCGTTTTAAGGCGGTGCCAGATTGGATATTATATTCATCAATCAGTTTGGCGGGCGGTCTGTATGTTGTGTTTTCTGTATTTTATAATGTTGCAGGCCTGTGGGCGTTGGGTGCGGCATATGCGCTGTTTGCGGCAATTTATATTTTGCTGTATTCCCGATTCCAAGATTTCTTGCCTTCATCATATCGATCTGTGATTTTGTCACTGTACAGTATTGGCGATAATGTTATCTATGTCATAACATGCCTGTTGATTGGTCTGGGTGGCACAATGGGCAGTTGGCGTTACAGTATATTTATCCTTGGGGCGATAATAATGCTGATTGGATTGTGGGCATTGTTGTTTATCAAGAATCGCTGTGCGGCCCAGTATAATCCAAATATGCGTGTGTTAAAAACAACACACCCCGTTGGTGATGATATTGTTTGATTTCGTTCCTGTACATATTGTCAGATAAAAAATATACAATGCGGATATGAAAATAAATATCCGCAATTTTTTGTTAAAATCAATTCCGTATTTATTATCAATTGCCGGTGGAATTATTTTATACACAGGCGCCATTGATAACGCCCCAAACGATAATATCCGTGATTTAGTTATAAATGTATCTGCATCATTACTGTCGATACCATTGGTGTTTTTACTGTACGATTACACAAATTCACGTGTCGCGAACCAGATGAAGAAATCCGTCGCCCACAGTATGTCTGATAAATTAAATTCAGTTCTGGTCAACACGATATTAATGTTGCGCGATGCAATGGGGGTTCACAATAAATTAAGTTTAGAAAACTTGAACAGAATGTTGGTATGGCGCGCGCCGGAAATATCACGTCGGCTAAATATCACGCCACGTGTTATGGATATGTTGCATGCTTGTCATAATGATTTGGATACATTGCTGTTTCGGAACAGTCAAACAAATGTATTATCCCCCGACCAAACCCAGATTTTATCATCTATGGCGCGTGATATGGCGCACCTGATAAACGAAAGTAAATTTCATAAAAATCGGCATGTTTCTGGGAAATATGTTGAAAACATAATGGGGCGGATATTAGATTGGCTGGACGCGGACAGTGTTGCCGCATTAAACCTGGCAAATCATTTGAGGCCGGTAGTTGATGGAAAAAATAACAAAAAGTGATATTTTTTCTTGCAATTTATATTTTTTTGTGTCAAAATTGCCCCCGTACCTTGGAAACAGAACCCAGTGTTCTCCCTTTCCAGGTCCGGTTTTGGGGCTATAGCTCAGTTGGTAGAGCAAATGACTTTTAATCATTGGGTCCAGGGTTCGAGTCCCTGTGGCCCCACCAGAAATAAAAAACCACCGCATGGTGGTTTTTTGTTTTTTTGTGCTTGTTTTGTGAACTTTCCAATTGTGTTGCGTGGGGGAATTTTCTATAATCTGAGTATGGAAAAAGTACCTGATTTATTCATTATTGCCGAACACTCAGATTTGTTAAAAAAACTGTCTGCATGGGATATTGCATACCATCAAAACGATGCGCCGATTGTTGATGATGCAACATACGATGCGGCAAAGCATCGCGCGCTGGAAATTGAACGCCAATATCCATCACTGGCCCGTGATGGTGCATCAACGCATGTTGGGGCGGCGGTATCTGATAAATTTACATCATTTGCACACAGTGTACCTATGTTATCGATATCGGACGTGTTCGATGAATCTGATGTTGCCGATTGGTATAATAAATTGGCGGAAAAAAATGTATTTATTGAATTAAAGGTTGATGGTGTTTCATATTCTGCCCGATATGAAAACGGCGTTTTAACCCGTGGCCTGACCCGTGGCAGTGGTGTCCGGGGTGAAGATATCACCGCAAACCTTAAAACAATTCCAGATATTCCGCATAACTTGTCGGGCGATTACCCAGATGTTATTGAAATCCGGGGCGAAGTTTACATGACCCGCGAAGACTTTTTTGCATTAAATGCATCTGGCGGCAAAACATTTGCCAATCCGCGCAATGCGGCGGCCGGGTCGTTGCGTCAATTAAATCCGGCGATAACTGCATCCCGACGGCTTAGTGCATTTGCATACACATACGGCGAAATATCGTCACGCGATTTCGCGACCCAGTCTGAATATTTTGATAAACTAGAATCCTGGGGTTTCAAGACGACGCGTCGCTGGGCGCATCATGCATCCAGCATGGATGAAATTCAGGATGTGTATAATAAATTAATGTTGATGCGGCCTGATATCCCGTTTGATATTGATGGCCTGGTGATAAAGGTAAATAATATCGACCTGCAACAGAAAATGGGGGCGCGCGCAAATTCCCCCCGGTGGGAGGTTGCATATAAATTCCCTGCGGCGCGCGCTGTGACGACATTGCGCGATATCACAATCCAGGTTGGACGCACCGGGGTGTTGACCCCTGTGGCGGAATTGGAACCAATTAATATCGGCGGCGTTGTCGTATCGCGTGCAACATTGCATAATGCCGATGAAATCGCGCGTCTGGGCGTAAAAATAGGGGACAAGGTTATCGTTCAACGCGCCGGTGATGTTATTCCACAAATCGTTGGTGTGGCTGAATCCGCCCCCGATGCCGCATCTTTTGTTTTTCCTGATACATGTCCGGTATGTGGCGCATCGGTTGTCCAAGATGCCGGTATGGTTGCCCGTCGCTGTGTGAACAGTCTGGGATGTCCGGCGCAAAGACTTGGTGAACTGGAACATTTTGTGTCGCGCACTGGGTTTGATATCGAAGGGTTGGGAACACGTCAACTGGAATTATTTATATCGCGTGGATGGATAACAACACCGGCTGACATATTTACATTGATTGCCCGTCATGGCGATGAAATTCGAAACATGGACGGATTTGGCGATAAATCTGTTGATAATTTGAACAACGCGATTGAACGTGCGCGTGATATCGATTTGCATAAATTGATATACGCGATTGGAATTCCGGAAATTGGTGCGGTAACGGCAAAACTGTTGGCGCGCACATTTGGAAATTTTGATGCGCTGCGTACCGCCCCAATATGGAAATTGAAACAGATTGATGGTATTGGCGATGTAATGGCAGATGAAATTATATCGTTTTTTGCAAATTCGAACAATATTGCGGCAATCGATGCGCTGATGGGGCAAATCCGTGTTCGTAATGCCGCGGTTGTAACGGCCGCACCAACTGGCCCATTGTCGGGAAAACGTGTTGTATTAACGGGAACACTGTCAAAATATACGCGCGATGCGGCGCGTGAAATTCTGGAACGCATGGGTGCCACCGTCACGGGCAGTGTTTCTGCCAAAACAGACATTGTTTTGGCGGGTGCCGATGCAGGGTCTAAATTGACCAAGGCCACTGAATTAGGAATTACAATCTGGGACGAAACTGAATTTGACAATGCGATTTCAGAAATCGAACAATAAATTCGCCTGATTTATTTAACGCCGTATTTACCACGATTGATTGGGCGGTATGATAGTGCCTCGGCCAGGTCGGCCATTTCTATGTCATCACTACCACGCAAATCGGCAATTGTCCGTGCCAGACGCTTTATGCGGTTATATCCACGCGCCGACATGCCCATCTTTTCTGCGGCTGTATTCAAGAATTCTGTTAAATCATCGCTTAAACATGCCACACGTTCCAATTCTGGACCATCCAGTGTTGCATTAACATGACCCTGGCGTGCGATTTGGCGATTGCGTGCGGCAACAACGCGTGCGCGGATTTGTTCGCTGGTTTCGCGTGGGGTGTTGTCGTTGTTCTTCATTTCCCATGGGTTTACCGCATCAACATCGACATGTAAATCAATTCGATCCAACAGGGGACCCGATATTTTATTCTGGTATGCTTCGGCACAGCGGGGTGCGCGTGAACAAGACATCGCGGCATTGCCCAAATGCCCACACGGACATGGGTTCATTGCTGCGATTAATTGAAAACGCGCCGGATATGTTGCATTGCGCCGCGCGCGCGAAATCAGTATCTTGCCACTTTCCATTGGTTGGCGCAGAATTTCCAGTGTTGCCCGGTTAAATTCTGGCAATTCATCCAAGAATAATACGCCATTGTGTGCCAATGATATTTCCCCCGGGCGTGCATCAGAACTGCCCCCGGCCAACGCGACCGGACTGGATGTGTGGTGAACACTGCGGAACGGGCGTGTTGATACCAGGCTTTTATTATCCAATTGACCTGCAATGGAATATATGATTGATGTTTCCAGAATTTCTTCGGCACTCATTTCTGGCATAATTGTTGGCAATCGCGATGCCAGCATTGTTTTACCCGATCCCGGGGGACCAACCATTAACATTGCGTGACCACCGGCGGCCGCGATTTCCAGTGCGCGCTTGGCTGCGGCCTGGCCATGAACATCAGCCATATCGATATTGTGTTTTACATCCGCATCTGGTGCAGATGGGGCGTCTGGGAATTGTAATGGTGATGTGCCATTGAAATGGTTAATTAATTCCAGTACATGGTGCGGTGCCAAAATATCATCGTGGCTGGACAATCGGGCCTCGGCCCATTGGGGACCGGGGCAAATTAAACCTAGACCATTATTCTTGGCCCATACGCCGGCGGGCAATACGGCATCGGTTCGTACAATTGCGCCGTTCAGTCCAACTTCGCCCAGTATCAGGTATTTTGATAACCTATCTTCGGGCAGGATTCCAATTGCACACAATATTCCGCACAGTATTGGCAAATCAAAATGCGAACCGCTTTTTTCCACATCGGCCGGCGACAGGTTAACCGTTAATCTTTTCGGGGGCAGGGCCAAATTCAATGCCGACAAAACATTTCGTATCCGTTCTGCAGATTCTTTGACTGCGCGATCGGCCAATCCAATAATATTAAATTCGGGTTTTGCAAAACCGTTTGCTAATTGAACCTGGACATCGATGCGTGTTGCATCCATGCCGTTAAAGATAACAGAATTTAATGAAATCATACATGCATATTATAACTTGCGTTACTTGATTTCAAGGTCTAAAATACCCCCATCAAGAAAGGATTTTTTATGCCCGCAAAAAATAAAAATGTCGCACGTGAATGGTTTAATACAATATTCTATGGTGCATTGATTGCGATTGTATTTCGCAGTCTGTTGTTGGAACCGTTTAATATCCCGTCTGGATCAATGATACCAACACTGCATGTGGGCGATCATATTTTTGTGACTAAATGGTCATATGGGTATTCGCGTTATTCGTTTCCTTTTGGATCATGGAAATTGTGGAACGGTCGTTTCTGGGCGACTGAACCAGAAATTGGCGACATAATTGTATTTCGCAATCCTGTTGATGAATCCCAGGATTATGTTAAACGCCTGATTGGCAAACCCGGCGACAAGATTCAGATGATTAATGGTCGTTTGCACATAAATGGTGAACAGGTTAAGCGTGAAAATCCACGTCCATATGTCTGGGCGGTTTTACCCACAGAACCTAAACGTGGTAAATATGAAAATGGCACATTTGAAATAGACGGCAATAAAATCTATGTTGATAACAAGCCGGCTGAATTTAATTATACGATTCAATACAGCCCGATGTGCAGTAATCAGTACAAACGTGTTATAAATCTTTACACTGGCCCAGACGGTGAAAAACTGCCCGTATCCGAAGGGAACTGGAAACCATCCGATGTGCCATGTGGAATATTTATTATGACCGAATACACAGAAACATTGCCAAATGGTGTTTCGCACAGCATAATTGAAACATCGGATAATGAACGTTATTCGGACAATACAGCGGTGTTTACGGTACCTGAAAAACATTTGTTCTTTATGGGTGACAACCGTGATAACAGTGGTGACAGTCGCATGCATGTTGGATTTGTGCCGCGTGACAATGTCTTGGGGCGCGTTTGGTTCACATGGTATTCGCATAATTACTATGCGCCAATGTTGGCGGTATGGTCATGGGGTAACAAAATGCGCTGGAACAGATTTGGGATGGGTGTGAAATAAGATGGAAAAATTAAACTATACTTTTAGAAATCAGGCATTATTGGATTTGGCATTAACGCAAAGTGGTGCCAATGCCGCGAATAATAACGAACGGTTGGAATTTGTCGGTGACCGTGTCTTGGGATTGGTTGTTGCAGAATTGCTGTACAACATGTTCCCCGCCGAACCCGAAGGGGATTTGGCGCGTCGCCATGCACTATTGGTTTCGACCAAGACACTGGCCAATGTGGCGGTGCGTCTGGGGTTGCACAGACAAATTCGTCATGGTCATTTAACCGGTGGGCGTCAGCAACACATGTTGGCCGATGCGATGGAGGCTGTCCTTGGCGCAATATTTATCGACAGTGGTTGGCGTGCCGCGCGTGCGGTTGTTATGGGAATATGGACTGAATTGGCACGTGAAAATGTTGTTGCCCCAAAAGATCCGAAAACAAAGTTACAAGAATATGTTCAAAAGAACGATAATGGTGCATTGCCACTGTATAATTATCTGACCCCAACGGGTGCATCGCATTGCCCAGAATTCAGTGTTCGTGTCAGTGCAATGGGCAAATCCGCCACCGCCACCGGCACATCAAAAAAAGCGGCCAGTATTGCCGCCGCCGATGAATTGCTGAAAATCCTTGCAATTTCGTAAATGGCCCTATAAAATCAATGTGATAAAAATATCAAAAGGAAAAAATATGTTTTCAATTTTACTGGTTCTGTTAATTATCGTTGCAGTATTTATGATTGGTATCATTTTGTTACAAAAGTCTGAAGGGTCTGGCATGTCTGGTTCGTCGGCGGCATCGATGTTTGGTGGCGCATTAACGGGTGCGGCGGCTGGTAACTTTTTAACCCGTGCGACGGCATGGTTGGCAACAATGTTCTTTATTTTATGTGCAGCATTGGCATTGGTTGCATCAAAGACCGATATGGCAACCCAGCAAAGTCACCTGCGCCAAGAAATTATAGACCAAGGTGCCACAACCGCCCCAGCGCAAAGCACGGCTGACACACCGACACAAACAGAATCTAAATAATTAAATAAAAGCCGGCAATGCCGGTTTTTTATTTCTTAAAAAATGGATTGTTTTCTTTCAGCCATCCAATTGTGGTATGCATACCATGACCATGAATAACGATTGTTGTGTCTGGTAAATTCATATCATAAATTTTGCCAATTGATTGAAATAATGTTCCATCATCACCACCGGGCAAATCTGTGCGGCCATATGAATCCTGGAACAGCGTATCCCCAACAAGGAACACCCCATAATCTGGGAAAAAATATCCAACACCACCACGTGTATGTCCGGGCAAAGCAATCACATGCATTTTTATATCGGACAAAACCGTATATTCACCGGTTTTTATATCAATTGGCGCTTTGTCATTTGGTGACAGCTTTGGCAAATTAAAATAATCCAGCAAACCATTGCCCCACTCAATCAAATCTAAATCCATGTGCGACATATACCAATCAATATTAAATCGCGTGGCCAATTCTGCGGCGGCGGAAATATGATCTGGATGGCCATGGGTCGCATAAATCGCAGTGGGCGTAACATCGTGCGAAACAAAATATTTTTGCCAATCATCGGCGCGCCCCCACGGGTCAAACACCACACATTTATCGCCATCAAAAAGCACCACAGAATTTGTGTTCTGTGGTGACATTTGAACAATTTCAAATTTATTTCTTGGACTTTGCATCAGATTTTTTTGATGTCTTCTTAGGTGTGTTCTTTTTCTTGCCGAAAACAATTTCACGGATTTCGTCGCCTGTTAATGTTTCACGGTTCAGCAATTCTGTTGCTAATTTTTCTACGGTCTTGCGATTTTTTGTTAATAACTTGGTCGCATCCTTGTGTGCCGTGTCAAGCCATGAACGTATTTCCGCATCAACCATTTCTGCGGTTTTTTCTGATGCGTTTTCCAGCGCGCCACGCGTGCCAATTGCAGACACCTGATTAATCGCCGCCAGCCCCAGTTTATTCGACAATCCCGCCGTTGTGATTGAATAGCGTGCCAGACGTGTCGCCATTGCGATGTCGCTTTCTGCGCCGGTGGTGATTTTATCTGCGCCAAAGAATAATTCTTCGGCACTGCGTCCGGCCAATGCGATTGCCAGGTTGGCACGAACCTCGGCCAGGGTCATTGAAACCTTGTCATCAATTGGCAGATGCTGAACCATCCCCAACGCGCGACCACGTGGAATAATTGTCGCCTTGTGAATTGGATCTGTGACATCGGAATATATCATGCTAACGAACGCATGGCCCGCTTCGTGATATGCGGTCAGTTTAATGTCTTCTGGGCGCATTTTTCGTAATTTACGTGGTCCCATGATAATCTTGTCACGCGCTTCTTCGATATCAATTGGTGAAATTTCTTTGCGACCATGACGCACCGCGTGCAGTGCCGCTTCGTTCAACAGATTTTCCAAATCTGCGCCTGAAAAACCGGTTGTTCCGCGCGCCACATCGTGCAGGTTTACATCCGTATCCATTTTGACACGTCCCGCATACAGTTTTAATATCTCGTTTCGGCCCGCCATGTCTGGTAATTCAATATGAACCTGGCGGTCAAAGCGGCCTGGGCGCAACAGTGCCGAATCCAGCATATCTGGACGATTTGTTGCCCCGATAACAATGATACCTGTATTATTTGCAAATCCGTCCATTTCAATCAGTAATTGATTCAATGTTTGTTCGCGATCTTGGTCATTGAACGAGTGTGCACTGCGTCTTTGACCGATTGCATCGATTTCGTCGATGAATAAAATGCATGGCGCGTTGCGTTTTGCCATTTCAAACATCTCTTTAATCTTGGCAACCCCCAGCCCTACAATAATCCCAGAAAAATCAGATCCCGATGTTGCAAAGAACGGTACATTTGCTTCGCCTGCGATGGCACGGGCCAGCAATGTTTTACCCGTACCCGGTTCGCCCGACAACAGAACACCACGCGGAACACGTGCGCCAACACTTTGGTATTTATCCTTGTTCCGCAGGAAATCGACAATTTCCGCCAATTCCTGTTTTTCTGAATCGATACCGGCCACATCTTTGAATGTTGTGCCTGGTTTGCCTGTTGTAATTTTGGTTGGGTTTTGATTTACCAGACTGCGACCAATGCCACCGGCCGGCCCGCCACGCAAACCACGGAAAATCCACCATATAAAGAACAACCCAATAACAATCGGCAACCATGTTCCCAATACATCGACAAAACCGCGTGATGAATCAATCGAAACATTTGCCCCAGATTCAGAAATTTTGGTTAATAATTCTGGGTCATATGTAATTGTTGCGGTGTATTTTGTGCCGTCTTTTAATACGCCACGCGCATCATTACCGCGAATTTCCATGGTTTGAATATCATCTGCACGACGCAACACATCGGAAAAGTTTAACACCGTCGCCCGTTGATTCGCAGACATATTGTTTTGCATCCCAATCATCGGTGCACCACCAATTAAAAATGCGCGCCCAACCACCATAACAAACAAAACTGCAAATAATCCCAAGAACCATCCAGACCGATCGCGTTTTTTCATCGTGTTGTTCAGGTTTTTATTAGTTTTGTTTTGCAGTGTGTCTTTTATTTTTCTCATTTCTTTTCCTAAATGTTGTACGTGAACCTTCTGGTACGACCAGAATTTTTTCCCCCAGTCTGCGTATTGTACAATGCCCCAGGGTAAATTTGCAATCGTTTGATAATTTATCTAGTGCGCCGGCCAATGATTTCAAGCGCGGCTGATAATCATCCCCCCCAATTTTTTTAATCAGTGTGCCAATAAACTTTAGTCTAATATCGGGTGCCTGGTCAAATAGAAAAGAATCACTGAACATCGCGCCACCACGACAAATCACAGATTCAATCATTGCATCAATGTCCGATGTTATTGCATCGCGCACACGCCCCAGGTTTTCAATCGCCAACAAGATGCGCGCATCATCAATTCCCAGTTTTTCAGATAATAAATGACGATTTTTGCGAATACGAACGCGTGTGTATTGTTCATCACTGTTCATTTCGTCAACAAAGTATTTGATGCTATTTTTTTCGCAATATTTTATCAGTTCATCACGATATACGTTCAGCATTGGTCGAACAATTTTTACCCCATCGCGTTCACTTTCGCGCGCTATGGCCGCCAAACCATACAGGCCACTGCCACGCCCCAGATTCATTAAAAAAGTTTCAATCTGGTCATCTGCCTGGTGGGCCAGCATCAATGTGTTAATACCGTTTTCGTGACACCAATCTGTCATAAATTTATATCGTGCGTTGCGTGCAGCGGCCTCGATACCGGTGGTGGGTTTGTCATCTGTCCAATAAAAAATCTGGCATGGGATATTCATTTGTTTGCACAAATCTGCGACATATTGTGTTTCTGTGTCTGCGGCATCACGCAATCCGTGATTAACATGCAGTGCCGTGACATTTAATCCGCATTTTACCAACCACACCAACATACACACCGAATCAACACCCCCACTGACCGCGGCGGCAATGGGTGTATCGGAATATTTTCGAACAAAATTAACAAAGTTTTCGTTCATTGTTTTGGTATTTTATGCTATAATTTCTGAAAATAAAGGGAAAAAAGAATATGAGAAAGTTTTTCAAGACAGTTGCGGTATATTGTGGTCATCAATTTGGTAATAATCCTGAATTTAATCGTGCGGCAATTATGGTTGGTACGCAACTGGCCCAGAATAATATTCAAATGGTATTTGGCGGCGGCGATGTGGGTCTGATGGGGGCGGTTGCAACGGCGGCATTGCGCGCCGGCGGACATGTTATCGGTGTTTCGACCGATGATGTTGTTGCACGCCAAGAACCTGCACATCCTGAAATCGATGTTGAAATTGTTGATGGTGTAAATGAACGCAAACAACGCATGTTTGAATTGTCGGATGCGTTTATTATTTTGCCGGGGGGCATTGGTACACTAAATGAATTGACCGACATCATGACGATGCAGCAAATTGGTGAAACCAGAAAACCATTATTCTTTTTGAATTCAGAAAACTTCTGGGCGCCATTTGGCAATTTGGTAAAACATATGATAGATTGTGGATTTATAGAAAGCTTGGACGACTATAATATGCACAATGCAAATACAGTCGAAGAATTAATGAAATTGGTTTTGGATTCTTAAATCTCAAATATTTTATCACGTGATGTTGCTCCACGAATTAATTTAATGCTGGTCTTAGGCACACCATAATGCGCCGCCAGCATTTTTATTACATCCGCTGTTGCCTTGCCGTCGGTGGGGGCGGTTGTTGTATGAACGCGCACAATGCCATCGGGCTGAATTTCAACCCGATTAATTTTGGCACGTGGAATAACGCGGACGGTAATTCTCATTATTTGAATTCCGCCGCCAATTGTTCGTGAAATGCCGGCTTGCGTTCGCCCGCAACCAAGTGCAGGTGAAAATGAAACACGCTTTGCTTGATAAAAGGTGCGTTTGCGCCTGCATTTGCAACACAGTTAAATTCACAATCAATTCCCAGTTTTTCAGTCGTTTTATTAAAACAGTCCCAAAAACCAATAATTTCATCCGTCGATGCGTTTTTTGAAAAATCCAATATATTTTGATATGGTCCCTTGGGGATAACCAATACATGGGTTTGGAACATAGGATTGATATCATAGAAAGACATCGCATGTTCGTTTTCAAAGACCTTGTTTGTTGGTATTTCACCGCGTATCATTTTTGCAAATACATTATTTTTATCATACATATTTTTATTCCCCTTGTTTTTCATTTATACGATATTAAAATGCATACTTGAAATCAACAATTTTTAGACTATATAAGTCGTACAGGTTTAATTTAAGGAGATTTTATTATGTTTAAACCATTACACAATTACGTTCTGCTGGAAAGATTAGAAGAAGAAACAAAAACCGCTGGCGGAATTATTATCCCCGACAACGCCCAGGAAAAACCATCACGTGGTCGCGTTATTGCGGTCGGTCCCGGTGCATATGCGGGTGACGATTTAATCCCAATGACAGTCAAAGAAAACGATGTCGTTTTGTTCGCAAAATGGGCATCATCTGTGAACGAGGTTAAGATTGACGGTCGTGACTATGTATTAATCAAAGAAACAGATATCTTGGGAATCTTGGAATAATTACAAAAGGAATCATAAATGGCAAAAGACATTATTTTTGATACAGATAAAATGGCGGCGGGTGTTGATAAATTGGCAAACGCGGTCAAAATCACCATGGGCCCCAAGGGACGCACGGTTGTTATTGAAAAATCATACGGCGCACCGGTTGCGACCAAAGACGGCGTGACAGTGGCCAAGGCCGTGTCATTAAAAGACCCAACTGAAAATGTTGGCGCGCGCATGGTCCAAGAGGTTGCTAAAAAAGCCGGTGACGATGCCGGTGATGGAACAACAACGGCAACTGTTCTGGCCCAGAAATTAATCCGCGAAGGTCGTCGTGTTATTGCCGCTGGCATGAATCCAATGGATGTCAAACGCGGAATTGATTTGGCAACCAATGCGGTTATCGCAGATATAGAAGCGCACGCACGTCCGGTTCGTGACAGTGCGGAAATCGCCCAGGTTGCAACTATTTCTGCAAATTCAGATGCTGATATTGGTGAAAAAATCGCAGGTGCCATGGCGCGTGTTGGCCAAGAAGGTGTTATCACCGTCGAAGAAGCCAAGGGCCTGGATACTGAAATCGATGTCGTCGAAGGTATGCAGTTTGACCAAGGCTTTATGTCACCATACTTTGTCACAAACAGTGAAAAGATGTTGGCGGAATTAGATGGCGCGCAAATCTTGGTTTCTGAAAAGAAAATTACCGGTCTGCAGGCATTATTACCAATCTTGGAACCGATTGCACAATCGGGCAAACCATTATTAATTATCGCCGAAGATGTCGAATCCGAAGCATTGGCAACATTGGTATTAAACCGTCTGCGTGGCGGATTAAAAGTTTGCGCGGTCAAGGCCCCGGGCTTTGGCGATCGTCGCAAAGAAATGTTAAAAGATATCGCGATTGTGACAGGCGCAACCGTTATTTCTGATGACATGGGGATGACATTTGAAAATATCACACCGGCGGTGCTGGGGACAGCCAAGAAAGTTGTCGTGTCCAAAGATTCAACATTGTTGGCGCACGGGGGCGGTGATAAATCTGCGATTGCGGCGCGTGCCGATGAAATTCGCAATGCTATTGCAACCACAACCAGTGACTATGATCGTGAAAAATTGTCAGAACGTCTGGCGAAATTGGTTGGCGGTGTTGCTGTTATCAAGGTTGGCGGCATGACCGAGGTAGAGGTAAAAGAAAAGAAAGACCGTGTCGATGACGCATTGGCGGCAACGCGTGCCGCCGTGGCCGACGGCATTGTTGCCGGTGGTGGTGTTGCGTTGGTCCGCGCGGTCGCGGCACTGCGTGATTTACATGGTGCAAATGCCGACCAAGATGTTGGTATTGATATTGTACGCCGTGCGATTGTTGCGCCAATGGCACAAATCGCAGAAAACGCGGGCAAATCTGGTGAAATCGTCGTGGGCAAGGTTATGGAATCGTCCGATTATAACTTTGGCTATAACGCCCAAACTGATGAATATGTTGACATGATGGCGGCGGGTATAATTGACCCAGCCAAGGTTGTTAAAACAGCAATCGCCGCGGCGGCATCTACCGCCGGTGTTATGTTAACAACTGGTGCGGTTATGACTGAAATTCCCGAAGAAAAACCGACCAACCCACAAATGTCCGGTGGCATGCCCGGGATGATGTAATCAAATAAAAATCCCCCAATCGGGGGATTTTTTCAAAGTTCAGAGTGCAAAGTTCAAAGTGCAATTATGGATACTATAAATACTTATATAAATAAAAGTTTATCGCAGGAAGTACAAACAGAATTTTTTGCAAAAAATTCTGTCATCCCGTGGTTTAACCACGGGACCCAGGTCATAAAAACATTATTATTTGTGCGTGCTTTGCACGCATAACCTGGTTTCCGGTGTCAAGCACCGGAATGACA
>JAFURB010000009.1 GCA_017472065.1 Alphaproteobacteria bacterium | reverse complement strand
GGGGTGACCGCTGCAACATCGGGTAATTGCCCTAAAAATTCTGCATCATCCATGGTCAGGGTTTGTCGATTCCCACCACGCACACCGGCAGATTGTGCGGCACCGGCACGTATCATAATTGTGTTCGTTCCCAGTGATGAAAATTGGTCTGTGATGGATTTTTGGACGGTTTCGCCAACTGCCACCATAATTACCACTGCCATAACACCGATAACAATTCCCAAGACGGTTAAGAAAGACCGCATCTTATTACCGCTGATGGACAGCCATGATTCTTTGGCGATATCTTGTATATTCATTTTTTATATGCCTTTGGTATATGTGATTCTGATTTTGGGATTTTGCCATCGTATGTGATATGGCCATCATAGATATGAATCAGGCGGTCAGAATACATAGCAATATCAAATTCGTGTGTAATCATTATGATTGTTATCCCTAAATCACGATTTAATTTCTTAAAGAACTGTAAAATTTCATTTCCCATTTTACTGTCCAGTGCACCAGTCGGTTCGTCTGCCAAAATCAGTTTTGGGTTGCCCGCCAACGCACGTGCGATTGCAACACGTTGTTTCATACCGCCTGATAATTGTGTTGGCAGGTATGTTTCAAAGTTTTCCAAGCCCACCAGTTTCAGCATTTCGCGCGCACGCCGTATGCGTTCCGTCATCGGCAGACCACGATACATCAATGGCAACATTACGTTGTCCAAGACACTACGTTTAGGCAACAGGTTAAACTGTTGAAAAACAAAGCCAATATGTTCATTTCTGACAACGGCCAATTCATCAGGCGACATTGTTGTAATATCTGTGCCATAGAGTTTATATGTCCCAGACGTGGCGGTGTCCAGCGCACCAATAATATTCATACATGTTGATTTGCCAGACCCTGATGGTCCCATAATAGATACAAATTCGCCGGGATAAATATCAAAAGTATTGTCAAATAAAACCTGTTGTTCGCCGCCCATTTCCATGGGAAACGATTTGCAGATTTTATGCATTGAAATAACAGGTGTATTTTTTGCCATAGCCGCCCCCATATTACATTGGTCCGCCCATTGGACCGCCACCGCCAGGACCACCCATCGGGCCACCACGATTATTGCTTGATTGGGTTGTGGATGTTTGTCCTTGGACACCGACAACAATGCGGTCGCCATCCATTATCTGGTCTGATATAATTTGTGTTTCGGTGGCGGATTCCAGTCCTTTTTTATATTCAATAAATTGAATTTCACAATCACGCATAATAGCCAGATGGGTGTCGGGTGTAATCGTTTCATCTAATGTTGGGTCAATGCTTTTGAAATTGCGAATAAGGAAAGCGGCATTTTGCGCCTTGTACACATTTTCGGCACTGTTGATAATAACGGTTACGAATGCGGTCATTCCTGGCATCAGGCGCATATCAGAATTATCAACATCAATTACAACCGTATAAACGACAACATTGGATGTTGTTGTGGGGGACAAGCGAACCTGACGAACTGTGCCGTTAAAAATATCTGTTGGGTAT